>CALMRZ010000044.1 GCA_937872225.1 uncultured Spirochaetota bacterium
CCCGCTGGCAGGCGATGACCGTGACCGATCCCGGGGGGATTGCCACGATGACGCCCAGGATAAAGGCCGAGATGAAGTAGTTGATGGTCATGTTTTACCCGATTGCCGTTGTGTAATCAATCTGCAGGTACGGCGGTGATGTCAATTAATTATCGTGAAATTACACCGAAAGGAAGAGCATTTATGCCGGATTTGTTACTAAACCGGCAGAGAGGCCATGGGAGTTATCAATCCAAAAAGCGCTGGACAGCGGCATCAAGGGGCTGTCTTTATTTAATAAATGTTAATACTCCCTGGAGGTCCAAAATGAAGGTGCTCGGCATCATGGGAAGCCCGCGGGTCGGCGGCAACAGCGATGTTCTCCTTGACGATGCCCTGTCCGGCGCGGAAAAGGCGGGCGCCGCGGTGGAAAAAATCATCCTGGATAGAATGAAGATCTTTGGATGTAAGGACTGCAAGAAATGCAACGAAACCGGCCTCTGCATCCTGAAAGACGACATGCCGGAGATTCACAAGAAGATAGTGGAGGCTGACGCCATAATCCACAGCGTGCCGGTCTATTTCTGGGCCATGACCGCGCAGATGAAGGCGTACCTGGACAGGTGGCACGCGCTCTTTGACGCTGAATGGAAATGGCAGAAGCAGTATTATCCCAGGATGAAGAACAAGGGCATCGGCCTGATCACGGTGTGTGGGGACGCCAATGTCCATACCGCAGACCCGATAGTACACAGCTTCAAAACAACCGCGGAGTTCACGAACCTGCGCTGGCTCGGGGCGGTCATGGCCTCGGCCAACGACAAGGGAGACATCCTCAAGGACGAGAAGGCCAGGAAGAACGCCTTCGAACTGGGGGAAAAAGCGGCGGGTGCCCGATAGGGCCGGGTTTAAACCCGACCCTGTCAGAACAAAATACCGGTCCGTCTCCGGATCACAATCAGAATGCATAATCATTGGCCGGAAACTTCGCCCAGTTCAGGAACTCGTCCCACTGCGTGTCCGCGCAGAGGTCCAGCGCGCGGTAAACAGCGGTGGCGCTTTTAAGCGTGATGGCGGTGCCGGAGGCCGCGTCCTTCCATGCCGATCCGTGCCACTCCGACACCACGAGCTTCCCGCCCGCGATAAGGCCCATGCAGGAGCCCGCCTTTTCCCTGACAGCGGCGGCGACCTTTGAGGATCCCTGCACGGCTTTCAGATAACCGTACAGGTCCTTGGTGAAATAGCAATTGCGGTCTCCATCGCTGTAAAATCCGAACATGGGGAGCCCCTTTGAAAGCGCGCGGTAGGTCGCGGCGGATGTGACGCCTGACCGCGCCGCTGCCGCAAAGTCTCCGAGGGAGCGGCCCAGCGGGCCGGCATACGCCAGGTACAGCACGGACATGGTCGCGTCCTCCTCCCCCTGCCTGACGTAATAATTTTTATAATAGGAGAGGGCCTGTATCGCAACACTCCTCGCAGAAAGGGACGGGTTTGCCTTGATCCTGGAAAGGAAGGCATAATCCCATCCGTCGCCGGGTTCAGTCTGTTCGGAAGCCACCAGATAGGAAGCCACGTCCTTGTACTGGTATGCGGTTTCCGCCGTGGCCATGAGACAGGCGTCGAAGCCGACGATGTCGATCTTCTTTCCCGCCCTGCCTTTGAAGAACAGCATGATATCCTTCTGCTCGACTTCGGTGAGATGGTCGCCGCCGTCGGTGTCGTCCCAGCATATTCCCTTTGTCCGTGCCGCGCGGTCCACGGCGCCGCCATGGTTCCACCAGATCCAGAGATAATGCTCTGCGGGAAAATTTTTCACCGCGTGGGCGATGAAGTCCCGGGCGGTCCGGGGATCGCCCATGTTGACCTCGCCCGTGTCCCTGATGAGGGTCACGCCGCCGCGCTCAACGTAATAATAGCCGTGGCGCTCCGCCGTTCCCTGGACGTCCTGGGACGGATCGTTGTCCCAGAGGACGACGATATTCATGGCGCCGTCAGAACCGGAAGCCATCATCTCCTTTATATCCTTCGATGAATAGCGCGAAAGGTTGTTGTCCCCGTCCATGTAGACAAGGACCGTCCATTTTTTCTTCTGCTGGGGCAGGGCCAGTTTCCGGTCTGTCAGGCTGAAGCGGGGAACGGGCGTATCGTCGGCAGGACCGCTCTCCGATGTAAGGCTGAGAAGGGATGACCGCTCCTCCTTGCTTGATCCTCCATTTTCATACTGGCACGAGAGGAACAGCATTAATGCCAGCGCTGGAGAAAACATTTTCTTTATTTTGTTCATGGTACCTCCAATTGTGTGATGTTACCCCGGGCCGCGGCCCGGAGCGGCACGCCGGGGTGCCGTCATGGAGGTAACGAAGGGCCGGTTTATTTCATGAAAGATTTTTTTTTCGGCAGGATAAAAAAATACGCCTCTATCGATTACTGCTCGTAGGCTCCCATGTCGGGGCCTCTGCCCTGAGGTCGGGGTGTCCTCTGCCGGGAATGGATAAGCCGGATATATTTAATACCGGGATCCGGTGAAACAAAACCGGGCTTTTTGTTGTCAAAGATAGTACCCGGCCGGGGAGGAAGGACCGCCCCAGCCCGATGAAAGAGGGGTCACCGCATGAAAAAATATATCATACCGCTGCTCATTATCCTTGTCACGGCCACCGGCTGTGAAGGCGCCCTGTACAAGTTCATCTACAATTCCATGGATTCCATCATATACCGCATGGTGGCTGACTACACGGACCCGAAGCCGGAGCAGGAGCTTCTGCTCCGGCAGAAGATCGACGCCTTCATGAAATGGCACCGCGGCCGCGAGCTGCCGCGGTACGCCGCGACCCTCAGGGACCTGCGCCCGCGCATGGCCGCCGGCCTCCGGGAGGCTGACCTGGACTGGATGCGGCAGCGCTTTGAGCGCCACGGCGCCGACATCTTCAACGCCACCTCCGGGGACGTGGTGGAATATCTTCTGTCCCTTGACCAGGGCCAGGTTGACCGCATGAAGCGCAGGTTCGATGAGAGCATCGTCAAAATGGAAAAGGAATCGGCAGTAAGCGATGAAAAGCGTTTCCGCGAGATGGAGCGGACCGCGGCGCGGATGATGGAGTTCCTGTACGGCACCCTGACGGAGAAGCAGAAGGACGAGATCGCCCGGGGCGTGCGCCAGGTCGACAACCTTGACCGCGACCGGATCCGCATGTACCGGGAGCGGCAGGCCGAGTTCATAACCCTCCTCAGGGGGAGGCCTGGCCGGGAAACCCTCAGGGATTACATCAGGCGCATGACGATCGATTCGGAGCGGTCCTACCCGGACTACTACCGCGAGAGATCTGAGCGCCGCGACCGGGCCATAGCCGGGGCGTTCCTCAGGTTTGACCGCGACCTGGTCACCCCCGTCCAGCGGGCAAATGCGGTGAAAAAGATCGATATGCTCATCCAGGTGCTGAACGAATTGAATAAGGGGTGAGGCGCCGGGCGCGGCTCAGTCGCCGCACACCATCTTGTGGAACTGGCCGAAGAGGTAGTGCGAATCCTGGGGGCCCGGGCTCGCCTCCGGGTGGTACTGGACCGAGAAGATGGGAAGCTTTTTATGGCGCAGACCCTCCACGGTTTTGTCGTTCAGGTTGATGTGGGTGATCTCTATGTCCGGATCGTGCTTCAGCGATTCATAGTCGACGGCGAAGCCGTGGTTCTGCGAGGATATCTCCACGCTACCGGTCAGCAGGTTCTTCACCGGCTGGTTGGCGCCGCGGTGGCCGAACTTGAGCTTGTAGGTCTTGCCCCCCAGCCCCAGGCCGAGGATCTGGTGCCCCAGGCAGATGCCGAAGGTGGGGACGCGCTTTTCCACTATGCCGCGCACCAGGTCCCGTCCGTATCCGACGGCGTCAGGATCGCCGGGGCCGTTGGAGAGAAATATTCCCTTCGCGCCATCCTTCATGATCGTATCAAGGGGCGTTGTCGACGGATACACCCGCACCGAAAATCCCGACTGGGACAGCAGGCGGAGGATGTTCGTTTTCACGCCGAAATCGTACACGCCGATGAGGGGCCTGGATCTGTCGATGGTCCCGAAGTCATAGGGCTTTGTGCAGGAGACCCCCGAGGCCAGGTCGAGCCCTTCCATCAGGGGATGTGCGAGGAGCCTCTGGACGGCGTTTTTCCTGTCGAGGAATATGCCGCCGCGGAGGGCGCCCTTGTCGCGTATGTGCAGGGTGAGCTTCCTGGTGTCGATCCCCTCGATGGCGGGGATCTTCGCGTCGATGAGGTACTGCGCCAGGGAGCCCGTGGCGCGGAAGTTCGAATAGGTCTTGCTGTACTCCTTCACCACGAAGCCCGCGACCTGGATGCGGTCCGATTCAACGTCTTCCGGGTTCACGCCGTAATTGCCGATCATCGGGTAGGTCATGGCAACGATCTGGCCGTTATAGGAAGGATCGGTGAGGACCTCCTGGTAGCCGCTCATGGAGGTGTTGAACACCACCTCGCCGATGGTCTCTCCCTCGTAGCCGAAGGCGACGCCTTCGAACTCGGAACCGTCTTCCAGGATAAGGTAGGCTCTGGCTGGCATGGGGTTGCGCTGCTCCTCGTAAAGTTACCCGTGGTTAATTCGATACCCCTATATTGTCAATAGTAATAATTTTGCAAGGATAAAATTTATGCCATGTATCATGGCCCTGCCGCCGGTGCACTGCCATAAAGTTTAGTGCTGCTAAAAAAATATCAATAATCCCAGGATAATGAAGAGAACCCCCGTCGCTTTTTCCAGGTAATGGACGGCGTTACTGCTCCGCCGCAGCCTTTCCGAGATCAGGGAGGAGCATGCCGCGATCATGAGGCACCAGACAGTGCCTGTCGCCAGGAAAATGCTTCCCAGGAACAGGAAGGATATGAAGCCGTAGTTGTTTACCGGATCGACAAACTGGGGCAGGAACGAGAGGAAAAAGAGCGCCACCTTCGGGTTGAAGAGGTTCGTCAGCACTCCCTGCCGGTATATCTGGAGGCCGGACTGGCGAGCCAGATAGGTATCGGTGTTCATTTCATCGTTACGTTTCCCGCCGAGGAGGCACCGGATGCCAAGGTACACCAGGTAGAGCGCGCCGGCTGTCCGCACGAACTGAAAAGCCCGGGGTGATGCGAGCAGGATCGACGACAGGCCTATGCCCGCGAGAAGGGTGTGGCACAGGCCGCCGGTGCTTATCCCCAGGGCGGACAGTATCCCCGCCCGCTTTCCCTGGGATAGGCTGCGGCTGATGATGTACATTGTGTCGGGACCGGGGTACAGGTTCAGGCCGATGCCGGTGACGATGAAGGTGGCGAGGTTTATGGTTCCGAGCATGGTGCGGGGCCCTTATACCTGTATGAAGCCGGCAAGGGCAAGGGAGAACACGGCAAGCGTTATGGCAAATGTGAACAGGCCGATAATAATGAACAACAGGCCTTTTCTCTCTAGGAAGGCTTGTTCGGGCCGTGAAGGGTCATAATAGACCTGGACGGTTTTTCCTGCAGGGTACCTGCTAACCGTTTTTAATGCAATAGAGGGAAAGGATGAGCTCCAGCTTCCGGTAGGATAGATGCTGGTGGAGGAATACTCCATTACGCCGACATGATATGTATAGGAAATCTGCGGCTGGTATTGTACTCCCTCGGAATCGTCGATTTCGTTCACCTGAGAAGCGGTGATTATTGCCCGGGTGGCGTTCCAGCCGTATGATCGCAGGTAGCGGATCAAGTTTCTTAAGAAATAGGCCAGCCCGCACAGCGAGAAGATGATCCCTCCGGCGTGAAAATAGCGGCCGGGCAGTTCCGGGATGGTGATTTTATTTTTTGTTATTCCTATGGCAAGGCCGAGAAAGCCGATGACGACCAGGATGTTCCACGGCCTGAAAACAATAGTTTTGATTTTCTTTTTGTTCATGGCCATTACCTTGGTGAAACCATCAGGATTTATCCTTGGCGCCTGTTTTCGATTCCACGCCCGTCTTGATGTTCCCGAGGACAATCCTTGCGAGAATATAATGAACGGGCATGATCGCATGTATCCACGCGATTTGAAATGCCTTTGTGGTGTCGGTGCAGAGATCAAAATGGAGGATGGTACCCTTTGCGCCGGGAACGATCTTGTACCCTGTCACGCCCTCGAAGAAAAACGAGTTCAATGAAAAATAGTATTTCTCCGGCTTCTTTGCTTCTATGAAGGTGAAGGGGCCGAAGGTTGAGCCGATCTTGAGGGGCTCCGCTTCTTTATTCATCCTGTCCTGCCAATATGAGTCATCCCGGATAACCTTCAGGGCGGATTTCATCCCGTCCACCATCGCTATCCTGAGGAACAGCAGGGGCTTTGTATCGAAGAGCCTGAAGGTGGGGAACTTGTCCGGCATGGTCTCGATGTATTCATAGACCTGCTCCGGCGTCGCGCGTATCTCGATTGTCCGGTCGTGGGTTATCTTCATATCTTTTTCATCTCCCACACGGTCCCCTTCGGGTCCGGGCAGTGGAGCTTGTAGATCTTCCGGTTTTCGCTGTTCCATGACGGGAACCCGAGGGTAACCCGCCAGGTGTAAAGCTTCAATGCATGCATCAGGGCCTCGCACACGCCCTGCGGTTCCTGATAGGGATTTTTGAATATGAACACATCGCCCACGTTGTGCGGGCATTCCTCGTTTTTTCAACGCACCGGACCTCGATCGCGCCGACCCTGTTCCAAAAATCCCCGTATTCCGCATGGTTGCGGATCTTCTCCATGTCCACATGGAGGTCCAGCTTTTCCGCGTCTTTCATGATACTCCCCCGTTTGTTACTTCACGGCTATGACCAGCATCTCGAAATCCTCCGTGGTCAGCCGGTCGTTTCTGCTGAAAGCGCCCAGCTTCGCGCCGTAGATGTCTATCGTTCTGAATCCGAGCGATTTGAGGAGCCAGGTGATCTCCGACGGTACGTAGTACCGCTCGTTGCACTGCAGCTCCTTCCTGTTCCCCGAATCATCCTCAATGATTGTAGTATTGTGGTCGCGGAAGGTCATCAGGTCGAAGGAATGTCCGTCATAGGCCGCGTTCCCTTCTTTCGATGCAGAGGCGAGAAAATCCTTCACGGAATGAAACAGGGGGAAGAGACCATTGAGAGTCGTAAAAATGAGCTTCCCCTCAGGCTTCAGGCTTTTAGCGGCACTCTGCAGTATCCGGAAATTCATCTCGTCCGTTTCCATGAGGGGGAACGCCCCCTCGCAGAGCATGATGGCCAGGTCGAACTGGCCGCTGAAGGGCAGGTCCCGCGCATCATGTTTCCGGAAGTCGATCTTCAGGTTTTCCTCAAGGGCCTTTTCCCTGGCCCTGGCCAGCTGGGATTCCGACAGGTCCACGCCGGTGACCTTGTAGCCCCGCTTCGAGAGCTCGATTGAGTGCCTCCCGGTGCCGCACCCGATGTCAAGGATCTCCTTTGTCTTGTTGTAGCCGATTTCTTTCTCTATGAAATCGCATTCGCCCATCGTTCCCTGGACAAAGCATTCTTCATCGTATTTTCTGGCGTAATTTTCAAATAGCGATTCATACCACTGTTTCATTTCATTGCTCTTGCTCAGTGTATTATTTCATATAATAACCGGAAACTCTCCATTTTCCGTCAGTGTCCTTCATGGGGGTGACGGTTTCTATGGATTGTTTCCTGTTCCGGAATGCTGTCCTGAAGGCGATGACCACGTACTCTCCGTCCGGTGCCCCGGGGAGGGACGTCATGTATACCCTGGAATCAAGCGTCCGGGTAATGGTCTCCCCGAAGGGTTTTCGCGTTGAAGTCATGGTCCTGACCCATGTATCGCGGGATGCCGCATTCCGGAAAATGCCGGCGGACTCGTCCCAGCTCTGTGCGTATTTTTTGTCATCAATCAAATGGACCCATCCGGTGGCGATTGCCACGGCCTCCTTTTCCTGCTTCGAGAAATCCCCCTTCCGGCACGCCGGCGCCGCGATAATCGTGGCGATAATCATAATGGCGCCGAATGCCCTCGTGATTGATTTCATGGGCCAGTACTGTAATGATAATGGTAATAGATAAACCTGTTACATAGCTTTAAGAAAGGATTTGTCAAACAATAATTTCATTGTCAACGAATTACAGCTTTGGTGTCCAGGGCCCTGTCTCTGAAAAAGAATTGCAATATACAACAGCGCGTTGTACTATACGCCCGAGGTGGCTATATGGATGAATTCAGGATGTGCCCGTCGTGCGAGTATACCCGCGGTTTCCACGCGGCCTTCAGGAAGGACCCGGAGGGGATACGGATCGTCTTCATCTGCCCCGAGTGCGGCGCTTCCTTTGACATCGGCATCGTCGACAGCCTGATTAACGACCTGAAGCCGAAGCGCGGGGCGGATTACTGATTCTGACGGCCGTGGTTTTCTCGGACGGCCGGACATAAAAGCCGTCGCGCGCTCCTTCGGAACGCTCTACGGCGTTTTTTCACGGGAAATCCCCGCTTTCAATATTTTTTACCTCGCGCGGCCCCCCTTTCAATTTCTTGACAGTAATTGCCATGCATGCTTTAATGTAATCAGACGTTTTTTCATAACCTATCATGATTTGGGTGCTGTACTTATGCGCGCAGTGATACTCGGCGCCGGGGTCGTGGGGGTGCAGATCGCAACCCAGCTGATCTCCGAGGGCAAGGATGTCGTGATAATCGAGAAAGACCCGGAACGGGCCAAATACGTCGCGGGCAGGCTCGACTGCATCGTGGTGAACGAGGAGGGCGCCGGGATCTCGGCGCTGAGGCACGCCGGCCTGGATGAATCCTCCATTTTCATCAGCGTCACCAATTCCGACGAGGTCAACATGATCGCCTGCGGCCTGGTGGCGAGCGAATTCAACGCGCCGGTGAAAATAGCCCGGGTGAGGAACCTCGACTATTCCCGGGCCAAGATCATGGAAAAGTCTTTTCTCGGGATTGATTATATCGTCAATTCCGAGGTGGAGACGGCGCGGCAGATCGCCAATACCATAGCCCTGGGCGCCGACAGCGACGTGATGCTCTTCGAGAACACCGATCTCCAGATGAGGAACGTCGTGGTCAGCATGGCGTCTTATTTCGCCAACAAGGCCGTGAAGGACATCCGCCACGGCATAAAGGAGCCCTTCCTCATGGCGGGCATCGTGCGCGACAACGAATTCATAATTCCGACGGGAGACACCGTCATCAGGGAGCATGACAACATCTACCTCCTGGCCACGCAGAAGGACTTCACGCGGATATTCATCCAGGCGGGAAAGCGGCAGGAGACGATAGACCGCATCGCCATCGTGGGGGGCGGCCGCATCGGCGAGCTGGCCTGCCAGTACCTGATCAGGACCGGGAGGAACATGACCATCATCGAGACGAATTACGACCGCTGCAAGGTCCTCTCGGACCGGTTCCCCGACGCCCTGGTGCTGAACGCCGACATATCGGACGAAACCATTTTCGAGGAGGAGGACCTCGGCAGCCGCGACCTGATGGTGGCCGTCACGGACAACCAGGAACTCAACATGCTGGCGAGCCTCTACGCCAAGATCATGGGGGTCAAGCGGACCATCGCCCTGGTGACCAACGCGGGGTACCTCTCCATCGCGTCGCGCCTCGACATCGACGTGGCCATCAGCCCTAAAAACAGCACCGTCGACGCCATCATGAAGTACATCAGGCGGGGGAACATCAAAAGCCTCCACAGCATCTTCGGCGGCAAGGCGGAGGTCATCGAGTTCCTCGCTAACGAAAAAAGCGGCATGGTGGGCAGGCGCCTCAGGGACCTCGAGTTCCCGAAGCAGTCCCTCATCCTGTCCGTGGTCCGCGGCGAGAAGAACATCCTCCCCCACGGCAACATGGCTGTTGAACCGGGGGACCTGGTCCTCATGGTGGCGGCCAAGGATTCGATCGCCGAAATCGAACGGTTCATCCAGGACTGACGGGCGGAGCGCCATGAATCCCCTTGTACTTGCAAAAATAATTTCAATACTCCTCATAATCATTTCCTGCTTCATGGCGGTACCGGCGGGGATCGCCCTCTACTGCGGCGAGGAACGTTCCTTTGCCGCCTTTGCGGCGACCATTGCCGTCACCGCGGCCTGTTCTGCCGCGGTATTTTTTATACTGAGAAAGAAGAGGGCCGGGTCACTGTCGACCCGGGACGGGTTCCTCATGGTCACCCTGAGCTGGGTGCTGGCGTCACTCATCGGCGCCATGCCCTTTTACCTTTCGGGGAGCATCCCCTCCTTTACGGACGCCTTTTTCGAGACCATATCGGGATTCACCACGACCGGCGCGTCCATTCTAACCGACATCGAGTCGCTCCCCCGGTCCATGCTCTTCTGGCGCTCCCTCACCCACTGGCTGGGGGGGATGGGGATCGTCGTCCTCACGGTGGCCATCCTGCCCCTCATGGGCGTCGGGGGACTGCAGCTCATCCAGGCGGAAGCGCCGGGCCCCACGGTGGACAGGCTCACGCCCCGCATCGCCGGAACCGCGAAGCTCCTCTGGTTCATCTATGTCGGTTTTACCGTGGCGGAAACGCTCCTCCTTGTGCTGGGGGGTATGGACCTCTTCGACGCCCTGACCCATACCTTCGGCACCCTGGCGACCGGTGGGTTTTCGGTGAAAAACGCCGGCGTGGGTCACTACAAATCAGCCTATATAGACGGAGTCATCACGGTGTTCATGCTTCTCGCCGGCATCAACTTCACCCTGCATTTCCGGTTCATCACCGGCAGGTTCAAGCCGATATTGAGGGACACGGAATTAAAAGCGTATTTGCTGATATTCGCTACAGCAACCGCTGTGGCGGCCTTTTCTCTTTACGGGAATATTCACCATACGGTGGGAGAGTGTATCAGGTATGCCTCATTCCAGACGGCCAGCATATTGACTTCAACCGGGTTTGCTTCAGAGGATTTTGAACAATGGCCGCTCCTCGGCCAGATCATTCTCTTCATGCTCATGTTTGTCGGGGGTTGCACCGGTTCAACATCGGGCGGCATCAAGGTGATGCGAATCGTCGTGCTCTTCAAACAGGCTGTCAATGAAATGAAGCTCCTGTTACATCCGCGGGGAGTGTTTACCCTGAAGCTGAGCGGCGGTATGGTTAAAAAGGATATTGTCTATTCCGTTTCAGGGTTCTTTTTTCTTTATATCGCTGTGCTGCTCACGGTAACGGCAATCGTGGCTTCGGCCGGGCATGATATAACCACGTCTTTTACGGCAGTCTTGACAACGCTGGGGGGAATCGGGCCCGGCTTCGGCAAGGTTGGGCCGATGGACAATTATTCTTTTCTGGAGGATTACGTCAAGTGGGCCCTTTCCTTCGCCATGCTGGCGGGCCGCCTGGAACTCTACACGGTCCTCGTTATCTTTCTGCCCGGTTTCTGGCGCCGGTGACGGTTTACTCCGTTCCGCCCCCTCAATCCCCCAGGGGGGGACCTGGAAAACCGGAACCAGCCAATAAAGGGGCCGTCCTACAAGCCCCCTAAATCCCCCGGAGGGGGACTTGTTTGTAGAGTGCTTGCCTTAAAAGCCTTCCTCTGGTGGGTCGGAGGGTGTTATGAGACACACCCATGCTCCCCTGAACCTACGATTCCTCGAAGCGCACCCTGACCGATCCGCCGTGCTTGTCCTGGAAGCCTTCCACTTCCGACATGGCGCCCACCGGGCCGCGGGCATGGGCCAGGGCCTGGGGCGACACGAGCTGGTAGGTGGTGCGGCGCATGAAGGTCTCCACGGACGTGCCCGAGGAGAAGCGCGCGGCGCCCCCCGTGGGCAGTATGTGGTTCGTGCCGGAGAAGTAGTCCCCCACGGCCACCGGCGCGTAGTCCCCCAGGAAGAGGGAGCCCACGTTCCTGATCCGTTCCAGCCACTCCATCGGCTTCTCCACCATGACCTCCATGTGCTCCGGGCCGTAGCGGTTGGAGAACTCGACCGCTTCCGCGATGTCCTCGACGAGCAGGATGAGGCCGCTCTTGTCAATCGATGCTTTCTTTATGGCGTGCCTGCCGACCCCCGACGCCAGGTCTTTTTCAATTTCATCGCGCACCTTCTCCGCCAGATCCCGGGAGGGTGTGAGGAGGATGGCGATGGCCATTTCGTCGTGCTCGGCCTGGGAGAGCAGGTCCCAGGCGACCCATCGGGGGTTGGCCCGGCCGTCGGCGATGATGAGGACCTCGCTGGGGCCCGCCATGGAATCGATCTGGACCGCCCCCAGGCTGAAGAGGTAGGTCTTGGCCGCGGTCACGTAAATGTTCCCCGGCCCCACGATGATGTCGGCCTTGCGTACGCTCTCCGTGCCGAGGCCGGCCGCCGCTATTCCCTGGGCGCCGCCCGATTTGACCACGGCGGTGACGTTGAGCATGCTGCAGACGGCGCCGACAATGTCCGGGAGCCGCCCGTTTTTCGCCGGCGGGGTGATGAGGGTGATGTTCCCGACGCCGGCGATCTGCGCCGGGATGACGCCCATGAGCACCGACGAGGGGTAGGAGGCCTTGCCGCCGGGCACGTAGACCGCGGCGCTTTCGATGGCCTCGTACTTGACGCCCAGGACCGAGCCATCGCTCCGCTCCTGGCGGATGTTGTCCCTGACCTGGAGCCGGTGGAATTCCTCTATGTTGCGCTTTGCCTCCAGGAAGGCGCTGTAGAGTTCCTGGGGGGTGTTCCTCCGGCCCGCCTCGATCTCCTCGGGGGCGGCGATGATTGAATCGAGCTTCACGCCGTCGAATTTTTCGGTGTACCCGGCCACGGCGCGGTCTCCGTTCTTCCGCACGTCGTTGATGATCGGTATGACCGTGTCGATCATGACGGAGGTGAAGTCCTCGCCGAAGCGGTTGAAGAGACGGTTAAGCTCGGCGGTGGTGAGGTCGCTCAATGTTCTGATGGGGATCATCCGTAATCTCCTCCGGGTGCTATGCGTTTTTAAACTATTTCCGGCTCCTGATCATTATATCACAGCCGGCGTCTTCCATGTCAATACTAATAAGAATTGAATAAAAAGGGTGGCGCAACGGGAGGAGTTTTTATCTTCCTCCTCCCATTGAACGCCGGGGGGGTTATGAGGTTGTTTTAGAAGATTTGCTTTGCTTGATCAATGGTAATATACCGCATCCCTGATCGCCTGACAATAACGGAGTCCCGTGTTTTATCGGCTACGGCTCACGTTATCCCGCCGTCATGGATTCCATGACGGCGTGTCAGGCGGCGCCCGACACGGAATTTCCCCTGAACCGTATGGTGTAGGCCGTGCCGCCGTCGGAAACGACGGTAACGCTCCCCTTGATCTGCTTGGTCAGCTCCCGTATCAGCTCCATTCCCAGGGTTGCGGCGCTTTCCAGGTCTATTCCGCCGGGGAGCCCGATGCCGTTATCCGCTATCGTCAGCGTGTATGTTCCCCGGCCGCTCCGCTTGAACCGGATGGTGACCTTGCCGGTCTTTTCCCCCGGAAAGGCGTATTTCATGGCGTTGCTCAGGATCTCGGTCATGAGGAGTCCGCAGGGTATCGCTTCCTTGATGCCGAGGAAGATGTCATCGATGTCGGTGACTATCGACACCCGGCCGTTTTTCCCGTGGGAATTGAGCATTTCCGACGCCAGCTCGGCGGTATATTCGTGGAAGTTGATATGGGAGGGATTTTCCGACGTTGAGAGCTTCTCGTGCACCTTGGACATCGAGCTGATCCGCTCCCGGCACTGCTCGAACATCCTGGCGACGTTCCTGTCTTCCACCTGGGACGACTGGAGGTTTATCAGGCACGAGATCGCCTGCATGTTGTTCTTGACCCGGTGGTGGATTTCCCTGAGCAGGGTTTCCTTTTCACCGAGCGATGCCGTTGCCCAGGCGGCCGCGTCTGCGAGTTCCCGTTTTTCCGCCTCATGGCGCTCGCGCTCCCGGGCGAGGAGCTCCGCCGCTTCACGCTCCCGGCGCTCCATTTCTTTTTTCATGTCAGCCACGGCCTGTTCGGCTTTCTTCTGGGCCGTGATGTCCCGGGTAAGGACCATGAGCCGCTCGACCTTTTTCTCTTCGCCCGCCACGGGGGTGATGTCCACGTCCAGCCAAACCGGTTCCGGCCCCGCGAGTGACCCCTGGAAGTTGCCGCCCATGCCCCTGGCCGCCAGCTGGATCGCCATGTCGATGGCGGTCTTTTCAAGGCCGTTGAAATACTCGGCGAACTTACTGTGCAGCGCGTCGTCCATGCCGGCGACGCCCATCAGCCTGCATGCCGTCTTGTTCATGTAGAGGATTTTTCCTTCGGTGTCAAGGAACAGGATGCAGTCGTTGTTGTTGCTGATGAAATGGGTGAAGAGCCGGTTGTAATCGCGGACGGCTTCGTCCGCGGCGATGGCCGCCGTGAGGTCTTCCATGATGAGTATCCAGCAGACCGGTCCGGTTTCGCGGTCTTTCATGAGGTGGAACCAGAAACGGCCGCGGCGTATGGTGCCGTTCTTGCGGATGTAATCGGTCTCTATCTGGGTGCCCGCTCCTATTTCAAGGTCCGGGCCCTTGAACTGGCTGTTCGCGCCGGAGTCGGGGATCAGGATATCCTGCAGGGTCAGGCTTATGAGGTCTATTTCATTGTATCCGGTCAGCCGTGTGAAGGCGCGGTTGGCCCGCATGATGCGCCGGTCCAGGCTTACAATGGCCTGCGGCGCGGCGGAGAGGTCGAAGGCGGTATGGTATATTTCCTTGCTCTTCAGGATTGTGTCGAGCGATACGCTTGATGTTTTTACTAATGTTTTCACCCGCATCCGCCTCGTGATGGCTACAATATACATCCGGCCGGCATCTGAGGACAATAGCATATAAGGCGGTTTTGGCCTTCAGAATCTGTTAGGGGTGGTGGTGGAACCCGTTACGGTGCCGTCAGGTCTGCTGGGACGAAACCCACTGGACCGCGGCCTTGACGAGCTCCGAGCCCTTCTGGATGCCCAGCTTGTCCTTTATTTTTTTCCGGTGGCTTTCTATGGTGTTCACGCTGATATTGAGCTTTTTCGCTATGTCGCCGGTGCTCATGCCGGTGCCGATCATGCGGAATATCTCGAGCTCGCGGTCGGAGAGGACTTCGGGCATCGATTCGGCGCCCCCCTCCTTTCCCTGGAACAGGCGGTCGATGATCTTCATGGATATCCTGCTGCTCAGGTACAGCTCGCCCTTCATGACCACGCGGATCGCCTCTATGATGACCGCGGGAGCCTCCTTCTTGGCCACATAGCCGCGGGCCCCGGCTTTGAGGGCGCGCTCGGCGTAGACGTTCTCGTCATGCATGGACAGCACCAGGGTCTTGATGCGGGCGTAGCGGTCGCGGAGGGCCTTGATCAGGTCGATGCCGCTCACCTCGCTTTCCAGCGAAATGTCAACGATGGCGAGATCGGGCTCCTCCTGGCTGATATTGCGGATCGCTTCCTCGGCGCTCCCCGCTTCGCTTATGACCGTGAGGTCCTGTTCCCGCTCGATGACTTTTTTCATGCCCTGGCGGACCAGGGGATGGTCGTCGACTATCATAATTTTTATGCTGTTTTTATCCGCCATAGCGCGTTTTAACCCTCCATGGGTTCATTCACACCACCCCTGCCCCGGAGGGGTGTGCGTACCGATGAACACTAAAGTCCCCCTCCGGGGGATTTAGGGGGCAATGGGGTTTGCCTTATATATTATAATAGTAAACATTTAGATTATCTGTCAATAATGAATCAGGGGATTTAGGGAATAACAGATTCCGCTATGGCTTGCTCCGTCTACAGGTAGTTTTCAATATATTCCTTTTTAACGGCCACGCGGACGATGAACCCGCCCGGGGTGTTCTCAAATGAGCAGGTCCCCCCGATTATCCCCGCGCGGTACTGCATGATCCGCAAACCGATGCCGGTTTTTTTCATGAAGGTCTCCGGAGCCCCTGTGCCGTTGTCCCGGATCTCGAGGTAAATGAATTCCGCGTCGTCCGAAAGGGTCAGGCCGATCATTTCGGCGCCTCCGTGCTTGATGGCGTTGTTGATCGATTCGCGGCTGATAAAGTAGAGGTTTATCACCACCTGGCTGTTGACGATCGGTTCCTTCGTGTTGTTCTCAAGACGGCAGGTTATGCCGAAGAGGATCTCGGTGTCATCGGCCAGCTCGCGCAGCGCCTTCTCGGCGTCATACGATTCAAGGCGGGTCGTCCAGAGCCCGCTCGATATCTTGCGCGCGTGGTCGATGGATTCGGCGATGTTGGTCGATATCTCCTCGATGTCCTCCAGCTCGGGGTAGCCCTTCTCCTTCATGGAGCCCTTCAACGCTTCCGCCAGAAAGGCGATGCCGGTCAGCTTCTGGCCGAGGCCGTCGTGAAGGTCCTGGCCGATCCGCTGGCGTTCCAGTTCGCTGATCGCCATGATGTCCTTCTGGAGCCTCCTGGTCTCGGTGATGTCATGGGCGAAGACGGCCAGTCTGGTTATGGCCCCCTGATGGTCGGGCACGGGGTAGATGACCGTGTCGTACCAGCTGCCGCCCAGCTGGTTCTCAAAGCGGAGGGCCTTGCCGGCGCTGATGACGAACTCCATCTTTTCTTTATAGCGGGCGGCGCTGGCCCGGTCTATGAACCCGAACATCGGTTTTCCGATGATGTCCTTCTTCGGCCGGCGCAGCCTCATTTCAAGCTCGGCGTTGGCGTCCAGGATGGTGCCGTCAGTCGACACGAGGAAGACCGGCTCGCTGGGCGAGTTGATGAGGGCCCGCGCCAGCTCTTCCCCTTCCCGGAGCTTGATCTCGGCCTTCACGCGCTCGTCGATCTCGTTGACGAGTTTCTTGGTGCGCTCGCGCACCCGCTGTTCAAGCAGTTCATTGGCCTGCTGGAGTTCGCTCTCGAACCGGAGGCGCTGCAGGGCCATGGCGTACAGGTCGGCGAGGCGGCCCACGGTTTCCAGGTCGCGGTCCGTGTAACCGTTCGGAGCGTTCGCGAGGGAAATCTGGCCCAGGAGCGTGTTTCCCGCCACGGCGGGCACCGAGAGAAAATTGTTGAGGGGCACGTGGCCCGGGGGCACGTCCTTTGACGAGGGGTGCTCCCGCGGGGCGTTGGAGTAAAAGGGCCTCAGGGTGTTGAGGGAATAGCCCCAGAGTGCGTCGTAACCGCCCTTGCGGTTCACCGGGAAAATGATCTTCTGCGACTTACCGGCGACATCGCACTCCTTCCCCATCATGGCGGTCAGGGTGTGGCAGACAAGGGATTTCGTCCGGGGTTCTATGAAGCCGACGTAGCCGTGGGCGCTGCCGGTGACGCGCTTGGCGTGCTCGAGCACTTCGCTGCCCATGTCCTCGATGGTGATCTCCGGCCGAATGATCGTTTCGGAGAGACGGGCAAGGGCCGCGTTCACCGTGAGCTCCCACTGGAGGTTTTGCTCCAGCCTCTTGCGCGCCGATATGTCGCGGGCAATTATCTGGAATCCGGCAATGCGCCCGTTTTTCATGAGTGGGGAGATGAAAATTTCCACGAACATCCTGTTTCCGTTGCGGTGGATGATGGGCAGCTCCATCCGGTGCAGCTGGTGAGTCTTCAGTATTTCGCGGTACATGGCGACGTAATCGGGCATGTTCCGCCTGTCGAGGACGGGAAGGTCGGCCAGGTTGAGCCCCATGGTCTCATCCCGGGAATAGCCGGTATGGGACTGGTACGCCGGGTTTACGTTGAGGACGAGGCCGTCGATGCTGAAGATGATGATCGGCTCCGGCGATTCCTCGAAGAGGGCCCGGTAGCGCTCCTCGCTTTCGCGGAGGGCGTCGTCGGCCCGTTTGCGCTCGATGATCTTCCAGATGTCCTCGGCCAGGAGCTCAAGCATGTTCACGTCGCTCTCGTCGTAATCGGTCGCCTTGTTCCCCACGCCGATGATCATGATGATCCTGTCCTGGTCGGCCACCGGCACGGACAGGTGGCGGGACACGGGCGTGTGCCCCTCCGGGAGCCCCCGTTTCCATTCCGCGGCTTCGTAATTGTTATGGATGGCGGGCTTCCCGGTCTTCGCGCAGTCGGCCCAGATGCCGGCCCGGTCAAGGGGGTAGTGGGTCCCGGCGGCTGCGGTGCAGGTCCGCAGGGCCTCCTGCGACCAGGCGTAATACTCCACCATCTTCTGGTCAGGGCTGATGAAATGGAGGTAGGCGATTCTGCTCCGGGTAAGGCGGACCGCTTCCTCCAGGCCCAGGTCGATGATCTCACGCTCGGACAGCTGCGCGGCCTTCTGCCCCAGGCTGATAAGGGCCTGCAGGCGCGTCTGGTTCAGCTGGAGCGCCGCCTCCGCCTCCTTCTGCCGGGAGATGTCCCGGAAAATCCCCTGGACCACGGTCTTTTCCTCCATGCGGGTGACCGCGGTGTTGATCGTGACGATCTTTTCCGCGCCGGTCTTCGTTATGATGCGGACCTCGACCGGCTCCACGCTTCCTCCGGCCTTTTCCGCGAAAATGTTCCTGATCGGTTCCTCGAAGTCCGGAGGGTGGAGCATGGTGAAGTGCCGGCCGATGATCTCGTCGCGCCGCATCTCGAAAAGCCATTCCGCCGACCGGTTGCAGTCAATCAGGATGCCGGTCTCCGCGTCGGCCCAGAGCATGGCGTCCATGGCGTTCTCAAAGGCGAGGCGGAACCTGATCTCGCTGATGCGCAGCTTCCGCTCGAGGTCGCTCCGTTTCAACGCCGTCTCGATCGTCGTGTAGAGGTCGTCCATGCTGACCGGTTTGACCAGGTAGCCGTAGGGGTTCGTATCGAGGGCGCGCTTGAACATGTCCGGAGAACTGTAGGCGGTGAAATAGATCACCGGTATGTCCAGGCTCTTCTGAATGCGGTGCACGGTGTCGATGCCGTCCAGGTCTCCTTCAAGGGAGATGTCGGTGATGATGAGGTCCGGCTTCTGCTCCATCACCTTCGCCACCGCCTCGGCGCCGGAGGCCACGGGGTCAAGGACCTGGTAGCCGATGCGGCGGAGTGTGTTGCGGAGGTCCAGGGCGGTGAGGCGGTCGTCCTCGATGATGAATATCCGTTTTTCCCGCTTGTCCGGCATACGCTACCTGTTATCAGGGCCTGAAGCGCTGGGCCAGGGGAATGCGCCGCCCGACGCCGAAGGCCTTCGCGGTCACCTTGATGCCCGGCGCCGCCTGGCGCCGCTTGTATTCATTGATGTTGACGGTGTGGAGGACCGAGCGCACCGTGTCGCCGGGGAAGCCGTGGGCGATGATCTCGTCCGCGGACAGGCGGTCCTCGATGTACAGCTCAAGGATCCGGTCCAGCACCTCGTAGGGCGGAAGCGAGTCCTGGTCTTTCTGGCCGGGCCTAAGCTCGGCCGAAGGGGGTTTGGTGATGGAGGCTTCAGGTATGATCGCGCGGTCGCGGTTGATGTGGCGCGACAGTTCGTAGACCAGGGTCTTGGGAAGGTCCGAGATCACCGCGAGGCCCCCGGACATGTCGCCGTAGAGGGTGCAGTACCCCATGGCCAGCTCCGACTTGTTCCCGGTCGAGAGGACAAGGCTCTTCTCCTTGTTGCTCACCGCCATGAGGATGTTGCCCCGGATCCGGGCCTGGATGTTCTCCTCGGTCACGTCCTCGGGCCTGCCGCGGAAGATCTCCGCGAGGGTATGCCGGTACTTGTCGAAGAGAAACCGGATCGGCACCGTCTCGAAACGGATGCCCAGGTTCTCCGCGAGGACGCGTGAGTCGTCGACGCTCCCGGCGGAGGAGTAGACCGACGGCATGGTGATGCCGGTGACGTTTTCCGGGCCCAGGGCCTCGACCGCCAGGGCCGCCGTCAGGGCCGAGTCGATGCCGCCGGAGAGGCCGATCACCACGCTCCTGAAGCCGCACTTACGCACGTAGTCGCGGATGCCCAGGACCAGGGCGCGCCGTATCTCCTCGATGTCGCTGTCCGTTATCTCGATGGCGGTTCCGGCCTCGACGTCCACGATGGCCAGGTCCTCCTCGAAGGCCCTGCCCCGGCCGACGATGAGTCCCCGGCTGTTGAAGGCGATGCTGTTGCCGTCAAAGACCAGGCTGTCGTTGCCCCCTACCTGGTTGACATAGATCACCGGCACCGCGTGGTGCCTGGCGATATCGCCGATCATCATTCTTTTGAAGGCGTTTTTCCCCCGGGTGAAGGGAGACGCCGAGATGTTGACCACCAGGTCAGCCTTCAGGGAGGCCAGCTTCTGGATCGGGTCTATGTCATAGCGGCGCCGGTAGTCGTATTTCTCAAGCGAGCCGGCCTGCGCCCGCCCCTCGGAATAAAAATCAAGGTCGTTCCAGATGTCTTCGCAGATGGTTATGCCGATGCGGCGGCCCATGAATTCGACGACGGAAAGTTCCCGCGCCCGGGAGAAATACCGGAGCTCGTCGAAGACGTCATACGTGGGGAGGAGGGTCTTGAAGTGGCGCGACACGATCCTGCCTTTTTCCATGAAGGCGGCGGCGTTGAAGAGGAGGGGATGGTTTTCCGGGTCCTGGTCAACGTACCCGCAGATGACCGCGGCCCCCGTGCAGTGGCGCGCTATCTCCTCGATTGAGGCAAGGTTGTCATGGATGAGCTTCCGGTTTTCCAGCAGGTCCATGGGAGGGTACCCGATGGTGGCCATTTCGGGAAAGATAACCAGGTCGGCGCCCCGTGCCGCGCCGTCCCGTATGAATGAAATAATCTTTTCCCTGTTGCCGCTGATGTCGGCTATGGTCGGGTTTATCTGCGCCATGGCGATCTTCATGTCCCATCCTCCGGAAAAACGTTTCAAGGATACAGGCGGGGAGGATTTTATCAATTCATATTTTTACTACCTCATGCCTGCCCTGCCTCAACCCCCCGATCCCCTCTCCATAAAATGGGAAGGGGTTCGTAGACATTCAGTCTGATACGTTGAATGAGGTTTGGAATTTAAGGATTTGCGTAAAGTGTCAGTGGTAGGTTTTGATTAGCTCCTTATGGTGGGGGTCAGAGCAAAATAATTTGTCCGATTGTCTTAATTTTAATTTGTATATATGTCATGCAAAAAATATAAACATGAAATTGTTAAATGATAATTTTTAATCTGAACATATTTTAAAATTGTATAACTAAAAGCATAAAACCGACGATCATCTGTTTCATGTCAATTTTTGATTATGTCTAGTGAGAGTTTTCAAAAATCGTGCATCCTTTTTTATTGACTTTTTTCCCCTGCGCCGTAATATGTTTTTTAACCCAGGCACGGTCCCGAGGTCATACATGGATGTATATTACATCCCCACGGTTTTTTTTACTCTTTTTTTTGTGGTGGATCCGCTCGGACTGATACCGGTTTTTCTGGTCTATCTGGCTGGATACCGTGACCACAAAAGAAAAAGGATAATAATACGGTCCATTGTGATTTCAATTGCAGTTTCCGTGTTCTTTATCCTCTTGGGAAGATATCTCCTCGGGTTTCTGGGGATTTCAACAGGATCCTTCCTGGTAGCAGGGGGGATCCTGCTTTTTATTATCTCCATGGAAATGCTGCTCGGCCAGCCCTCGCGGGTCAAAATGCGCGACATCGGCGACCATAACCAGCCTGAAGAGGAGCGGGACGTGTCGGTGTTCCCCCTGGCGATCCCGATGCTCTGCGGACCGGGCAATATCGCAGCCCTGGTCATGTTCAGCACCCAGGCCTCGGACGATCCGCTGAAGCTTCTTGTCATCACGGGACTTTCAATTGCGGTGTTCCTTCTGGCGATGGTTGTCATGTTCTTATCGGCGTATATCAGCAATGCCCTTGGCTCCACGGGGATCTCAATATTTCAAAAGCTGATGGGTCTCATCCTTTCCGCCATGTCCGTGCAGTTTATACGGAACGGGCTTTTTGAACTGGGAATAATCAGGTGACCCTCCGGGAGCCCCGCCGACGGCGGCAGGCCTCCCCGGGGGCCGCCGCGTATAATTATGACACAACACGTAAAAAAAGTCTTCACATACATCCTCTGCGTAGCCATTGCCGCGCTGTATCTGGCCGTCAGGGCCGTTGACGACATCAACTATTCCCTGAACTTCAGGCCGGTAAAGAACATCCTGGTGCGCTATCTCCAGAGCAAGATAAAAGCCGGTGTCGGTGTCGGCGAGCTCCACGTTGCCCTCTTCCAGGAGCCGGGCATCACCTTTTCCAGCGTCATGATCGGCACGCCGGGCGGTTCCCCCGTTTCAGCCAATGAGGTCACCCTGTTCTTTTCATTCATCCAGAGGGTCAATGAAGGGGACTGGCTGAAGCGGATCCGCATCGACCGCCTTCGCCTGGATAGTACCGCACAATCGCTCTCCGGTGATACGGCCATGCCTCAATTCTCCCTCCCGGAAATCGAGCTCCGCCATCCGGACGTCACCATCCGTTTCGGGAACAGCGTGATGTCCTTCAGCGGAGCGATGACGGGCTACGCCAGGGTCAGTTCGAACGGGAGCATATCGATCGTGGGCGAGCTCAGGTTCGACAACACGCAGCTGCGCTTCAACGATGACATTATCAAGCTGAACGGCACCGTCGTCATGAAGGGGCGCGATATATACTCGCCGGGCCTTGACTTTATATCGGAGCCCCTGGTGGTATCCGCCACAGGGACCTACACGGGGGGAGACCACCGGACATTTCACGGCAGGGTCCACATCAAGAACCTGGCGATCGGCGGCGGACGCGGCGGCGGGAGCCCCATCCTGGGCGTCATCCTGGACAAGCTCAACGGCGGGGCCGACTTTTCCATATCCGACATGACCCTGTACGGCATTCCCATCGACACTGTCTATTGCCAGGGCGTGGCAAAGGATGGCTCCCTCATCCTGAACGGCCTGAAGGCGCGGGGCGCCTTCATGAACGGCGCCGGCAGCGTCATCATGACGCCGGGGCAGAATACCGCCTTCGATGTCGCCTTCACGCTGAAGGGCTTCGACATCAGGCGGGTCCTGGACACCGTGTTCCCGGGAAAGCAGTCGTGGGTCGACGGGGCCATGAACCTGGAGGGGAGGGTCTGGGGAAACAGCGGCTCCATCTTCGGCGACCTGCTGTTTTCTTCGTTCAACGGCAGGCTCATGAAGTTCGAGGCCCTGTCAAAGATGTTCGGCGCCTTCAATTTCTACAAGATGGCCCTGAACCGCAACCCGGACATGCGGACGAAGGGGTTCCCCTATAATTCGATACTGTCCCGGATCACCGTCAGGGAGAGCGTGGTCTCCTTCGACAGCTTCTATCTCGACAGCAATTCGATACAGCTTTCGGCGAACGGGACCTATTCCATGAAGAATGACCGCCTTGACGCGCTCCTGGGGATCAGGCCGCTGGAGACCCTTGACCGCGCCGTGGGCCTGATCCCGGTCATCGGGTGGCTCCTGGTGGGGGCGAACGAAGGGATGTTCGTGATCTACTGCCGGATGACCGGGAGCTTTGACGATCTCAGGGTGGTGCCGGCGCCCATGATAACCATAGCCCGCGGCATCGGCGATACGCTGCTGCGGACCCTGACCCTTCCTTATACTATCTTCACCAGGCCACAGAAGCTGATCCCGGGTCTCGCCGGCAGGCCCGACAACGAGCCAAAACGCGGAGCCGGCCCGTCCCGATCCTCTGTCAGAAGGTATACGCCGCGGTAACGATAATCCCGCCGAGCTGGTCGAATTTCGTCGTGTAGTTCTTGAAAAATTCCCGCGGCGACGCGCTCATCAGGGCAAAGGTCATGGCGTGGTATCTGCCGCCGATGGAGATCGTTGTCCGCGCCCCTTCGATATAATACGAAAGCAGAACCTCCTCGACGCTCTTGAAGGCCATGTGCGTGTTGACCTTCCTCTTCTCGAACTGTATGTATCTCTGCAGGGTGCCCCCCATGACATAGAGGGAGAGCCGTATCTGCGCCGTCAGGTTCTTCGCAAGCTCGAACGTCAGGTTCAGCCCCACGCCGGGGCCGCAGTCGTACTGGAAGGAGCGGAGCGAGCCCTGCAGGGGGATCGTGACGGGGAGGACGGGAGTGAGGTTGATCAATACCCGGTAATCGCCGAAAAACTTGTCCGCCTCCATGTTGACGGCGATGAAGACGCCGGCGTATTTCGAGGCCCGGTAATAGGCGCGCAGGTCCGCGTCGTACTTGTTGACCCGGTCGATCTCTGTCCTGGCGAGGTGCAGGCCGTCCAGGGCCGCAGTGGCGTTGTATGATCCCGCCGAGTACTGGTTGTGGAGCGCCGTGAGGAGGGTGAACGAGAGGTTCCACGTTTCGGATATTTTGTATCCCAGCACCGGTCCGTACAGCGCGCTCGAGTTCTCCATGAAGAAGGTGGTCTTGACAGGATATTTCCTGTCGAGCTGCTGCAGATAATTGGCCGCGAAGGGCTTCCACCAGCCATACATGACTGCGGCGCCGACGCTGAATTCGCCGGCCCTCACCGTGGTGCCTCCGGCGATTATTGATATGGCTACAAGGAGAATGAGAACGAGACGGAATTTTTTGTTCATGATCATGCCCCCTTGAGTTCGATGCTCTGACCCTACCATGGATAGATGGATAAATCAAGTTATATTCCGATCCGGGGGCAGAGATGCAGGGGGTCAGAGCAAAAAGGTGCAAGAAAATAACAAAAACTCTGTCCCCACTGTCCCACTTTGAAAAAAACAGTCCAGCATAAATTTTTTCAAATAATCAATTCTCATTCGTTATTATTCATAAACACGAAAAAGGAGAATTATATGCCTCGACCATTAAGAAATATTGCACAGGGATCAACCCATCACATTTTCAGCCGATGCCATGGCCGAAGAAACCTTCTTCAGGGTAAATATGGGAAAATATATTTCATTGAGGCCATCAACATGTGCCAGGAAAAATATGATTTTGAGTTAATTGCCGCAGAAATAGTGGCAAATCACATACACCTTATCATTAAAACATGTGAAGGAAAGGAAACAATTTCCCGCATCATGCAATATACTAAGGCAAGAATTGCAGAAAAATACAACAGGGCCATGGGAACAACCGGGGCTTTTTGGAATGAGCGTTTCGGATCGACCGTGATTGAAGAGGCGGACAATCCTGAAGAATATTTTTTATGGCTGTTGTGGTACATTGGGTATAATCCAGTGAGGAAAGGACTGTCGCGGGATCCGCGTAAAAATGATATTGGATTTATTAACTGTTATCTTGATAAAAATTACAAACCTCTTATCAAGATTACACTACATAATTATTTTCTCAAGCTAGGAAAAACCTTTGATGAATGCGTTAAGGCTTTTCTCTTTTATGAAGAGGCTTACCGTAAGAGGCTGGCTGTGTATTATAAATAAGATTATCAGGGGTCAGAGCCTCGAAGGAAGCCTGGAATAAAGCCACACCTCTAACACCTCCCCGGCCAGGTGGGGAGAGGCCGTATGGGGCACAGGTTTATTGCACCCCGCCATAATAACCGCTTTTGCCGGCCGCGCCGGGATTGCCGGCTGAAGCGCCTCCTGCCCCCCCGGAACCGTGATTTAGCGTAGGAGTTGAACCGGACAATATAATTCCGGAAGACCAACCGCCTTTATATATCGTAAAAGAGGGTCCTCCGGCGCCGCCGCCGCCGTGACCGCCGGTGCCGCCCTTTCCGCCATGGCCGCCATGGCCGCCGGCTCCGACTTCATCAGTATCAGCATTCCCGCCATTGCCGCCTTCACCGCCATCGCCGCCTTCACCGCCGTTGCTGCCTTCACCGCCGCCACCGCCGCTGCCACTGGTAATTGTGCAGTTTGTTATTGTTACAACCGAATCATTTAAAAAAATGCCGAAGGACGCGCCACCGCCGCCGCCGCCGTGACCGCCGGTCCCACCTGTGCCGCCGGCTCCGCCGCCGCCGCCGTTGCCAATACCATAATATTCAAATATAGGCAGCGAACCCGTAATAGGAACAGGTGTAGTCCATACCTGTTGCCCGCCTCCGGCGCCTCCACCGCCCCCGCCACGTCCATGCTGGCCATTCCCTCCATTAACACCGATCGATGTAAACCAGAGGCTGCCGGTGATTGACCCTCCTGAGCCACCGGTGCCATTGGTGCCAACGGAGCCGTTCAATCCATCACTTCCCGGAGAGCCATCGGTAGCGCTTTGCAATTCAATTACTTGAGTATATCCATATGTCCCTCCGGCACCTCCGCCCCCTCCCAGGGTAAGGGATCCAACCAATCCATTATTACCGGCAGAACCGTTTTCACCATTGATGCCATTTCCTCCATTGCCGCCTCCTGATCCGATACCAGATGCGCTACCGGCTCCTCCTGCAACATATTCATTGCAATCCCCGCTTATAACATCTGCAAGTGAGCAGCCACAATCATCAATTCCATCCGCTCCTGTCCCACCTTGTCCGCCATTACCGGCCTTCTCAATAGTTGATCCATTCAATCCAGCAGCGCCATTCCCGGCTGTTATAATGCAATTTTTCAATTCCACCGTGCTGTTTATCAGCCTTACCCCATAGGAGCCATCCCCTCCCGTCGTGGCATTGGCGCTGGTGATGGTTAATCCATCGACGACAATGCCATTAACGGCGTTACCATCAACCGCGATGGTTCCGCCCTGAATAGTGGTCGTATATAAGGGAGTTACTGAGGACTTAAAAGTGTCCCGTTCCCATGTGGATGGATCAAAACCTCCGAAGAGGCTTACACCGTCGGCCAATGTCACGCTTTCATTATATGAACCCGCGCTCACGTACACATCGCTTCCGGCAGACCGGGCAGCGATCATGGCCGCACCAATGGTCTTCAAAGGCCTGGCGTGGGTGCCTTCGTGGGTGTCATCGCCCGTTGTCGCCACATAGATCCCGGCCCCGCCTTTTTTCATGACAAAAATATATACGCGGTCGGCAAAGCTGTCGCCGGAACCGTCATCGACCCGCAGATCATAGGCGATCGTGCATACCTCCAGCGGAGCGGTGATGGAGGGATTGCTCCCGGTAAGGATGCCGGTCCCGATCGTAGGACCGTATATCTGGGTCCAGGTGTACGTCAGTATGTCATTTTCAAGATCTGAGCTGCCGCTCCCGTCCAGTGTCAGGGTATCGCCGATGGTCACCTCCCGGTCGACGCCGGCATCGGCCGTGGGTCCGTTATTGACGGCAACGTCCACGGTCACCGTATCAGTGGCGGAAGCAGACCCGTCATTGACGGTTAGCAGTATCTCATAGGTCCCGGCCGTGTCAAAGGTGAAGGACGTGGCCGCGCCGGACGGTTGTGAGAATGAAAAATTGCTCCCTGTTGGCTGATATCTCACCGTCCATGAATAGGCGAGATCCTTTCCTTCGGGATCGCTGCTCTCCGATCCATCCAGGTCGACGCTACCCTTCAATATGCTGACCCTCTGGTCGGGGCCGGCATCGGCGACCGGCGTGGCATTTCCTCCAAGCAATGACGGAATCAGGACCAGGCCTTGGCTCTTTTTTTCATTATCGCATTCTGTAACAATGCCGCAGGCTATGATCAACGCCAGTGTTGTGAGTTTTTTTCCGTAATTCATAGGGTTTTCCCCTTATTCTGTTCCCATTATCCGCCATGCTGGCCGGAATCACCGGCATCGCCCGCGTTGCCCGACGACGCGCCCCCTGACCCCATGGATCCATAGTTCAATGTTGTGTTATCAGTATTAATTACCGCAAACCACCCTACTTTATATATAGAGAAGGAGGGGCCTCCGGCGCCGCCGCCGCCGTGTCCGCCACGGCCGCCTGTCCCGCCTGCGCCTCCAGCTCCGGCTCTGCCAAGATTTTCATAGTCATCACCCGTTCTATCGCCGCCGGCGCCGCCTCCTCCGCCTGGTCCGCCAGGGCCGCCATTGCCGCCTTTCCCGCCATTGCCGCTTGAGATGGTGCAGTGAGTGACCGTTACGATGGATTCGATCATGAAAAGACCGAAAGACGCGCCGCCGCCGGCTCCTCCGGGAGCGCCGCCTCCGCCGCCTCCGCCGGCGCCTCCTCCTCCTCCGGGACCTTTCTCATAACCGCCCTGAGTGCTCCCGCCGCCTCCTCCGCCGCCGCCTCCGCCCTGGCCCGGACCGCCGTCTTCTCCCGCGGAACCGACTGATGAAATCCATTTACCGTTTATCACCGAGCCCGATGATCCGCCCGCGCCGTTAGTGCCCGCCGGTCCGGTTGCGCCGGTGTTCCCATTGTTGCCGTCCTCGCCGTCATGGTCATAAAAATAATCGGACCTGCCTCCCGTACCGCCCAGGCCTTGGCCCATGGATTCGAGGAGACCTGTTTTACCGTTATTTCCGTTATAAATGTCGCCATACCCGCCGATTCCTCCCTTGCCGCCGGTTCTTCCCACGTCAGATACGCCGCCGGCTCCACCCCAGCCCCATTCGGTGTCGTTCTCGCCATAGTCAAAATAACCGCCGTCATTGCCCGGCCCGCCTTTGCTTCCTGCGGCGCCGGTTGCTCCCGGAGCGGTGATATTCGCTCCATCACGGCCCGGTGCTCCATTTCCCGCCGTGATGGCGCAATCGTTGATCGCAACGGTGCTGTATTTCAGGCGCACCGCGTATGAACCCTCTCCATAACCGACGGCGTCGGCGCTATTGATAACGATACCATCGAGTACGAGATTGCCGACCCCGTTTCCATCAACGGCCGTGGTTCCGCCATGTATCGTCGACTGATATGACGATGTATCGCGTTCCCATGTCCCATGAAGAAAACCGCCGTATATGCTCACGCCATTGGCAAGCGCCACGCTTTCCCCGTAGTCCCCGTCGCTCACGTACACATCATATCCCGCCGCATTGGCCGCGGTTATCGCCCCCTGGATCGTCTTCTTGGGAGCCGTCCGTGTCATTCCATCGTTGGCATCGTCTCCAATAGCTGTTGACGCGTATATGCCGGCGCCGCCCTTTTCCATGACATAAATATATACGCGGTCCGGAGCGGAGTTACCACCGCCGTCATCGACCTGGAGATCATAGACGATGGTGCAGACTCCCGATGGCGCGGTAAATGTCGGGGTTGCGCCGGTCAGCGTGCCCGTGCCGATGGCGGGACCGCTGACCTGGGTCCAGGTATAGGCAAGGGTATTGTTTTCTGGATCGGTGCTGCCGCTGCCGTCCAGGGTCACGACATTGCCGGCGGTAACCTCCTGATCGGCTCCCGCGTCGGCGGCAGCGGCGACATTGGTCCCGACGTTGACGGTCACCAGGTCCGACGCGGAGCGCGAACCGTCATTCACGGTAAGCCTGATTTCGTAGGTGCCCTCGAGATCGAAGCTAAGGGTCGTCGTTGCTCCGGCACTGTTCGAAAAAGAAGCGGCGCTTCCCGCGGGCTGAAATACCAGGGTCCACGCGTAGGTGAGGTCCTTGCCTTCGGGGTCATGGCTCCCCGATCCATCGAGATCGACGCTTCCGGAGGTCCCTGAAAACAGATATGTCGTCCGGTCAGCGCCCGCGTCGGCTACGGGCGCCTGGTTGGGTATAAATTGATTCAAACCCAGCATCAATCCACGATAATCACGCTCACCGCAATAAGCCATGAAGAAACTGGCTGCTATTACGGCGATTGCGGCGCACAATTTCCTGAATTTCATCGCATGTTCCCCGGTTTTAATTACTGTCACCGCAATAACCGTCATGGCCCTGGTTTCCGGCTGAGCTTCCCCCCGTCCCTCCGGATCCGGGATTTACCCTTGTGATTGTAATAATTGCTATAGATGTTCCGTTTTTATATGTCACTATTGACGGGCCTCCGGCGCCCCCGCCGCCATGGCCGCCGGCGCCACCATTCCCTCCGGCGCCGCCATTGCCGCCGCTGCCGCTCGTAAGATCGCAATTTGTAACAGTTACTACCGAATCGATCAGGAGCAGGCAGATAGAGGCTCCGCCGCCGCCGCCGAGGCTGCCGCCTTTTCCTCCGGCGCCTCCACTACCACCACCACCGCCGCCATTGCCTGTGCCATCAACGGCGGCATGGATTCCTGGCCACACGTTTTGACCGCCGCCACCGCCGCCTCCGTTTCCCGGTTCGCCATCAATTCCGGCACCACCGGGAGTTGAAACCCATAGATTGCTGATAATTGACCCTGAAGATCCTCCTGATCCACTGGAGCCATTGGTGCCTTTGGCTCCAGGGCTGCCGGCATACCCCGTTCTCCCCCTGGAAGTCGAGGCGCCTCCGTCCCCTCCCGGTGTTACAGGACTGCCGCTGCCATTGAGTCCGTAACTGCCGTCATTGCCGTTATTTTCGTCGTATCCGCCGGCTCCGCCGTTGCCACCATTACTGCCCGCCGGGGACGCGCCGCCTGCTCCGCCATAGGCATCTATCTCGCTATCCTCCCGTCCTTCTCCGCCCTGCGATCCGGCGGAACCATTGGCGCCGGCGGCGCCGTCCGCTCCATTCTGGCCCGGAGCGCCGTTGCCGGCCGTGACAATGCAATCATTAAACACGACGTTGCTGTTTATCAGGCGTACTCCATAGGAGCCTCCGCCCGCCGCCGTGGCGTTGGCACTGGTGACGGAGAGGCCGTCGATAACACAATTATTCACGGCATTGCCGTCAACGGCGATGGTCCCTCCCTGCACGCTGCTACGGAACGATGTGATGTCACGCTCCCACGTGGTATGGAGAAAGCCGCCGTAGATGCTTACCCCGTTCGCCAGGGTCAGGCTTTCCCCGTAGTCCCCGTCGCTCACGTACACGTCGGCGCCCGCCGCCAGGGCAGCGGTAATGCCAGCCTGGATCGTTTTTTTGGGGGCTGCGCGAGTCATGCCGTCATTGGCGAAGTCGTCGCCGGTTGTCGATACGTATATGCCGGCACCCGACTTTTTCATAACGAAAATATACACCCGATCAGACAGGCTGTTTCCCGATCCGTCATTTACGGAAAGATCATAGACGATGGTGCAGGCTTCCGATGGGGCGGCAAAGGTGGGATTGGCGCCGGTGAGGGTCCCGGCGCCGACGGCCGGACCGCTTACCTGGGTCCAGGTGTAGGTGAGAGAATCGCCTTCCGGGTCCGTGCTTGCGCTCCCGTCCAGCACCACGATATCGCCGAAACCGACTTCCTGGTCCGGCCCGGCGTTTGCCGCGGCGTCGGTGTTGTCCCCCACGTTCACGGTCACCAGGTCAGAGGCCGTGCGCGAACCGTCGCTCACGGTGAGCATGATCTCGTAGGTTCCCGCGGTGTCAAAGGTCAGAGTCGTCTTGACATTGGCCGGGTCGGAAAATGAAGCGGCGCTTCCCGACGGCCGGTGGACTATTTCCCATGAATAGGAGAGGTCCTTCCCTTCAGGATCAAAGCTTTTTGATCCGTCCAGGTCGGCGCTCCCGGTATAGAGGTAAATATTTTTATCGGCCCCGGCTTTTGCTACCGGCAGCTGGTTGATTGACATGACGGGTCCCTGCAGCAATCCCTGCTTCTTGTCCGCGCCGCATTGGACCAGTATCCCGCAGGCCATGACGGCCGCGATCACTATGAGTTTATAACGGTATTTCATGGCGTTTTTTTTGAATGTGCTTAATCATTCTGCCACAGTGCCGTAAAAAATTCACCCGCATTCTCACAGGTCATTGTCCCGTTTCAAATTTTCCTTTTTCAGAACTTCCTCTTTAAGGGTTTCCTTTTCATTTTTATCATCATGACTCCGCAGCATGACATTCGTTCTGGACTTTTCCAGCCTGTACATCACTCCGACGGACAGATATCCCGCAAGTGAATTCATGTAATCAAGCCTGTGGCGCGGTACAGATCATTCATAGAACATCCCCCCTTCGAAAATAAAGGACAGTGTTTCCATTACATGGTAATTCAATCCCAGGACGATTCCGGGAGAAAAGAGGCGCGGGATCACAATGTTGATATCCCTGCTCCAGAGGTTGTTCGGATAATAGACCGATGATATGCTGACTCCGGCCCAGGCGCGGACCGACCTGTTGCGGAAGAAGGCGAATCCCACTGTATTTTTGAGGCTCAGGCGGAAGGCGTGTCCGTGGGTCAGGGGAGGCACGTAGTTATATTCCGCCCAGATGATGTCGGGCGGCCGGGGATATCTGAATTCGTCGAATCCCACCTGGAGCCTGTAATTTACCAGGGAATCGCCGCCGGGGCAGGTATCGAATACCAGCCCGGCGCCGTAGAGATAATTCATGCCCCTGAAATAGAAATCCAGGTACACGGGGGCGGACGCGTACAGGTAATATTTCTTTAACCGCGATTCCCCGATTCCGCCGTTGAAATAGACGCCGAGGCCGTAGGCGGATAGGGGCTGCGAAGAGACAAGCAGTATAAAAAAAGCGAGTGGAGTCAGTAAAAGTTTATTCCGCACAATGGCACCCCTGCTCTGAGTTCTAGGCTCCCTTGACAGATATGCCCCATCGTGAGGACTGAACAGACCTCCTCCTTTTTCGGATAATACAGGGAAGTTGCAATAGAGCATGCATAATGTTATGAAAAATTTGACAAAGCCCACCCACAAGGGCCTATTATAATTAAGCTACAATAGGTATTCCAATAAATCAATAGGCCGGGAATGAACGGTGCTTCAGGGGGAATGAATGGTGCGTGTTTATTGCATTTTTTTTCTCAGGGAATCCAGGAAAGCCGCTCCCACCGGGAGCTCTGTTTCGTCATCGTCCCTGAGGCGTACGCGGTAACGGCCTGAAATCATGTGGGAAAGGCTGTGGATGTATCGCAGATTTATTACATGGCTTTTATGGATCCTGCCAAAGAGGTCCGGCGGGAGGCGGTCTATGATATCCTTTATAAGAACGGGAACCTCTGTATCCCCTTCCACGGTGTGGAGCACGCAGTTTTTTGAATGGGACGTGATATATATTATTTCTTTAAATATAAAGGAATAGACCCTGTCCCGGCCGCGGATGGTGATGCCCTCCGTGGCGGATTTCCGTATGCTTCTGATCTTCAGCATGGTGCCCACGCGCGCACGGAGCTCGCTTACCCGGAAGGGCTTCACGATGTAATCGTTGGCCCCGGCATTGAAGGCCGCGTTGATGTCGGCCATCATGTTCTTCGCCGTGAGCATTATCACGGGAAGCTCTTCCGGGGGCCGGCTGAGGCGTATCCTCCTGCACACGTCATACCCGGACATGACCGGCATCATGATGTCCAGGAGGACCAGGTCGACGGGCTCTCCGCTCTCGATGATGTTGAGGGCGTTGACGCCGTCCAGGGCGGTTTTCACGACGCATCGCTTTGCTTCAAAATAATTCTGTACGACCCTGACGCAGACCGGATCATCATCAACAACGAGAATCACCGGGTTATCGGTAAAGGCGCCGTTACTCGCTCCGGCGGAAAGCCCGACCGGCGTACCGTCCGGCGTCGCCGCGGCCAGATCGGCGATTATCTCGATCTCCTCCGTTTCGGGGGCCGCCTCCTTCGACGCCGGCAGGGTGAAAATGAATACCGATCCCCCATCCCGGCCCGGTTCCACCTGTATGGCGCCGTTATGGAGCTCGATGATCTGCTTTGCTATGGCAAGGCCCAGGCCGGTGCCGGGATACAGGCGGGTATCGTTTCCATCAACCTGCCGGTAGGGTTCGAATATTTTCTCCCGGTATTCCTCCGGGACCCCGATGCCCGTGTCCGATACGCGCACTTCGATCATGGTCCCGTCTTCATCTTCGCCGCCGGTCCCGTGGATGATGCGGGCCGACAATTCAATCGTCCCGCTGATCGTGAACTTGACGGCATTCCCGACCAGATTGCACAGCACCTGCCGGATGCGGTCTTCATCTGCGTGCGCGGCGGGGATATCCGGCCTGATGCTGTTTATTAAGGCCAGGTGCTTCCCGGCGGTCAGGGGCATCGAAAGCCTGATCACCATCTCGGCCAGGGAATGCAGGTTCACCGGCTTCTGGTTAAGGCTCAGTCCCTCGTCCTGGATTTTCGCCAGTCAAGGATGTCATTGACCATGTTCGCAAGGCGATGTCCGCTCGAGGCGATGAGGGAGAGGTTTTCACGCGCTTCAGGGGACATGCTGCCGGCGGCGCCTTCCAGCATGGACTCCGACAGGCCTATCATGCCGTGGAGGGGAGTGCGCAGCTCGTGGGACGTGGTGGCGAGGAACTGGTCCTTGAGCCGGTCCAGGTTCCGGAGGGTGATGTTCTTTTCGGCGAGGTCCTTCGACAGCTCCTCGACCCGCCAGAGGGCCCTGGAATACCTCCGCGAGATGACGATGGTGATGACGATGCTGAGCATGACGACCCCGTACTGGGTAAGCGTCGTGGTGTTGACGACCCACATGGCGTACAGTATATCATTGACAGCCCCGATGAACACGGGCGTGAAACCAAAGATAAACAGTATGGCATCTTCCCTCCGCTTTATTATTACTTTGGCCAGCACATAGGCATTGTATATAATAAGGATGAAGCCCAGGAAATAATAGACTTTTATCAACTCTTCCGCCGTTTTGAAATCCACAAAAAGAAGCACGGGAACATGCAGGACGGCCACGATCTGATAAAACCTGACGAAATATATCGACATGTCATCGGGAAACAATGACTTGACGGTCATCAGGATAAAAGGGACGTAGATGACGATAGTAATATAATTCAGATAATAGGGGTACCGTGGAATAGTCAGGCCATCGGGCAGCAGGGGGAATTGGTGATTGAGCGTATTAATGGCCAGGATAAGACAATACGTCCCAAAATAAAGGGAGGCCGAATCCTGGCGACGAAAAAAATATGACAGTATATTGATGACGGACGCGAAGATAAGCAGGCCGAAAAGGACCATGTCGATTGTGTAACTTCGCTTCATGTTTTGCTCGAAGTTCGCGTTATTTTCCAGCAGGATGGACCGGTCGATGCCACCCGATCCGTAATCGCGGTTGAACACCTGGATGATGATCTCGTTCGTTCCTTCGTTCATCGTGAAGGAGGAATTTCTTTTATTATGAATGAATATATAATTCTCCGGGACTTTCGAGGTCTCGTCGATCGATCCCCGTTCGTCGACCAGCTTCTTGTTGATCCAGAGCCGGTACGCCGAGTAAACGCGCTGGATGGTCACGGTTTTCAGCGTCGCATCCCCACCGCCGAGAATCCGCAGGCGATAAGTCGCCTGTCCATCGCCCGGCAGTGCGGCGCCCTTCACGATGCGGTTTTTCCATAATCCGGGTACGGTCATGTACCCGCAATCTTCCCGGGCAGCTGACGGGGTGATATCAGAGGGCTTGAGAAGCCTGTTCCAGTAGAATTCCCACTCGCCGTCAAGGGTGACGCCGCCGTCTTTGTTAAAGTCCCATCCCCTGAGATCGATGACGCCCCGGTGCGCAACGGGTCTCGTTTTCCCCGCCGGATTATAGCCGCATCCGGTCATGGCCCCGGATGCCAGGCAAAAAAGGAGGCACAGGTAAGGAAGAATCCTTGCTGGCGAAACGGAAGAATCCATACAATGATGAAAAAATGAAAGAGCAGGGGTGTCAAGACATTTCAGACAGTGAGCATGGCCGTGTCGTGCCCCCTTCTCTCTGTATCGTCCTCCGGCGGCAAGGACTTTCAACTCAGAAATGCAGAGAGCGCCGAAGGATCCGAAAACTCAGTGTTTCTCCGCGTCCTCCGCGGCTGTGTATTGATTAGAAGAAATCAGTATTGTGAGGGATTTTGCCGGTATTTATTTAAGACATAATCCGTAAAGATATATATTAATAGATAAAACAAGAATTTTTCTTGAAATAAATACGCCCTCTGTGACTATTGGTTCACCTTTCTGCTGAAAGCGGGCGCCTCCCGGCGCCGGGCATTTCAGCTACAATAACCAGAGGGAGGAGCACATCATATGGTAACCTATGAGCTCACGGTCATTCTCAGAAATAAGGAGACGGAGTCCCTTATCGAGAAGACCAAGGAAATCCTGACCAAGCACGGTACGCAGGTCATCAGCGACAATTCACTGGGCATCAAGAAGCTGGCATACCAGATAGACGGGGAAACCCAGGGCTATTATCTCTTCATGAATGTCCAGATACCGCCTGAGTCGGTGAAAAAGATCATCAGTGAATTCAGGCTGAACAGCGACATCTTAAGATATCTCTTCGTCAAGATCAACAAGGCGGCGACCGCCTAAACAAGGAGGCATTCCATGGCCAGTGATCTGAACAAGGCGATACTCATTGGAAGGCTCACCAGGGACCCGGAGCTCCGGTACACCCAGAGCGGAACGTCGGTGTGCAGCTTTTCCATCGCCAACAACAGGACCTACGTCGCCGGCGGCGAAAAGAAGGAGCAGGTTTCGTATTTCAACTGCGTCGCCTGGGCGAAGACCGGCGAGGTCATCGCCGAGTACTGCAAGAAGGGAAAGCGCATCGGCATCGAGGGGCGGCTCCAGCAGCGGTCCTATGACGACAAGGACGGAAACAAGCGGCAGATCGTGGAGATCGTCGTGGATAATTTCCAGTTCCTGGACGCGCCCGGCGGAGGCGGCAAGGAGGCTCCCATGGACATGCCTTCGTCGTCCAGCGAGCCTTCATCGAGCAACACGGACAATCCGTTTTCCGACGAGGACATCCCGTTTTAGTGCTGTAGAAATAATCATCCATCATAATAATTGAGAGGAATACATCATGTCAGACACCATAGATAACGAAAAGACCGAAGGTCAAACAACTGAAGCGCCGGCAGAGCAGGCCGCACCGGCAGCTGAAGCGGCACCGGCAGCACCGGAGAGACCGGCGGGCGACAGGCCGCAGAGGGATTCCCGCGAGCGTGGCGACCGTCCTCCCCGCAGGGGCCGGTTCGGCGACGGCGAGCGCGGCGACCGCGAAGGCGGCTCTCCTGAAGGCGGGATGCGGGTTCCCCGTTTCAAAAAGAAGGTGTGCATCTTCTGCCAGGACAAGAACGCCTCCATTGATTACAAGCGGCCTGACATCCTCGAGCGGTTCATTACCGACCGGGGCAAGATACTGCCGCGGCGGGTCACCGGCACCTGCGCCAAGCACCAGCGGATCGTGGCGCGCGAAATCAAGCGCGGGCGGGCCATAGCCCTTCTGCCCTTCGTGGAGCAATAAGTTCCGTGATTGCGGTTCTGGCTGCCGCGGTCGGGGCCCTGATGCTGATGGTCGGCTCCGCGTACCTGTATTACCGGCTCGAATGGATATCGCTGGTCATATTCGTGGTCCTCATCGTATCGATGGTGCTGATTTCCGGCAGGGTGGCGGACCTGCCCCTGGTGGTGGCCCCCTTCCTGCTTGGCGGCGTCGGCGGCTATACCTTTAAGAACGGTAAGAGTTTCGAGTTTTACATTTTGACGACGTCCATCGTTCTTTCAGTTGTCGTGAGCGGTTTTTTCTATTACCTGACCTTCTACCAGAATGTCGATTTTATCGGCCTCCTGAGGGTCGAGCTGGTGAGGGTCCTGGAGATGGGCGGCGCTCCTGCTGACATCAAGCGGCAGTTCATGGCGGAGTTCGACGCTTCGCGTAACGATATACTGGCCCGGGTTCCCTTTTCATCATTCCTGAACGTGATGGTGATATCCGGAATCGGGTTCCTGGTAATGGGACGCTTTCTGACGCGGACGGCGCAGGCCGCGGCGGTGGAGGGCCTGGAATCGTTCCGGCTGAACGATTATTTCATATTCGCGCTGATAGGGGGCCTGGCGGCCTATTTACTTATTGACAAAAGCGAATATTTGATACTCCATAGTGCCGGTCTGAACATCGCGCTCATCGCCGCGCTGCTCTATTTCGTGCAGGCGCTTGGACTGATAAAATTTTTTCTGATACAACGGGGACTGCCCGGCTACTTCCTTCCCCTGGGGCTGACGGTAATGCTGCTCACGGGGATATGGGTCGCGCTCTTCCTGTTCATCATGCTCGCCGGGCTCGGCGCGCTGGATGTCTGGGCCGATTTCAGGAAGCGGATAACCGCCGGTCCCGGCAACAAGGACATTGAATAAGAATTTTCACATACAAGGAGCATGAAATGAAGGTCATATTACAAAAAGATATACCCAACCTGGGCGACGCGGGCGACATCAAGGAAGTGTCCCCCGGCTACGCGAGGAACTATCTCCTGCCGAGGAAACTGGTCATCGAGGCCAACGAATCGAGCAGGCGCGCGATTGACCATCAGAAGAAGCTGGTCAAGATCAAGAAGGAGAAGCGGAAGAAGGAGAGCGAAAAGCTCGCCGGTAACATCAACGGCCTTGAGCTGCAGATCGCGGTGCAGGTCGGGGAAGAGGGAAAGCTCTTCGGTTCCGTCACCGCCATGGACATCGCCAAAAAACTGAAGGAGAAGGGGTACGAGATCGACAAGAGGAAGATCGTGATCGAGAACCCCATCAAGCAGGAAGGGGAATACACGGTAAAAATCAAACTGGACGAAGGGCAGGCTCCCACGATAAAAGTCATCGTGTGCAAGGAGTAATGCATGCTCGCCGAAAAGCTTCCCCCGCAGGATGTTGAAACAGAAACAGCCTGTCTGGCATCGGTACTGCTGAGCAGGGAAGCCCTCTACAAGGTAATTGAAATCCTCCAGCCGGAGGATTTTTACCTCGATAAACACCGCATCATCTTCGGGGCGGTCGCGGAACTGCTCCAGAAGGACCTTCCGGTCGACCTCACCACCGTGAAGCAGCGCCTCGTGGACCGCGGCGTGTTCGAGAAAATAGGGGGCGACCCCGCCCTGGTCGAGCTTTACCGGGCCGTGTCCACGTCGGCGAACGCCGAGTTCTACGCCAGGCGCATCAAGGAGCTCTCCCTGCGTCGGCGCCTCATCGAGGTTTCGTCGGAAGCGGTCGAGAAGTGCTACGATATGTCCCTGGAGACCGAGGAACTGGTTGACCAGATCGAGCGCGACATCTTCGATGTCACGGAAAGGCGCATCACCGCGGACTTCAGGCCGATCGAGGACGTGCTCCACGAGACCATGAACAATATCGGGAACTGGTACGAGACCAAACGCGTCGTCACCGGCGTCGGCTCCGGGTTCCGCAAGCTCGATGAAATGCTCACCGGCTTCCACGCCGCGGAGCTCATCATCATCGCGGCCCGCCCCGGCATGGGCAAGACCGCCCTGGCCCTCAATATCCTCAACCACATTGCCTTAAAAGAGAAGAGGCCCGTGCTCTTTTTTTCCCTTGAAATGCCCGCGACCCAGCTGGGCATGCGGATGCTCTGCATCGAGACCATGATCGACTCGCAGCTGGTGCGTACCGGGTACATCAAGTCCGAGGACATGCACAAGCTCATCGAGACCACGAGCAGGCTCTCGAAGGCGTCCATCTTCATTGACGATTCGCCCTCGTCGACGGTTCTCCAGATGCGGGCCAAGGCGCGGCGCCTGGCGCAGAAGCACAAGAACCTGGGCGTCATCATCGTCGATTACCTCCAGCTCATCACCGGCACCAACCCCCGGGTCGACCGCCACCTCCAGATAGCGGAGATATCGCGCTTCCTGAAGCAGCTGGCCCGCGACCTGGAAGTGCCGGTGATCGCCCTCTCCCAGCTTTCCCGGCAGGTGGAGCACCGCACCGACCAGCGGCCCACCCTGGCGGACCTCCGCGAATCGGGCGCCATCGAGCAGGACGCCGACGTGGTCATGTTCATCTACCGCGAGGAGAAGGTGAAGAAGGAAACGGAGCGGCGCGGCATCGCCGATGTCATTGTCGCCAAGCAGCGCAACGGCCCCGTGGGCGAGGTGCCCCTGATGTTCTGGGAGAAGCACACCCGCTTCGGCGACCTCGAAGAGGTGCACAAATACGAACCGGTGGGCCCGGACTATGAAGTTCAGTGACGCCAGGGAAGCGGCCCTCACTCTGTTCGAGGGCCTGGGACGCTACGGCCTTTTTTTCCGCGACACCATCATGTGGATGTTCCGGCCCCCCTTTGACGCGAAGAACATCATCATCCAGATGGTGGAGATAGGGTACAAGTCGATACCGGTCACGGCGATCACCCTTTTCTTCACCGGCATGGTCATGGCCTTTCAGCTGGGACGGGTCATGGATTCGCTCATGTCCGGATCCTCGATCTTCGTCGGGAGCGGCGTCACCATCTCCATGTTCCGCGAGCTCTGCCCGGTCCTCACGGGCCTCCTGCTGGCGGGGAGGGTGGGGTCCTCCATAGCGGCGGAGATCGGGACCATGAAGGTCACCGAGCAGATAGACGCCCTGCGGACCCTGGCGGCGGAGCCGGTCCAGTACCTGTCGGTGCCGCGCTTCATAGCCTGTCTGGTGATGACGCCGGTGCTCACCTTCATAACGGACGTCGTGGGCGTGCTGGGGGGCGCCTTCATCGCCTTCTTTTCCCTCGGCATTACCGCGGACAAGTACGTGGACAACATCCTCCAGTACACCAGCCTGAGCGACCTCACCACGGGCCTGGTCAAGTCGGTCTTCTTCGGCATGGAGATAGCCATCATATCCTGCTACGAGGGGTTCCACACCACGGGAGGCGCGGAGGGAGTCGGCAGATCCACCATCCAGGCGGTGGTCAAGTCGTCGATGGCGATCCTTATTTCCGACTATTTTCTCACCTACCTCATCAGGTTTTTCGAATAGGGCGGGGGATTTTCATGAAGGATAAGAGCAGGTACCTGAAGCTGTTGAAGGAGGCGGGGATCGGGGAAACGGTCATGGACGCCATTGAGTCCGTGGACAAGCCCCGGTTCTTCGACAGGATTTTTGCGGAACAGGTCTATACCCTTGACCGGATCCCCATAGGCGCCGGCCAGAAGAGCGACGACCCGGTCGCCATGGCCCGGATGATCGGCCATCTCGATATCAAAAAGGGAACGCGCGTCCTCGAGGTGGGCACCGGCTCGGGCTATTCGACCGCCGTGCTGGCGACGCTGGCGAAGGAGGTCGTGACCATCGAGTTCCACGAGGACCTGGCGCGCCTGGCCAAGGAACGCGTGATCGGCGAAGGACACCGCGGGGTGAGGTTCTACGCCGGGGACGCCACGGACTTCGACGGCCCCCTGGGGGACTTTGACGCGGTCATCGTCTTTGCGGCATGCATGCGCACACCCTACTTCCTGATAAACACCGTGAAGCCGGGCGGTGTCGCCGTGTACCCGATGGGACCGGCGCACCAGCAGCAGATCGCGTGCTTCACCAACAACGAGGAGGCGCGGAAGGTTTCCGATAATTTCAGATTTTACGAGATGTGCTCCTTTGATTCGATCCGCGGCGTGTACGGGTGGGTCGACCAGGGCGAGCCCGTGCCAGACCATGAACCGGAAGAGCGGGGAGTGCCGGAAAAGTCGGAAGAACAATAATGCCGGTCAGTACCTGCCCCAGCGGCGGGGGAACTGGAACCTGTTGACGTTGAGGGTGTCTTCCTCCATTTTTATTATGCCGGCGTTGGCGCCGAAGTATTTTTTACGCGCTTCGTCGAGCTTCCGCTCGCGCTCGGCTCCGGTGTGGTTCGCCACGATCTCGCTCCGCTCCCTGGTGTAGGCGGGGGCGTTCTCCCACATCCGGTCCATGGCCGCGTCAACTTCCGCCATCTTCCGGACAACGTCTTCCTTCATGCCCATCGACTGCCGCAGGTCCTTCAGGAACCGGGCCCGTTCATCAGGCGCCATGCTGCCCAGGTCGGACTGCACCGATTCCATCTCGAGGAAGTTGTTGACCAGCTCGTAATTCCGGACCATGATCTCGTCGTCGCTTTTCCCGGAGGATATGTCCGACGATTCGGGGTACAGGCTTTTCGCGAAGGCGCTGAAGGCGCGCATCTTGTCGTACGGCGACAGGTCGCTCCTGCCGTCAAGCCTGCCGAGCATGTCGGATATCTTCCCGGCGGTAATCTCCCGGTCCCATATCTCCTCGTACTCGGGGCCGAAGATCTCCCGCCTTTTGGACATCATCGCCTCCTTCCGGTCATCGGGGCCCATGGCCTGGAGCTCGCCCCGGTGCTCCTTCAGGTAGTTGTTGAATTCATCGAGCTTTTCGATCTTTTCCATGAGCTCCGTCGAATATTCAGAAAATTCCGCGGCAATGACCGCCCTGATCCGATCCTTCCAGTCATAGGGGTTTTTCCTTTTCAGGTGCCGTATCAGCCCGCCTACCAGGCGGATCTGCATCCTCTTGTCGGAGAGTTTCTTCCCATACCGCTCCTTCATCATGCCGATGATCATTTCAATTTCAGGATCATCCGCTATGACCCGCTTCAGGTCCATATCCTCCCTGAAGATAGAAGTTAGTCCAAAAAAGTCCGGCAGTGACACGCCCTTGTCCGGTTTCCCGGGCCTTCCCGGGTCGCCGCCTGCAGGGGTAAAGGCGACCCTGGTCACCACGACAAGGACGGCGGTGATCCCGATGATCGTAATCGAGATGAGCAGCTTTTTTTTATTCACGTTCGTCTCCTCGAAATTTACCGTTTCATGCCGTAACGTCCCGCCGGGGGCCATCCGGCAAGTCTCTCTATCACGCCCCGGGTGATATGTCAATATATATCGGCCATGGAATCCGACGCGACCGGGGAGAAACTATTGCGGGGCATGTATGGCCGGTTATGGTACTACCCCGTCGTGGTTAAACGAAGGGGGCTGCCAGAGCAGCCCCCGTTGCAGCACGTGCCTTACTTGTATGCTCCCACCGCTTTCATCTTGTTGTATATCTTGGTGGCGAGGACCTTGCCGCCTTCGTTGGTGGGATGTATGCCGTCGGATTTTATATAGGTGGATTCCTTCCCGAGGAAATCAGCGCGAGGATCGATGAACCAGCACTCGGCCGGGGAAACGGCGCACGCGGCGGCAAGCTGGTCGTCGGCATAGACCACGGCCGGGTTCAGCTTGGTGCCGCCGTACAGGAGGGTCGTCAACACCCCCGCTTTCAGACGGTAGTAGCCGAGGTGGAATATGTTGTCAACGCCGTCATTGTTCATATCTTCCCAGAGCGCCTCGTCCTGGTCAAGAACGCTGTTGATGTAGGCCTTGCAGGCTGAAGATATGGTCGAAGTCGCCTGGCACGCCTGGCTCCAGTACACGTCCATCAGGATGTCGTTGCCGCCGCCATCCATGATGATGGTCTTGATGGTCGGCCGTGCGGCTATGGCCTTGTTGTACTGCTTTGTTATGTACGCCACGGTGTCGCCGCTGCTTGAATAGTCCTTGTACGATTTACCCGAAAGGGTTTTTAAATTGCTGTGGATAAAACCGTCCAGGTCAAAGATCGAGTCTCCCACTATGACTACGTCGAATTCGTTCGCAGTCGGGTTGGTCATGTTAGCTATGCCGCAGCCAAGAACCGCTAAAAAAAGACCGACTATGCATAATGCCACTACAAGCTTCTTCATGAAAAGTCCTCCTTATTGAGAGTAAATATGGGTTAATTCAAAGCACCATCATAAAAAACGTCCAGACGGTATATTATTATTATAGGGATTTTAATTTTAGACTGCAAGACATAATCAAATATTGTTGAAATTGTCCACTGTATACTGTCTTTATTAGACATTTTATGGTCTTTCAGGGGGCCAGAGCAGATAGATACTGAAAATCCAGATTTTAGAGGGAACCTGATCTATCGGGATTTGGATATTAGGGAATTAATACAAGTTGCTCTGACCCCAGGTCTTTCCGGGTCTTTGCTCTGACCCCTGTTAAACATGAACAATTGTTTACCGATAACGGCTGTAAAACGATAACAATCGGTAGTATGGTTTTCCCTGCCGTTAATTTCTTTCCGATTTCCTGTATTCCTGGGGGGTCATGGAGAGGTTTTTGCTAAAGGCGCGGTTGAAGGTGCGCAGGTTGTTGAAACCGACCTCAAAGGCGATATCGATAACCTGGCGGTCCGTGTCTCGGAGGAGCTTCACGGCCTCGTCGATCCTGAGGTCGATGATGTAGTCGTTCATCTTTTTCCCGGTGTATTCCGCGAAGAGCTTGCCGAAATAGTTGGGGCTGATGTCCAGGTGCGACGCCAGGCCGTCCCGGGAAATGTCCGAGGTGAAGTTTTCCCTGATATAGGCAACGGCCTTCTCGATCTTCTCCACGGCCGAGGCGGTGAGCACGGTTTTTTCCTCCCTGCCGTTTCCGGACGGTCCTCCATGGAGAGGGGAATGCGACAGTACGTCGGCGGAGCGGGAAAGGATCTCCCTGATCACGGCCATTTCCCGGTCGGGGATCTCGCCGATCATGGCTGGCTGTATCAGGCAGCACACGCCGGCGGAACCCCGGTTCGCCTCGAAGACTATGCAGAAGGGCGCGTCAATGTTCTGCGCGGGGTCCTCCGCCGCTTCATCGGTGCCGCCGTCCTGCCGGTCATGCCCTTTAAGGCCCATGGCAAGGGCGGCGGTTCGCTCAACGTCATCGAGGTCCACGCTGTCTTTTTCCAGTTTCGAGAACACCAGGTCCAGCTGGCGATGTTCCTGATCCAGGACGAAAAGGCACCCGCCCTCGGCGCCGCAGTATTCGAAGACCAGGTTCACCATGTAGAGGGCATCATGGAGCGTGTCGCCGCCGCCGTCGGCCGTCTTGCGGATGACCTTCCAGATGACGTCGCGGGCCGCCGCTGCCTGGACCCGGGCCTGACGGATCTTCTCGCGCTGGCGGTCGTACTCTCCCGCGAGAAAGCTGATGAAAATGGCCGCGGTGAAAAAACAGAGGATATACAGGAGCTCCTTGACCAGGGAGCCGGGCTGGTTCGCGTACAGGAGCGCGTACACTGAAACCGACGCCTGGACCACGGCTATGGACGCGGCCAGCAGGTACGACTCGAAGAGGTTCGAGTTGGGCAGCAGGAACGCCATGGCCATGAGGGCGAAGAGGAGGCCCGCGGAGCGTATCGTGCCGATCTGGTAGGTCCAGACCGCGTAGGTGGCGAGCCACACGATGAACTGGCCGGTGTAATGGCTCCGGGCGAAGCGGGGTGTGACCGTATCACGGGCACGGGCGATGGCGGCGAACACGACGGTAACGATGGTGACCCAGAGAAAAAGCCAGGCCAGAGCTGCGAACGATACCGCTGTGAGCTCTATATACCGCGCCAGCACGGTGATGAGGATCGATATGGTGTAGGCCGAGTAGACGTACAGGGTGTCCTTGACAATGATGCCCCTGCGCCGCCGGTTCCTGTCCGCCGCCGGCTCGTCGCCGGGAACCGGTATTTTCATCAGAAGGTTATCGAACATTCCAACCTCGAGAACGGGTCATTTAAGAATTGAAGAGCAGGCGTCGCGCAGTTGAGCCAGTTTGTTCTCCACAACATCCCATATTATCTTGTTGTTGATACCGAAGTACTGATGTGCCAGTATGTTCCGCAATCCCCTGATTTTATCCCATTCTATTTGCGGAAGTCTGTTTATGATTTCGTCCGGTAGTTTTTTGGCTGCCTCACCGATTATTTCCAGGTTTATGACGACAGCATCGATTTTTTTTATCATCATTGACAAAGGAAGTATAATCCATATCGCGGGTATATTTGAGGATTTTCGCAATTGCATCCAGTATATCGTCGGTGTATAGTTTATAATCCCTGGGCAAACCGGACCTCGTCCATGATATAGGGCTTCATGCGCGGTTTTATTGAATCAAACAGCACCAGGTCAACGGGATGGTTATATAATTTTTCAAGATAGAATTTCAGGTCCATATAATGGTCGAAAGATGCCTCGCTGAACTGCACCAGTATATCAATATCGCTGTTTTCCGATTGGTCATCTCTCGCGTAAGATCCAAAAAGCCCGATTTTTTCAACTCCGAATCTGATTTTTAAATCTTCTGCGTTGTTTTGCAGGACCGATAGAATCTGGTATGATGATAATAGTTGAACGCTCATTTTGATTCTCGCATCATATTATTGTCATAATCATAAAGCCATTGCAAGGTTACGTCAATTATTTTTCTGATGCGGGATGTCAGGCCCCAGGCCCGTCAGTTCTCCTGACCGCGATGAAGGTCACGTCGTCGCTCACGATCCGCTTTTTCCCTCCGAAGAGCTTCAGGAGCTCCGCGCCGCCCTCCTCAAGGCCGCGGCCCGCGTAGGCGCGGGGTATCTTTTCCATGAGAAGGTCACGCTCGACCATGTTCCCGGGGCGCGATTTCGCCTCCTCCATCTCCTGGAGGCCGTCCGTGGCGAGAAAGAGCATGTCGCACGGGTTGAAGGGATACGAGATTTCGCGAACCTGGCTTTTGTCCGACAGGCCCACGATGGGGTTCATGGGCTCTATCGGTGTCGCAATTCCATCGCGGAGCAGGTACTGCGGGGGAAGACCGGCGGTGGCGATCCTGACCGTTCCGGATTTCAGGTCGATGTCTGCAACGGCGCAGGCGAACACGATCTGCTGGCGGCCCCGCTCCGCGATGAAGCGCCGGTTAAGATAGCTGATGACAGCAGCGGGGGTGTCCATGACCTCCTTGACCGAGGCGTATTCAGAGAGGATCTTCACCGTGTTGAGGGACGCGGTGATGCCGTGGCCGGTGGCGTCGGCGAGAAACACCCGCATGACGCCGCCGCGGGGCTCGAAGATGTCGTACACGTCGCCGCCTATCTCCATCAGGGGCAGGTAGGTGACGCTTGTTTCAAGGCCGGCCGTCTTACCCGCGCCGGACATGAGCTTCGCCTGGAAGGCCCGGGCGATGGCCAGGTCGTCCTTGATGATCTTTTCCCATTCCGCCATCCTGAGCGCAGATTCCTTCAGGTCCACGCTGCGCTGGAACATGTTGCTGATGGCGTCCTTTTCCTTCCGGAGGCCGTTGACCACGGTCTTCTCCATGTCGAGCATCTGCTTGATGGCCAGCTGGTTCTCGATGCGCATCACCAGTTCATTGCGGTTGAAGGGCTTGGTCACGTAGTCGTTGGCGCCGGTCTTGAAGCCCCGGGCCATGTGGCCCGTCTGGTCAAGGGCCGTGACCATGATGACCGGGATGTAGCGGCCCACTTCCATCCCGCGGATGCGCTGGCACACCTCGTAGCCGCT
>CALMRZ010000045.1 GCA_937872225.1 uncultured Spirochaetota bacterium
ACTGTCTTCATTAACATTATAGGAAAAGGAACAAAGGAACGAAGGGTATTTATTCCCCGTGATCTTTTTGAATCATTAAGGGAAATCTTCAAAGGGAAAACTTTTCTTTTTGAAACAGGGAACCATAACCCATATTCCCGGTGTTATTTGTGGAGAGAGATTAAAAAGGTTGGACTTAATATTTTAGGAAAGAATATCTCACCTCATACCTTGAGACATTCCTTCTGTACCAATATGTTATTGGTGAAAAATAAATCATTGAAAGCAGTCTCAAATTATGTGGGTCATTCATCCACTGCAATTACTGCGGACATGTACGTCCACGATCAATTGAAGATGGAGGATGTGTTTTGATCAATCGCTAAAAATATTATTCATATTTGATTGAATTGTTGACCAATTATTCTTTAAGAGTTGAGACAATATAACTGCCATCTCATAACAATTTTTATAATTGCCGCCTAATCGCTGTAAATCTTTTATTTCTTTTTTATTATCAATTCCCACCTTTTTTAAAGCATCTTGTAAATACAATTTATGAGTTTTACCTAAATCATCCTTATATCCTATTGGTATTTTCTTATCTTTAGTCTTAAAAAGCATAATAAAGATAAAAAAATAATTTAAATCAATTCTTATTTCTATTCCAAATTCACCCGATAAGTATCCCCAACCTAATTCAGAATTATGATATTGAATTGGAGGAATTTCTTTAAAACCAAAATTAAGAATTATTGGTTCAAAAATATCTTTCACTATTTTTGTTATTTCAATATTTTCCATTATTTTTCTCACGGCCCAGTTACTGTAAGTGTATCCTTTCCTGTTCTTGTGAACATTTTTTGATAACCTTCATAATCTTTTGTTATTGTCCTCTCCATTTGATAATTCGGAGAAGGACCACCAGTTAATTTTCTTTTAGCAAAATCTGGCCCAATATCAAGAATCTTATAACCCTCTGCCATTTTTTGTTCTATGGCTTTCTGGTTATGTAACAATCCTTCCGCTTCCATACCTGGCTTAAAACCTGGCATACCAGGATAAGTTTCTGCTCCAATTTTCTTAGCATAAGGTATTACTTTATCAGTCATATTCTCGCCTATGACTAATGTTTTATTATTATTTTTTCCAAATAAATTACTTGCTGCATCTTTTAAGCCATTCCAATTCTTAGCAATTGCCCCGCCAATACCTGTCCCGCCTAATGCTGATTTTGCTGCTGTTGATAGCGCTGTTCCCCAACTACCAACATATTGCCCGGCAGCCATATACGCCGGTCCAGCAAGTGGTGCTGCTGCAATTGCCAATCCACCACCAAGACCAATTCCCAACATTTTATCAGGATTTTTATTACACCAGCTTGATACTGGATTAACAACTTTTTTACTTAATGTATCACTTAGTTTATTTCCAGCCTCTTTGAGAGGATTAAAAACATTTTTGTTTATTGAATCAGCAAGTTTATTACCAGCACTGCTAAGTTTATCTCCAATATTTTGAGCTGTTTCAAGAATCCCGTGCCCAGTTGGGTCTCGGTACATTATAGGATTGTTATGACAATAACTGTAACGATTCCACCCCTGCGTACTATATTCCCCATCGATCACCGTATCCGGCGTCACAAACCTCCCAATCTCCGGATCATAATGCCTGGCATTATAGAAATAATACCCGCTCTCCTTATCCAGCTCCTGTGAGTTGTACTTCGGAGCGTTCTTGGTGTCACCTTCCGTGATCCAGTCCTCGCCAAATGGGAGGTACTCGTGGCTCGTGACCACCAAACCCGAGTCATTGGTCACTACCTTTACTGAGTCAACCTGGTCTGTCAGATAATATTGGGCGTCTCCATTGGGCATTACCGCTGCCACGCGCACGCCGTTTAGGTATATGTTATTCACACCGAAGCCTTTATCTTTGCGAACCCCTCCCGCGATATTTCTGTCTATCTGCACGGTAAAATACATAGAGGGGCTCAGGGTTTCAACCTCTTTTTCAAAACCATCGGATTTAACCCGCACCTTTTTGCGCACCCGGAAGCCCTGGTCGTCGTACCAATATACTCCCTTCACATTGCCGTTGTGTGGGTCCGTTATCTGCCGTATGCGGTTATAGCTGTCATAGGCCATCTCCTTTGCCATGTTTCTGCCATGGTCCACCTGTGAGACCATGTTCCCTGCCGCGTCGTATTGCATTGAATGGCCGGCGCTGCTGCGGCTGGCAATGACGGCGGTGACGGCATGATTATGGTATGAATAATTCCATTGATCATCAACAGCCCCGGTGTCGGCATTATAGACGGTCCTGGTCATGAGGTTGCCGTTGGGTGCATAGCCGTAGCCCAGCTCGAATTTTTTTGATACGCTCCCCATGTCCCCGCGGGAGAGGGGGTCGGGGGGTGAGGTCGCCCCATCAGCAAGGTTCTGCGGCGCCGGTTTTAAACCCGGCGTTTTAAAGAAGCTGCCCCGCGCGTGCACCAGCCGGTTCAGGCCGTCGTACCGGTATTCGTAGCGGACCTGTGTCTGGCACGCTCCGTCGGCTGCGACATCGGGATTGTTTTCCACGGCCGCGATGCTGTTGTCCGTCTTGAACTCGTATTTCACGTCCTGCACTTTCCAGGTCTTGCCGTTGTGGTTCGCAGTGGTGAGGAGAGATTCCATCCGTCCCTTGACGTCGTAGGCATAGGCGGTCACCGTGCCGTTGCCCCGGCGCACCTCCGTCATCTGGCCGAACTCGTTGTATGAAATGTTCTCTATGATATTTTTTGATATGCCGCTCTCTGACGCGGACAGGCTCTTCACTCCCGCGGGGCAGTAGCCGTAGGATACGGTCATGCGGCTCCTCGTGTGGGGATCTTCCGGATAGGTGATCCTGGTCTTGCGCGACAGCAGGTCGTAGGCGAATTCGGTCATGTATTTGGTTTTGCCCGCGCCCTTGATGACGCGGGACTCGGCCTTCACCCTGCCGATTTTGTCATAGCTGAATTCCTTCCGCTGCGCCGGGTCATCCAGGGCCACCATCCTGCCGAGGCCGTTTTCGCTTCCCGCCAGGGTATCGTACACGTAGCGCACCGTCCCCTCATCGCCGGGGAGGTCTTTCTCCACCAGGCGACCCAGGCGGTCATAGGCAAAGGCGGTGACCCGTCCCAGGGCGTCGGTGCGCGCTGATACCTCGCCGAAGCCGTTGTACTCCACCCGGGCATACCCCAGGTCGGGATCGCTCGATTCAGTCACCTGCCCGTAGGCGTTGTAGCGCCAGCAGGCTATGTTCGCGCCGGAGGCGTCTTTCACGCCGGGTTTGAAAAGATTTGAAGGTATATCAGCAGACATGCCGCTCCCCCTCTCACCGACGGAGAGGGGGTTGGGGGGTGAGGTCTCGGACGGGGGGCCCGACAGATCCATCTTTTTAACCCTGTTCCCCGCCGTGTCATAGGCGAAACCGATGGACGCGTTCACGCTACGTCCGTCGTCGCCCCGTCCTGAATCCTCGATATAGAGGACCTGGCCCCGGGCGTTCTTCACCGTGCGCTTTGACCGTCCCACGCTGTGGGTCTCGATGGTCTCCCACGGGTCGTTGTACTCGTACGCGACCGACGTCTCCGCTTCGCCGCGGTACCCTACCGGCAGGGTCACCTTTCTCACGCGGCCGGCGGCGTCGTAATCGGTCTTTGTCGGGTTTTTTTCACGAAGGTTCTGCCGGAAGCTGTCAATCTCGTCGTCATCGGCCCAGGCGGCTTGGCTGGCGCGTATGACCCGGCCAGCGGCGTCGTATACGATCATGCCGGTTTTGACGTATTGTTTCCCGCTGCCGCCGCCGGCGCTCCGCACCGTGTGGACCACCCGGCCCATGCCGTCGCCGTAGACGCGCGTTTCTATCGTGCCGCCGGAGTAAAGGGCGGAGGACCCGTCGCACCGGGTCACCTTCGCCGACAGGGGGAACCCGGTTCCGTAGTCGTAGGTCTGGAGGGTCTCGGTGCCGGAGTCCGCGTCGATGCGCTCCTTCACGAGGCGTCCCCGGCCATCGTACTCGAAATAGATGGAATTGCCGTTGGGGTCAATGGTCCTGCTGGTCCCGCCGAAGGCGGACCGATAATTGATCTCGTGTTTCGTCACCAGGGGGATGTCGCCCAGGGCGCGCTCTTCAATGATAAATTGATGGAGACGCCCGTCGTAAGACTTTTCCGTGACCCGGGCCGGAGAGCCGCTCGCGTTGACCGTCCTCACGCGGTTCCCGTATCCGTCATAGGCGTATTCCATGACGCGGTCCGATGCAGCCGCAAGTCCCGTGCCGGTGTACTTTACAACCTCACTGGTGACGTTGCCCCGGCTGTCATACCCATAGGATGTCGTGGTCTCGTGGGACGTATCGGCGAAGCCCTTCGCGTAATCCACGCGCATCTCGTTGGTAACGTCGATGTTCTCGAAGCGTGTGTAATTCGTCACGGTGACCGGCCGATGGGCGCCGTCTGCGTAATGGTCCGTGACCCTCTCGGTCCGGGCCGTCATCTCATACCGGTCCCGGGCGAGCTCCATGGCCGATGCGCGGGTTTCGGTAAGGACATCCTTCACATACTTCCGCACCGCCGTTGGCTCTATAAGGTAGCTCACGGCCGCATGGCCCCGGGGCGTCGCCGGCGCCCCGGCCTGGGCGATCTCCCGCACCGTGTACTCGTGCTCGGTGCGGCCGTACTCAACGTTGTCCGATCCGTACTCGGTCACCCGCTTCACCGCCCCGGCAAGGGCGCGGTTCTTCCGGAAGTCGTCGTAGGGGACGGTGTTGTATTCGCTCTCGGTGCGGCGGCCCGCGGCGTCCGTCACGGTGAAGGAGCTGAAACCGAAGAAGTCCGTCTCCTTTTCGCCGTCGATAAAGGCGGAGAAGGCGTACCCCCCCGCGTACTCGTATTTCGTGGCCACGGTGCGGCCCAGGCCGTCCTCCACGGTCAGGTTCACGCACACCCGGTAGTTCATGGGGAGGCGGGGTATCCCTTCGCCGTCGGTGTTGTCGAAGCGGGTGGAGTTCTCGTAGTCCATACGGTATACCCCGCCGATGCCGTTCCTCACCGCGATCAACAGGTCCGGCACCGTGCCGTTGGTGAAAGCGAAGTACCAGTGTCTCTCCTTCAGGTGGAAGATGCCGATGTCGGTCTTGCCGTCGCCGTTGTAGTCCCCCTGGATCCACTGGAAGGGATACACGGCCCTGACCAGATCCGGCCGTTTCAGGGACGCGGCTGAAGCGCCGAGGTCCTCCAGGGCGCAGGACGATCCCAGGACCGCCCTCTTCACTCCTCCCTCCCCGTGCACCACCGGGTTGTCGCCGTGGTCGTACTCGTCCCTGAAGGAATAGTCCCGGGCGAGGGACGAATAATCCGTCCCGGTAACGGACGATGGTCCCACGGCGAGTTTGTGAAACGTTACCGCCCCATCCGCTGCCGTGCCGTATACCAGGTCCGCGCCGGCGGCTGAGCTCTTCACCCGGTATGAATCGGTGAAACCGTTGGACGCGAAGCGTGGATTGCCCGACAGCAGGATGAAGCTGATGCTCCCCCCGGACACGGTGCCCAGGTACCAGCGGTGACTGGCGCCGGTCATGTCCACGAAGAGGACCTGGGCCTTGGTATCGGTAAACCGGCCGCTGAAGAAGCGGTATCCCCCCCGGCGGTCCCGGATGTTCGCGAAGAACGACGCGCCGATGCCGTGTACCGCCAGCGCGGTCCCGGGGCCGTTGCCGGTGAAGAGGACAAAGCGCGGCGTCTCGGCCTTATCGTCAAGGACCAGGAGGTATTTGCCGCTGTCCGCGGCCCTGAAGCCGTCCACTAGATAAAAACTTTTCGATATATCGAAGTCCGTCACCGCTCCGCCATCGAAGGCCGCGGCAGGCTCATCGGCAAACGCCGATCCGTTGCAACGTATGATACTGAAGCGGTGCGTGACGCCACCAAATGACGATATTTTACGGTAATACATGATGCCATCGCGGCCGTCCCGGTAACGGTCCGGTCTTTCGCCGTTCAGGATTACGGCGCCGCCGCTTTCAAGGTCGGCGTCAAGCCGTGGAGATGGCTCCGACGCTCCCTGTTTCAGGTACAGGCGCTTATCCTTTTTATTATAGATGAGGAGCTCAGGAGTTGAACCGGTGAAATATCCGGCAAAGACCGTTTCGCCGCTTCCGGCATGGTAATTGCCGTCATACTGATAATCGACCACGGCGGTGGCGGCGCTCCCGGCTATAACAGCCCTGGCGTCCCTCATCTGCACCTCGTCCCGCGGGAGCGGCGCCGATGCCAGGACCCGGTCAGGGTCGGGCCCCCCGGCGAGGTTGGAATAGATGCGGTAGCGGAACCCGTTTGCCGTCGCCTCCCCCACCCAGAAATTGTTGTCCGTTTTGGAGAAAAATCCTATGTCCGTGCGGCCGTCGCCGTTGAAATCGCCCTGGAGCCACCGGGTGATGTCCCTGAACTCCGGCGTCCGTGAAAAGACCCGGAACCGGATCGTGCCGTCGCCGGTCTCGCCGAGGATCCACTCACCCCGGTCCCGTTGGAAGATGAGGAAGTCCGAGAAGCCGTCGCCGTTGAAGTCGCCGCTGAAGCGGTCGCCGGCCGTGAGGGAGTCCGCCCCCGGCGCGAAGCGCTCCTTCTCACTCCCGATGAATTCCCGGTACACCCGCCACTGCAGCCTGAAGCCCCTGATGTCATCGCGGCAGTTCTCCGCCACCCACCATTTCCCCGACCGGGCGTCGTACAAGGAAATGTCGGTGCGGCCGTCGCCGTTGTAGTCGCCTAAAAGGAAGAAAATTTTATCGCGGTCCTTCCCCTGCTCCGACCGGTCCGCGGTGTAGTCGCTGTCCATGCTGCTGTCCGGCGCATAGTCGTTCCGGAACAGGTTCCTGAAGCCTTCGGAGAATTTGACGAAATCGAAATGACCTCCCCGGTTGGCCATCAGGAACCATTCGCCGGTGGGCTCGTGGAAGAGTACCGTGTCAGAGAGACCGTTCCCGTCGTAATCGCCGGTGAACCATTCGCACTTGAAGATGTCGATAGCGATGGCAAGCTTGCCGTAGCAGCGGAAATCGAAAGTCCTGCCGTTGTGCTCCGCCACCCAGAACTCCTTCGCCCGCGGCAGATAGAAGGCAATGTCGCTCCTGCCGTCGCCGTTGTAGTCGCCGGTCACGTTCCCCTTGAACCACTGGACCTTCTCCGGCCCGTCATGGCCCTGGAACTTTTTGCCGTAATAGCGCTCATAGTAGCCGCCGTTCCGGTTTCCCTCCATGGCGCGCCAGTCGCCGGTGGCGGGATTAAAGAACACCATGTCCGATATGCCGTCGCCGTTGAAGTCGCCTTCGAAGTATTTCACCGTATCCGGGTTCTCCTCCGGGTCGTTGTAACGCGTGTTTTCAATAACAGCCCAGCTGAAGCTATGGAGCGCCTCCTGGTAGAGGAACTCCGGCTTCGTGGTGTGCCGATCGCTCTCCACGGTGACAAGAACCGGCCGCCCTGAATCCTCCGACATTTCGTACACCGGCCTGTAGCTCCAGAGCTCCGTTTCCATGAGGCCGGCGGGGTCGTCCCACCCGACGGTGATTCGGTCCAGGAGACGGTCCATCCGCATGATGAAGCCCGGCGCCTTTGACACGTAGGCCTCGTCGCGGCCCCGGTAGGCGAAGCGCACAAACTGCCGCGCCGGCATCCCCTCATGGTCGTTGCCGGTGTAGCGTATCTCTTTCAGATAGAGGATATGGGTCTCGGCATAGGATGAATCGTCGTATTCCGCGGTCATGTAGTTGCCGTTCAGGTCAGCGCTTTTGCAAAAGTTCCAGATGTAGGTCTTCCGTGTATCATCGGGACGATAGATCCTGCTCGCGTATGTTTCGCCGAAGATCGTCACCGTGCCGGCCTTATCTATGACGCGCCACACGCCGCCGCTCTCCGCGTCGGAAAGGATGAACTTCGAAAAGCCCGACTCGATCTCCAGGCGGTACACGCCGTTCTCCGATTCCGCCGATCCCTCGGTCTTAATCAGGCGCTGGCCGTTATAGGTGAAGGTGTCCCGGTGGTCGTAGTAGAGCTGGCCGTTTTTCGTGGCGCGCGAAATCACCCCGAGGCCCGTGGATAGGTTCCACCCGATGCCGGCCAGGCCGTCGCCGCCGGACGAGGAATATGAAAGGGCCATCGACGGCTGCATCCCCCGGCGCCCCGGCGGCACGTCAACGGCATAGGCAAGGGACACCGTGCCGTAGTTGTTTACCTGCGGCGGCTTCACGTACGCCGCGCCCTCGTAGGCATTGAGCTTGGGCGCCTTGATCTCGTCCCTGTCGCTCATGTTCGTGGTGGCGGACAGGGCGTCGTCGCCGTCAGGTCCGGCCGACGGGAAAGCCATCTGCCCCAGCATGCGGTCGTCCTTGAAGGAATCGCCGTTGCCGCAGGATGCCATGGCGGCCGCGATTGCCGCGGCAATAATTATATTGAAGAAATTTTTCCGCATTATCCTTAACTTGTAAGCCCATGGGGGGACACGACATGGCAATCTCATCCATGAACTTCTTTCTTGATTGAACAAGTTGTATGCAAATACCAAACTACGGCAAGCCGGCGGTCCATTGTACCGCCCAACTATAGGGGGAGTAGCGTTCCACCGGGAAAAAAGACAAAATTTTTTACCGGGGCAGGTTTTTAATGAAGGGTTTTGCGCTCCGGGGAGGCCGGGGTCAGAGTAAAATGTTAAACAGAGTAGTGTGCCACCGATAGTTATCGGTGAACATGTGTTCAGGCAAACAGGCTGGAGTCAGAGCAACCTGACAATCCTATCAGCAAAGACCCGATAGTTATCGATACTTCTTTTAATAGTGTTGACACTCTGACCCCGTCCTGTGACGCTTCTAATTGATGAATCCGGGAGCCTGCCATGACACTCAATAACAACGAAACCCGAAGCTCAATCCTGACGTCCCTCTTCGCCCTGGCCGCATCGATGTTTTTTATACCGCTTTTCATAACCCGCGGAGCCGGCCCCCTCGATTTCTGGTGGTGGATGAGCGCCTCATTGCTGATCCTGATAGCCGCCGGCGCGGTCCTTGACGGGGATTATCGCGACGGCCTGCGGGCAGATCTGGCCGAAAATCCGGCGAGCAAAATCGGCCTTGGTCTTGCCGCGGCCCTGGCACTGTACATAGTATTTGCAGCGGGAAATTTCATGTCGCGCCATATCTTCGACTTTGCCGGCAGGAACATCGATGCCGTGTACGGTTTCCGCGGCGGGGCCTCATCCCTGCGGATCACGGTGCTCATGGCGATAGTTATCGGTCCGGGGGAGGAATTGTTCTGGCGCGCCTTTCTCCAGCGGCGGCTGTCGCAGCACCTCGGAAGGTGGATGGGCTCTGCCGCGGCAACAGCCCTCTACACTGCGGTCCATCTTGCCAGCGGGAACCTCATGCTGGTCCTGGCCGCCATGGTCTGCGGTATCTTCTGGGGGCTCCTTTATTTCCGCTTCAAGTCGCCGCTCATCAACATGGTGAGCCATACCGTCTGGGACATTGCAGTTTTTATCGTATTTCCCTTTAGCGCGTAATCCGGGGTCTAATCCAGGGTCAGAGCAAGATCCAGATTGAGGATAAAATGAAACCGATAGTTCCCCTCTGATAGGCACGGGTTTAAACCCGTGCCTATCAGAGGGGAACAACATAACAATCATTTCAGATTCCCGCAGGCGTCCTTTCCGATCCTTCTTATATAAGAAGAATAGAGGACCCCCTCGACGCGGCCGTATATATCATCGGCCATGACGGTCCGCGCAAAATCCTTTTTCACCCTGGAATCCGCGGCAACCAGGAGGTTTCCCCTGGCCACCAGCAGGGGCATGACCCGCAGTGTGACCTCCGGCGACTGCCTGAACCGCACCGGGTATTTCCTCGTATCGTTCGTCTCCGACAGGACATCGGACCTGTTTTTTGAAAACCGCCCGATCACATCATCGGGAAGATACCCGAGGGGAAGCGCCCTGCCGTTAACGTAAAAAATATTCTTATCATACCTTACCATGTCTCCGGGCAGGGCCATGATTCGCCCGACGGAGCCGTCCCGGAGAAAAACCAGGTCCCCCCGCCGGTAGCCGTTCGGGGCGTACCGGTATAGCAGCACGATGTCCCCCCGCTCCAGGAGGGGCTCCCCGCGGCGGTCCGTCACCTCCCCGGTGTTGAAAAACGCCGCCAGCACCAGTAAGAGGACGGCGGTGATGATCGATGCGAGAAGGACGTACACGCCGTGGGCAATGGCGGAATTATACCTGCGGACCGGCAGCTCCTGGCTGGTCCTGGCCCGCACCAGGGCTTCGACCGGGGAGGCGATAGTTATCGCCAGCGCCGCCGCACCGAGGCATATGAAGGGGATGATGCCGGACAGGGGATCCCGCGTCACCATGGCTGCCGGCGCCGCAAGGAGCGCCGCTGTCCGCAGGAGCAGAAACACCGCGCCCTTCGCCAGGTCGCCGTTGTACATCTGCCCCAGGCCCGTGAAGAAAAGGGAGAGGGCGAAGGCCGCGCCGGGGCTCCTCGCTTCACGCTTCTGTGTCTGTATTATGTTATCCGTCATTGCCGGGTGGGGACCTTTTACAGGAAGGACTCTATGAAATCGCGGACCTTCTCCTTGCCCACGTACACGCCGAAGTGGCCCTCGCACAGGATGTCCGCGTCAAGGGAGAGCATGAATTCCAGGGACTTCTCGTAGTCCTCCCGGACCGAGCGGAGGGCGTCGTTGAGAGGGCCGTGCACGTCCTGGCCGAAGAGGACCAGCCTGCCGTCCGACACGGTCGTGAGCACGGCCGAACCGGGCGAATGGCCCGGCGCGTGGTAAAAGGCCACTTCCAGCTCTCCCACGGTGAAGAATTTCTCCTTTTCAGCCACCTTTATGTCCACCTTCAACGGCTCCATCCAGGACCCGTACCAGGAGGCGGCGGTCACTTCCGAATCGCCCGCCTCGAGGAAGGCGGCGTCGAGGTCATGGGCCACGATCCTGCAGCCGGTGGCGCTCTTTATGGAGGCGGCGCCGCCGGTGTGGTCGTAATGGCAGTGGGTGAGGAACAGGTACTTGACCGCACGCGGCTCGATCCCGGCGCCCTGAATGTTCCTCAGCACGCGGTCAGTGCCGCCGCCGGTACCGGCGTCCACCAGCGCCGCCTCGGAGCCGGACCGTATCAGGTAGATGGCGGCGTCGGACGAATCCGACTTGTTCGAGCCGCCCACCAGGTAAACGTTGGATGTGATCTTCACGGCAACCCCTCCCCGCGGTTGTGCAATAAATCCCTGCTGATTGATAATCCCCTATCCTGTTTGATTATTGCAACAGTTTTTTATCGAATTTTAATTACCGGCACCGCAACCGATAACCATCCTTACTATTACAAGGGAACCTCGAAAAATAAAATATAGATGTTCCCCTGTGGGCACTTTCAATGTAAAAAATAGAATTTTTCAATGTCGGTAAATTGAAAATTCTAATTTTTTAAGGTGCCCATAATGAGACATATTTCACTTGACTTTTACGGAGAAATTGTTTTGGTTTGTATGATACGGGCGGGGGAACCACTAATTACAGTATTATGATAAAACAGCAGCCATCATCCCATAAAGCGGCAGCGGCCATCCTGGCCCTGGCCGTCGCCGCGGCCATTTCCTTCACCGATGGCTATGGCGCGGACAGGAACGCCATCGGATACAATAAGGACGGGTGGAACCACCTCAAGAAGGAAAATTACAAAAAGGCCATCATCAGCTTCAGGAACGCCCTTCACGAAAACCCGAAATACAAGGAGGCCCTCGTAGGCCAGGGCAAGGCGTTCCTGGAAGTGGAGGCCTACGAACAGGCCTATGACCAGTTCAGCTCCGCCCTTGCCCTGGACAAGAGGTCAACGGAGTCACTCGTCGGGATGGGGCGGGCCCTGACCGCCATGGGCCGCTACAGCGAGGCGATACAGTTCTTCGACAGGGCGCTGAAGCTTTCCGAGCAGAACCTCGACGCCCGCTTCGGCATCGCCAACGTGTACGCATCCCTGGGCAAACGGATCTGGGCCAGGCGCACCCTGGAGACCATCCTCCGCATCGATCCGTATCATTACGATTCGCTCCTCCTGATGGCGGACATCAAGAGCGCCGAGAACCGGTACCAGGAATCGCGCAAGTTCGTGGAAAAGGCCATAGACACCAACAGCGAATCGTCGCGGGGATACACCCTCTACGGGGAGATCCTCCTCCGGCAATTTCTCAACAGCGAGGATGACGACTTCCTGGACGAGGCCAAGGACGCCCTTTCCAACGCCGTCTCCATACAGCCGTCGGCATTCCAGGCCAACCGGACCCTCGGCTACATTGCCCTCATGGAAAAGAAATATCCCGAGGCGGTCAGGTACTTCAACACCGCCATATCCGACCTGGGCAGCGGCACGCTCCTCTACAGCCTGGCGGTGGCCCATGACCGCGCCGGCAGCCAGGACGAGGCGCTGGAGGAGTTCCAGAAGGCCCTCAAGAAAGACCCGTCCGATTCCATCCTCAGAAGCAGGATGGAGGACTTTCTCGTGTTCCGCGACTTCAAGATCGGCCACCCGGCCCGGGTGATGCTCAACCGCGAGCAGTACGACCTTGCGGTCAGCCGGGAGAAAAAGAACTTCCCGGACCAGACCGTCATGTACCTGCGGCGCGCCCTCATGCTGAACCCGATGAACATGGAGGCGCGGGAGCTCCTCATGGACTTCTACAAGACCGAGGGATACGACAACTTCTACATCGACGAGATGAAGGAGATACTCAGGCTCAACCCCGACCGCGGCTGGCAGGAAAAGCTTTCCCTCGCCGTCATGAAGCGCCGCGACCTGCTCTATCACCGCGAAGGCTATTCCTCGGAAGAGACGCCCCGTGACATGCCCTCGGTCCTGGTGCTCAACTTCGATCCCATCGGCAAGATCAGCGCCCACCCTGACGCCGGTGAAGTGATCGCCAGCCATCTTACTTTTGTCCTGGGCCAGTTCGGCAGGATGAAGCCCATCGGCATCCGGAAGCGGGCCGCCGCGGCCTGCGGCCTCATGTGCGGGGGCGGCCACCTGGGACAGACCCTTGAGGACGTCGAATCGAAAATCAAAGACGGCGCCCTCGACCCCGTGGACTACGTTATCTACGGCGGCTATCACGAGAGCGGCTCCCACATCACCATCGAGTGCCAGGTCATGGACTACCGGAAGGGCTTCATCATCGGCCAGTTCACGGTCACCGAGTCGGGCAAGGAGAGCCTGCCCCAGCTCGCCCTCCGCGCGGCGAAGCGCGTCTATGACATGATCCCCTTCAGGGGCCGCGTCCTCAAGCTGAAGGAGGACGGCATCGTCACGAACATGGGCCTCTTCGACGGCGTTGACGAGGGCGAAAAGCTCGTCGTCTACAAGTTCGCCAACCGGGCCGGCGCCGGCGACAAGCTGAAAAAAAGGATCGTCTTCACCGTGAAGGAGTCCGACACCCTGGTATGCTTTGCGGCGCCGCAGCGGGCGTCCGACCTCGATTCCATCGACTTGAACGATATCGTTCTCCCCATGAAGAAGCGCAGGGCGAAGCGGATAGAGTGATCCGCGTTTCATCCCCCCTTCCCCCAAAGGGGGCGTTCTGATGACATCATGGGTGCGGTTGCATAACCGCGTCTATATTAAATGCCCCCTCAGGGTGTCAGGGGAGTCTTCAATTATCATGAAGAAAGTTTTTATATCGATACTATTCCTGTCCGCCGTCACCCTGTCCTATTTCTACGGCCTCATGTCGCACAAGCACCGGCTGCCGCCCTTCCCCCAGCTCATGTACCTGAAAGAGCACCTCATGCCGGAAACCATCGGTTTCCGCGACACCGCGGGCCGGAAAGAAGTCCCCTGCGGAGATATCCGGGGCGGGAGGACCATGGTGGCCCTGGCCTTCGGCCAGTCCAATTCCGGCAACCACGGCGAGACCCTGTACACGCCGAAAAAAGCCGTGTTCAATTTCTTCAACGGCCGCTGCTACCGGGCGGCTGACCCGCTCCTGGGGGCGACCGGCGACGGCGGCAGCGTGTGGACGCGCCTGGGGGACCTCCTCATCGGCCGGGGCCTCTATGACCGGGTCGTGATCATCCCCATCGGCGTGGGCACGACCACCATCGACCAGTGGACCACGGGCGGCTACCTGCACCGGCGCATCGTGAAGGCCATAGAGCAGTCCCGGGCCTGCGGCCTGGAAATCACCCACCTCTTCTGGGTCCAGGGGGGATCGGAGCCGAGGACCAGGGGTGACCGGGCCAACAGGGAACACTATAAAAAATGCTTCCGTGACATGCTCGGAAGCATACGCGATAAGGGCGTGAAGGCGCCCGTGTATCTCGGCATCGCCACCTATACCGACACGGGCCCCATACCGGACATCGAAGACGCCCTGCGGGGGCTCGCCGACCCGGGAAAAAAGATCTATGTCGGCGCAGATAATGATATCCTGTATGAAGACCCGGAAAACCACTGGGAGCGGGTCCACCTCTCCCACCGGGGCCTCGAGCTCTGCTCGAAGGCCTGGCTCGAGGCCATACGCCGCGTCGAGAAGAAATAGCGGGGCCTTCCAGACGATACCGTTACCGGGATCCAGACGCCATGATACGCCTTGAGAACATTTCACTCTTTTATCCGGACAGCGGCCGGACCATACTCCGCGGCATCTCGTGGAATATCGAAAACGGCGGCAGGTGGGTCCTCTTCGGGCCCAACGGCTCCGGCAAAACGAAGCTCCTGGAGATCATCACCGGCTATCTCTACCCGAGCGGGGGTTCCGTTCGACGCTTCGGCATTGACGGGGGCGCCGATATCCGCGATGTCCGTAAAAGGATCGGGTACCTGAGCACGCCTCTTAAAGAGCGCTTCCTTAAAAACGAACGGCTCATCGATGTCGTGGTGAGCGGGCCCTGCGCCACCGTCGGCCTCTATGACGAGCCCGGGGCAGACGATTACGGCCGCGCCCGGCGCCTCCTTGATTCCGCCGGCCTCGGCGGCAGGTCGGAACAGCCCTTCGGCACCCTGTCGGACGGGGAAAAGCAGAAGGCACTGATGCTCAGGGCGGTCATGGCCGGACCGGACCTCCTCATACTGGACGAGCCCTGCATGGGCCTTGACCTTTCCTCGCGGGAGGATTTTCTTTCGTCGCTGGAATCACTCTGCGGCGGGAAGGAACTATCGGTCATCTACGTGACGCACTACGTGGAGGAGATCACGCCCTTCTTTAAAAATATTTTTATGCTGAAAAACGGCGGGTGCTGGTACTCCGGCGCCATTGAAGACGGATTGACCGACGGCGTGATCACCGGGCTCTTCGGCAGGGAGATCAGTATCGCGAAAAAGGACGGGCGATTCTACGCGCTCCTGGGCTGATCAGGGCTCGTCCCTGCCCTCAGCCCTCTCCTCCGCCTTTCTTCCCTTCTCCTCCCACTGCCGCGCCTCTATGTCCTTTTTGATGTCGGTGTAGATCTCCGCAATGGTATAGCAGGCGTCATGATTGTCGGGATTGATCTCCACCGCCTTTTTCAGGTTCTCCAGCGCCTGGTCGATGCGGAGCTTCCGGGGCCCCGCCATCCTGCCGGTGAAATAGGTATATCCCAGCAGGACATAGACCTTCTCGTAATCGGGCCTGATCTTCTTCAGGGCCTCCAGCACGGCCGCGGCAGCCGTGAAGTCCTTCCTGCGCTTGTGGATCTCGTACAGGTCGAGGTAGGCCTCGGTGATGCAGGGCGATTCCGCGATCACCCTTTCATAGAGACCGGCGGCCTTTTTATCATCGCCCTTTTCGGCGGCCCGGGCAGCGGCGGCAAGGCGCTTCGCCGACCTCTCCTTCTCCGTCCGGTAGCTGGTCTCGAGATTGTTCCGCGCCGCCTGGTAGTCCCCCCGCAGCACGCAGAAGCGCACCAGCCTGCAGCGGGCCCTGTCGTTTTCAGGGTCGATTGCCACGGCCCGGGAAAAATGCCGGTAGGCCAGGTCGTTTTCGCTGAAGAACTCGTAAAGCTCGCCGAGGGTGACGTGAATGCCGGGCTGGTTATCGTTGATTTCAAGGGACTTTTTGTACCAGGGTATGGCCAGGTGCTTCTGGTTCATTTTAACATACACCTCGCCGATGAGATTGGCCGCCGGGTAATGCTTCGGGTTCAGGTCCATGCAGATATCCAGGCTGAGGACGGCGCTGGTGTACAGGCCGAGCCGCGCCTGGGTCCGGCCCCGCTCGTAATAGTATTCCCATGAGGGATTCGCGGTCGCGCCACCTGGCCCCGCCAAAAAGATGAAAATGAAAAAAAATATTACGTATTTTATTATTGACAATTTCCGCATGTGTAATATGTGTGTATCGTTTTTAACAGTGGTCAGGTAGCTCAGTCGGTAGAGCAGTGGACTGAAAATCCACGTGTCGACGGTTCGATTCCGCCCCTGACCACATGTTTTAAACATCCTTGCTCCATGATTCCCCGACCATCATTTCAAGCATTTACATCGGAACATCTTTTTTTTCATTTTCCGGACGATGACGTTCGTATCACGAGTCCCATCACAATGGTACCCGCTGCGCCCAGGGCTATGACATAGATGCTGAACCCAACCAGCACCGACGTAAAACCGATCATGGCCCACATCAGGGCGATGGCCGAGGCCTTTTCCTTCATTGTCATTCCGCCCTGTTCCCTGAACTTTTTTATGCGGCCTCCGAAGAGCCTGCTCGAAACCAGCCAGCCGTACAGCCTGTCGGAGCTCCGGATAAAAAGCGCCGCGGCCAGGAGAACAAATGGCGTGGTGGGGAGAACCGGGACCAGGATTCCCACCAAGCCCAGGAGAAGGGACGCTGCGCCCAGGAAGATGAAGAGATAGTTTCGCATGGCTGTTCCCACCCTGCCGCACATCGTTCGCCGATCAGCATCACACCATCAAACGCAGCCGGAAATACAACCGGAAAAAATACCGCTCAGTTCTAGTCGTCCCTGAACCGCACGAATATGTCCTCCTGCGGGATGAAATTGCTCCATTTAAACTTAACGGCGTTTGGACCGCTCTGCGTATACCCTGCCGGCCGGATGACATACCGGTCCAGTTAGTATCCAGAAAGACAATGTCCACGATGCCGGGATCGAATTGCGTCCCGGAACAGCGAACGATCTCCTTCATGGGACGCCGCTGCTCCTTGATTGGACCGGCCTGCCTGCCGTCAATAGAGACCCTGAAATCATCGACCTCGCCGCATCCTTCTCCGGCGGACGTCCTGCCGCTGAAAAAGGGGAACCCGACCTGCAGTGTGCGCGCCGGACCGGAATTGCGGAGAGAGAAGGCGCAGGTAAAGCTGACGCACCTGGTCTTCATGGTGGGATTCGGGGCAAACCCCGGCACCTCGCGCGTTTCACCGACCTTGATCGAAACATGTTCCTCCATGAGGCGGATCGAGGATGATTTCGACATGAAGGGGACGACGGTCCTGCCCGGCCCTCCAAGGGGGAGCGGGTTGGATAGCGCCGCGGCGGGCGCCAGCGTCAGCAACAGCAGTAATGTCATTCTAACACATTCCCCCTGCCCGATTGCGAAGAGATCATCAATGCTGCGGTACGGCATGGATAATGGTGCACCGGCGTGATAAAATCAATTCTTTTTTATGCGGTATCCGCCATGGTTGCCCCCCTGTCATGTCCCCTTTCAAATTATATCTTGACGCATCACGGCCTTTGCCGTTATTGTACGATAGCGGCCCGCACACGGGACGCTCCGTGGTGAAGATCGTCATGAAAAGGACCCGACTACTCCTGATTATTATCGGCATCTGCAGCGCCGCGTTTCTTCCATCCGCCGCCTTCCCCAACCAGATGGGCTGGGGACGCCCGCTCCAGGTAAACGCCCTGGGGTTTTCCGTCGATTACGCCCGCACCAAAGATAAAAATGACGCCGGCCTGTACCTGAGCTACCGCTACGGCTTCGCCCATATCATATCACTGTACTTCAACGCCGACGCCGGATACCGGTTCCTGTACAACAGCGTCAACGCCCGGGCAGGGGGACAGATCCAGTTCATCATTGTCGGTCTTGAGGCGGGCTTCCTCTGCGCGTACCGGGCCCGGAAGGAGCCCACTGAATGGTACCGGCATAGCGGGAAACCGGGCCCCTGGGCGCCGGGAATGTTCCTCGGCCTCAGCGCCACCGTCCCGGGCAAGCGCCTGGCCCTTTTTCTTTCACTGGGCGGGAATTTTTATTTCATCAACCATGACCACGAGTTCTATTTCATGGCGACCGGCCTTGTCAATTTTGCCGGGGACATGAAAAGCAAAGCCGCGCCGGAAGGCCCGATCACTGCATTGTAGCGCCGCCCACCATCTCCGGTCAGGCCTTGAAAACTTCCTCGAACAATTCCACCAGCCCGGAATCGAACAGCCCGAACTTCTTTATCCCTTCGGAGGTGAACAGGGCGAAGGTCCCGGAGGAGCGCGCGCAGAGGGCGCCTGCCTCATCGTAGATGAGACCTTCCATCACCGCCTCGCGGTCATGTATCCGCTCCCGCACCCGGCCCACCGCCGTTATGCGCCTGCCGGTCCTCACCGGCTTCAGGAAGTCCACCGTGATCGACTTGGTGAGAATATACCTGCGCAGGAGGAACATCGACGACCAGCTCATGATCTCGTCCATGATCGTCGATACGACGCCGCCGTGGGCGATATCGCCCCATCCGCACAGATGGGAAGGAATTGTAAGGAGAGAGTATACCGCGCCGCCGTCGGAATGGAATTCCATCCTGAGGCCGTGGGTATTGTTCGGGCTGCACCCGAAGCAGGTGTGGGTGCCGGAATTCGGTATTTTTTTGAGCCTGGCGATGGATTCCGGATCCATCACCGCGCCCTGTATGCCGTTCCCGTTTTCCATCGCTCGCCCTCTGCCGTCATAATCTGATAGTGGAGCCCGGACACGTCCGGCTCATTATCACTACGGGACAGGCGGCCAAAACGTCAAGGAACAATTAATCGATGCGCGAGGCCGGATCAATCCATGGTCAGGCGGACAGGTACTGCAGCACGGCCCAGTAGAAAAAGCCGGCCCCCGCGAGGATGAAGAGGTGGAAGATCTCGTGGAACCCGAAGACCCCGGGAAGGGGATCGGGCCGCTTCCCCGCATAGATGACGGCCCCGACGGTGTACGCGGCGCCTCCCGCGAATATGAGCGCAAGGGCACCGCCGGGCATGGCCGCCCAGAGCTTGTACATGGGCACCAGGGCGACCCACCCCATGGCCAGGTACAGCGCGGCTGAAAGCTTCCGCGGTTTCTTTACCCAGGCGAAGGTGACCAGGACGCCGGCCATAACGATACCCCACTGCACGATGAGGATCCCCCACCGCCACCATCCTGACAGGTACTCGTAAATGAAGGGAGTGTAGGTGCCGGCTATCATGAGGTAAATTGCCGTGTGATCGAACTTTCTCAGGAGTGACCCGCCGTTTTCCTCCTTCTTGAAGGCGTGGTAGAGGGAGCTCGCCAGGAAGAGGACCATCACCGAAATCCCGTAGATCACCAGGGCGCTCTTTTTCCAGGGATCGGCCACCGGTGTACAAAGGATCGCCGCGAAACCCGCGGCGGAAAGGATGAAGCCCGTGAAGTGGGTATAGAATGAAGCGGGCTCTTTGATCGTAATTGCCATGGATAAACCTGCCGGAAAATATTGAAGCCGTTGCGGCTGTCATTGATACAGACTGGATACGGGCGCCGCGGGTTGCATTTTTTTTGCCCCGTGACACAAGAAGAAGGGCTATAAAGCCGGGAGGAGCGGCACGGAGGCGCCGTTCACCAGCACCGTGGCCACGGCCGGCGGCGAGACGAGGCGAGGCGCCCATGACCGCGCCGAGGCCAGAACGTCCGGCGTAACGACCCCGGTCGTTCGATATACCGGCGATATAGACCCTCTGGCAAGGTCGACCACAAGGATTTTTCCCATAAAACCCTTTTTCATGGCCCCCTCCTGAACGTTGTTCAATGAACAGATGAGAATTGAGAAATGGATGGAATATGTCTAAAATATACCATATCCGATCAAAAAAAGAAACTATTTTGGGGGATGGTATATTCTACCTTAATACCATACAGATGCATCACAGGAGGTAGGATATGCGGCTTCCAATAATCAACAAGGACCTGGACGCGGTTATCCACTACAGACGGGCCCATGAAAACGATAAAACCAATTTTGAGCGTGAAATCGACCTCAAGAAGGCCAGCGAACCGGACAAGACGCTGTTGGAAATTATCATTGCGGAAAAGCGGAAATACGAAAACTACATCACGGACCTGGAAACGATAATAAAAGATAGCAGGGCCCGGGAACTTGACCTGACCGACCTGGAACGCATCATCGCCATACGGCGGAAGCATGATATCGATTTCACGGACCTTGACCGGATCACCGAAGCGCACCGGAACATGGAAATGTAGGCCCTTTTCAGGTTATTCCAGAATATCATCCTTGATAATCCGCCAGAACCCGTGCAGGAAGAGGGATTTCACCTGCATGATGAAGATGGCGCGCGACATGAACAGCGTCGAGAGGAATCCCGTGACGATGCGGGCGATCATGACCGATACGGCGGCGCCGACGCCCCCGTACAGTTTTATCAGGGGCACGTTCATTGCAATATTGAGCAACGCCCCGGCGAGGGTGGAATAGAGGACGCTCCTGGTATCGTTCTCGATGTTGCACCAGGTATTGCGCGCCGTGGTCATGGCGACAAAGAGGCCCGCCCAGATGTGGATGCCGAGGATGAAAGAGGCCTTCACATACTGTGATCCGAAAATAATATATATGACCCATTCATTCAGGAAAAAGGTCGGGATAACGGCAAGATACGAGATAAAGGCCATGATGCTGAAGTAATCCTGCATCCTGCGCATGTATTGTTCGTTGCTGATGGATTTGAATTCAATCAATTTCGGATACATGGTCGTGTAAATCACAAAAGGGACAAAATACCAGACCTCGGAAATCTTAACAGCGGCCGAATATTCACCGAGTTCCTTGTAGGACACCATGTTGCCGAGCATGACCTGGCTGATCTTGAGCAGCAGGAGCTGCGACGCAGCAGCCAGCATGAGCGGCCAGCTGTCGTGGAACATCTGCTTTGCCAGCACGAAATTCCACTTCCACCTGAAAACAAAGTGGCCGGTCACTCGCCGATAAACAATGAGCATGCCGATCTGGGCGACCGCAACTTCCGCCGTGCCCGCGACGGCAAAGGCCATGAGGGGCGCCTGATATACTATCAGGATTATCCTGATGATGCTGAGCAGAAAAAAGGCCGTGTTGTTGGCTATGACCGAATACTTGGACTTTATCAGGGACTGGAAGTAAAGATCAACGACGTCAACCGAGGCGAATAGATACGTGACGGAAACGACAATAACCAGAAGCTGGGTCATCGGCTCATCGGGATTCAGGATGAAAACCACAACGGTGGAGATAATGACGGAAAGTATGCCGCCGAACTGACGGATCAGGAACGCGGAACCGAGTATATCGGTGGTCCGTTCCCTGTACCTGACCAGGTCCCTGACGACGATGCTGTTGGTCCCGAAGGCGGCTATTACCCCCACCACCATGGTGATGCTCGTCGCGTAGTCATAGTTCCCGTACAGCTTCGGGCCCAGGTAGCGTGCCATCCAGCCCACCACGAAGAGGTTAAGGGCCAGGCGGAATACACGGTCGTACGCCAGCCATGAAGCGTTCGCGAGGAGACGCCGGAGCTCGCCCGGCTCTTTTATTTTTCTAAAGGCTTTCGAGATCATCTTGAATGGCATTCCGTTATTCCATTACAGCTCATTGAATATCTTGGAACCGCGCGGACTGAAGAGAAGATCATGAATGGTATCTGCGGCGACCTCGGACGCATGCCCCCGGTTATAGAGGAGCGTTGCGGCGAGCTCCATGCGCCTGGCGGAGAGCTCGCCCGGGTTCTCAATGCAGCGACTGATGTACCGGGGAAGTTCCTCGATGTTTTCCACAACAAGGCCGACATGCCTTCCCGCGTTGGTCAGGGGATTGCTCTTGATATAATCACTGTCTATATTGCCCCACCCGATGTAGTTTTTCGGCAGTATGCGCTCAAAGAAGTAGGGGCATTCGATGTAGATCACGGGCCGGTCCAGAAGTATGAATTCCAGGGCCACGCTGCTCAAATCCGTTATCATGATATCGCTGGCCGCGAGGAGCGGGTTGATGTTCTGGATCGATATCACGTGGCTGAAATTGCCCAGGTCCTCGAAACGCCTGAACCGCTCCCGCCAGTTCACTCCGCCGGTGAAGGAATAATAGAGGGGATGTTCGGGGGTCGAGTAGCTCACCGGATGCAGCTTGACGATGAGGTTCACCTTCATGCCGACAACAAGCTCGACTATCCGCTCTCCGAAGGAACGGAGGGACATGCCTTCGTCCCATGAAGGCGAATAGAGCACTGTGGGAAGCGCCGGATCAAGACCCAGCCCCGCAAGGACCTCCTCCCGGCGGTAATCCCCCCGCAGGAGAGGGTCGGACTTGGGGTACCCCACCTTGAAGATACGCACATCCTTCGAATCAACATTGATCTTCCGGAACGTGGTTTCCAGCATCTTCAGAGTAAGGTCGCCCAGGATGAAATGACAGTTGAAATTGATAAAATCCTGGTAACGGAACGACTCATGTTTCACCGGAAGGTTATGGAACACGTGCAATCGGATCGCGCGACGCGGTCCTACCGAATGAAGATAGGCGGCCAGATAGAGATCCGTCAGGAAGAGCTTCCTGGCCAGCTGGATGGGAAATCGTTTTCTTTCAATGCCGCCGAATATGCTGAATTCAGCCGAATTGAGAAAGATATCCTTGGTTGCGATATATATCGAAACGGAACTGGTCCGTTTGGCCAATGCCACGGCGATCGGATGGAGATACTGTATCAGGGTGACCTCCCCCAGCTCCAGCACCACGATTTTTCTCTTCCTGATTTTATCTCCCAGCATCGTCAGCGTGACGCCCAGGCTCCGCAGGGAGAGGAGCGCTTCACGCGCTTTCAGATACACGGGATACAGGCTTTTCCTGATACGCTTGCCGAGGGAAAAACCCTCCACGCTCCAGAACAGTTTCAGCAGCGCCGCATCGTTAAGGGGCCGGGGGTTGTGCTTTATCAGTTCAAAGTTGATGGAGCGGATCACGATCGAAAGATCATCTATCGCGATCCCCGCGGTACAGAGGGTCGGTTTCATGCCGGCATGCTTCATCAGGGAGCGCAGCACCGCAACCGCCTTCCGGGAGGTCCCGGCGCCAAAAAGCCGGTTCAACTCCATCATGGTGCCGCGGGCCGCCTCCTCTCCGCGGGGGTCCAATGTATCCTTCATGCTGAAATCAGAATTGTAAAGATAGAGAAAGGGGAGTATCATTCCGACCGATTGATCATGGTCGATCCCGGTGACAGATGTCAGGGGAAAGGCCAGGGCATGGCAGGCGTTCCGGCCGGTCAGATCGGCGGCCTTTCCGGATATGACCGCCCCCTGCGCCATTGCCGCGACGGCACTCTCCTCGCGTTCGGCGACATGAGGCGTAATCATTCGGATGGCCTCTGCCGCAAGGTTCCGTGATTCGTCGGTGGCGTTGATAGACCAGTACGATTCAACAGCCAGCGCCAGGGCATGGATGCCGGCAGCCCCGATTTTTTCCGGAGCGAGTCCCATCATCAGACGCGCGTCAACAATGGACACCGCGGGGCGAAGCAGCTCATGGGATACAACGTGCGCATCCCGGTCGATGAAGATATCCGCGACACGGGTAGCCCCGCCGCCGGATACAGGCGAGGCGGGAACCGCGATGAGGGGCCTGCAGGAGACATTGTCGGGAACGGACACATCCCCCTGGATAAATCCGGCGGCCGATATGCCGGCGGAGAAGCAGAGATTAATCACCCTGGCCGCATCAAGCGTATATCCATGGCCGATGGCCAGTATGGCATCGGGCTTGACGCTCCCGCAAAGGGCGAGGCCCTCCTCGATATCTTTAATGCGCGCGCAGGGAGCGGCCACTGTCTGCCAGGTCATCGTGGTTTCGGCGGCAAGGGCGGAAAACTCCTTCAGGTTGAGGACCTTTTCCCGGAGATGGTCGCAGGTTATGACGAGGATTTTCGACGCATGCAGCCCGCGCAGTATGCCCGGCAGAGAGTCAATTCGGCCCGGACCAATGTATTCTTTCTGGCTCATAGTCCATTCGCGGTTCGGATATATTCAGTAATCGCAAAAATCAAGAAAAACAGAATAGGCTTTATGATCAATAGTGAAGTAGAACACGCCAATCGGATTTTCTATCTGCCAAGGGATTATTTTTGCTCTGCTTCCGGTAACGTATACCTGGCTGAATCAATTAGTGCATCATACATAAATTCAAAAATAATTATCAAGCAGAAAAATAGCATATCGGGAAAAACTACATGGCGCCGTTCTGTCTTTCAGTTTTTTCCATGTCGATCGACGGCAGGTGACAGGCAGGCCGGGCGAAATGAACAATCTGCCAGCGGGCGCCATGCCATTAATAATCATCATCCGGGTTTCCCTCTTGACAAAATCGTCCCGATTCGCTCCTTGTAGAAAAAAGCTGCGCGCAGCTGACAACACCGGAGTGGCGCCATGATAGACCCCAAGCACATCAAAGAAGACATTGAAAGCATCAGGAAGCTCCTTGAAAAGAGGAACATGACCGGCGTGGTGGACATTGAGCGGCTTAAGACCATGAACGACGAACGCCGCTCCCTCATACAGAAATCCGATGAGGCCCGGGAAAAAAAGAACAGGTTATCCAAGGAAATCGGCCAGAAAAAGGCGAAAAAGGAAAACGCCGATGACCTCATGAAGCAGTCCCAGGATTTTTCCGACGAAATCAAACGCTGCACCGACCGCCTTGCGGAGCTGGAAGAAGAATTCACCGAGATGCACCTCTCCATCCCGAACTTCCTCGACGCCTCGGTCCCTGAAGGGAAAAGCGAGGCGGACAACCCGGTGGTGCGCACCTGGGGAGAGAAGCCGAGATTTTCCTTCCAGCCGAAGCCCCATTATGACCTGGGGACCGACATGGGCATCCTCGACTTCGAGCGCGGCGTGAAGCTCGCCGGCACGCGCTTCTACGTCTACATGGGCCTGGCGGCGCGCATGGAGCGCGCCATCATCAACCTGATGCTGGACCTGCACACGAAGGAGCACGGCTACACCGAGGTCTTCGGGCCCTTCATCGTCAACGACGAAAGCATGACCGGCACCGGGCAGTTCCCGAAGTTCAAGGACGAGTACTACCGCATCGAGCGGGACGGCCTGTCCCTCATCCCGACGGCGGAGGTGCCGCTCACCAACCTGTACCGCGACGAGATACTGGAGGGCTCGCGCCTTCCCATAAAGATAACCATGCAGTCAGCCTGTTTCCGCCGCGAGGCGGGGGCCGCGGGCAAGGACACCCGGGGCCTCATCCGCGTGCACCAGTTCCAGAAAGTGGAGCTGGTCAAGTTCGTGGAGCCGTCCACGTCATTCGACGAGCTGGAAAAGCTCACCCATGACGCGGAGGAGGTGCTCCAGAAGCTGAACCTCCATTACCGGGTGGTGCTCCTCTGCAGCGCCGATACGTCGGCGTCATCGGCCAAGACCTACGATATCGAGGTCTGGATGCCCGGCCTGGACCGCTACGTGGAGATATCCTCCTGCTCGTGCTTCACCGATTACCAGGCGCGCCGCGCCAAAATACGCTACCGGAAGGGCCAGGGGCAGAAACCCGAATTCGTCCACACCCTGAACGGCTCGGGCCTGGCTGCGGGCCGCACCCTGGCCGCAGTCATGGAAAATTACCAGACCGCAGAGGGCGGCATAGAAATACCGGAGGCGCTGAAGGCGTACATGAAGTAAGGGCACGGCATGCCGTGCCCCTATCTATATGAATAATATCTCATAATTCTGTCAAGGGGTGCCCGGGAGGGCTGAGAACATACCCTTTGAACCTGAACCGGGTAATGCCGGCGTAGGGAATGACAGTGATATAACTCAAGCAGGCTATAATCATGGAGTCATTCCGAAACGGAATGACTCCATTTTTTTGCACTACAACTACAAGGAGAAGATGCCATGGAATTAAACGAACGCACCATCACCAGGGCCATTATTGACCGGTATTCAAGAAAATTCATCGAATACACCGATGTGGATGTCGCGATTGTCGGGGCCGGACCTGCCGGTCTCGTAGCCGCCTATTTCCTTGCCGGAGCCGGGAAAAAGGTCGCGGTATTCGAGCGGAAACTGAGCGTCGGCGGCGGCATGTGGGGAGGCGGCATGATGTTCAACGAGATCGTCGTGCAGGACCAAGGGAAGCAGGTCCTCGAAATCTTCGGGGTAAGGACCGAAGAGTATGAGCCGGGATATCATACCGCCGACGCGGTGGAAGCCGTTTCAACCATCTGTTCACATGCCTGCAGGGTCGGGGCAACAATATTCAACTGCATCAGCGTCGAGGACGTTGTCATACGGGAAAATGCCATAACCGGCCTGGTCATAAACTGGACCGCCGTCGGGATGGCAGGCCTCCATGTTGATCCCCTTACGGTTACGGCGCGATGCATCATAGATTCAACGGGCCATGACATGGAAGTGCTCAAGGTTATAAGCCGCAAGGCGGGAGTGGCCTTCAATACCCCCACCGGCGAAATCATCGGCGAACGGTCCCTCTGGGCCGACAGGGCTGAGCGGCTTACCATTGATAATACCGTGGAGATCTGTCCCAACGTTTATGTGGCGGGGATGTCGGCCAATGCCGCCTGCGGCGGACCCCGGATGGGCCCGATTTTCGGGGGGATGCTCCTGTCCGGGAAAAAAGTTGCGGACATGGTTATCAACAGGTAAGGGTGTCATGGAACCGGCAGGGGCACGTCATGCCGTGCCCCTGCCGTCATTTTTTTCCGTAACATATCTCCCCCCGCTTTTCAAATAATGGTAACGATTACGCGGGGAAAATTACCATGGTTAAAACCATTCTGAAGAAAATCACCGGCAGGGCCTTTATCAACAACTTCATGTTCATCCTCCTCCTCGTGCTGCTCCGCGCATCGGTCTTCGGCAACTACTCGGTGCCGACGGGCTCCATGAATCCGACGATCCTGGAGGGGGACAAGTTCTTTTCAAACAAGCTCGCCTATGGTTTGAAGATACCCTTCACCAAGAGAGATATCGTGCGGTTCGGCGCGCCGGCACGGGGTGACATCATCGCCTTCAGGTACCCCGGCGACGAATCGGTCCGCTACACCAAGCGGGTGGTCGCGGTCCCCGGCGACAGGATAGCGGTTCGGGACAAGGGCATCATATTGAACGGGAAAAAGCTTGGCCTGCGGCTCGTTGAAAAGACGCCGGAAAGCATTACCTACGAGGAACGCCTGGGCCGAAGGACTTACCATGTCAGGCATTCTTATTACACGACCTTCCTTGACGACATGAAGGAGATCACGGTTCCGGCCCATTGCTACTTCGCCATGGGCGACAACCGGGACAACAGCTCGGACAGCCGGGTATGGGGATTCGTGCCGGAGGAAAACATTATCGGGAAAATCGTGTTCCGGTGGCTTTCAATCGACCCGCAAAGCTACGGGCCGCGCATGGAGAGGATCGGCCCCGTGCGCTGACGGCGCATCAAACGGCTTCAGTCAATGAACTTTTCCAGGACAACCTCCATGCCGCATAGGGCATGGTTGACGACGATCGGCCGGAAATCCACGTTTTCGAAGGTCTGCATAACCTGGATGAGGCCGATGCCCCCCGTCGCCTCGGGCGAATCGAGGCGGCGGTACTGGTTATAGTTGATGTAATACTCCATGAGAAAATCCTGCAGTTTCCTGCTCACGGTTCCGAAGACGTCCCTGCACTCGGGACTATCCAGGGAGAGCATGAGCCGCTTCATCTCGCGGAGGATATCGTAGAGCTTGAGGCGGCCTTCTTTGAAATGATTGTAGCGCGTCAGGTCCATGCCGCCCCCCTGGTCCGCGACACGGAACTCGAGGACCTTCCTGCCGTCGCGCTCAAGCAGGGCGAACTTCACAGTGACCCGCTTGGCCTCATCGTACTTGTTGCCGTGGATGATGGCGTTCCTGATCACCTCGCCAAGGCCCGCCTCCACGAGGCCGCCGGCGTCGTCACCGACGCCGGCGCGCGACTTCACCTCGGCGATGACCTTCCCAACCACGGATATCTCGTAGTTGACATTGCTGGGGAAGACCCATTCGGACACGTTCCCGTTCTTCCCGTACCGGATATCGTCCTCGTTGATAATGCACACCAGGTTCCTCTTTTCAATCAACTGGATCAGTGCGTCGACGAGAACGGGATCATAAAGAAGGTCCTTCTGCCGCAGGAGCTCCGCGATGATCCTGCCCTTCTTGTCCTCGGTCTGGTATTCCCGGCGCCCCAGCATGGCGACAAAATCATCGACAAGGCCGACGATCCTGGCCCCGATGACGATTTCCTTTCCCGCAAGGCGGGAGGGGTAGCCGGTCCCGTTATAGCGCTCATGGTGCTGGGCAATGATCTTCTTGACGCCGGCCAGGCCCTTCAGGTTCTCAATGATTTCATTGCTCTTCCGGGGATGGTTCTCCAGAATAAGCCGCTCCGCTCCGGAAAGAAGATTGGCCCTGCCGGCCAGATCCTCGGCATGCCCCACCATGCCGATGTCATGGAGAAGGGACGCGATCCGTATCTCCTCGACGCTGTCCGGGCCCAGGCCTAAGCGCCGCGCCAGCATGACGGCGGTCCTCGTGACGTTCTGCGTGTTTTCAAACAGCCTGGTGGAACTCGCCAGCAGGATGGAGGAAATGATATCGATGGAACTGGCGAAGAGCTGGGCCTTCTCGGAGGAGAGCACCTCCACCCTGAAGAACGCCTTGGATGACCTCTCGGAGAGGAGCATGGCCTGGGACATGGTGAAAATAAAAACGCCGAAACTGCTGACGCTGCCGAAATCTATTATCCTGTCGATCACCCTGTCGTGGTGGAGGAGGTCAATGATCACCGTGGCCATCAGGATCAGCATACCGCCGACGATATACACGGCGCCCTCCTTTTTCATTATGACCGCCCGTCCTATGACATACACGGTATACACCATACTGGATCCCAGGAGCACCTGATAGGGAAACCGGGTATAGAAATAGACCTGGGGAGTGAGCACCAAGACGGCGCAGCAGAATATCAGACCGATGGCCGTAACGGCCCTGGCCACCACACGGGAGTATATTTCCGGAAAAAGGAAATAGACATACAGGTTCGCGATGAATGTCGAAGTGTAAAAAGTCAGGTATGATATCTCTTCATTTATCTCCCAGCTTATCCAGGGAAAGAATTCGATCATTTGCCGGTCGCCTTCAAAGGGGATGCGCAGGGCCATTGCAAGACAGAGAAGCCCGAAGAACAGGGAAGCCCGGTCCGTCTTCCTGAAGAAAAATATGCTGATGTGATAAAGCGCCATCAGCAGGAGCCCGCCGATGAGGAAGAAATTAAAACCGGTGACAAGGCGCTGCCTGCCGGCGATCTGCTGCTCTTTCCCGAGCTGGATGGGCGACCACATACCGCCCTTTGGATGGTGGAAATTCGAAACCTGTACCACCAGTTCGAGGACCCCGCTTTTTGGCTGCAGGATTATGACTTTAGGGAGGAATTGAGGTTTCGCATGGGCGGCGTCGTTCCCCGGAACCCCGTTGGTTGACTGGAGTGTGCCGTTGATCCAGAGGCGGTACGCCGTGTACATGTGGGGCACCTTTAACGCGTACAGTTCCTGGCCGTTGCTGATTTTTACCGTGAGCCTCATGGTGGCGTATCCATGTCCCGGCAGCTTCCGTCCGGCACTAACATGGTCGTTCCAGAAGGCCGGCATGTAGATGCATTCAACGGGTCCGGCCGACGGCTTGCCCCTGAAATCCTCCGGCGCAAGGAGGCGGTTCCAGTAGAACTCCCAGTCGCCCTTGAGGCGGGCTATTCCCATCTTTGAAAAATCCCATGCGGTGAGGTCCAGCACACCGCCGGTCGCGACCGGTTGATCATCTATTTTTTTCAAGCACCCGCCGGTTAGCAGCAGCACCGCCATCAGTGCCAGGGCGACCCTCCGGCCCGGGCGGACCCGGACAGCGGAACACTCTACCGGATATCCGGCAGCGAGCTTATGATCGTGTGGCACCGGCAGACCCTTTCTATAAACATGAATGTATTGTTTACCGGAACCAAGCATGGCAGCCCCGGCAGTTTTTCACCCCTCTCCCCTGGCGGTGGCGGGATAACTTGTATCACCAGACCCGGGCATTGTCAACCGGTTTCAGAATTTTCTTAACCACAACGACATAAGACGGCCGTGGCGCACCAAAAAAAGCTGGATTTTTACCGTTGATCGCGGTCCAGTTGTCCCCGGAAAAGGGATGCTCTGCCCTGACCCCGATGGTACCGATTGTTATCGGCAATAATGGTAGACGGAATAATGGGCATGCCACCTCATGTACCGATAGGTATCGGTAGAAGCAGGGGTCAGAGCAAGCCAGGGGCCGATTGTCATCACGGACTGGGCGGCCTCCTGCCGCTGCCGGGACTTAGGCAACAGTGCTTCAATCTTGACTTGACACTTCAGCACGACGTATACCGATTGTTATCGGCATAGATTGATGCAATAAACGGAAACAGTTCCATGGAAACTATTGATATTCCCAATCCGGACTGGACCATTATCCGCCAGGCACTCTCCCTGGCCCTGATGAAAACTACACCGATAACTATCGGGCGCGGCGCCGCCTTCATCGCGGAACACCCCGAATACCGGCCGATCTTTGATGACATCGCCCGCATGGCCGGCGAATCGGGGGCCGGCCGCCTTATTGCGGACGCCGGTTCTATCATCTTCGAGCCCCACCCCCTGGCGCCGGGTAAATTCCGCTATGAAACGGGACACGTGTCCTCCGCGGTGGAGATCCTTCTTTTCCTCATGCCGGCCCTGTACCACTATGATTTCCGGTCGGTCCTTGACCTTGGCGGCGTCACCCACTCTCCCCTCTCCGTCCCCACGGCCTTTGTCAAGGAATCGCTCCTGGCCGCGCTGGAGAGGAGGGGCCTCTACGGGAGCCTCACCCTGCGCCGCTTCGGGTTCCACGGATCGGGGGGCGGAAACATGGAGTCGAGGATCTATCCGCGGGAAGCGCGAAACGTCCGGCTCTTCACCGTCGGCGGTCCCCCGGAGATCACCGGCGCCAGGATATTCATCTCACGCCTTGACACGGGGCTGGCGGAGCTCGAAAAGGGAATGATCGTTGAGAAAACGGGCATGGACGCGAAGAGCATCGCCATCATCGAGATCATGGAATCGGACGGACCCGGAAACGGAATCCAGGTCTTCGCTTCTCTGCACGGGATGCCGGTGGTGCTTTTCAGGGAGATGATGCTGTATGATTCAAGGGGAGAGCTTGCCTTCAGCGAGGAGGCCCTGCACGATGGGATTGACGGGCTCGCCGGCGAAACGCGCCGGCTCCTGGAGGGATCACTGCCGGAGCTGCTTGTCCGGGAGCTTATACCCTACTGCGCACTGACGGGTTCGGAAACGCCTCCCGCCGGCGCATCGGCGGGAATTTCCATGACGCGGGAACTCTGCGAAACGATGCTCTGACCCGGCGGGCCCTGCCGGTCAGGCGTTCGCTTCCTTGTCCATCTTCTCAATCTTGTCGAGGAGGGCGGCCTCGTCGCTCACGAACTTGAAGAAGTTATGGAGCCCGGCCACTTTCACCAGGGTCATTATCTTTTCGTTCACGTTCATGAAAAAGGTGTTGACCTTCTTCGACGACAGGTCACGGACCATCTGGACTATGACCGACAGCGCCGCGCTGTTCATGTGCTTGACGCCTTCAAGATTAATATACAGATCCTTGTCCTTGCCGGACACGGCCTTTTTTACGAACTTCACGATGTCCTTGGACGCGTCGGGCGAAATATCGCCGGAGATATCGATGATATCATGGCCCTTGATCGTGCGCTTCGACAGCTTCAACTTATCACTCATAGCCACCACTGTTGCTTGAAAAAGTAATTTCTTTAATATCCTTGCCCCGGTAAAGGGCAATCCTGATCGCCTTTGATTTCTGGTACAGGTTCTGTAATTGCTTTTCTATGTCAACCTTTTCTTTCACATCCGCGCCGGCAAGGCGTTTTTTTAGCTCGCCGATTTCCCGGTCTATCGGGACGGTCTGGATGGCGCGGATCCCCGAACCGCCCTCAACGATGTTGATCGTGTACACGGGGATGAGCTCAAACCTGCTCGACGGCCTGTTGCCCCGTCCATTGCCGCTGAGGAAGCAGCGGACGATCACGGAGTCGCGCGTGGTAATGGGGGCGCCGTCGAAAAAAGCCTCGGCCTTCGTGCTCTGGTTCGATATGAAGTTCCCCAGGCTGTAGAAGATATAGCACTCCCTGCCGTCGGCGGCAACGACCTTCTCCATGGGCTGCAGGAGATGGGGATGGTGCGCGACGACGAGGTCCACGCCGTTTTCGACGCACTTCCTGTACACCTCGACGTCCCGCGGGCTCGGCACCGTGTCATACTCGATGCCGGCATGGGACACCATGACCAGGTAGTCGCATTTCCTGCGCAGCTCCTCGATATCCTTCTTTACGTCTTCAAGGTCGTAGAGCCAGTTAAGGCGGTAGCCCGCCGTCTTTTTCTGCCGCGGAAAATTGAGGTAGCCGGCATAGCCGATGAAGCCGATGCGGATGCCGCGCACGGTCTTGACGATGCCGGCGCGGGCGCTCTCTTCGGTGGGGGCCACGCCGATGCAGTCCATGCCGTACCGGCTCAGATACCGCAGCGTGCTCGGTACAGCCTGCTCACCCTGGTCCAGGAGGTGATTGTTGGCTATGGTCACCATGGTGAATCCGGCCCATTTCATCGCCGCGATCCCGTCCGGAGGGCAGTTGAAGTACCGGGGCCTGCTCTGGAACGGCGGCGACACGGGGAACTCCATGTTGCCCACCACGATATCAGACTGCTGCAGCACCGGGCGTATCTTCTCGTACAGGAAATTGAACCCGTTATTGTTCTTCGAAGTCTTCGAGTCCTTGTCGATGATAGCGTGGGCGCTCGCCGACGATTTTACCGGAATATGCATGATGATATCCCCGGTGAAGGAAATACTCACCTCACCGGTGTCGGAACAGCCGGTGGCGGGCAACGCCATGACGGCCGCAAGCGCCATTATCAGGAAACGGTTCACAGTCATATCTAACATACCGGTATATTCAAATTGTAACAATCAAAATGACAATGGAATATATGTCAATATTTTTATCAGAAGCCGGCCGTCGTCCCCGTAAAACATCCCCCCTGGAAACCGGTCCTTTAATACTTGACAGCAGGCGCCGGGTGCTGTTTTAACTTCCTCAATGAATGACCGGCCAGAACATCCGATCGGCGTATTTGACTCCGGGTACGGCGGCCTGACGATATTGAAGGAATTCGTCAGGAAGCTGCCGGGCTATGATTTCGCATACCTGGGGGACAACGCCCGCAATCCCTACGGCTCGCGGTCCTTCGAGACGGTGCATGCCTATACCCTGGAAGCGGTGAAAAAACTCTTCCGGATGGGATGCCCCCTGGTCATCATCGCCTGCAATACCGCATCTGCTCGGGCCCTCCGCACCATCCAGCAGAAGGACCTCCCGGCGATCGGCCCTGACCGCCGCGTCCTGGGCGTCATCAGGCCGACGGCGGAAATTGTCGGCTCGGTGACCAGGACCGGGCACGTGGGCATCCTGGGAACCATGGGGACCGTCACCTCCCGGTCGTATCTCCTGGAGATCCAGAAGTTCTTCCCCGACATCGCCGTAACGCAGGAGGCGTGCCCCATGTGGGTCCCGCTGGTGGAAAACAACGAACTGTCCGGGCCCGGCACCGATTATTTCGTGCAGAAGAACATGAACCGCCTCATGTCAGCGGACCCGGCCATAGACGCCATCATCCTCGGCTGCACCCACTACCCGCTCCTGATCGACGCCATCCGCAGGCACACGCCGCCAGGCGTTACGGTCATACCCCAGGACAAGATCGTGGCCGACAGCCTCATCGATTACCTGGGGAGGCATCCCGACATGGACCGTCGTTGTTCCCGCAGCGGTTCGGTCGTTTTCCATACGACTGATTCCACGGAACTCTTCGACGAACTGGGCACGATTTTCTTCGGGGAACCGGTCCGCTCGGGGCGCATCACCCTCTGACGGCGGTTCCCGGCGCGCTACATTCTCAAAACACTCACGACGAAATACGCGCCAGCAATCAGGGTGAAGGGGAACGTGATGAAAAAGGTGGCGACTTCCTGGAAGTTGACGATGCTGGTATTGTATATCTTCTTGCCGAAGTGGGAGAAATGGTAATTGTTCGGGTCGCGAAGGCGCTTGATGATCACTATCACGATGCGCACCTTGATGGTCATCATATACATGAAGATGAGCCCCGCCTCGAGGACATAGATCACATCGAGCCTGATGCCGCGCAGCACTTTAGAGTCCGTCATGACTATGCTCGCCAGGGCGATGCTGAAGAGCATGTTGGTGACGGCGGTGATCATGAAAAACCTGAAGTAGTCCATCTTCTTGGTGGAAAGATAACCGATCAGGCAATAGATATGGATGAATAGCGATGTCTGGACGGCTATAAACAGCGCGATGAGAATGATGAACTTCATGTTACAAGATTATAAAAAACTGATTTCACGTCAAGAAATTATGCTGCGAAAACCGTCCCGGCAGTAGGATAATTATTCAAGGGGTCAGAAACAAGGCGGCCGAGGGCGTATCCTTTTAATTGCAAAATGCCGATTCTGTATAGAAATTATGTTCTATCGCGCGGCACCGTTCAGAATTCGAAACCCAGCTCGTCCTCGATGAACTTGATCGCGAAGTAACCCACCATGAGCTGTTTGATTTCATCGAAGGGAACGACAGGCATGTGCTTGCGTATGCTGATTCCGTTCACGATCTGGCGCTTGATGACCGCGATATCGGCGTCCTGAAAATTATCAAGCTCCCTGATTTTTGCCACGATCTCGTCCCGGTGATCATGGACGAATGTCCGATACTGAATGTCATTCATACTTCATTAGACCAGGGCCGCATAGTACAGGGTACGGATTTTTTCCGGCCAATCAATCACTACAAGAGATCGGGAAAATTCATGCCATTTTTAAGCGTTATATTCGGTTTCATTTCCTTCCAGAACCAAAACGAGCCGTCATTTCGAATCCCGAAGGGGTGGTAAATCTTTCGTATTCCAGCATACCATAGGATTTCTCAGTCGCCTCGCTCCTTCGAAATGACCGGCTGTATCATAGGTAATATATCCATGATCTTTTTCTTGAAACCCCACACGGCATGGGGATGAAGGAGGTTTCTCAATAATTATGTATTGACATCCCACATTACACGGTTACCACTGAAAAAATATTAAAAGCGGCTCCACCTGGCACGATTTTTATCATGAAAACGATACGGCTCAAAGATCACAAGGAGAAGGCCGTTCTCAGACGGCACCCGTGGGTCTTTTCCGGCGCCATCGGCCACATTGATCCCGGCATCGAGGACGGAGAAATCATCTCGGTGCGCGACTTCAGGGGGGCGCGCCTTGGCTGCGGCTATTACAACAGCAGGACGCAGATCGCTGTGCGGATGCTCTCCTTTGGAGACTGGGAGATCGCCGATACCTATCTGCGGGAGCTGGTGTGTGCTGCGGCGGCCCGGCGCGCCGGGAACCCTCTCCTCGGGGACACCGATTCGTACCGCCTCATCTTTTCAGAGGGGGACTTCCTTCCCGGCCTGATCGTCGACAGCTACGCCGGGCACCTGGTGCTGCAGTGCCTCACCCTGGGCATGGAAAGGCTCAAAAAAACCATGGTCACGATCCTGCAGGAAGAGCTGAACCCGGCCAGCATCTACGAGCGGAGCGACCACGAGGGCCGCGCCCTCGAGGGCCTGCCACCCGCACAGGGACAGCTCCTCGGCGAAACGCCGGCGGAGATCGTGATGAACGAAGCGGGCATGTCTTTCTACGTCAATGTCGGCGCCGGCCAGAAGACCGGCTTCTTCCTCGACCAGCGGGACAACCGGGCCCTGGTCCGGGGACTGGCCCGGGGCAGGAGGGTGCTGAACCTCTTCAGCTACACCGGCGGCTTCAGCGTCGCCGCAGCCTTGGGCGGCGCGGCATCGATCGTATCGGTTGACTCCTCCGCCGACGCCCTGGAACTCGCAAAAAAAAACATGGAGCTGAACCGCGTGACCGCGCCGTGCGGCTTCGTCCGGGCGGACATCTTCCCGTACCTCCGCGACGGGGCGATAGACGCGGACCTGGTCATCCTCGATCCGCCGGCCCTGGCCAAGAACAGGGCCTCGGTGGACCGGGCCTGCCGCGGCTACAAGGACCTCCACCTTCAGCTCGCCCGGCGCTGCCCGGCCGGAACGACGGTCCTTACCTGCTCCTGCTCCCGCTTCATCGGCATGGACCTGTTCCAGATGGTGGTCTTCGAGGCCTTCGCCGACGCAGGCCGCAAGGCTTCGATCATCGGCAGGCACGGACAGCCCTGCGACCACCCCGTGAGCATATTCTGCCCGGAGACCGAGTACCTGAAGGCGATGCTGCTGCAGGTGGAATGATAAAATAGAATGATTGAGAAACGACGTGGGGGGAGTAAATGAAAAAGACCATCACCATCATTCACCGCATCCTATTGCTTCCCCTGGCTCTATCCTGCGGCGCCGGCCCGATACATGAAAAGCGCGCCGCCCTTTTGCTGTCACTGCCGGACCAGACAGAAACGGGCGAGCCTTCAGCTCCCCCTTCCCTGCCGCCGCCGGTCACGGCCCTGAAGGGATGGGATCTCGACGGAAGCAACACAGGCCTGACGGGGGCCGGAATTGACCGGACCACCCTGCCGCTGTACGAGCCGCCGGCGGCCGAGGTCCAGTACGGCACATGGTTCGTTCCCGCAGGCACCGTCATGACCGGACAGCGCGTCGAGATGGGCGGTATCGACCTTTCCGCCGGGAATATCACCTTCGAGCGCTGCTGGTTCCGCCCGACATCGATCGGCCGGGGAATGCCCCTCGTGCGCGGGGGGGGAGCTGTGCAGAACACCATCCGCAGCTGCGATATAGACGGCAGCGCCATACCCCTGAACGCCGACGGCACCAATCCGGCCTGCGGCAGCATCGCCGTCAGTTGCTCGAATATCAGGGTCCTGCTCTGCAACATAACCGCCCTGGCCAGCGGCGTGGCTTTTTTCGGGGAGGAGCCGGTCACCCTGGAAGGCACCTACATCCACGATCTCGTGCAGGGGGAATGGTTCCCGGGAAGCGGCCAGTCCCACCAGGACGGGTTCACCATACGGGACTACGCCGGTCCCCTGGCCCTGATCAGGAACAGCCATATCCTTACCAACCCCGCGTCACACATAGCCACGGGGGCTTTCTTTTTACAAGGGACCTGGGATGACTGTTTCATGGACAACATTTACGTCACCGGGAATCTCCTGGCAGGCTACGGCTACAACCTGGCCGTCGACAGGGACAATGGCGGCTACGGCAGACACCTCTGGGCGGTCGATAACCGCTTTGACCCCTACTCGGGATGGCTCGCCTCTGTCGGCCTTGGCCCGGGCTGGGCGCTGTGGCGGGACAATTGCCTCAATGATACGGGGCAGGCCGACAACCGGGGGACCGCGGTGGCCGAACCCATGACACAGGCCAACCCGTTCTTAAGGGCGCCGGGTGACCTGCGGGCCGCCGCGGAATCGGCAACGGCCATACGTCTCACCTGGAAGGACCTCACGAGGCAGGAAATCGGCTACCGGGTCATGCGCTCCCCGGACGGGGCAGCCTTTACCACGATCACCATAACCGGCCCGAACGCGGCTTCTTACACGGACACCGGTCTTACGGCAGGCGCACCTATTACTACCGCGTTGCCGCGGTCAACAGCTGCGGGATGTCGGAGTTTTCCGGCATTGCCGTCGCTTCGACGGCAGGGCCGTGAGCAGGTACCCCGGTTTTAACCAGCATGATTATCAACTATTTAATGTCGAAATAATGTATCTTGAAGAATTACCGCTTCCAAAGGGTGTGACGGAATATTCGGCGGGAACGTCCGAGCAATAGATACTGTACCAGATGGGATTGCCGCGGTGGGGCGCCCACAGTCCCTTGAGTATCAGTCAAACAGGTAATCGTCATACAATATCCCCTTCCCGTCCATCCTGTCAACCGCCCATGGCAGCATCGTTCCCGCAAGAAAATCGCAGGGCCTGCGGATGCTGATAACGCTGCCGGGACTGGTGAACTCCCTGATCTTTCCGATGATGTTTTCACACTGACGTCTGGTCAGGTTTGACCCGGGTACGTCAATTTCGATTATCCACGCATTTCTGGCATGTACGTATGATTTAGACGCCACATAGTACCTGGGCATGACAAAATCATACATTTCAGGACTGAATTTTGAAGCCATTTTCCCCCCGAAGGCAGCGACCTGCAACAACCATCATCAAGCAAAACATTCTTTATTTTTTATTGCCAATCAAAAAGAATCCGAATTAACAATGACCACGAAAAACACAGCATAGCGTTTTTTTTTACCTGCACTTCCCGCGATCTGTTCGGATTTATGTCATATTAACACAGGCAGAAAACGAAGTAAAGGATTATTTTATATTTCATCTCAACGCGTGCGACCCTTGTCATGGCTGTGCGGCTTATCATGGGAGTGGATATGACCGTCGTGGCTATGGGTATGGCCGTCGTGTGAATGTGTTAGCTGATGGTCATGGAAAAAGTAGTGCGAATGGAGATGCGAGTGCACCCTGTTCCCGTGGCGGTGCCTGTGCTCATGGACCAGGTTCACCCTGACCAGAAGGTCCTGGTCTTTGAGGATTTCGTCTACGGTACCGGTCTTCTCGATGCGGTGCTCCTCGCTGATGACGGCCACCTTCGGCTGGAGGTGGTCCACCAGCTCCAGGTCGTGGGTGGCGATAACTATCGTCTTGCCCGACTCGGACAGGGAAATGATCAGGTCGGTGAGAAAGGACTCGGTCTTGGGGTCGAGGCCGCTGGCGGGCTCGTCCAGGAGGAGCACCTCGGGGTTCATGGCCAGGGACGAGCCGATGGCGACCCGCTTCTTTTCTCCGCCGGAGAGCATGTGGGTGGGCCTGTTTTTTAAATATTCGATGTTCAGCATCTCCATGGTCTCCGACGCCCTCCGGAGCACCTCATCTTTCGGCAGCCCCAGCTGCTGGGGCCCGAACACCAGCTCGTCGAAAACCGTGGGGCAGAAGAGCTGCACGTCGGAATTCTGGAACACCATCCCCACCCGCTCGCGGAAAAAGCGCTGGTACGATCGGTCGCGGAGCCCTTTTTCCGTGACCTCTTCCCCGCGGAAACGCACCGTGCCGGATTGGGGATGGATGAGGCCGTTCATGATCTGGAGGAGAGTGGACTTGCCGCTGCCGTTGGCGCCGATAATGGCGATCATGTCGCCCTCTTCCACCGAGAGGCTCACGTCGCACAGGGCCGGCACGATATCGTAAAAGCTGTAGGACACCTGTTCTAGCTGGATGATGTTCATATATAATAATCCTATCTTACCTTTTGTGACCTCACCCGCGCCCCGCGCACCCTCTCCCATTAAGCTTGGGAAAAAGGAGAGGGTTTCCTTGAAAACCGAATTTTCCTAAATCCTCCCCCTCTCCCCGTTGGAGAGGGGGACCGAGGGGGTGAGGTCATATTACCATCACGGCCGCCCCGGCAGCCGCCAGGAGAAATCCCGCAATGACGTCCCGCGCGGAAAAGACCCTGAAGCTGTAAAACTCGATGTCACCGGTAAAGCCGCGGCTCACCATGGCGCGGTACGTCTCCTCGTAGCGCATCTGGGACTTCTTGAATATAAAAAATATCCTCCCCGCTATCAGCTCCCGTATCGTCCCGCTGTCAATACTGCCGACAAGGCGGCTCTTCATGGCCAGGTACATGTCTTCAACTGTTTTGGAGAAAATAAATATATACTTGTACGTCAGGATGATGATCATGAGAAAAGTGTCGGGAATCCGGAAAACCTTGAGGGCCCTTATGATCTCGAAAAAGGGCGTGGTATGAATGATAAGGAGCGAAATCCCGATGGAATTTGTCACCCGCAGGGTCAGCATGGCCACGCCAAAGGCGCCCTCCCGGGTTATGCCGATCTCTTTCGGTATGTGATAAATCCAGAACTGATAGGACCGCTCCAGTGTCGCCACCGGTAGGATTATCTCGCCGCGGGTGATCACGTTAAAAGCGGACGGCAGTGCGACGAGGAACCCGAAGAAGAAGGCAAAGCCGATGATGCGCTTGTACATGTAAAAAATATTCAACCGGGAAAACGCAATCAATATAAAAATGAATGCCGATATGGCCAGCTCCGCGTACACGCTCCGAAGGAGGCTGACGATAACGATAAAGTAAATCATGAAAACGACTTTCACCCGAGGGTCGAGCTTCTGGAAGAGGCCGTTTTTTCCCGCCGTTTCCCAGTACACATAGCTCGACTTGATGATGTCGGCTATTGATGCTATCGATTTATCAATAAAAGTCAATGCAATTCACTCTGATGCATTTCAGGCTTGAAATAAAAATACGGGGTTTCCCTGTATTGAAGGAAAACCCCGTTTTATAGAAATAACTCAAATTATAAGAGTTGGATATGCCTGTCACTCACTTTTTTTTACCAGCAATTTTGATATGCCGAACAGGATAAGGATGCAGAGCACTATGCCGATGGCGCCTGACAGTATGTACGACAACGCCTGTGTGGTAAAAGGTGACTTGTCGTCGCCCAGGTTGTAATCCGGTATGGGCGCCTTCCACAGGTCGGCCGCCTCTTTCATTTTCGCCGGCACGAAACCGACCAGTTTTTCGATGGTTTCGGTTGACCATTCTCCCCAGGCGTCCTCGGCCTTGAATTTCGCCGGGAGGTAGATGCCGATGGGAGACACAATGGCCAGCACAACCAGTGCAACGAGAATTTTTTTCTGGAATGAAGTCATTTGCCTACCTCCTTCATGGCATAAATGTTATCCGGGTCCCCCTTGAGGAAAAAGGCGAGCACCAGCATCGTTATCAGGCCCTCGACAATACTGAAGAGGATCAGGTGCTCTATGGCCATGGCCGGCACCGCGACCTCGAGGCCGTAGGGCGCGTAGAGAGGCTTTCCATCCGCGGAAGCGATGAGAGGCTGTATGCCGAACTCAACGGCGGTCACCAAGGCGGCAATAGCAAGACCGATGTATCCTGAAAGAAACGCGGCCAGGTACACGCGCCATCCGCCGGAAGCCTTGCCGCGCACCAGTTTGAAAACTATTATAGATACGAAGGGCATCACCACGGCCATGTTGAAACAGTTGGCGCCGATGGCGGTGATGCCGCCGTCGCCGAAGAGAAAGGCCTGTATGATTAGGGCCACGGAAATAGCCACCATCGCGACCCAGGGGCCCAGTACAATCGCCACGATGGAGGCGCCTACGGCGTGGCCCGTGGTGCCGCCGGGAATCGGGACGTTGAACATCATGATAAGAAACGAAAATGCCGCCGCCATCCCGAGGTAGGGGATGTTCTTTGTTGAAACTGTCTGCCGCACCTTGCGCAGTGCCGCCGCGATGAAACCGCCAAAGGCCACATAGAGCGGAACATAGGTTTGCGGGCTTAGATATCCGTCAGGTATATGCATGATTATTTTCCTCCTTTCTTTTCAGTTTTTTCTTTATCATCGCCGCCCTTGTCGCCGGCCCCGGCGAATCCGAAACGGACAGTGGCGCCTGCCAGCACGGAATAGTCCGGGCCGGGAGATTCCCATCCCTTGCCCTGGACGCTGTATTTAAATCCGAGGTCAAGGTCGCAGTCTGGTGTGGGTGAGACAATAACGCCGGCCAACAAAAAGACGTCCTGGATGTTTGAGCGTTTGTCGCGGTTGCGTTCAAAACCCGCGTTGGCAACGAAGCGGAGGTAATCCTTGACGGCCCAGATTTCGAAGGCCAACGACGCATGCCAGATGTCCTCCCGCTCGTTTGCCCTGTTCTGGTTCCTTATATATCCGAGGTTCAGGTGCATAACCACCGGATTAAAATCCAGCGTGGTTATGAAGTAGCCGTACGCTCCGAACTTGCCGGCCCCCAGGCCCTTGTCCTCGTCGCCGGTCGGGATAATGGCGCCGGGTTTAATGGCCAGGGTAAGGGCCTTGTATTCGAAGAATTTCCACTTGAATTCTATGTTGACATCGGAAAGGCCGGTCACCGTCTCGCTTTCCCTGAAGGCAAAACCCGCGAAGGGACCGGTATAAAAAAGGTGCTTCTCCCGTGAGTGCGAATGCTGGTAAGGGATCCCGATAGAAATATCAAGGGGATCGATAATGCCGTAGGTAATGCCGATGCCGGCGACATTAGTGTCATCCTTAACCGAAACCCTGCCAAAGGTTGACTGCCCCTCCCAGTAACTCTCCACGATTTCCTTCGGATCCCGCACTGTTTCTGCATATTTATCGTTCTCATAGGCATAATTGAATTCCACCTCGAACATGCCTTTTCCCTGTGTGCCCGTGTCATCCGTTATGAGGGGATGAAGGGCAAAGGCCGGTATTGTTAGAGCGACAAGGGCGACGATGAGCCAGAGCCTTGCGGCCAGCCCGATGCCGGAACTGCAAAATCGATTCATGATAAAACCTCCAAGATATACAATACTATTATTAATATATATTTATTCATCATGTGTTATTTTTATACTATTGGTGTTACTGTCAAGACAAATTTACCGCGTATTCCCTGATATCCCACTGGACGCAAACCTACATACGGCCATCAATCCAGCATGGTGTGGATATCCATCTTTCCAGTATAATGTGCCCGCATTTCGCCATCCTCGGCGATATAGGTCCGTATGAGCATATTGAAACGGCCGCCGCTCCCTTTTTCACTGGCGGCATCGTAGACGAACTTCCCGGCACGCCGGGATGAAACCAGGCCGCAATTCTTAAGAATTTTTAACATAGTAGAGATATGGGCTTGTCTTAACTTCATAATCGCCGTAATCTCGCTAACCTTTAACTCATTCACCAGAAGAAGAATAAGAATACGAGCATCTTCGCCGAGTGCTTTAAAAAGCTGTGCGGATTTCATAGCTTATTGCACATAGTTATTTATTTGTATGTAATAATTTGCACAAGCACCATCGCCTGTCGTGAAATTATTACTACTCGAACAGCAAAATGATTTATAATTTTTGATTATCATACAAATCAGTATTATATTATATTCATAATTACCGGCATGGAGGTTATTACCAATGCAAGGAAATCACGACCATACCCATGGTCATGCCCATGACCATGAGCATCTCCACAGTCACCAGCACCAGCATGGTGACAAAACTCATGAACATGAGCATAAGCACGTGCACAACCATGAGCATGAACACGCCCACGCTCATCCCCACGAGCACGGGAGCAATCAAAACCTTCATGACCATGAACACCCGGGAAACCATGGGGAACACGACCACCTTCACGCGGCCCATGAGAAAGAACCGCACAGTCATGAACATTGATTGATGTTTTTACGGTTCCGGCCTATCATCCATTGAACGGCGCTTTTCGATATTTCAGATGTTTTTTTCAACTGTAGTTTTTCCCGGATCTTTTTCTTGTACGCATTGACAGTATGAACACTGAGATTGAGATGCTGTGCTATTTCCTTTACGGACAAGCCGGTTCCGATAAGCCGGAATATTTCAAATTCCCTGTTGACCAGACCGTCAACCGGCAGTTGGGCCGATTTGCCCGAACCCCTGATAAAACATTCTATCATCTTCCCTGAAATGGAATTGCCAAGATAGTAATCTCCGTTTGACACGCAATTGATGGCATTGATTATTTCCTTCGTGGACACCTCTTTGGTGACATAGCCCGTAGCGCCTGCACTGATAGCCCGTTCCGCGATAAAAACCTCATCACGCACGGTAAACACCAGCACCTTTATCTCCGGGAAGCGCTTCCTCAATGTTCCGATCAGATCGATGCCGGCCATAAACCCCGGCAATTCAATGTCGATTATTACAAGGTCCGGAGTATCGCGATTGATCTTGTGTATCGCTTCATCCGCGCTGCCAACCTCGCCGATTACCTTCAGGTTTTCTTCCCTCTCAATGACATGTTTGAGCCCCCGGCGCAACAGCGGATGCCTGTCCACGATGAGAACCTTGCTGATCCCCGACGTTGAATTCTGGTGATCCGGCTTAACGCCAGAATGCTGAATGGTTTTCTCCTGAATCATGTGGGCCGCCGCAAGGAATACATTTTCATTAGTGCTATTTTTGTCAATTTAATAACACTTTTAATATATTTTTATTTTATTAGTGCTATTTTTTTCGTTGAATTGCCAGCGCCTTTAAGTTACCGTGTCCATGGCTTGCATAACAGATAAAGTCAGGGCGTGAGAAAATAGTGTATACAGGCAACTGGGCCGAAAAGATCGGGATCTTCGGCGGGACCTTCGATCCGATCCATCATGGCCACCTCATCTGCGCCGAGGCGATACGGACCGAGTTCGATCTCGATAAAATAGTGTTCATACCATGCAAGTCCACCGCTACAAAAGAGACGGGGTCCATAGCACCAGCTGAGGACCGTTACGTCATGACGAAGCTTGCCGTCATGAGAAGGAGACACTTTGAGGTATCCCGGATTGAACTGGACCGCCCGGGGCCATCCTATACCGCAACAACGGCCATGCAACTGCACGAATTATACCCGGAGAGCGCCTTGCATCTCATAATCGGCATGGATGCATTTGCCGGCATCAAGAACTGGCGCGAATCGGAGAAGCTGATGGACCTCGTGTCTCTCATCGTCATGGGCCGGCCCGGCCACGGTCCCGCAACAACAGGCGGCCACTGTCCTTATAACGTCAGCTACGCCAAAAATCCCCTGATCAGCATCAGCTCAACGCATATCAGGGAAAGGCTCTATCATGGCAGGTCCATCAGCCATCTCGTGCCGGGGCCCGTTGTCGATTACATCCGCGGAAACGGCCTCTACCGGGGAACATGTCCCGCGGCCTCCACAATACATAATGACCGCCGGAGTGGACAATGAAGAACATATTAATCCTCGGCATCGGCAATATATTCCGTAAAGACGACGGCGCGGGCATCCACCTGGTGCGCCGCATTCTCGATTCGGGCATTGACATTCCCGGCAATGTTGAAATCGTCGATGGCGGCACGGCCTTCTATGACCTGGTGCCGATCATGTCGGGAAAAGACCATATCATTATCGCAGACGCTCTCAAGGTTGACGATAAACCCGGATCCATATACCGGTTTCCTCCTAAACACCTGAAATTCGCGACCGCGCAGGTCTGGTTTCCCGCTTTCAGTATTCAGGAACTTATTTTCCAGGTCAACCTTGCCGGTTATAACCCGACAGTGGAGATTATAGGAATTGTGCCGGAAGACTTCAATACGCTGGAGATCGGGTTGAGCGAACCGGTCAAACGATCGATGCCGGAAGCCATATCCGAAATACTGAAGGCTGTCAGGCAGTGACAACGCACAGCCCTGAAGTCTGGCCGCTCTGATATGGCATTTTCGTTGATGACGTACCGGAACCGCTAAACAGAGGCGCCCACCAACAGTCCTATCCGGACCCGGCCTTCCTCACATAGAGGGCCGTCATGACGCCGCCCCAGGCGAGAAGGAGAAACACGATCACCTTCTGTCCGAGCTTGACCAGGACCGGCGACGATGCCTTCCCGCCCATGTCCGCGTCGACCTTGACATGCTCCTCGAAGCCGTGGCCGGTGCCGTCGTCGAGACGCACCAGCCAGTCGCCCGCTTCTGACGGCACGAAGGCGAAGCGGCCGTTCTTGTCCGTGCGGCCGTTCTGGTACTCCGTCTCTTTTTTCCCGGGAGCGAACACCTTTACCGAGGCGTAGGATATGGGCTTCCCGTCATCATAGTAGGCCGTCACTACCATCGATTTTCCCTCCTCGATGGTCCTCGTGATGCCGTGGGCCAGGAGCGCAGCGGGGGCCAGTACAATGGCGGCGATAAATACCAGAACCCTTAATTGATGTATTACCATAATAACCTTCCTAATATATATTCTACTGATAGCAGTACGTATTATTGCATATACGCGGCGGGTTCATCAGCGAGTAGGCGACATGGATGTCGCCGTTTCCGCCGAGTCAACAGGATGTTATACGAGGCGGACGAGCGATGAACCCCCGCGTAAAATAAATGTTAATAGAGAATCATACTTAAAGAGCGACTACCCCCTTCACTGATTCAGCTCAAAGGTGATGGGAAGCTTGCAGATCATCTTCACCGGCTTGCCCCCCTTCCTCCCCGGCCGGAAGCGCATCCTCCTGACCACGGTCAGGGCTGCCTCATCGAACCCCAGACCTGCCGGCTCCGACACCACCTCGGCGCCGCGCAGTGACCCTCCCTCGTCAATACTCACCATGACGATCACGGTCTTCCGCCTGACAGAGGCTGACCGGGCCTCCCGGGGAAAATAGTCGTTCAGATCGAAATCGACTATCGGCTCCGGCATCCGGTCGGCGCTGAAGGAAAAATAATATCCCTCCTTATCGGTCCCCGTGCCGGACACCCGGTCCTCGCCGTCATCGACTGGGTCCCTGCCATGGTCCGAGCCGCCTTCCACCCATTCCTTTTTCTCCACCGGCGCGGGGTTCGAATCGCCGGAATCAAACCGCACCAGTTCCGGCGGGATATCCAGAAACTCGGCATCGACCGGTTCAGACTCGGTCTGCCCCAAGGAGAGGCCCTCCCAGGGGCGGGTGGCGATGAAATACGCGGCGTAGCAGCTCCCGTGGAGAAGAAGCGATACCGCGATGCAGAGCGTGAAGCGGTCGCGCGCCCTGATCCATCTTCTCATCATTCGTATCTTCTTTTTCATGTATTCCATTCCGCCATCGCGCCGCCCGGCGCTTACCGTTTCACCGACAGGGCGATCTTACCCACGCCCGCTTTCTTGATGATCCCCATGGTGCGGGCAATGGAGCGGTAGGCCAGGTTTTCGTCCGCGGACAGGGTGACACGCATGTTGGGACGGAACTTCACGTCCCGCGACAGCCTGGCGATGATCTCTTTTTCAGACGTTTCAATACCCTCAAGATACAGCTTTCCGTCACGCGCCAGCGCCACCTGAACCGTGCGCGCCACGTTGGGGTCGGCCGCGGCGGCCGCCGGCAGGCTGATGTTGACCGCGTCTTTTTTCAGGAAATTCGCCGTCACCATGAAGATGACCAGGAGCACCAGGAGGATGTCCACCATGGGGGTGATATTGATGTTGCCGATCTGGCTTCTATTGCCGTTTCCCGCGTGTGCCATGGGTCTGACTCCTACTTTTTCTTCTTCGCTGAGGCATGGGCGGCAAAGGCGCTCATTTCTTTGGATATGATCAACAGGTTTTTCATCACTTCCTGGATCCTGGCCATGAAGAAATTATTGAACATGACCACGGGCACGGCAATAAAGAGGCCCGCAGCCGTCGCCAGCAGAGCCGTGGAGATGCCGCGCATCACCACCTCCGCGCCGGTGTTCCCCAAGGTCCCCAGGCCGTGAAAGGCCTTGATGACGCCCAGGACTGTCCCCAGGAGGCCTATGAACGGCGCGTTGTTGCCCAGGGTGTTGAGGACCGGGAGGCGCTTCTCCAGCAGCGACTCCTCCTCGAGCATGCGTGAGGCCATGATCTCATCAAGCCCGGCTTTCCGTTCCTCTATCTTGAGAAGGCAATAGGCGGCGAACCGGGCATAGATCGAATCCTCGTCCGCGGATATGCTCCTGACCCTGTCGATATCGCATGACCGGATCCCGTCAATGACCATCCGGTAGATCCCTGCCGACTTTTTCCCCGCGTAGGGGCGCATGAGAAAATACCGGTCAAGGCACACGCCTAGGGCGATCACGCTCGCCGCGGCAAGAGTTATAAAAATAACGGTTTCCCCGTAGTCAACAAGAACCATCATAAGCGGTGTCTCTCCTTAATACTCCGATAGTTATCGGTATGATCACGGCATACCGTTCTTCCACCGCCCCGCGAAAAGCTCCGGGCGCCCCCAACCGGGCGCCGGTCCTTCCCGGCGGCCCGCCATGCATGGTCGCGCCCGTTCCCGGCCCAGGGCAAGGACACTATTATTCTCCATTTTTTCCTGTCAACGGTTTTTATCACGTTTTATTTTTTCGTGCTATTTTTCACATACTTATTGACAAATTTTACTACG
>CALMRZ010000046.1 GCA_937872225.1 uncultured Spirochaetota bacterium
GGTTTACCCGCTTAATTCAACCCATTAAAATTCCCGTTTGGGTGAAGCGAAACAAGACAATTCACGAAACACTTGAGGATTTACTAAAAGAAAAAGATCATATTCAATATGTGATTGAAGATCTTGAAATACAAATCAAAACAAGGGAGAGGAGGGGAGAAAGTTTTCAATCGTTGGACAATATCACATTCTATCGCAAGGTAATATTGGAACATATATCGCGCGTGCATATCAGGCAGATTGTGCCCTTGATTTTTTCCCGGATAGTGGTAGGTGACAACAGGATCACTCTTGGCATTATGGGAGAATCAGGAATTAAAGAATTTGATATCTGCGTTGGAAATGATTAATCTACGCCTTTTAAGTCTAAAAACAAAACCGACATTTATAGCTTTTTGTGCTTAAATATTCATTCATCCAACACCAGATATTTTTTGAAAAAATAGTTGCCGCAATTGCGGCATTGCGGTATATTGTATCTGGGTAGACGACATGAAATCTAAGGATAACAATAAAACTCAAAAACAAAGACAATGTTCTGTCAAAGATGATGATGGAATGAATACGTGTGACCAGGTCCAACATCTCCTAGAATATTTCTCAAAACTTGATAAGGATACAAGGGAATTCTATATCAAAACGATTTTACGAATCTATTATTTGTTGAATGAAACCAAATAATGCAGGCAGTAACAGAAACATACCTAAAAATAACTCAAGGCATCAAGATGTCCCAGGAGCTTGGACGCCCGCCGGCTTTCGCCTACGATCGTGTAAGCACCCTGGAGCAGGCAGATGGCCTTAGCCTGGAATATCAGAGCCAGGGTGCGGCGAAATATGCCCGTGAGAAGGACCTTCATGTCGTATATTATTTTACCGTAGCGGAAAGCGCCTCGAAGGAGGGGAGGCGGGTTTTCAATGAAATGATAGATCTAGCGCTTCGGTACGATGTGAAACATCTTATTTTTAAGTCTACTGATCGTATGTCCCGAAATTACCGGGACCTTGCCCGTATTATCGAGTTAATTGAACACCATGATTTTGTAATACATTTCTATCAAACCAATAAAACTATTACCAAGAATTCAACTCATGATGAAAAATTCATGATTGGTATTGAACAGGCAGTAGCAAAACACTTATCAGACAAGATCAGCCATGATATTAAGAACGTAAATGCCTATAAAGTAAAAAAGGGTATCTATTGCGGTAATGCACCGTATGGCTATATCTACGACAAGGAACACAAGAAGTTTGTCATCGATAAAAACACCGAGCACTCTCTACGATTTATTTTCAATGAATTTGATACCGGGAAATTCAGTTTCGCAACATTTCGAGATTTTTTAAATTCAAACAAAATCCCGGCACCCAAAGGAGGGGAGTGGTCGAAGTCGAGCGTTTCCCAGGTATTGAAGAACCCTTTTTACCATGGAGAATTCATACACAAAAGCCAGCTCTTCAAAGGGAATCATGAAACCTATTATGAACGTGAAAGGTTTGAAGACCGTCTTAAAAGGATCGATGGCAATTGCGTTACCGATAAGCGTTACAAGGTACAAGCACCACTGAAAAAGTTCATTGTATGTGAATGCGGAAAGTTCATGTCGCCTGATATCAAAAAGAAGCAGTACCTGTATTATATTCACAAATGTCCTCATTGCGATATGCGCCAGATAACTGTTTCAGAAGAGGATATTTTTAGCAAAATTGACAAAGAGGTTGAGAGGGTTAGTTTTTCGAATGATCTATCAGTATTACTAAAGTCACTTTTCGGAGGGGCTATCATTCGTCACCAAAAAGATCGGAATAGGGATATTTCAGTGCTCAGTCGAAGGATAACTAACCTGGAAATCAAGAAGAACAAGCTGTATGACCTATACCTTGAGGATGACTATTTTACCAGGGATGACCTAAAAAGAAAGCTGGTAGAAATCGACAAGTCAATCCATTCGTTAAAAACACATTATAAGTCTCTATCCTTTGATAAGGAAAAGCTTCAGATTGAAGTTAATAATGTTATCGATACATTCAACAAGCTGCCGGAGATGTATGAGTCGGCTGATCACGATAAAAAGGCTCGGATATTAAAAGAGATGGCTGAGTGCATCGTTGTCAATAAAGAGACTGTGGGAATCCAATGGAAAAAGCCGTATATCTTTTTGATGAAAAAGCCTATAATAGCAATGAATGAGCAAATAGAAATTCAACCGGGAGCTAAGCTGCCGGATAATGATCCAGCCCTTACCGGAACCACGAAGCGGTCCCATATAAACAAAAAGGACGTTCTCGTGAGTTCGAAAACGTCCTATCCTGCTCCCCCGGTAGGACTCGAACCTACGACCCAGTGGTTAACAGCCACTTGCTCTACCGACTGAGCTACAGGGGAATATTCGATTCTATCACCGATAATTTTACAGACAATCCCGACAGAGTCACCGGTGCTTCAATTCATTGGTTAATAGATTATGTACCATGATAGTGTCAATTATTTTTTAGTAAAATTTTGAGATTTCATCCATTTTTATCTTGATTAAATATTATGTCCCGACAATTATAAAATTGAATAAATAATAATTACTAAACATAGGTCTTTCTGCCGGCTGCAGGCGGCGCCTTGTGGTATAAAGGGTACATGGATATTATCCGGGAAATAAAGAAACTCGCGAAGGAAAAAAACGCCATCATTCTGGCCCATAATTACCAGATCGATGAGATCCAGGATATCGCCGATTTCAGCGGCGATTCCCTGGAGCTTTCACAGATCGCGGCTAACAACGACGCTGCCATGATCGTTTTCTGCGGGGTCCACTTCATGGCTGAATCCGCCTCAATACTGTCCCCCCGGAAGAAAGTCATCATACCTGATCCCTCGGCCGGGTGCCCCATGGCGGACATGGTGGAGGCGGAGGATGTCATTGCCCTCAAAAAGCAGTACCCCGGAGCCATGGTCATCACCTACATCAATTCCACGGCCGCTGTGAAGGCCCACTCGGATGTGATCTGCACGTCATCGAACGCCCTCAGGGTTGTCGAGAGGGTCGACGCTGACGAGATAATCTTCCTTCCCGACAGGAATCTCGGCAGCTATGTCCAGCGTTTCACGAAAAAGAAGATAATCCTCTGGAAGGGCTTTTGCCCGACCCATGAAAAATTCACGGCGGAGGAGCTCAGGGCCGTACGGGAGAAGAATCCCGGGGCCGTGGTCATGGTGCATCCCGAGTGCAGGCCCGAGGTCATAGATCTGGCGGACGAGGTCCTGTCAACGGGACAGATGGTGAAATTCGTCCAGAAAACCGATACAAAAAAAATCATCGTGGGCACGGAAATCGGAATGATACACAAGCTGAAAGGCGTTGCACCCCATATCGAATACATCCCGGCGTCGACTTCATTTATATGCCCCAATATGAAAAAAATAAACCTGCAGGTCCTTCTGAAAGGGCTCCAGAAAGAGGAAACGGTGGTTTCAGTCGCTCAGGACATGAGGGACAGGGCGAAGAAGGCCCTTGACCGGATGCTCGAGCTATCATAGTGACAGGATGTTTCCATGGCCGATCCCATGCGGCAAGAAAGAAACGATGCGGAAAGCATGATGGATGACGGTGCCGGGAGGATCCCCCCTCCCGCCACGGACCTCGGGTCACCGGTTCAATCAGCCGCCCAATCCTTCGAGGAGGACACGAGAAAAGAGCTCAACCTCTTGAGGGAACGGACCTTCAACCCGGAGCTCAGACAGCTCGTTGACAGGGTCAGGGACAATGAACCGGCGCCGGACGCTTCCGAGGACGAGCCGGCCCAGGTTGATTCCCTTTCGGAAGACGATCTGCGGCTCAGGCTCTACCGGCTCTATTACCGGGCCCGGGTTCTCCATGACAACCGCGAGATGAACGTGGCCTTCAATCCTTTCGAGGCCATGGATTGTTCATCCCCCGTGTCGATCCATGACTCGCTCTCCGTGTATATCATGGACCGCATGATGCAGATGTCCCTGTCCCCCTTTGCGCTGCTGTCCTACAGCATAGCCGAAAAAGGATACATCCCCTCGGTCCATAATCTGGAGCGCTACCATGTCGAAAATATCGTGATCGGACTGCGGGACAGGCTGTTCAGGACCATCCTTGAAAGCGGAGAGGGAGTGATACTTGAGGCTGATGCGTTCCGGGATGATCCGTTCCTGGAGAAGATTTTTTCCCTTCAAGAGGGCGAAGAACCGCGGGCAATCTATTTCGTCATGGTCAGCTGCCTGGCGTCCGGTATCGCCCGGGAGCTCCAGGATGAAAACAAAGACACCATTACACCGTTCCTGCCCTCTGCCATACTCATGATAGAGCTTCCCCTGCAGACTGAACCCCATAACCGGACCTCCATATTCACCTTGCTCAAGAAAAAACTTGCATTGCCCTATTTTCTGATCAATGACAACCAGTCGCTGGTGTTCATGACCGAAGGCTATGAGGATATGGAGTATTCGTACCATGTCATGGATTATCTGTTCACGGTTTTTTTGCTCACACCGGACAGTATCGGCATGGGCATTAAATTAAAATCAAAGGACGAAACCAGCAGGACTTTTCTCATAAAATATATCATATCTCAGTTAAGTTACAAGCTTCATGCCGACTCTGCCCTGCTGCATATGATAAAAGGACATCTTATCATTCTGACCAGGGAGGGCTTCGTTGACCTGATACGTTCCCTGGTCGACGAGTACAACAAGCTTTTCGATGACCAGTTCTCTCTGGTTGAGTTCAGGCCATCGGAATTCAAGGATTCACTGGAAGTTATAAACCGCATTATTCTTGGCAATTAATATCGGCCCGGACGGTGTCACTTGTTTCTTGGCGGGTGCGCAGCAGTAAGGCCATGAAGCCTTTCGCCATGTTTCGCGGGTATTGTTAATAACGGTTATATGAAAATCGGCCCCCTGATAATTATCATCTGCCTCATCGCGGCGCTGTGCGCAGCTTCCCGGCTGGACGCCGCCGGGACCGTGGGCACTTCCGGGGCGACATTTCTGGAGTACGCCATCGGGACCCGCGCCCTCGGCATGGGGGAGGCCTTTACCGCGGAAATCGATGATATCAACTCGCTCTATTTCAACCCTGCGGGACTCGGGTCCCTGAAGTTTCCCCAGATGGCCCTGTTCCATCACGAGCTGATCATGGAATCGCGCCTTGAGAACATTACTCTCGCGTACCCGATAAAAAAATACGGGTATATCGCAGTCGCCAATACCGTGTTCTGGACGCCCGAATTCGATAAAATAGACATTAATGGCATCGATGTCGGCAACGTGCAGTTCTACAATGGATGCCTCACGGTCGGTTACGGGTATGATTTTACCTACTTATATTTCGGCGCGTCCGCCAAATATATCTACCAGAAGATCGACACGAAACTGGTACATGCCTTTGCCATGGATTTCGGCATCATGAAGGGCTTCAAGATGTGGACGCCCTTTGAAGCTCCGCTGAGGAACTTCCACATCGGTCTTTCGGTGCTGAACCTCGGGACCAGGGTCATGGGCAGTGATCTTCCCCGGCATATCCGCCTCGGTTTTTCGTACAAGCCGCTCCACTGGATGGGGCTGAATGTCGATTTGATTGAAAACTGCATAAGGGCTGACGACCTGGTCGATTTCACCCGCGGCTTCAATGAAAGCTTCAGGATGAACATCGGCATCGAGCTGAATTACCTCGAGCTGCTGTACATCAGGGGCGGATGGCGCTTCAACGATACCGGGACCTATACCGTCGGGCTCGGCTTCAACTATGTCATAAAGAACGTTTCCTTCACCATCGATGCCTCCTTCGCCGATGCGGGAGACTTCAATCCGACCTATTCCTTCAATGTCGGCTTCAAGCTTATACCGAAAGTCGTCACCATCGAGGACCGCAAGAAGGCGGAAGAGCATTATAAAAAGGGCATCAAGGCATACGTCGGGGACGATATCGAGGGGGCCATACGTGAATTCAAGACAACCAAGGATTACAATCCGTACCACCGGAATATCGAAAAGAAGATCGACGATCTGAATGAGATCCTGGAGCTCAAGAGGCAAAACAAGCTGGAAGAGGAAAAGGAAAATGAGAGATAGCGGAAGAAACAACAGCCAGCTGCGAGACCTCAAGATCACCGGGGATTTTTGCCCCGCGGCCCACGGGTCCGTGCTGCTTGAAATGGGAAACACCAGGCTGATATGCGCGGCCAGCGTGGGCGACAGCGTACCCGACCATGCCGTGAAACGGGGCACCGGGTGGATCACGGCTGAATATTGCCTGCTGCCGTATTCGACGCCGCGGCGCACGGGGAGGGACCTTTACCGGAGAGACGGGCGTTCCGTGGAAATACAGCGACTGATCGCCCGGGCGCTCCGCAGCGTTGTCGACCTTTCCGCCATGCAGAACTGCCTTGTGACCGTCGATTGCGATGTCCTGCAGGCGGACGGCGGCACGCGTGCCGCCGCCATTACCGGGGGATACATCGCCCTGGCCCGGGCGGTCAAGCGCATGCGCGGAGAAGGTCTTCTGGCCGAAAATCCCCTGCGCGACACTGTGGCCGCCGTTTCCGTCGGGTATGTCAGCGGCGAATTGTTCCTTGACCTGGATTTCAGGGAGGACTCCCGCGCCGAGGTCGACATGAACGTGGTCATGGACGGCGCGTCGAACCTCATCGAAGTTCAGGGAACCGCGGAAAAAAAATCCTTTACGAAGAACCAGATGGATTCAATGATTGAACTGGCCGAAAAAGGCATCCGTGAGCTCATGGAGATCCAGAAGAAATATATTTAAAATGAAGCGGATGCCGAAGGTTTTCCGCTTAGGCCGCCGGAATTGATATTTCACTAAATGAAGCGGGGAGAAATCCATATACGGTTTTAGCAAGGTGGAGATGAATAAAGTCAAACTCTTTCTGGCAGCGTTCATCATGGCGGGAGTTGCCGTCATGCCCCTTGAAGGGAACGGCGCTTTTAAAATAATGATTGTCAATGCCCGGGGAGTCCCGGTGCCGCTCTACGTTGAAATTGCGGACACGGAACCCCTGCGGATGAAGGGCCTCATGGATCGGAAAACCATGGGGGAGAACAGGGGCATGCTCTTTGTGTTTGACCGTGAGCAGAAGCTTAATTTCTGGATGAAAAACACTTACATCCCGCTGAGCATTGCCTACATAAGCACGAGCGGCATTATCAACGAGATCATGGACATGAAGCCGCTGGACACTGCCGTGACCTATCCCTCGGCCATGCCGGCTCTGTACGCCCTCGAGGTCAACCGCGGCTGGTTCGCCAGGAACAATATTACGAAAGGCTGCAGAATCGTTCTCGATGGATGCGTCAGTAAATAGGATACCTTCCTCAAAGGATGAACGGGCCCTTATCCTGGGCATCCGCCTCCACGGATCAGATGCAGAAGACATCGAAAATTCCCTCGATGAGCTGGAACTTCTGGTCCGCACCGCCGGCGCCATCGTCGTGACCAAGCAGATCGTCAAGCGGGACCGCATTGACCCGGCCTATATCATCGGCAAGGGCTTCCTCGCCGAGCTGGACGGCATAATCGCCGAACACCGGATACGGCTGGTGGTCTTTGATCTTAATAATATCCGCCCGGCCCAGGTCAGGAACCTCGAGGACAGGCTGAAATGCCGCGTCATCGGCAGGAATGAAATCATCATGGACATTTTCGCGCGCAGGGCCCGGAGCGCTGAATCGAAGATACAGGTGGAGCTGGCCCAGCTCAAGTACATCCTGCCGCGCCTCAAGGGCCTCGGCGGGGTGCTGTCCCGGCTGGGCGGCGGCATCGGCACGCGGGGGCCCGGTGAAAAGATGCTGGAAACCGACCGGCGCCACATACTGCGAAGGATATCGACCCTGAACGCCAAGCTGAAAAAGATATCGAGGCACCGCGATACCCTCCGCAAGAGCCGGCGCGGCGAGCTGATCGGCGCCGTGGTGGGCTACACCAACGCCGGAAAGTCCACGGTGATAAATTTCCTCGCCCGCGACGATCTGTTCGTCGAGGACCGCCTGTTTGCGACCCTTGATTCCTACACCCGCGCCGTGTATCTGGCCGAGGGAAAGAAGTGCCTCCTCATCGACACCGTCGGCTTCATCCGGAACCTGCCGGCCGACCTCATAGAGTCGTTTAAATCGACCCTCGAGGAGATCCATAACGCCGATTTCCTGGTGCATGTCGTCGACATGTCGTCCCATGACATCGGTTCGAACATCCGCACCGTGAACCAGGAGATAGCCGGGCTCGGCTGCGCCGGCAAGGATGTGATCCTGTTCTTCAATAAAGCCGACCTCCTGGCGGACGAAGCGCTTTGCAACAGCGTGCTGAACAATTACCCCGGCGCGATCGTCGGTTCAGCGGTGAGCGGCCTCGGCATGGAGGAACTGAAGGGCAGGATCATCGAGTTGCTTGACGCCGGCGAGTCCAGGAGGCATCGCGGAGCTTCGGCGTCGGCCGCGGCACGCGCTGAAGGAGCGTAGGCATGTTCATCATCGAGGAAATTACCGAGAAGGACCTCCCGGGACTGGCCGGGCTCTATGAACAGCTGGCGAACAGGCCGGTGAACATGGCCGCCATGAAGGAGACCTTCGAGAAAATCCGGCGAAGCGGCGATTATTATCTCCTCGGCGCAAAGTCTGACGGCGGCATCCTGGTGGGTACCGTCAGGGCCGTGGTATGCCACGACATGGCAAAGGAGTGCAGGCCCTTCATGATATTGGAAAACTTCGTTGTCGACGGTGACTGGCACCGCAGGGGCGCGGGTTCCCTGCTGATGCGGGAGGCCGAAGCCATAGGCAGGGAGCGGAATTGCCTTTTTGTCCAGTTCTGTTCTTCTTCACACCGGACCGGGGCCCACGCGTTTTAACGGGATGCCGGATATGACCCAGGGGAAGTCAAAGGATTCCGGAAGTATTTTAGTTGAAATTTTCAAGATAGATTTCTTATTGACGGAAAGGATTCATGTCAGTTAAATATCCGCGGAACATGTATCGGTAACTTCACTTCCTTGATTATTACTGACTGATAACGCCTATTCGAGACTTGATCGCAAGGATTAAACCATGATCGATAAAATATTAAGCATTTTCTTCGGCACGAAGCATGAGCGGGACGTCAAGAAACTGTGGCCCATCGTGCACAAAATCAATGCCCTCGAGCCGGAGATGAAAAAGCTCACCAACGATGAAATGCGCGCCATGACATCGAAGTTCCGCCAGCGCATAGAGAAGGGGGAGTCACTCGACAGCCTGCTTCCCGAGGCCTTCGCCCTGACCCGGGAAGCCTCGGTGAGGACGCTGGGCATGAGGCATTTCGATGTCCAGATGATGGGAGGCATCGTGCTCCACCAGGGGAGGATCACCGAGATGAAGACCGGTGAAGGAAAGACCCTTGTCGCGACGTTGCCGGTTTACCTCAACGCCCTCGGCGGCCATGGCGTCCATGTCGTAACCGTCAACGACTACCTGGCCCGGCGTGACGCCGAATGGATGGGTACCATCTACAAGTTCCTCGGCCTCGAGGTGGGTGTCATCCAGCACGACCTTTCGCCCTACCAGCGCCAGGTGGCGTACCGGTGCGACGTGACCTACGGGACCAACAACGAGTTCGGTTTCGATTACCTCAGGGACAACATGGTTGAGCACCAGAGCCTCCGGGTCCAGCGTGAGCTGAATTATGCCATCGTCGACGAGGTCGACTCGATCCTCATCGACGAAGCGCGGACGCCCCTCATCATTTCCGGTTCAACAGAGGAGTCCACCAAGAAATACTATCTTCTTAACAAAGTCATACTCAACCTGAAGGACAAAGTCGATTACGAGGTCAATGAAAAGGACCGCCATGTCACCCTGACCGAGGAAGGCGTCAACCATGTCCAGCGCCTTCTCAAGATCGAGAACCTGTACGACAGCAAGCATATCGATACCCTGCACCACGTGAACCAGGCGCTGAAGGCCCACACGCTGTTTCACATAGACGAGGACTACATCGTCAAAGACGGCCAGGTCATCATCGTCGACGAGTTTACCGGCCGCCTTATGCCGGGACGCCGCTATTCCGACGGCCTGCACCAGGCCCTCGAAGCCAAGGAAAACGTCACCATCGCCCGGGAAAGCCAGACCCTGGCCACGATCACCTTCCAGAACTTTTTCCGCATGTACAAGAAACTGGGGGGCATGACCGGTACCGCGGACACGGAAGCGGTCGAATTCCAGAAGATCTACAAGCTCGATGTCGTGGTCATTCCCACGAACATGCCGATGATACGAAAGGACTATCCGGACAGGGTATACCGGACGGAGCGGGAAAAATACGACGCCATCATCCAGGAGATCCGCGACCTCAACAGCAAGGGCCAGCCCATCCTGGTCGGCACCATCTCCATCGACAAGTCTGAAAAGCTGTCGCGGCTCCTCCAGTCGAAGAACATCATGCACAACGTGCTGAACGCCAAATTCCACGAGCACGAGGCGCGCATTATCGCCGAGGCCGGAAGGCCCGGCGCCGTGACCATAGCCACGAACATGGCCGGCCGCGGGACCGACATCGTCCTGGGGGGGCGGCGGCTCTACGTCGACGAGCTGGAGTCGCACGTGCCGGTCCATGACGCAAACCTCTGGAACGATTTCAAGCTGGCGGTGCTGACGTCGGATTTCGACAGGGCGGAACAGTTTGCCGAGCAGATGACGGGCCAGGACAAGCACAAGGCGAAAACCCTGGTCCGCGAAGGGCGCGAATGGACCATCAACCACAACAAGGTGGTCGAGGCGGGCGGCCTCCATATCCTCGGCACCGAGCGGCACGAAGCCCGGCGCATCGACAACCAGCTCCGGGGCCGCAGCGGACGTCAGGGAGACCCCGGGTCATCCCGGTTTTACCTCGCCCTCGAGGACGAGCTGATGCGGCTTTTCGGCTCGGAGCGCATCGGCAACATCATGCAGCGTCTCGGCATGGAGGAGGGGCAGGAGATTGAAAGCCCGATGGTCACCAAGGCCATTGCCAGCGCCCAGAAGCGGGTGGAGGGCCGCAACTTCGAAATCAGGAAGCACCTCCTGGAATACGACGACGTCATGAACTCCCAGCGCGAGTTTATCTACAAGGAGCGCGACGAAATCCTGCTCGGCGAGGACATATCCTACAAGTTCTCGTCATATATTGAGGATGTCTGCCGGGAAAAGCTGGAAGTGTTCACCGGGGGGAAGGCACATCCGGAAGAATGGGACCTTGACGGTCTGGGGAACTGGATGCGCTTCAAGTTCGGTATTGAGGTCGATTTCAATGAAATAAGCCCCATGGAGCTGAATTATTCGGAATTCGAGCGGGCCATCATAGATAAATTGAAGGAAGGATACAAGGCCAAGGAAACAATGCTCGGTGAAAAGGACATGAGGGCCCTCGAGCGTATGATATCTCTGCAGATCATCGACACCAAGTGGCGCGATCATCTTTACAACATGGACGAGATGAGGGACGGCATCTGGACACTGAGCTACGGCGAGCGGAACCCTCTGGTGGAATACAAGATCCAGGGCTTCAACCTGTTCCGCGACATGCTCGCCACCCTGAAGGAGGATATACTGGAATACATCATGAGGGTCCAGGTGGAGCGGGTTGAAGAGGAAGCGCCTCCGCAACCGTCGGCGGAAATCATCGGGAGCGAATTCCATGCAGAGGTCGAGCAGTTCGGCGCAGGGGGAATCCCCCTGTCATCTCAGGCGGTCCCGGTCCGTAAGGGCGCTGAATCGCACAAGGAGCAACACCATGAAACGGTCGGCGGCGTCAAGCGCAAGAAGAGCCGCAGGAACAGAAGGTAAGCGCCGTGTCATCGGTATTAATGAAGAGCGTTTCCGGGATCAGGGGCATCGTGGGCGAATCGGTGACCCCGGATCTCATAACCAGGGTGGGATCGGCCTTCGCCGGGTATTGCGGATACGGCACGGTGGTCATCGGCAGGGACTCCCGTCCGACTGGGGCCGCCATAGAGAAGGGGCTGGAATCGGCCCTCATGCTTTCGGGCTGTACCGTCGTGAACATCGGCATTGTGCCGACTCCCACCGTCCAGGTCATGGTTGAACACCTCCATGCCTCGGGGGGGATCGTGATATCGGCGTCCCATAATCCCGTGGAATGGAACGCCTTCAAGCTCGTCGGCTCCTCCGGCACGTTTCTTACCGCCCCGGAGATTGAAAAGTTCTTCGCCATGATGGAGGCCCCTTTCACCTACCGGCGCTGGGACGGCGTGGGATCGGTCGTTGCCGAGGCCGGGGCAAACGAGATCCACATCGGCAAGGTGCTGTCCGTGGTGGACCGGGACAGCATTGTCAAAAAGAACTACAAAGTGGTCCTTGATTCGGTAAACGGGGCAGGATCGGACATAACCATAACCATGCTGAAGAAACTCGGCTGCGACGTTGTGCCGCTGCATTGCGAAATGAACGGCATTTTTCCCCGCGGCGCGGAACCGCTGCCGCAAAACCTGGCGCTGTTATCGAAAAAAGTACTCGAGGTAAAAGCGGATATCGGCTTTGCCCAGGACCCTGACGCTGACCGGCTCGCCATTGTGGATGAAACGGGCAGGCCCATAGGGGAAGAAAGCACCATCGCCCTGGTGGTGGAGCACCTTCTGTCCCGGAAGCCGGGGAGGGTTGTCATCAACCTGTCGACGACCAAGGCGGTCGACGACATAGCCGCCGCTCACGGCTCGGAGGTCACGAGGGCGAAGGTGGGCGAAATCAACGTCGTCGAGGAAATGATCCGCCGCGGCGCCCGCATCGGCGGCGAAGGGAACGGCGGGGTCATTTCCCCTGACGTGCACCTTGGCAGGGACAGCCTCGTCGGGATCGGCTACGTGCTGGAGATGATGGCGGATCGCAGCCACTCGATCTCGGAGCTTGTCGCGAAACTGCCACGCTACACCATGAAAAAGGGGAGCATCAAACTCGCTGGGGAGGGCATCGATACGTCGATCCTGAAACGGCTCGAGAAGGAGTATGCAGTCCAGAAAATATCGAATATTGACGGCCTCCGCATCGAATTTGTGGCCCCCCATGAATTCACCGGCGGCTGGGTGCACCTGCGGACTTCAAACACCGAGCCCATTTTCAGGATCATCTCCGAAGGAAAGGACGAAGCCCACGCGGAAGCCATCTACAGGCATTTTGAAAATCTTCTTAAGCCCGGTGTTTAAACCCCAGGCCAGCTTCCCCAATTTCAGCTTGACAAATACCCCGGTCGGCCAGAATTAACTTGTTTTGATGATAAGACGTGATTATTTTATGATTACATAGAAGCGTTAACATGTTCAAAAACAGATCATATTGCGGAGAATTGAAGCAATCGGATGTCGGCCGCCGCGTCGACCTGGCCGGCTGGGTCGAGAGCAACAGGAACCTCGGCGGGATAGTATTTATCAAGCTCAGGGACGTTTCAGGTACCGTCCAGGTGGTTGTCGATTCCTCATCGGCGCCGGGGCTCCTTGAAGCCGCAGACCAGGCACGGAGCGAATTCGTCGTTTTCATCACCGGGACCGTTCGGAAGCGTGATGAAAAGAACATAAAACCGGATCTGCCCACCGGGCACATAGAAGTTCTCTGCGAATCGCTGGTCATACTGAACGCCTCGCTGGTGCCGCCGATCCCGATCGATTCCAAGGACACGCTGAACGAGGACACCCGGCTGAAATACCGCTACCTGGACCTCCGCCGCGAGGAAATGCGCGACGCCATAATCAAGCGCCACCTGGCGGCACAGAGCATCCGCCGTTATCTCAACAACAACCGTTTCTTCGAGATTGAAACGCCGGTGCTGAACAAATCGACCCCCGAAGGAGCCCGGGACTTCCTGGTCCCGAGCCGCATCAGCAAGGGGGAATTTTACGCGCTGCCGCAGTCGCCGCAGCTCTTCAAGCAGATATTGATGATATCCGGGTTTGACCGGTACTACCAGATAGTCAAGTGCTTCCGCGACGAGGACCTGAGGGGAGACCGTCAGCCGGAGTTCACCCAGGTGGACCTGGAGCTTTCGTTTGTCGATATGGACGCCATCATCGGGGTCATCGAGGGCCTGCTGAAGGAGGTGGTGCGCGACGTCAACGGAATCGACATACCGGTGCCCTTCCCCCGGCTGACCTACCGCGAGGCGATGGACCGGTATGGCTCGGACGCACCGGACACCAGGTTCGGCCTGGAGATAGCAGACTGCAGCGACGTGTTTAAAAATTCCGAGTTCAGCGTCTTCGCCCAGGCCCTTGCGTCAGGCGGCGTCATCAGGGGCATCGCGGTCCCCGACGGGGGCAAGCTGTCGCGGAAGATGACCGACCAGTACGGCGAGGACGCCAGGGTCTTCGGCGCCAAGTCCCTTTTCATGTTCAAGTACAGCAACAACGCGGCCGAGGGCGGCATTGCCAAGTACCTGAAGCCGGAGGAACTGGAGCAGCTGAAGGCGCGGTTCAATCTTTCCGGACCAGCCACGCTCTTTTTTGCCGCCGATACCTACGCGACCGTATCGAGCGCGCTGGCAAGCGTCCGCGTGAAAATAGCCCGCGACCTGGGCCTTATAGATGAAAAGAAGCTGAACTTTCTCTGGGTAACTGATTTCCCTCTCTTCGAATACAGCGAACAGGACAGGCGCTTCTATTCAAAGCACCATCCGTTCACGTCTCCCAAGGCGGAGTTCATCCCGCAGCTGGATTCCCTGAAGCCGGAACAGGCGGACAAGGTGCTCGCCCAGGCCTATGATGTCGTCCTGAACGGGGTCGAGATCGGCGGCGGGTCGATACGGATCAACAACCCGGAGGTGCAGAGCAAGATATTCGCGCTTCTGGGCATCACGAAGGAAGAGGCCGATGAGAAATTCTCGTTCCTGGTCGATGCCCTCAAGTACGGAGCGCCTCCCCACGGAGGAATTGCCCTGGGCCTTGACCGCATCATGATGATCCTTCTCGGCAAGAAATCGATACGGGACGTCATGGCGTTCCCTAAAACGACGAAGGGTCAGTGCCTCATGAGCAACGCACCATCGCCGGTGTCGCCTGTTCAGCTCCAGGAGCTCAATTTAAAGGTGGTCGGCAAATAACATGGTCGAAAACCGATTTGAGATCGATGACACGTCGATATTCAAGCGAATCTGCGGATACAAGGACGTCAATCTCAAAAAAATCGAGGAGCTCGCCGGCGTCGACATTATCCCGAGGGGCAACACCCTTATCGTCAAGGCAGTGAAAGAGAAGAACGATCTGGTGATGAAATTGCTCCATGCCATGAGCGATTTCATCTATGCCAACGGCAAGGAATACGAGTTCGACGATTTTGACCTTAAATATATCATCACCACGGTGATGTCGGGAAGGAACTTTAAGGCAGCGGACATCGGCAGGCTTAAGATATCGTTCCAGGATACCGGCAAAGCCGTGGTGCCCAAGACCCTGAACCAGGCCCACTATATAACCGCCATAAACAGCCATGCCGTCACCATAGCCACCGGCCCGGCGGGGACCGGCAAGACATATCTCGCCGTGGTGATGGCGCTGAAATATCTCCTTTCCGGGAAAGTCGACCGCATCATACTCACCAGGCCTGCCGTGGAAGCCGGCGAAAACCTGGGCTATCTTCCCGGCGATCTTGTGCAGAAGATAAATCCCTATCTCCGACCGCTTTATGACGCGCTCTTTGACCTGCAGCCCTTTGAAAAGATTTCAAAGATGATGGAAAAGAACATCATCGAAGTCGCCCCCCTGGCATACATGCGGGGCAGGACCCTCAACAATTCTTTCGTCATACTGGACGAGGCGCAGAATACCACCGTGGCCCAGATGAAGATGTTTCTTACCAGGCTCGGGAACAATTCGAAAATCGTCATATCGGGCGATGATACGCAGATCGACATAGAAAAACCGAAGAAATCGGGGCTCCTCCAGGCGATGAAGATACTCAGGGACATCAACGACATAAGCTTCATACGGTTCACCCGGGAGGACATATCGCGGCACCCGATAGTTGAAAAAATAGTTGCAGCCTATGAAAAGAGCGGCTATAGTGATTAATTTAATTTACACGGCATGAAATCATTGTTGGAAATAGCGTCGCAGTCCGTCAGGCACTTCCTCGGAAGCCAGAATATTAAATTTTCATTAATATCGCTGCTCATCATCGTATGCATCTCGACGATCATGCTTTCCCTTAATTTCTTCGGGACGTCCTACCATTACGAGGTCGGCGATATAGCCGACGAAGACATACGGGTTCCCCGAGACATCGAATATGTCAATGAGCCGGAAACGGCGGTTGAGCGGAAACGGGAAGCAGAAGCCGTTCCCCTCGTGTTCGACAAGGACGCCTCGGTCCTACAGAAAAAGCTCACTATCACCAGCGTCCTCATAAACCACGCCGTGGAGACCCTCAAGCAGTTTCCCCCGGCGGGTAACGATTACACCTTCCAGGTATACGCGATGAAGTCGCGCATGCCGCGGTACCTGCAGTTCAATGACGGGATACTGCTCGAAATCCTCAAGTTCAAGGACCATGCCAGGCTGAAGAAAATAATTTCAAGGATACTGATCTATGTCTATGATGATTCCCGAATGGGGATCCTTGACAAGCCCTATGACAACCCCCTGAAAATATACAACAATAACGTGACGGTGAGGACCATCAATCTTCCCGAAACCGTAGACGAGGTTTCGCGGACACTGGATACCCTCAGAACCCTTGACGAGATCAGAAGCAACATTCCCGGGATATGCGCCTCCATGGCCCCGTACCTTCCGAAACAGACCATAACGGCGATCAGCGGCATCGTGTCGGGCATCCTCGAGCCCAACATGTCCTTTAACATGGAGGAATCAAAGCGAAGGATAGCGGAGGTCGTCAAAAAGGTGACCCCCGTGACAAGCAAGCTGAAAAAGGGAATGACCATCGTGCGGGAGGGAGACACCGTCACCCAGGACGTGCTGAAGAAAATCGACATATACAACAAGCAGACGGCCACCATAAACATCAGTTTCATCTTCGGCATACTGATGGTACAGGCCGTGTTTTTCTTCATCTTCGGCTTTTTCCTCATGGAGTTCAACAAGGTGTTCATGCCCGATAAGAAATCGACCATCATCATTTTTTCCCTTATCATCCTGTTCATGGTGTACACGTTTTTCATGTCCCGCATCGAATCGCCCATCAACCCCAGGCTGACCTTCGCCCTCCTCCTACCCATATCATTCGCGACGATGATATTGTCCATACTGTACAACCGCTACCTCTCAATAATTGCGGGCCTGTACATGATCTTCTTCACGACCCTGATCAGCGGGAGCAATATTTCGACGGCGATCATTTCCTTCAGCACGGCCCTGGTGGGTGTATTCGTCAATGAGAAAGTAGAGCGGCGGACGGACTTCCTGCGGGGCGGCGTCATTGTCGGGGTGATCAACATTTTCATCGTCATATCGGTCGCCCTCATCCAGGAGATACCGGTCATAAGCCTGAATTTCCTGAAAATACTGGGGATCGCCTTTGCGAGCGGCGTCATCAACTCGATCCTGGTCCTGGGGATCCTTCCCCTGTATGAAAACATTTTCGGTATTACGACCAAGTTCAAGCTGCTGGAGCTTTCCGACCTTAACGCCGAGATATTCAAGGAAATGCTCATGAAGGCGCCCGGGACCTATAACCACTCGATGCTTGTTTCGACCATTTCGGAGGCGGCGTGCAAGGAGATCGGCGCGAACCACCTTCTGGCGCGGGTCGGCGCCTACTACCACGACATAGGAAAAATAGCCGACGCGGGCATGTACATCGAGAACCGGGTCACTGACCCCCGGGCCAGAAGGATGTCGCCCCTTGAATACGCACAGCTCATCATATCCCACGTGGGCAAAGGGGTCGAACTGGCGGAGAAAAACTTCCTCCCCGAATCGGTCATCGACTTTATCCGGGTCCATCATGGCCAGACGACCATGACCTTCTTTTACCACCAGGCGCTGGAGGCGGCCGAAAGCCATGAAAAGATAAATAAATCGGACTTCCAGTATCCGGGCCCGCGGCCCCACAGCAAGGAGACCGCCGTCGTCATGCTGGCGGACTCTATAGAGGCGGCCGCGCGGTCGTTGCAGAACCCATCATATGAAAAGCTTGACGGCCTGGTGCAGAAGATAATTTTCAACAAGCTCAACGAGGGCGAACTGGAGTCCTCGGACCTGTCCATGACCGAGCTCCGCATGATACAGGAAACGTTCCTCTCGTTGCTGAAGGGTATTTTCCATTCGCGGATAGAATACCCCGAGGATTATGACCTCAAAAAGCTTGAAAAGAGGATGCGACAGAACCATGATACGGATTGACGTATTCTGCGAAGACATCACGCTGCCGTACAAGAAGATCGGAAAGAACAAGATCAGGGCGGCAGCTTCGGCCGCCGCCGAAATGCTCGACCTGAAGGACGCTTCGATCACCATCGTGATGACCGGCGATCAGTACATGCGTAAGATAAACAGGGAATTCAGGGGCCACGATGAACCGACCGATGTCATCTCATTTTCAAACAGGGACAACCCGTTCCCGGCGGTTGACGACACCTGCGAAGAGATCGGCGATGTATACATTTCCATTGACCGCGCCGACCGCCAGTCCCAGGAATACCGCGTATCCCTCCAGGACGAACTGAAGCGCCTCATAGTCCATGGCATGCTCCATCTCGTCGGCTACGATCACGAGCGGTCTGACGAGGACGAGGAAATAATGATTAAAAAAGAAGAGGAAATCTGCCGGAGGATAACTTTCTAGGCAGGCCCTATGATCCTACCATCCCCATGAGGTCTTTTTTCAGCGCTTCCAGCTTTTCCCGCACCTTCTTTTTTGCTTCGGCAAGGCCCCCGGCGCCGGCTTCACCGCAGACGCTGAAATAAAATTTTATCTTAGGCTCCGTGCCTGACGGACGCATGGTGATCTTGGACCCGTCGGCCAGGAAGAACTGGATGACGTTTGAGGCGGGCAGGCCGGTTATCTTTTCTTCGGTTCCGGTCCTGGGTTTTTTTATGATCAGGCTTTTCAGGTCCGCCATGGATTCGACCGCGATCGATGATATGGCCGCCGGCGGAACCGACCTGAATTTTTCCATGAGGTTCCTGATTTTCTCCGTCCCTTCCTTGCCCTTGAGGGTAAGGGAAATGAGGTCTTCGAGATAAAGGCCGTGGGCCCGGTAGATTTCGTCCAGGAACCCGTAGAGGGTCTTGTTCCTGCTCTTGAGCCAGTCGGCCATTTCGGCGAAGAAATAGCAGGAGCTGACGGCGTCCTTGTCGCGCACGAAGCGCACCGGCAGGTACCCGTAACTTTCCTCGCCGCCGAACATGAACGTGGCCGAACCGGTATCGTCAAACTCCTTCATTTTCGACGCGATCCACTTGAAGCCGGTCAACACGTCAAAGATTTTGCAATTGAAGCTTTCAGCGATTTTACGCTGGAGCTCGGTCGTGACAACCGTCTTGATCACCGCAGCGTCGGCCGGCAGGGTCCCGTTCTCCTTGGAGCGGGTAAGTATGTAGTATTCGAGCATGGTGCCGATCTGGTTGCCGTTAATAAGGATATACCCGCCGTCGGGACCTTTGAAACCCACGCCCATGCGGTCAGCGTCGGGGTCTGTGGCAAGAATTATGTCGGCGTTCCCGGCGCGGGCCAGGGCGGTGACCAGTTCCATGGCCTCTTTTTCCTCGGGGTTAGGATATGTAACGGTGGGGAAGTTCCCGTCCGGACGAGACTGTTCTTCCTGGACCAGCACATCGGTGAAGCCGAAATGGTTCAGAATGCGGGGAATGATACGATAGCCGGTGCCGTGAATCGGTGTGTATGCTATCCTGACCGTTGAAGTTCCCTTTGGCCTGAGGGCGGCTTTTTCGAGTTCCGCCACATAGGCTTCTGTGACTTCGTCGGTGATCAGCCTGATAGTTCCGGACGAGACGCCTTCCCTGAAGGGCGTTTTTTTTATCTTTGAGACCGAATCGACCCTGTTGACCTCGGCTATTATGAGATCGTCATGGGGCGGGGTGATCTGCCCGCCGTCATCCCAGTAGACCTTGTAGCCGTTGTATTCCGGGGGGTTGTGGCTCGCCGTGATGACGACCCCGGCAACGGCCTTGAGGTGCCGTATGGCGAAGGAAGCCAGGGGGGTCGGCATGATATCCTCGAAAAGGTATACCGGGATGCCGTTAGCGGCGAGGATCGAAGCGGTTTCCCAGGCAAAGGTATCGGAGAGGTGCCGGGAGTCCCTGGCAATGACAACGCCGGTGCCGGCCGAGCGGGTCTTCCCGATGTAATTGGCAAGGCCCTGGGTCGCCATGCCGACAGTGTATATGTTCATGCGATTGGTGCCGGCCCCGATGACGCCGCGGAGTCCGCCGGTGCCGAATTCAAGGGTCCGGTAGAACCGGTCCTCGAGTTCCCTGTCATCCCCCTTCTCAACCAGGGCCTGTAGTTCCCGTATTGTCCCGATGTCGAAGGGGGGCCGGGTCCATTCTTCAATGCGCTTTTGTATGGTTGGATCCATAATGATGTCCTGTGAGTAAAATTGGCAACAATACGTTGTAGTGCGGCGGGCGGCATGAGTCAAGAAAATTAATAGACACCATGCCGCCATCGGGATATGATGATAACATGGATGCGATAATCACCAGGATACGGGATTACATCCGTCTGCACGGGCTTTTCGCTGAAGGGGACCGGCTGCTGCTTTCGCTGTCGGCCGGTAAAGACTCCATGTTCCTGCTTCATGTGATTTCGCTGTTGCGCGATGAGATGGGGATTGAAGCCGCTATTTTTCACCTCAACCACGGGATGCGCGGAGAGGAATCTGACCGTGATGAGGCTTTCGTGCGCGCCATCGGTGAGCGGCACGGTATGGAAACCCACATATGCAGCCACGATTTCAAGGGCGGGCGCCGTGCCGGCATATCCTTCGAAGAAGATGCGCGCAACGTCAGGTACGGGCTTCTTCATGGAATTGCCGGGAAGAACGGTTATACCGTCATAGCGACGGCCCATTCGAGGGATGACCAGATAGAGACTGTTTTGATGCGGATAGTGACGGGGACCGGGATACACGGCCTGCAGGGGATCCTTCCCCGTCGGGGCGCCATCGTCAGGCCCCTCCTGGCGGTTTCCGCCGGGGAGATATACGCGTACCTGCACGGTCACGGAATTGAATGGAGGGAAGACGCCAGCAATGAAGACCCCTCATACTTGAGAAACCACGTCAGGAACCGGATACTGCCGGTTATCAGGGAAAAGTTTCCCATGGCGGACGGGGCGATACTGTCGCTCGGTGAGGTTGCCGGCGAGAGCATATCGCTGATTGACGGGCTGATCCACGAACGCTATGCCCAGGTGGTTGCTGAAGAAGATAAAGAGGCGTATATAGATGCTGAAACACTTCGCCACAGCTTCCCACTTTTTGCCCATGTGCTGTCATCGGTGATACGGCGGAAGTTCAACCACCATGTGAACAGGAACATGCTGCGGGAGATCTTTTCTAAGTATCTGGTTGAACGGGCCAATGTCGATATATACGTCGATAAAAGTATCCGGGTCGAGAAACGATACCGGAATAATAAAAGTTGGCTCAGATTGCGCGCGTCGGACGCGGAGGGTGGGGCAGCACCGAAGTGGGTCTACCCCATAGAACCGGAAGCGGCGACGGAGCAGGTAATTGAGATCGAAGAGATCGGCATATCGGTCACGGTTAAGGCCGTTGACCATGGTTTTTTTGAAAAATTCCGTAAAAATACCGGTTATATTTTTGTAACACTGGAAAATAACAATGAATCCTTATATATTAGAAACAGGAGGGAGGGTGATTGTATAAAGACGGAAAAAGGCAGTAAAAAAGTAAAAGATTTATTCATCGAAAAGAAGCTTGATAATGCCAGTAAGGATCGGATACCGCTATTGCTGGCAGGAAATACGGTCATCGCATGCATGACCGGTTTTTTGTTCGATATTCCCAACAGGATTGCCGCGGATTTTCTGGTGGACAAAAATTCAAAAAAAGTGATAGCTGTCATTAAAAATTAACAGTACAAGGATTGATTTCCCGGGAGATGTACATGAATAAGACTGCGAAACAAATCGCCCTGCTGCTTCTTATAGGGCTTATTCTCATAGCAATATTCCAGCTGAACCAGACCGATAAGGACAAGAAGCTCCTCAGTTACAGCGAGTTCATGGTCAAGGTCGCGAACAAGGATGTTTCGCGCGTTACCATTGAAAACAACAAAAAAATCATCGGCTATTACAAAGTCAGCAAGATCGATGAGGCCAGGAAACCGGAGTCGAAGGGATTCTCCAAAAAGGAAAATCCCGACTTTGAAACGGTCATTCCCTATGAAGACCCCGAGCTCATAAAGACCCTCATCGCCAATGAGGTAAAGGTCGAAGGCAAGGAGGATGACGACAATATTTTTCTGAAGGGACTGCTCAACTTCCTGCCATGGCTCCTGTTTTTCGGCTTTATCTGGTTCATCATGATCAGGCAGATCCAGTCGACGGGAAACAAGGCGCTTTCTTTCGGGAAGAGCAGGGCGAAGTTGAACCCCGAAACGAAGAGGAAGGTGACCTTTGCCGATGTTGCCGGCGTTGACGAGGCGAAGGAAGAACTCAGGGAAATCGTTGAATTTCTCAAAGAACCGAAGAAATTCATCAATATCGGCGCCAAGATCCCGACCGGCGTGCTCCTTATGGGCCCTCCGGGGACCGGCAAGACCCTCCTTGCCCGCGCCATTGCCGGTGAAGCCGGCGTGCCCTTCTTCTCCATCAGCGGTTCAGATTTCGTGGAAATGTTCGTGGGCGTCGGCGCTTCACGGGTGAGGGACCTCTTCGACCAGGGCAAGAAAAACGCCCCCTGCATCATATTCATTGATGAAATCGACGCCGTGGGACGTCTCCGCGGCGCGGGCCTCGGAGGCGGGCATGACGAAAGGGAGCAGACGCTGAACCAGCTCCTGGTGGAAATGGACGGTTTCGAGACCAACGAGGGGGTCATCATTATCGCGGCAACCAACAGGCCCGACGTCCTCGACCCCGCGCTGCTCAGACCGGGACGCTTTGACCGCGAGGTCGTGGTGGACATACCCGACGTGAAGGGGAGGGAAAAGATCCTTGCCGTTCATTCAAAGAAGATCCCCCTGTCGCGGGAAGTTGACCTTAAAATAATTGCCCGCGGGACGCCCGGTTTTACCGGCGCCGACCTGGCAAACCTCATTAACGAATCGGCCCTTCTCGCCGCCAGGAGAGGGCGGAAGCGGGTTACCATGGAGGACATGGAAGACGCCAAGGACAAGGTCCTGATGGGACCGGAACGACGCTCGATCCTCATCTCGGATAAAGAAAAAGAAATAACCGCCTACCATGAAGGCGGGCATGCCATCTTGGGGGTGCTGACCGGTTCTGACCCGGTCCACAAGGTGACCATCATACCGCGGGGGAGGGCGCTTGGCGTGACCATGCAGCTGCCCAAGGAAGACCGGCGGCTCTATTCCAAGAAGCACTGGCTTGACCAGATCACGGTGCTGTTCGGCGGGCACCTGGCGGAAGAGATGAAATTCAAGGAGGTGACTACCGGTTCGAGCAGCGACCTGGAACGGGCCTCGGACATCGCCCGCAAAATGGTGTGCGAATGGGGAATGAGCGAAAAACTGGGACCGATAACGTTCGGGAAGAGGAACGAGCAGATATTCCTCGGAAGGGAAATATCCCAGCACCGCGATTACAGCGAAATGACGGCGCAGCTCATAGATGAGGAAGTGAACGCCATTATTTATTCCTGCAAGAACAACGCCATGAAGCTGCTGAAGAGGAACATGACCAAGCTTGACCGGCTTGCCCAGAACCTTATCGAGCGTGAGACCCTGACCGGGGAGGAAATCAACGCCATCATGGCCGGTCAGAAACTGCCTCCTGTCCAAAACCATGAGGAAAAATCCAGGCCGGCAGCCGCTGAAAAAGAAACCGCGGAGAAGGCGGAAACAGGCGAAAATTAAATCCGGGTGCGGCCATGAACGAAATCGATCAAATTCTTCTGAATATCGATAAGGATGATGACGATAAATTTTTTCATGGTAATGAATCGGAAGCCAAGCGTAACGATGAATTATCGCAATTAATAGAATCGCTTGACGACAAGATAGCCAGGAACGAAACAGGCCAGGACGGAGAGCCGGCGGAGACCAAGGAACCGGTGAAGCCCGGACCGGGCCATGCCGAACCCCACGATACCGTTCCTGAGGCGGAAGAAGAGACGGACGCCAAAGCCTATGAGGCGGTTGCCGGCGTGAAGTTCACCCTCAGGGGAACAAAAAACTGGAACAGAAGGGAGCCCTATATCATCGCAGTTGATGCCGCCGGGTACAGGAATGACCTCGACAGCCTCCAGAAGTCGTTTTTTTTCGTTGAAGCCTTTTCTGAACAGGAGGCCATGAAGCAGAGGATCAAGCAGGAAATAGTCGCTTTTTTGAGAAAACCCTCAGGTCATGTCACGGAGCAATATGCCGGTTTTATATTCAAGAAAATATCGGTTGCGGCCGGGACGCTGTCGGAGAATTTCAAGCTGGATCCCGAATCTGAAAAACTTTTCATCTATCACATCGGACCCCTCACGGTTTACAAGTATTTAAAAGATGATTTTTATCAGAACAAGTACGGTTACTGCTACAAGTATCTTCCCGGCAACAAGGCGGCCAGGTTTTTCCCCGATGAGTTCATCAAGACCACGGTACTGAAGTGGTTCGAGGAGAACATCAACACCCTCAACCTGCCTTTTGACAGCATTCAGCGATACGAGGAAATGAAAAAAATAGCTTCGCGGAAGTATTATAACGACCTGCGTACCTTCAACACCCGCCTTGAACAGCTTAACTCCAAACTGGGCCCGGAAAAATCTATCAGCAGGATAAAACTGTTCCAGATAAAGGGCATCCAGTGGTTCGGTCATCTTAATATCGAGGTATACCGCCGGTTTATCGGCGGCACCATCTTCATGTAATGTAGAAGGTTTTCCCGGGTTACCGTCAGGACAGTATGGTCAGCAGTTTTTTGTTGCGGATGCCGTTGAGGAGCGGGCTGTATTTCCTGTTTCTGAATTGGTCCCAGAGAACCCGTATGTCATCGATGCCGGATACCAACCGCTCGGCAACCTCGCGTGAGTACAGTATAAGGTCGATGTCAAGTGACAGGTCGGCGAATTCGAAAGTGCCTCCATGGCCGTGCTGCCGGAACCCTATCAACTCGCCGGCGCCCCGCTGTTTGAGGTCCTCCTCGGAGATGGCGAACCCGTCATTGGTGGAAACAATAGTGTCAATCCTCGTCCTGCTTTCATCTGATATGTCATCGGGGCTTATGAGTACGCAGAAGGACTGATGCCCTCCCCTTCCGACGCGGCCCCTGAGCTGATGGAGCTGGGAAAGGCCGAACCGTTCAGCGTGCTCGATGACGATTACCGTGGCATTGGGGACGTCAATCCCCACCTCTATGACCGTCGTGCACACCAGGATGTCTATGGCGCCGTTCTTGAAATGGTCCATGACGGCATCGCGTTCAGGCTGTCTCATGCGGCCGTGGAGAAGCTCTACCCGGCGGCCGGGGAACACGTCGTTCTTCAGGTGTTCGAATACCTGTATGGCCGATTTGAGGTCGATTTTATCCGAATCTTCGATGATGGGCAGGACGTAGTAAACCTGCCGGCCCTGCGCCATGTATTTTTCTAGCGAGTTGTAAACGCCCTGGAGGCGGGATTCCGGAAAAGACATCGTCTTGACGGGGAGCCTGTTGACGGGCATGGTACGTATGGAAGTCAGGTCCAGGTCGCCATAGAGCGTGAGTGAGAGGGAGCGGGGGATTGGTGTCGCGGTCATGACGAGGAGATCTGCGGTTTCGCCTTTTTCGCGGAGGGCGGAACGCTGCTCTACTCCGAAGCGGTGCTGTTCATCAATTATGATGAGACCGAGATCCCTGAAAGAGACTTCCTCCTGGATGATCGCGTGGGTGCCTATGACAAGGTCGATGCCGCCTGATCTTACGGATTCGTAAATTATTTTCTTTTCATTTTTGGGCGTGCTGCCGGTAAGGAGGGTGAACCTCAGGGATGCGCCCATCAGCCTGCGGGCATTGTCATAATGCTGGTTTGCAAGTATTTCGGTCGGGGCCATGAGGGCCGCCTGCCGTCCCTGCTCGATCACCATGGTTATTGCGGCCATGGCGACAACGGTTTTCCCGGAGCCCACATCGCCCTGGAGAAGGCGGTTCATCGGGTGGGGAGACGTGATGTCGCGGTACAGGGCGTCAACTGCCGCCTTCTGGTCTGCGGTCAGTTCGAACGGAAGCGATGAAATGAAGGCGCGGTATTTTGCACCGTCAATGGGCTTTGCCTTTTTACGGTTCGACTCCCGGAGGTACCTTCTGGAAAGGGAAAGATAGTATTGATGGAAGAACATTTCATTGAAAGCAAGCCGTCTTCTCGCCTGCTCGGCCTGTTCGAAGGAGTCGGGGAAATGTATCGCGAACACGGCATCGCCGATCCCCATGAGACTGTGCCGCCGGAGGATGTCAGCATCGATAGTCTCCCTGATCCCGGGGCGGTATGAATCCAGCGCGGTTTTTATTACGCGGCGGAAACCGCGAGAGTCGAAGCCCAGGGACTTGAGCTTTTCCGTCGAACGGTAGAGGGGGATTATCCTGCCGGTATTGATCGCCTGTATGCCGGTCCCGGATGTGTCGTCGATGAAGTCAAAATCGGGATGGACCATCTGCTTTTTCCGGTAGAAATTTATTTTACCGGAAAAAATAACGTTATCGCCAATCGAGAAGAGCCTGGCGAAATACTGAACGGCTCCGAAAAAAACACCTGTCAGGGTGTCTGTTCCGTCGCTGATTTCCACTTCCAGGAACTTCTTTCTGTTCCCGGCCGTTGCCACGTTCCTGATGGTGCCGGAAACGGTGATCACGTCATTCAGGAAACAGTCTTTCAGCAGTTTGAAGGAGGAACGGTCTATGTACCTGCGGGGGATGTAGTAGAGAAGGTCCTCGACGGTCTCAATGCCGGCTTCCTCCTTCAGGACGAGTGCTTTTTTTGGTCCGATTCCCTGGATCGCCGTGACGCTGTCCGAGAGCACGCTATTCCTCTTCGGCTATGTACCAGACCGAGTCGGGGATCTGGACATATTTCCCTTCTTTGGTGTAGAAGAATGTGTAATTGCGCTCGCCGGAACCGCCTCTGGCGTAACCGGATGTTATTTTTTCAATGCCGACCCAGCGCTTGATGATCCTCCCGTCAAAGCCGAAAACCGTAACGGTCATATTCTGTCCTGTCACCGTGTCGATATTTCTTCTGAACTGCTGTCGCTGCTCATAGGTGAAAAAGTACCTGAAAAAAACCACGCCACCGAGGACCAGGACAACGAGAAGCAAAACGCCCATTACTTTAATTTTTATTGATCCGGCCATATAAATCTCCTCTAGTTGAAAATTTGGCAATTCGAAGCTTGCATTAATTATTAATTCTATACTATTGGGTCATAGCGTGAATATGATGGCATCATACATCTTCTTCAAAAATTTTTACAAACCTTGCAGCGGGTGTTCCGTTTAATGCTTATGGACTCAAATTTCATAGCCAGCCCGTCCCAGAAAAGCAGCCTGTTCTTTAACGACGGGGCAAAGCCGGCGAGATGCTTGATCGCTTCAACGGCCTGGAGCGAGCCGATGACGCCGGCGGTGGCCCCGAGTACCTGCGGTTTCTTTTTGGGTGATTTGTGGTCCAGGAAACATGCCAGGCACGGTGTTTCGGGCGGATGCATAAAGGTGATCTGGCCCCTTAACTCGGCGACACCCGCGTGCACCAGGGGGATGCTCTTTTCTACGGAAATTCGGTTGATGATATGACGCGCTTCAAAATTGTCCAGACAGTCGATGATTATATCCGGATCTCCGATAATCGATCCCGCATTTTTAGCCGTCAGTTTTTCCTTCACCGGTGTAACGGTAATAAATGGATTGAGTTCGTTCAAGGCTTCACGGGCCGAATCAACTTTAAGGTAGCCTATTTTCCCGTATCGATGGAGTATCTGCCTGTTCAAATTGGTTATTTCTATCGTGTCATAATCGCAGATGATAATAGTACCCACGCCGGCAGCGGCAAGATAATAGAGCACCGGACTGCCGAGACCGCCGGTGCCGGCCACGAACACCCGGGAATTCTTTAATTTTTCCTGGGCCGGAGCCCCCCATGATGGAATGCCCAGCTGGCGCGAATAGAACAGCAGTTCTTCTTTTAATAGCATGGATATAAACCTGAACAGGTAACTATTAAAGCGGGAGATCAATAAAAATAACAAGCAAAAAAAAACGGCGTCTTAAACGCCGCGTTTCATGCCGCTGTGGTGAGGGATGGATTCGAACCATCGAAGGCTACGCCGGCAGATTTACAGTCTGCTCCCTTTGGCCGCTCGGGAACCTCACCATAAGTGCTGCTGAGCTGGCGAGAGGAATTGAACCCCCAACAAGTTGATTACAAATCAACTGCTCTACCGATTGAGCTACGCCAGCAATACTGGAAGTCCTTTATTTATTCAGGGATGACAACTGTCAAATATTTTTTTATTTTATTGTATATAAATGAAGATTCTATCAAATAAAAAATGAGGTTGTGATACAATAGGGATTGGATGCTTCATGTCGACAGACCCGGATACTCTAACAAACCAGTCATGCCTGATGATAGATAACGATCGGGATTTGAAACAAAACTGCGGCCCTGGTACACTAATTTAGACAACGTATGAAATTCCGTGAAGGCATGCCTGCGCAGACCATGGGGAACTTGTTAAGCGTCAAGGAAATGCTCACCGTGCTGGTTATTCCATGCTTGTTCTTGTGTCAAAATAATTGATATGTATGACGAATAATTAACTAAATTTAATTTCTTGACAGTATTTGGTGTAAATAATTAAATGATATAATTTAACTACATTAATTTTAACACTGCATTGTCCATTGTCGTTGTTGTATTATTATGCCAGATGTAAAATAATACATTATTAGTATTATTATTACGGTACCATGAAATGGGAAATTTGATGAAACAGATAGGTTTACTATTAATTGCCATGTTCCTGGCCGGACTGAACGTTTATGCCGATGAAACTGCGCCCAAAAGAGTATTGACTCTGAAAGAATGCATCAACATCGCGGTTGAGAACAATACATCGATAAAAGCCGCGGAAGAAGACAAGAAGAAGGCCCTTGCCGATTACCGGGTTGCCACTGCGCAGCGGCTTTTGATGATTGATATGAATATTAAAACTGACGGATATCCGAAAACAAATATCCCGACCCGTTATGTTGACGCTTATCAATGGCTGCCATACATCCCGGATTCCATTGACAGGGCCATGGCCAAATATCTTCTAGACCAGGCGCAGCCCCAGCCGAGCCCATTTGTGAAAGCTTTGACCAGGGATTACGATCTTGGTATTACTTTGGGAGTCACCGCCTCAATCAGTCTCTACAGCGAAAAAAAGACACGAAACCAGGAGTTTGCCAAAAAGAACCTGGATATGTTCAGGCTGCAGAATAAAAAAGCCATCGGGGACGTTATTTACAATGTCAAAAACGCCTATTGCATGTACCTGATGGCCGGGGAAACGGTTGTTCTTAAGGAAAAAATGCTTAAAAACAACAAGGACAAGCTCAGGATGACGGAAATACTGTATAAAAACGCGCAACGTTCGATCCTTGACCTGAGCAGGGCCCAATACGACTTTCAGAACTCCCAGCTGGAATTGCAGAAGGCCAAAAACGGCGAGCGGGCTGCCCGGGCCGAGCTGTTCCGGAACATGGGCCTCGATGATCCCGGGACCGAATTCTCCCTCGAGGATTTCAATGATCTTCCGCGGGTGTCCTGTTCGCTTGAACAGCTTCAGAAGATGGCGGAGGTATATTCACCCGATTTGCAGCTGGCAAGGATGCAGACCCAGATTTACCGGGTGCGCGTTGATATGGAGAGGGCCAATCATTATCCGGACGTGGATCTGCAGGTGCTGGGAGGTCTGAGAAATTCGAGGCTTGATTTCACTTCGTTCAAAAACAACTTTACGTCTGATGCGTGGAAACCATCCATAGGCGTTAATTTCCTCGCGCGGATGAACCTGTTCTCGAGCGGAATGATTACGTCGCGGATTGCATCGGCGAATGCCGATTACAATAAATCACTTTACAAGGAAACTGACATCATCAATGCGACGAGGACGCTGGTTATCGCTCAATACCAGTCGCTCCAGGAATTGAGCACGATGATGGATCTGTCAAAAAAGTTGATGCAGGACGCAGAAAAGAACATGCTGCTCGCCAAGAAATCATATGAAAGCGGAGCAGGAACACAGCTTGAGATCAATGAAGCTATCATGTCGTATGAGAATGCCGCCCTGGGCTATCAAAAATCCAAGAATGACTACCTGATGGCAGTGGCGAAAATATCAAGCATTGTCGGCCTGGGAGAGGATTCCTTATGCAAAAAATGACCAAGAAGAAAGTTATAGTTGTTGGCGCGGTGGTAATCGCGATATTACTGGTTTTTACCATTATCAGGAGTTGCGGCAAAAATTCGGGAGATAAGTTCGAGTTCCAGGACGTCACCGTCGGCAAAGTGGAAAAGACGATTTCAGTGACCGGCATTCTTGATGTATCGGGCAAGAAAACAATATTGAGCAAGGCCAACGGCGTAGTTGCGGAGGTGAAGGTTGACTTCAACCAGGAGGTGAGGAAAGGGCAGGTTCTTGCCGAAATTGACACCGTGGACCTCAACCAGATGTTGAAAAAAATGGGAGCCCAGCTGGAAAGCGCCAAGCTTGAGCTGGCCATAGCAGAAGAGGACCTTGAAGCGAAGAAAAGCATGTTCAAGGATAACCTGATATCCGACAAGGGATTGGAACGGGCCCAGTTCAACTACAAGTCAGTCCTCCTCAAGTACAGGCAGTTCATGGTCGATTATGAAAATGCAAGGACTCAAAAGGCCAATGCCCGGATCGTTTCCCCGATCGACGGCATCGTCCTGAACATATCGGCTACCGAGGGTGCGCCGATAGGCATAAACACACCGGCGTTTGTTATCGTCCCGAGTCTCAAAAAAATGAACCTGACCATAAGCGTTGACGAATCGGATATCGGCATCGTCAGGAAAGGACAGGGCGTCGTGTTTTCCGTAAGCGCCTTTCCGGAAAAGACATTCAACGGCAAAATCGAAAAAGTGCGGATAAACCCGGTGGTCAAGGGCGGTCTGGTCACCTACGATTCCACGGTCGTCTGCGATAATGATGAGCAGCTGCTGAAGCCGGGGATGACCGCCACGGCGACGATTGAAATCAGCAGGCTGGAAAAAGTTATACGTGTGCCGAACCAGGCTTTGCTGGTAAACCCACTCGAGGGTCAGGAAGAACTGGAGAAGAACACGGTATGGCGTAAAAGTGGTAAGTTGACGGGGACAATACCGGCAGAGAGGGTCAAAGTCGAAGTCGGTCTGCGCGGCGATACTTTTACGGAGATAAAGAAGAACCTGAAAAAGGGCGACAAGGTCCTTATTAAATATATTCGCGGCACGAAAACATCCGGCAAATAGCATGGAAGATAAGGTAATTGAAATTATCGGAATAGAGAAGACCTTTATCTTGAGCGAGGAAGTTCAGGTGCGGGCGCTGAAGGGCGTTTCTTTCGATGTCAGACGGGGCGAGTATATTGCGATCATGGGCGCTTCCGGTTCCGGGAAATCGACCCTGATGAATATTCTGGGATTCCTGGATACGCCGACCGGCGGGAAATACGTCCTAGACGGAATAGACGGCAGCAGGCTGGACAACGACGAAAAGGCGGAAATAAGAAACACCAAGATAGGATTTGTTTTCCAGGGTTTTAACCTGCTTGCCCGTACAAGCGCCCTTGAAAACGTCGAACTGCCGCTGTTCTACAAGGGCGGGGTAACCCCCCGGGATTTATCTTCCAAGGCAAAACATCTTCTTGCACGGGTGGGCCTTTCCGGCAGGGAGGACCACTATCCCAACAAGCTGTCGGGAGGCGAGCAGCAGCGGGTTGCTATTGCGCGGGCTCTTGTCAATGACCCGGCGATAATACTGGCCGATGAACCGACCGGGAACCTTGACTCGCACAATACGAAAGAAATCATGGAGCTTTTTACCAGGCTTAACAAGGATATCGGCATAACCATAATCATGGTCACCCATGAAGCGGATGTTGCCGCCTATACCGACAGAAAGGTGGTCTTCAGGGACGGCATGATCATTGAAGACGCCCCTATCAAAAAAACAAAAATTAAAACCGCCGCATCAAAACACAAACTTTCCTGATTTGCCCTCTTTAAGATGATTCAAATGCCTGGTTATGCGACATAACCGAAGTTTCTTGATCAAAAGAGCCTTTCGGCACAATCAAAGTTGAATATATAAAAAAATATTTTAAAAAAATTTAAATTTTTTATATAAAATTAAAAAAAGCCCGCAATAAATAAAGACATAATCTCGTATGGCCGATAATTAATTTGTAATTATAGAAAATACGAATACATTAATTAATATAACATACCTGGTGAATTTTTTTCATAGAAAGAGAGTAGGAGTGGAAAAAAAATAACCACTCAGGAGATCAGACGTGAAAGAAGTTCAAGCAATCAATCGGTTCAAAAGGTTTCTTCAAGTTGAAAAGGGGCTGTCGGAAAATTCGATTTATTCTTATACCTATGATTTGAAAAAATTCAGCGATTTTCTGTCATCCAATAACAAGGATATCCTGTCAGCGACGCAGGAGGATGTGCAGCAATTCCTGAATTTTGAAAAAACAAAGAAAAAAAATTCGACACGCACCCTTGCGCGATCTCTTGCCGCCATCCGGCAGTTCTATAATTTCATCTCTGATAAATTCGATGAAATCGACAACCCGACGACCAAGATCGAGTCGCCCCATGTCGAGAAGACATTGCCTGATTTCCTGAACATACAGGAGGTGAACACTCTTTTCAGCTCGATTTCTGAAAACGACGTGTACGAACTGCGCGACAAGACCATATTCGAGCTTCTTTATTCATGCGGTCTCCGCATAAGCGAGGCCATCGAGATACTCCATGACCATGTGGATTTCGAGAACTCTCTCATACGCGTAATAGGGAAGGGGAGCAAGGAGCGCCTTGCCCCGATAGGCGATGAGGCCAAGCGTCTTTTAAAGAAGTATCTCCAGGAATCCCGCCCCGATATATGCGGTAAAAGGGAAAGCGAATACCTCTTCATTAGCAAAAAGGGCTCCAAGCTCAACAGGAAAAGCGTATGGCGCCTCCTGAAAAACTACGTGACCCGGACCAAAATAAAGAAAAACATTACGCCTCACACCCTCCGTCACTCCTTTGCCACTCATCTCATCGAGAACGGCGCGGACCTCAGGTCGGTGCAGGAGCTGCTGGGCCACATGGACATATCCACCACGCAGGTGTATACGCACCTTGCAAAGAGAAAACTGCAGGATATACACAAAAAGCATCATCCCAAAGGCTGACCCCCCTGATGCTTGTACAATTTCGCACATACTGCGTTGGGCTGGTCATGATAACCGCATTCATGATCGGCTCATGCGCTCCTTTGATGCTCAGGGATTACCGCGGCGACGCGGACAATTATCCCGTCAGGATACAGATTGTCAGGGCAGCAACCGTAACAATATCATCGAGTAGTCCGATGAAAATATACAGAAATGGCGAGCCGGTGAACCCCTCGGCAGCGAACGACATGTCGTATACGTATACTTCCGGCATGATCAGCGGCACGCTGAAGATAGAACCCGGCGATGGTCCCCTCCATGTCAACGGAAAGCCATACCGCGGCTCAATAATAATACGGCGGCAGAATGAAGCGCTGCAGGTCATTAATGTGGCGTCCATAGGCGAATACCTGTTGAGCGTCGTGCCGGGGGAAATCCCCGCCAACTGGGACAGGGAATCTCTCAAAGCGCAGGCCGTTGCGGCACGGACCTTCACCTACTACCATCTGAAATCGGAGAATGATCCCGACCAGGCCTATGACCTGGATGCGACAGCCGCAACTCAGGTTTACCGCGGGATGGCTGATGAGAAACCTCAGACAACAGAGGCGGTGCGCGCAACCGCAGGTCAGGTCATGGTCTTTGACGGCAGGCCGATACTGTCGTATTTTCATTCCACCTGCGGCGGGAAGACCGTTGATGACAGGTACGTATGGGAAAAAAGCAATCTGCCGTATCTCCAGGGCGTCAAATGCGGTTTCTGCAATGATTCGACGAAGTACAGATGGGAATCGACTCTCAGCCTTGCCGAGATCCGTTCTAATCTGATAAAAAAACACCCTCAGGTGGGGACTATCCGCGGCATTTCATTCAGAAAAAAGGATGACCGGGTTGTGGAAGTAGTGATAACCCATACCCTCGGGACGATCCGCATGAATGGCAACAATTTCCGCCTTCTATTTCAACCGGAAAAAATACGGAGCCTCTACTTTAACTCAAGGAAAGAGACTGGGGGGCTCGTTCTGAAGGGCCACGGATGGGGCCATGGTGTCGGACTGTGCCAGTGGGGCGCCCGGGGCATGGCTATGCGCGGATACGACTATAAGGATATTCTGCGCCATTATTATGCGGGCGTGAGCATACAAAACATCAAGACCGCATATATCGCCGCAAAACAAAAAAATCTTTCACACTACCAGTAGACCATGCCATCGGATCATTTTACGCTGGATGATTTTGATTTCAGCCTCCCGGCGGAACTTATAGCGCAGTATCCGGCTGAAAAGCGCGATGAATCGCGCCTGTTTGTCCTTGACAGAAATTCTGGCGCATATGTCCACAGCGGGTTTTCATCGCTCCCTGCTTTTTTGCGGCAGGGCGACCTGCTGGTTTACAATGACGCGAAAGTAATTAACGCACGAATCCCCTCCAAGAGAAAAAGCGGCGGAGCGATAGAATTGCTTTTAACCGGACGGATCAATCAACGGAGATGGACGGCGATTACCAACAGGACAAGCCGTATTGCCGCCGGCGACCTCATGTCAGCCGAAAAAAATCCGGAGATAGAATTCATGATAATTGACAAAACGGACCAGGTGATCGAAATTGAAGCCAACGTCGATCTGGACGATGAGGTTCTTGCCGAAATCGGACAGCTCGCCCTGCCTCCGTATATCAAACGTGACATGACGGATGAGGACAGGGACCGGTACCAGACGGTTTTCGCCAGGGAGAGCGGGGCAGTGGCGGCGCCCACGGCCGGGCTGCATTTTACGCCGGAGCTGGCGGATGCGGTCTCCGCAATGGGCGTCCGCATGGTCCCTCTCACGCTGTTCGTTTCCTGGGGGACGTTTCAGCCGGTGAGGGACCGGAATATCGCGGCGCACCGCATGCACAGCGAGAGGTTTATGCTCGGCAGCGACAGCGCTGAAACCATTAATAACGCACGGAGAAACGGTGACCGCATCATTGCCGTGGGTACAACATCGGTCAGGGTGCTCGAATCCACCTACCGGGACGGAATGAACATGCCCGGAGAAGGGGAAACCGATATTTTCATATATCCTCCTCGGAAAGTGACCGCAATTGATTCTTTGATCACAAATTTCCACACCCCCAGGTCGACGCTTCTCATGCTGGTGGCCGCTTTTGCGGGATATGATGTCATCATGGATGCATACCGCGAAGCTATCAGGCAGCGGTACCGTTTTTTCTCCTATGGAGACTCGATGCTTATACTCTGAAACGTCCGCTTTTTTATTGACATGTCGCCGGTTATAATCCTTTATTAAATTGATAAAAAGGTTCCAGAAGCTTCTGGCGGGGAGCTCTTTTTGCAATTTCCAGAAAAAATTTTTAATAATTCATCGTATAAATCGTTTACTGAACATGAACATCGACACAATCATAAAAATTCTTGACGCGTGCCTGTATCCCGAAATCCAGGAGGGGTATGACAATTCGGGACCCCAGATCGTTTTTCGAGAAAGAGATATTACTTCAATGCTTATATCACTGGACATGGATTCATGTGTCTTTGAAGAAGCGGTAAATAAAAAATGCAACCTCGTCGTTACGCACCACCCGTTACTTTTCAATACCATTCGCAGGATTGACACCGGTGAACAAGGTTCATCGTTGCTCGTCAAGCTGATAGATAACAGAGTAAGCGTATATTCAGCCCATACCAACCTTGATAAGCTTTTCTATGATAAACTGGCAATGGTTATCGGATTCGGGACTGCACGTCTCATATATCCCCATGAACAGGCCCCCGATGGCATTACGGCGGGTTTCGGCGCCATGGTTGACCTGGAAGAGGAGGTGCAATTACAAGAAATACTCGCCAGGATCAAAAAGTCTCTGGGGCTTGAATTTGTTGTTTATACCGGCGACTACGGGAAAAGGGTAAAACATATAGCACTGGTAAACGGGGCAGGGGGCAGATCCATACAAAAAATTATTCGTGATACAGCCGTTGACTGCATCATCACCGGCGATGTGAGCTACCATCATGCCAAATACGCCTCAGATTGCGGCACGGCCGTTATCGATGCAGGGCATTTCGGCACCGAGAGAATAATGCTCAGTTTTTTGCGTGACCGTGTAATCGACTGCTTGACAAACGGCGAGGTTACCGCAGATATACCCATATATATTTCGGAGTCAGAACGGAATCCATTCAGGATATACGGCGCGGCCAATGAATAGCAATGTAAAAATTATGGTTGAATTGCAGCAGCACTGGGACAGGGTACTGCATGCCCGGGCATCCATTGATAAAATCAAGGCTTCAGTGAAGGCCACCGAAAAGGACCTGTCAGCTTCCAGGTCAAGCGTCGAGTCCTTGTCTAAAAAAGTAAAAGAGCTGAAAAACTCGATAAAGCAGGATGAGCTATCGCTGTCCGAGATGGGCGCCAGGATCGCGAAACTTGAGGACCGGAAGAAAATAATCCATACAGAGAAGGAACTCCATGCCCTTGAGAAGGAAATCGATAGCATAAGGTTCGAAACCGGCAAGCTTGAGGAAAAGACCCTCTCCTTGATAGATGATCTTGACTTGAAGGAAAAAGAATTATCGCGCCTCCAGGCCGAAGTTGCTGAACAGGCGCGTATATTTGAAGATGAAAAGGCGAAATCTATCTCGGATATTGCGGCCCACGAAGATACTATTAAAGAACACAATGACAAGTTCGACGCAATCATTGATCAGCTGTCGGCGTTATATAAATCGAAATTTTTAAAGATGATAAACTCCCGTGACGGGAAGGGTATTGCCAGGGTGGATGGCGAAATATGCGGGTTCTGCAATTTCAAGATACCTTCTTTTCTGGCCATTGACGCATCAAAAGACGACCATGTCGTCAATTGCACCAACTGCGGTAAGTATATTTACAAGTGAAACGGCACGGGTGGCGACATGGCATTCGTGCTGAAGAGAACATCACCGGTTGACCGGTTGCCATGTTCTATAAAGGATGGGCATATGTTATTAAGCATTGACAGGGTCCTCAAGCTGCTGGCGGAAGGAAAGAGCCTCGAGAAGATCGCCGAGCTGGCCCACTGCGAACAAAAAGACGTGGTCGAAGTTATCAAGGAGGCGATCTCAATAATTAACAAGCATGAGAAACAGTTCGCGAGGAAAAAGATAATAATAAAAAAGGGGGCCGACGGCCATGACGAAAATGAGACCGGCGATAGCGGTGACAGGCAGTCCCTTGAAAGCCTGCTCTTCGAAGGAGCCGAACTGTCGACCGTGCCGCTCAACTCATCCCTGACCATGTATATTGACGGGGCTTCAAGCGGCAATCCGGGTCCTGCCGGGATAGGCATTGTCATCCTGGATCATGACGGCAGGCAGGTTGGTAAAATATCGTCGTACATCGGTACAAGAACGAATAATTATGCGGAATATACCGCGCTGATACGGGCCCTCAAGATAGCCATATACTTCAAGACCAGGGTGCTCAAGGTGCGTACCGATTCCGAACTGGTGGTTAAGCAGTTGTCCGGCGAATACAAGGTGAAGAACGACCAGATAAAGAAGCTCTATGACCAGGCTGTTTCGCTGCTTAAATCGATAAGCAATTGCAAGATTGAGCATGTTCCTCGGAGCCAGAATGACAAGGCCGACTACCTGGCCAAAAAGGCGACGCAGTAGACCATGGGCACCGTAAAAACTCCCGCCGTATATCGCGACCTGAACATCAATGGCCACGCGGCATTCTTTGGAATGCATCCAGTCGTCATGGGCATACTGCATTACCGGGGCTATGATGAGCCTGAAAGCATCGATGCTTTCCTGCACGGATCACTTGCGGATTTGCACAGCCCCTTTTTGTTCGAAGGGATGAGGAAGGCGGTTGAGAGGATACGGAAGGCGATTGATGACCGGGAACGCATCGGCATTTTCGCTGATTCAGACCTGGACGGCATAACATCACTTGCGCTCATGTATAATCTTTTTAGCAGGATGAAAATTGAGCCGTTTCTCCGTTACCTCAAGGATGATGAGAATTACGGCATTACGACGGATATTATCGATGAATTCAAAGATAACGGCATAACCCTGATCATCACCGTTGATTCCGGCACCCGGGATGTGGCTGAAATAGCCTACGCGCGGTCTTTCGGCATAGACGTTATCGTGACCGATCATCACGAACAGGACAGGGAACTGCCCGACGCGATCGTAATCAACCCGAAGATCGCAGGGTCAACATATCCCTTTAAAAATCTTGCCGGTGTGGGAGTGGCCTTCAAACTGGCCCACGCGATCCTGATGAGTTATCTCCCTTCATATAACAGGGCATTTCTGATACTATACGGGGATGGAGAGAAATACGCGGTTTCGTTCATACGCGACTGCATCATTGAAAAAGTGGAATGCGGCATAGATCCCGGACGGATAAAACAAGTAGTCTGTTCGGCGGGACCCGATGATTTCATCCTGGTCCATGACGAAAAAGCTGCCAGGGCGATAAGGTCTGAATGTACCGGCAGGAACATTCATGATTATGCAGGATTTATAGCGCGGATTGCCTGCCGCAAGGCGTCCAATATTGAAGAAATTCAGAGGACGATGTCAATTAAGAGAAAGGTATATCCTGATCCCATCGATCTTCTCAACAAGATATTCATGGAGACCTATCTGGCCGGTTCTGAAAAAGTCAGGGATTATATCGATTCAGTCATAGGCCTCGTCGCTATCGGCAGCATAGCCGATGTCATCAGCCTTACCGGTGAAAACCGTATACTGGTCAGGGCCGGCCTCGAAAATCTGGGCAGGACGCGGCATCAGGCCCTTGCAATGCTAATAAACGGGGAAAAGATCGATTCCCGTTTTATCGGCTGGACCATCGCGCCGCTTCTCAATACCCCCGGCAGGCTCGGAAAAACCGAACTGGCGGTAAAGTTCTTTGTGGAAAAGGACGCCGCTGTTCTGAGAAATATCATCTCTGAAATAAGGGGGTTGAACGAGGAACGGAGAATGTTCGTGAAGGAGTTCTGCAAAACGGTGATGGATAACATGGATTCCGGATCGCAGAAATCAAATGAGAGACTGATACACATCAAGACGGACCGGATACCTGACGGCTATGCCGGCCTGATCGCCAACCGCATTGCCGATGTTACCGGTAAGCCCGTCATAGTTACCGTCCTGCCCGGAAAGAACGGCGTCGTCAAGGGCTCCGGCCGTTCCCGTGGCGGCTCCCTGTTTTTCAGCCATTTCGGCAAATTTTCGGAAAGGTTTGAACGTATCGGCGGCCATGAGAATGCCTTCGGTTTCACGGTGCAGGCTGAACAGGTGGATGAAATTGTGAGCCTTGTCACTCGGGAGATGGGAGAACATCCGACGCGGCATGACGATGGATTTGAAATAGATTGCGAAATTGACATTTCCTGCATAACCCCCGGGTTCATCAAAGACCTGCAGCTGCTTGAGCCCTATGGAAACGGCAACAGGGAACCGGTTTTCATGGTGCGTTCTGTTGTCTTTGAGGCATTCCAGCAGTTCGGAAATAATCACGGGAAATATCTGCTTTCGGATTATAATTCTCTTGTTGCCATAGGCTGGGGGATGGGGCAGAAAATGAAGGATTTATTCGAAACAGGAAGGCCGATCGATCTGAAGTTCAGACTTGAAAATAATTATTTTAACGGCAAAGTATCGCCCCGTATGATTATCATTGACATGAACAAAACCGGATAATCATCTCTATTCCCCTAAAAAGCAATTATTTATCATAATTTAAATAAATTTATGTTTGACTTGATATTAATACTAAAATATAATAATGCAAAATCTGCTGGGAGACTATCATAATGGATATTGAAATCAGAGAAGAACCCGATATCGTACATGTGATTGTCAACGGTGATATTGAAATGATGACCATAAAGAATTTCAAGGAAAAGCTCTTTGAAATAGGTCATACCATTGACAAGGACATAGAGATAGATCTCTCCCATGTTGATTATATCGATTCATCCGGCGTCGGTGTACTCATAAGCCTCTTGAAACTTCAGAAGAAAAAAGAGAAGAACCTCCGTATAAGCAAGGTAAGCGCAAAAGTCCTCAATGTCCTCAAGCTGAGTTCTCTTTCAGACGTCTTCGAGATGTAGCTGTCCATGGCCAATCTGCGTATCGGCAACGGCTTCGATGTGCACCAGTTTGTGACAGGCCGTGACCTTGTTCTGGGCGGGAAAAAAATCGAATTCCGGTTCGGCCTCCAGGGCCATTCTGACGCTGACGTGTTGATCCACGCGGTGATTGATTCTCTCTTGGGAGCTGCGGGGCTCATGGATATTGGCAGAATGTTTCCTGACACTGACAGATCATATAAGGATATCAGCAGCATGGTCCTTCTCGGCAAGGTGCGGGAATCCCTCGAAGCGATATCGGCGGACATAGTCAATATTGATGCAATCGTGATATGCCAGGAGCCGAAAATATCGCCGCATATCGACGAAATGAGAAACAACATTTCGGCCGAACTGCATATCGAGTCAACGCGCGTCAATATCAAAGGTAAAACGACGGAAGGCCTCGGGTTTACCGGTAGGGGGGAAGGAATTGCCTGTTACTCGGTTGCCCTGTTGCAGATGGGAGGCTTATGATAGATACGTGAAATCTGCACAAATCCCAATGAGACATAATATATCTTATCGGAAGTAATGTATCATTCGCAATTGATACCGCGAGACGACATTGAGGATGCCTGGCCCGTATGATTTGATTTGGATGTATTGCAACACGCCGGGCCTGCTTTCAGGGGCGGCGCATGGATGGGCTTCACCCGCGACGCATTTTGCCGAAAAAGCCATTTACCACATTCGCGAGTCCCACCAGCATGAGGGCGCTGATGGCAGTATCAAGATACTTGTGCAGATGGATACCGGTTCCGGTGAAAAGACTCAAGAGTTCAACCTTGTAGCACAGGAGAAGAGCGAGGATGACGACGAAGGTATCTCGTGCAACCTGCACCGGCCTGTTTTCGGAGATATCTTTTAAAGCGGTTAAGGAAAATAACGCCATCGCACAGGATTCGATAATAATGGCGATGACGAACAGAATGAAAACATTTTGGATCAGGATGTCAAATTTCATATCACACTCCACATCAATATTTGTAAGATGCTCCCTCCCGGACCATTACTTCACTGCGCTATAGTTATATTAATAATAATACTTATAAAGGCCAAAAAAACATAGAATATTTTTGAAAAATATGTATTAATTATTGAATATAAAACTATACCATTAAAAATCAAGCCCATTTTTACTTTAATTAAAAAACTATTATGATTATATGTCGCCTCCTCTTTCAAGGTGGGCATTATATTCATCTTCATGCATGAGTTCGTCAAATTCCCGCGGTTCTTTCACGTCTATTTTATAAATCCACCCTTCTCCATAGGGATCGTCATTGATAAGGCCGGGCTGGTTCTCAAGTTTTTGATTTATATCTGTAACACGTCCTGACACGGGTGACCTGTATTTGTAATAATCGATGCCTGATTCCAGCAGGGCCACTTCGGCACCTTTTTTTATCTCATCGTCGATATCGGGAAATGCGATAAATTCAACAATATCCAGTTTTGCCAGGTACTGCGCGGAGATGCCGCACCGGCCGATGAATTCGTCCTCCATCTCTATCCATCCATGGCTTCGGTCAAACATTCTTTCTTCGGGAACAGTTTTCATGGGCATAGCACCGGGTTATATGACATTTCCATAATGACAGATTAGACATGGAACGCAACCCATTTTGTCCACTGTTGACGGCAAGGTCTGCATTTATAAAAAAAGATTCTTGACTAATTAATTGTGATAGTTTATTGTTAACAACGTTTCCATTTTGTTCTTTACATGGCGATTTTTATTAGACGAATGAAAATTTGCGTTTAATCCTCCCGGTTCAAAATGTATAAGGGGTTATGCAGGGGGATTGGGGATTTAATGCATTCTGAGTCCGAATGGATTACATACGACTTCCGGCCGCTTGATAATGAATAGTTAAGGCAGATTCCCCCCCGTTTTATCAGCCAATTATCCTTGGTTATGCATATATATCATATTTCACTAGCGTATATTAATTATACCGTCCTCTGGCAGGGCGCCGGTATAATTTGTATATATCTTTGTTTGCTTGAGGTGAGGTATGTCTAAACAAATCTACGCGGGTAATCTGTCATATCAGATGTCTGATGAGACCCTGAGGGACTTGTTCCAGCAGCATGGAGAGGTCACATCAGTAAAAATCATCCGGTATCCAGACTCCGGGAAGTCAAAGGGATTCGGTTTCATCGAAATGGCCAATGATTCTGAAGCCGACGCCGCTATCCAGAAACTGAACGGGTCTGAAGTACAGGGTCGGAATATCCGTGTAAATGTTGCCAGGCCGAAAAAGAATGGGGAGTGAGAGTGTCCGGCGAAACGTCTTTCGCGGATCCTTGCGGGTTGTTTTGGGTTTATGCATTAGCAGTTTTTATGTTTTAACAGCATCTTTTTCACTGAATCATTCTTGTAAGAATCGACTAGTTCTCCAAGCAGATCGTCATCATGGACGATGTGTTTGAGAATTTTTCCGCGCCTGTCCGATGAAAGATCGGCAAAATCTCTGTCTTCACGCAACAGGACGCGGGCCTGCTTGAGCGCGGAAAGGGCGCCTTCAATGTATGCGGGGATGCTTTTTTCTATGTCCCGTCTAATGCGCGCCGACAAGGACGGAGATATACCGCTGGTTGATACCGAAACAACCAGCCCGTTCCGCTCAAACCATGACGGCATAAAAAAGGAGCAGTTGGGCGGATCGTCGACAGCATTGACGAGGATGTTTTTCTCCACAGCTTCCGTGTAGACTTCCCTGTTGATGCGTTCGTTATCCGTTGCAGAAAAAACCATCAGGGAACCGTCGCAATCGCCTGCCCGGTAATGCCTCCTGATGATAGTAAGAGCGCCTCCGCTTGCTGCGGCAAGAGCGTCGATTTCAGGATGCAACTCTGGGGCAATTACCGTCACCAGGGCGCCGCATTCAAGAAGGTCCCTGACTTTACGGAGGGCAACGGTGCCGCCGCCCACGACAACTGCCTTCCTGCCTTCAAGGTTAATCATCACCGGATACAGTTTCATTTGCATGACAACTCCATGGGTATCGGAAAAACCTCGCCGGATTTTACGAGCTCTTTTTTCTTGTTTTCATCAATCCCGATCTCTTCATCGGACAGGTAGCATTGCGGGTCCGGTGCCCATGGATCGTTGTAGGTCCTGAAGGCGCGAACCCTCATGGCGCCGGTGCACAGGGAACGGTATCGACAGAGCCTGCATCGGCCCTTGATATAATCAGACTTGTGCTTGAGACCCTTCATGAGTGGATCGCTCTCATCCATCCATATATCGCCGAAATTGCGTTCGCGCACATTGCCGAAGGTATAATCCTGCCAGAACTGGTCAGGGTGTACATTGCCGAAGAAATCGATATTTGCTATGCCGACGCCGGTCGAATTGGCTCCGCCGCCGTTCCAGGCGAGAAGCCGGCGGACATCCTCGGCCCGGCCAGTGTCTTTTTCCTTGAGCTTCATGTAGAGGTATACGCCGTCGACATGGTTGTCGACCGTGAGGATGTTGATGTCAAGACCGCGGCGGAAGTAATCCTCGGTGCGGGCGATTATGGTGTCAAGGGCGGAGCGCGACTCCCGGTGGGTCAGGTCATCCTTGTACATATCGCTGCCGCGGCCGGAATAGACAAGGTGATAGAAACACGCCCTGTTAATCCCCTCCTTCTCGATGAAGTCGAAAATCCGGTCCAGGTCTTCATAGTTGCGCTTTGTGAGGGTGAGACGGAGCCCTACCCGCTGGCCCACGGCCGTGCAGTTCTCAAAACCCTTCATGGCCCTGGAAAAGGCACCCTGCACTCCCCTGAATTTGTCGTTGGTGTCCTCCATGCCGTCTAGGCTTATGCCCACGTAGACGACCCCGGCGTCCTTGATGTTCTGGGCGTTCTGACGGTCGATCATGGTGCCGTTGGTGGAAATGACGGGACGGATGTTCCTGTTGGCAGCATATTCAATGAGGGTGAAGAGGTCCTTCCTCATGAGGGGTTCGCCGCCGGAAAAGAGGAGCGACGGTATCCCGAAGCCTGCAAGGTCATTGATGAGGGAGCGGCCCTCGTCGGTCGTGAGCTCACCGTCGTATTTAACATTAGTTGAGTCGGTATAGCAGTGGACGCAGTTGAGGTTGCAGGTCCGGGTGGTGCTCCACACCACGATGGGCCTCCGCTCGCTGGCAAGCAGCACGGGGTCATGGGGCCTGTTGCCGTGGCAGTCCGGGCCGGCCTCGGTTCCGTACCTGAGGGAATCGCCGGTTGATTTCCCGCCGCAGTATAATTTGCCAATATCAATCATAGTCCAGCCTGTCTCTCCCATTCGTCGAAGCGCGGCGAATAATACACAACGCGCTCTTTCTTGAATTCTTTCAGGGACCGAAGTACCTGGTAGTCGTCTATTCCGGACTTGCCGGATAAATCCTTAATGATGGCATCAAGATCATCATCGGTGCGGGCGTGGATCATCGCGAAGAGCGGATACTCCCACCTGCCGGGAAGCAGCGTCCGCAGGTAAAGATGGGATATCTGGTGGGAATCATGGAAGATCCTCGCTATCCGGTCTATGTCCGAGCCGCTGCGGGGCTTCCAGACCGTCATGGCGTTGGCCCTGTAGCCTGCTTCCCTGTGTCGAAGCACGGCAGCGTACCGCCTCAGGATGTGGTCCTCCTTGAGTCGTTTGAAACAGGTCATAAACGCATCCAGCTTGATGGAACTGCTGCGAGTCTCGATAAGGACCCCGAAGGGGTTATTTTCCAGGGGAAGGTCCGTCTGCAGGATCCGGATGGATTCCCGTTCTTCAGCGGACAGCGGTCTCGGGACAGAAGTTCTTCCGCGACCTTTCCCGCGGGAGGGACCGTGCCCCTGCTGCACCTCTTCGCCGATGCTGAGCATGAGGCCGATTTTCAAAAGCTTCTCATTGCGGAGAATGATATAATCGGAGGCATGGGCCTGTTCAGCAAGCTTTTTGACCGTCTCTTCGAGGCGGGGATTGGATTCCGCCGCAAGGGTGAACCAGATGTTATACCGGTGGTCCCTCAGGTAATTGTGACTTACGCCGGGGTGTGCGTTTATGGCGGCGGCGGCACTTTCAAGATCATGGTCTTCAACGCTGAATGCGACCAGGGTCGTGACGAAGCCGAGCCGGTCGGCGTTGAATATGCCGGAAATATTCCTGACGATCCCGCGCTGCTTAAGGTCGCGGACAGCGTCGAGGAAGTCATGTTCCGGGATGGATAGTTCTTCAGCCATGGCGTGGAACGGATCGGTAACCACGGGAAAGTCCTTCTGGACCCTGTTGAGGACCTTTGTTTCAACGGGCGTGAAGTTCATCAGCGCCTCGCCCTTGAGGGAATGTAGGCGCAGTAAGGCTCGTCGGACATGTAGTCTCCGTTTTCATAATAGGCGCGGGCCCGGCACCCGGCGCAGAAGGTTTTGTACTCGCACTGTCCGCACTTGCCGGTAAGGTTTTCCAGCTCCCTGAGGGACCGGAATACCGGAGCGTCCTCCCATATTTCATGGAACGTCTGCTCTTTAACGTTGCCGACAGCCACCGGCAGGTAGCCGCAGGGCTGCACGTCGCCGCGATGGGATATGAAGCAGACGCCGGTGCCGGCAAGGCACCCCCGCGTAACCGCGGCCATGCCGTCGCTTTCAAAGGTGAGTTTCCTCCCTTCGGCCTTGGCCCGCTGCCGGATGATACGGTAGTAATGGGGCGCGCAGGTCGCCTTGAGCTCCATCCCGGTTTCCTTCGACTTGTCATAAAACCAGTTGAGCACGCTTTCGTATTTTTCCTTGGATATCATTTCGGATTCTGCAATCTCGACGCCGCATCCCACGGGGACCAGCATGAAAATGTGCAGCGCCCTGGCACCGATCCCTTCGGCCAGTTTCATGATGTCTTCAATTTCATCGACGTTGCGGCGGGATATGGTCGTATTGATCTGGAATTCGACTCCCGCGGATTTGAGATGATCTATGCCGGCAAGGGCCTGCCCGAAAGAACCGGATATGCCGCGGAACCCGTCATGGGAGGCCGCACTGCTGCCGTCCAGGGAGATGCTGACGCGACGAATCCCGGACTCCCTGATGCTGCGCGCGATCGTTTCGTCGATCATGGTGCCGTTGCTGGCAAGGGCCGTGTTGAGTCCTCTGCTTCGGGCATGGGAGGCGATCTGGAAAATATCCCCGCGATACAGCGGTTCTCCGCCGGTAAGCACCAGGATGGGCTTGTAATGGGAGGCTATGTCGTCGATCACGGCGGTGATCTCGTTCAGGGTCAACTCGCCCGTGAACCGCACGTTTTCCGCTTCGGCCCGGCAATGGATGCAGTTAAGGTTGCATTCCTTGGTTAGTTCCCAGAAAATAAGCCTCGGGACATGGTCCATTTTCATATTTTGAACAGTTCCTCGATAATCTTGATTTTCTGTTTGATTTCATCCTTATCGTGATAGCCGTTCAGGTGCTGGGCCTTGTTCTGCTTGATAGCCATTATCGGGTTGTGAAGTATTTTGGATATAATCTGCCTCGTGAGGTCGTCGATATGCTGCATGTCCTCTTCGGAAAGATGCTTGAGCTGACGCCTGCGGTATTTTGATACTTCGGCGTCGCGGATTTTGTCAAAGCTCTCCTGCATGTGTACTATCATGGGCACCAGTTCAAGGCCTTCGTACCAATCGATAAGTTCATTGGCATCGGCGTTTACAATGTCAAGGGCGCATTCAACTTCTTTCATGCGGTTTTTAAGGTTTTTGTCAGCGATTCCCTTCAGGTCGTCGATGTTGTACAGGGTAACATTGGGAAGATTAACCACTGACGGGTCGACGTTCCTGGGCACTGCAATATCGATAATGAAAAGCGGCTGTCCGCTCCTCTTGCTGATTACCGATTCTATCAGTTTATGAGTAAGAAGATAGTCGTGGCAGGTTACAGAAGTTATGATGATGTCAACCTGTTCCGCGGCGGCGGCTATGTCGCCCAGTGAAATTATATGGGCTTTCTTGTTTATGCGTTCAACAATGGCTTCCGCGTTATGGAACGACCGGTTGGCGATGGTTATGTCCCTGATGTTGTTCTTTGTCAGGTACTTGAGTATAAGCTCGCCCATTTCCCCCGCCCCGATGAGAAGGGCACTGCGGTTTGAAATGTCTCCGCTGAATTTTGAAAGGGCCAGTTCGACGGCTATATATGCAATTGATAAAGGGTTTTGCGAAATTCCGGTGCAGGTACGCACTTTCTTGGCGGTGTTAAAGGCCTGGTGAAAGAGGCGGTTCAGCAGTATTCCGCTGTTTTTATGGAGCACGGAGTCGCGGTATGCCTGCTTGATCTGGCCCAGGATTTCATTTTCACCGATCACCATCGAGTCAAGGGACGACGCGACGGAAAGAAGATGAGTCACCACTTCGCGGGAGTATTTCTTGTAGATGTGCTGGGAAAATATTTCCCGGGAAAGGCCGGTGAATTCCTCCAGCAGGGCGGTCAGCTTGTCTATGGTGCGGTGAATCTCACGCGCTGAAAAATAGATTTCGACGCGGTTGCAGGTGGCCAGGTAGACCATTTCGTCAATACCGCACTTTTTTGCCCGCTCATGAAACTTCAATAAAACTGATTCTTCAAAGGTGAACTTTTCCCGTATTTCAAGAGGAGCGGTCTTGTGACTCAGCCCCAGCATTATAATCTCTGATATTTCGTCGCGTTTGTTCATTATGGTAATTTGCTACATTGTCTGTTTTTAACTCGGTGATTTCATTATAAAATCGCGTTAAGGCTTTCTGAAACGGCATCGGCAGTCTGCTCGATGTCTGCGTCAGTATGCGCAGTGGACAGAAAGCCAACTTCATAACCTGATGGGGCAAGGTATACGCCCCTGCGGAGCATTTCGCCGTGGAACTTCGCGAAAGCCCCCATGTCGCAGGCTTTCACGCCTGCAAGGGTATCAATGCTTTTTGCACTCGTGAAATTGAAGGCAAAGATGGATTCAATGCGCGTGAAGAGGACCTTCCCGGCATGCCTGGACAGTGCCGGCTTGAGCAGCTGATCAAGCTTTTCTCCCTTGCGTTTTAATTCATCATGGGCGTTAATCTTTTCGAGCTTTTTGAGGGTCTGGATACCGGCGGTCATGGCAAGGGGGTTGCCTGACAGCGTCCCCGCCTGGTACACCGGTCCGAGGGGAGAAATATGCCGCATTATTTTCCGTGAAGCACCGTAGGCCCCGACAGGCAGTCCGCCTCCGATAATTTTACCCAGCGTGGTAATGTCCGCTTTCACGCCGTAGTACTCCTGGGCGCCGCCGGGAGCGATGCGGAATCCAGTTATAACTTCATCGAATATGAGAAGTATTCCGTAACGATCGCACAGGGCGCGTATCTGCGGCAGGAAATTGACGGCTGGCAGTATGAGCCCGTAATTGCACGGCACCGGCTCCAGAATCAATGCTGCTATCGAGCCGTGCTCTTGTTCGAAAACCTTGCCAACGGCATCCAGATCGTTGAAGGGGACCACGATCGTGTCCCGCGCCGCGCCGGTTGTGACGCCGTCGGAATCAGGCGTTCCGAAGGTAGCGAGTCCAGAACCCGCGGCCACCAGCATCTGGTCCGCATGGCCATGGTAGCACCCGTCGAACTTGACGATTTTTTCTTTCCCGGTATAGCCCCGGGCAAGGCGGATGGCGCTCATCACGGCCTCGGTCCCGGAATTGACAAAGCGTACCATTTCTATGGATTTGAAGCGCCTGACGATGAGCTGGGCGAGCTGGACTTCGTGTTTATTTGAGGTGCCGAAACTGGTTCCGTTTTTGGCGGTTTTGCGGATCGCCTGTATGACGGAGCGATCGGCATGGCCGAGGATGAGCGGTCCCCACGACATGCAGTAATCGATGAAAACGTTGCCGTCTTCATCGACCATGTGCGCCCCCTCCCCTTTTTTCATGTACAGAGGGTCTCCGCCGACGGCCTTGAACGCCCGCACCGGGGAATTGACCCCGCCCGGCATCAGACGCGATGCTTTTTTCTGCAGCTTTTTAGATTTCTCAATATTCATTGTCAAAACCAGTTGTTCCTGAATATGTCGCGGGTATGATACGATATGATCATGTCTGCGCCGGCCCGGAATATAGAGGTGATGATCTCTTTCGCGAGACGGACTTCGTCGCTGTACCCGAGTTTCGCCATCGCTTTCACCATCGAATATTCGCCGCTTACGTTGTAGGCGCAGACCGGCACGTTGACCAGCTTCCGGGCGCGGTAAATGACGTCCAGATAGGATAGCGCCGGCTTGACCATGACGATGTCGGCTCCCTCGGCGATGTCAAGGAGGATCTCCTTTTCGGCTTCCAGGCCGTTACGGCAGTCCATCTGGTAGCTGCTCCGGTCGCCGAATTGGGGAGCGCTCCCGGCGGCTTCCCGGAATGGTCCGTAAAACGCCGAGGAGTATTTTGCGGAATACGCGAGGATGGGGATGTCATCGAAGCCCCCCGCGTCGAGGGCCGTCCGAATCGCGCCGACGCGGCCGTCCATCATGTCTGATGGAGCGATCATGTCAGACCCTGATTCGGCGTGGGAAAGCGCGACCCGGGAGAGGATCTCCAGGGTAGGATCGTTAAGGATGTTCCCGCCGTCCACCATACCGCAGTGGCCGTGGCTGGTGTATTCGCAGAGACACACGTCGGTAATGACCAGTATACCGGGCAGGTGCTTTTTTATCTCGCGGAGGGCCTTCTGCACGATGCCGTTCCGGTCATAGGCGCCGCTGCCTTCTTCATCTTTCTTATCGGGGATCCCGAAGAGGAGTATCTTGTCTATGCCTGTTTTGTGGTCGGCCTCAATGTCCTTCAGAAGGTTCTCAATGGAAACCCTGCTGATGCCCGGCATGGAAACGATCGGTTCCCTGAGATTTTTACCCTCCAGGACAAAATGGGGCATGATTAGCTTGCGCCGGTCAACAAAGGTTTCCGCAACAAGGTCCCGGATAAGATAGGAGGCCCTGTTTCTCCTGGGGCGCTGGTTATGTGTCATTGGCGGTTCCTGCATATTCACCTGGTGGTACTATCCTATAATAATAGTATATTTGGCAAGAAAATATTTGTTTGATCCAGGTCAATTATGGTCAAGAATGATCCCGGACACGGCCTGATTTTTCCCTGGCTGTCGATGGCGGACGGTTAGATCGCAAAGTGATTGCGTTCCGGGGAATAATGCTTGATTTGTATCGTCGGGTTTATTTATCTGAACAATGTTTCAAAGGACGGGAAAAGGCAGGGGTTTATGACTACGATCAGGATCGGAACCCGCGGAAGCAAGCTTGCCCTGGTGCAGAGCGCACAGGTGCGCGACATGCTGCTCCGCAGCCACCCCCAATACACATTTGAGCTGGTCCCCATCAAGACGACCGGCGACAAAATTCTGGATGCCCCCCTTTCAAAAATCGGGGACAAGGGGCTGTTTACCAAGGAGATTGAAAAGGAACTTCTGGCGGGCACGATTGACCTTGCGGTCCACTCCATGAAGGACATGCCCACGAGCCTCCCGGAAGGGCTTGTCATAGGGTCGGTGACAAGGAGGCTGGATCCCCGCGACGTGTTCATATCGCGCGACGGCAGAAGGCTCGGCGACCTGGCCGCATCCGAGACCATTGCCACCGGGAGCCTGCGGCGCAGGGCCCAGCTTCTTGCCTGGAAACCAGGGTTGAACATCGTCGATATCCGGGGGAATGTGCAGTCGCGGCTGAAAAAGATGCAGGACAATCCCGACGTGGCAGGGATCATCCTTGCCTATGCCGGCCTGGAACGCCTTGGCATGCTGGACATCGTGACTGACATCATCCCCGGAGACATCATCATTCCCGCCGTCGGCCAGGCGGCCCTAGCCATAGAAATCCGTGCGAATGATCCCCGCGCGGAGGAAGTCGCGGCCGCCCTTGATGATGAAGACTCCCGGCGGGCCATAGAATGCGAACGGGCTTTCCTCTCCCGCCTCGGCGGCGGCTGCCAGGTCCCCATCGCGGGCCTGGCCTTGGTTTCGGGGGACCGCATCACCCTCAGCGGCATGGTCGCCGGTCTGGACGGCGGAGAAGTCTTTCGTGGCAATCTTGAAGGGGCGGCGTCTGATTATGAAACAATAGGAAGGGAACTCGCCCTCAGGCTTCTCGAAAAGGGCGCGAAAAAAATCCTTGAAGAAATATACGGACATCCGATGTAATACGGTCAACCGGCGGGCCCGGGTCCCGCTGCAATGGAGCAGATCATGAACAGGAAGGGGAAAGCATACCTGGTGGGGGCCGGTCCTGGCGATTTCGGCCTCCTGACGATTCGCGCAAAGGAATTGATCGAGCAATGCGACGTGCTTATCTACGACAACCTCGTCGGCGAGCGCGTCGTGGATTCCCTGGCATCGCCGGGATGCGAAAAAATCTATGTCGGGAAGAGCGGCGCGTCCCACACCATGGAGCAGGAAGACATAAACAATCTCATCGTGGAAAAGGCGAAGGCCGGAAACATGGTCGTCCGCCTCAAGGGCGGAGACCCATACATTTTCGGCCGCGGCGGAGAGGAAGCCCTCTTCTGCGTCGAGCGCGGAGTCGATTTCGAAGTGGTCAACGGAATCTCCTCGGCCTACGCGGTGCCGAATTACGCCGGCATACCGGTCACCAACCGAGGATACAGCGCGTCGGTGGCCTTCATCACCGGCCACGAGGATCCGACCAAGCTTGAAAGCGATATCAGGTGGGACAAGCTGGCCACCGGTGTGCAGACGCTGGTCTTCCTGATGGGGGTCAAGAACCTTCCCCTGATCATTGAAAAGCTCGTTGCCAACGGCCTCGACCGATCGACACCGGCGGCGGTAATACAAAACGGCTGTCAGCCGACCCAGCGCTCCGTGTCAGGGACCCTGGCGGACATCGGGCAGAAAGTGAAAGACGCGGGGATACGGCCGCCCTCGATCATCATCGTGGGCAATGTCGTTGCCCTTAGGGAGAAGATCAACTGGTTCGAGAAGCGTCCCCTTTTCGGGAAAACCATTGTCGTGACCAGGTCGCGGGACCAGGCATCGGAGCTTACCGCACGCCTCCTGGATCTGGGGGCAGGCGTCATAGAAACACCGGTGATAAAGATTCTCCCGGCAACCGACGGGGACGTCATGGCCGGGGCCATTAAAAAAATCAACGCTTACGACTGGATCATAATGACGTCGGTTAATGGCGTAGACCAGTTCTTCAGACATCTCGATGCCGCCGGCCTTGACTCGAGGGCCCTGTCATCGTCGAGGGTGTGCGCCATAGGGCCGGCCACGGCGGAAAGGCTGTCAGCGCACGGCATAAAAGCCGACCTGGTGCCTAAGCGGTTCGTAAGCGGCGAGATAGCACGGGAACTCTCCGGCCGCGGCGAGATATCCGGGAAATCCTTTCTCCTCCCGCGGGCTGACATAGCTCCCCGGGAACTTTCCGATACCCTCCTCCGGGAGGGGGCCAGGCTCGTGGACGACATTGCCGTCTACCGCACCGTCGAGGAGGACCTGTCGTCAAACCCGGCACAGCTGGAGATGCTGCGGCAGATGCAGTTTGACCTGGTTACCTTTACCAGTTCCTCCACGGTGCGGAATTTTGACCGGCTGATGAAGAAAGCCGGAATCGAAGTTAAGTCGGACATAAAGTGCGCGGCCATAGGGCCCGTTACCGCCGATACGGCGAGGGAGCTGGGCTATCGGGTCGAGGTTTCGGCCGGAGTGCATACCATCGATGGCCTGGTGGAAGCGATCCTGGGATATTATCAGTAGATCGGGTCATTATGGATGATTGATCTGTCGAAGACTGACTGATGAACCGTTGATTTTTCAATATACGATAAGGTCGTCCCTGTTAATGACTTCCGGGAAAACATTGTCGCCGAGGATCTTTTTTATTTCGCCGGTCTTTTTACCCTTGATCAAGGTCAGCTCGTCGCTGCTGTAATTGACAATACCCTTCCCCACCCTTTTTTTTGAACTTTCGGTTATCTCCACAACGTCTCCCATTCTGAAATTGCCGGTTATCCCGGTAATCCCGGAAGCCAGAAGGGATTTTTTGCCCACCTTTATAGCTTTGACCGCCCCATCATCAATGACCAGGGAGCCGGTGGTCCTCCGCAGGGCGAGCCATTTCTTTTTGCCCGGGAGCGGCTTGTCCTTGCCGATGAAGATCGTTCCTATTTTTTCTCCGGACATGATGCGGCTCAGGACGCCCTTTGTCCCGGCGTTCGCGATTATCATCTTTTCACCAAAGCGAATGATGATCTCTGCGGCTCGGATTTTGGACAACATGCCCCCCGTGCCGTAATCCGATCCAGAGCCGCCTGCCCGCTCGTATATCTGATCATTGATGGCGTACAGCTCCTCGACGGGCTCGGGGTCGTTCATGTTCATGTAGAAGCCATCGACATCCGAGAGCAGTATGAGGAGGTCGGCGTTGATAAGGCCGGCCACGTGGGCGGAAAGCATGTCATTGTCACCGAACTTTATCTCGGTGACGGCGACTGAGTCGTTCTCGTTGACGATGGGAATTATGCCCAGGTGGAGCAGCGTTTCCAGGGTGTGACGGGCGTTCAGGAACCTGGTGCGGTGCTTGACATCGTCCTCGGTAAGCAGTATCTGTCCCACGTGGAGGCCGTGCCTGCTGAACCTGTTCCGGTACTCGTTCATCAGGATGGTCTGGCCGACCGCGGCAAAGGCCTGCTTTTCCGGTATGGTCAGGTTTTTGACGCTCCGGTCGAGGGAGCCGGCGCCTGAAGTGATGGCTCCGGAAGTGACGATGACCACCTGGTATCCGCGCCGTCTCAGCTCGGCGACATCAGCCACGATCGAGGAAATCTTCTTTCCCGATATAATGCCGTTGTCGGTCACCGAAGACGAGCCGATTTTGACGACGATACGCCTGACATTCCGTATGAGGTTCTTACGTGGCACTGTTCAACTCCATGAGTCCTTCAATGATGGTCAGAAGTTCCTGGATATTCCTTCCGGTTGCCGCCGATATCGGAAGGACATGCCTGTCTTTCAAGCTCTTGATTTCCTCTTCCAGATGATCATCGTCGACCAGGTCTATCTTGTTAAGGAGAATGTAATACGGTTTTTCTGTCAATTCACTATTGTAGGTATTAAGCTCGGACCGGAGAAGATCCAGGGTGTACTGGAGGTCGGCGCCGGTGATATCGAGAATGAACAGTATGGCCTTGACCCTCTCGATATGCTGGAGAAACGAGAGACCCAGACCATGGCCCCGGTGTGCGCCTTCGATGATGCCCGGGATATCGGCGATCTTGCAGATGGTACCATCGTCATACTGGATAACCCCCAGGTTGGGGACCAGCGTGGTGAAGGGATAATCGGCTATTTTGGGCCTGGCATTGGTGATCGCCGCAAGAAGTGTTGATTTGCCGGCGTTGGGAAGACCCACGAGGCCTATGTCGGCAATCAGTTTCAGGTTCAAGGTGATCCGCTTTTCTTCGCCGGGCATTCCCGGCTGGGAAAAGCGGGGGGTCTGGAACGTTGATGATTTGAAAAACGCGTTTCCCTTGCCGCCAATGCCGCCTGAAACGGCGCAATACCGCTGCCCGTCATCGAGAAGGTCCGCCAGTACTTCACCGGTCTCATAATCAATGACCTGGGTTCCGGCGGGGACCTTGACAATGCAGTCGGCGCCGTCCTTGCCGTGACGGTTGCCGCTCATGCCGGGGTGACCGTTTTCAGCCTTGTATATCCGGTCCTTGAAAAGATGGGAAAGGTTATGGAGCATTGTTTCGGCCTGGATATACACATCGCCGCCTTTACCGCCGTCGCCGCCGTCAGGCCCGCCCCAGGCAATGAATTTCTCCCGGTGAAATGAGACCGCTCCCTTGCCCCCATTGCCGGCCTTGACCCGTATGAATGTTGTATCTGTGAATTTAGGCACCTGAAGTTTCCTTGTTGGGATAGTCCGTAGTTTTCCCGATAGTCATGAAAACTTGTCCGCGGCCGCGAATTTTCCGATAGAACGGGCACAAACAAGAAATCGCGTATCATTATAATACGCGATTTATAATACGACAAGTAGTTTAACGAACAATTACGCCTGGGGGTAAACGGATACCTGCGTTCTTTTTTTATCCTTTCGTTCGAACGTTACCACACCGTCTATAAGTGCGAACAGCGTGAAATCCTTGCCGCATCCCACGTTATTGCCCGGATGGATGCGGGTCCCGCGCTGGCGGACGATTATGGTGCCGCCCTTGATGAGCTGGCCGCCGTAACGCTTGACGCCGAGCCGTTTTGAATTGGAATCGCGGCCGTTACGTGTAGAACCGCCTCCTTTCTTGTGTGCCATGACTTGCTCCTCTATAATCGTTACTTGTTTTCTGCAACAGTCTGTATTGCGATTTCATCAGGGTACTTCTTCTGCATGTCCAGCATGCCGATTAAGAATGATTCAAGAAGCACCCGCGTAATGGTCTTCTGTTCGGCGCCCAGGGCATCAAAATGCATCCGGATACTCATGATGCCTTCCTTGATGGTATAATCCGGGTTGGTGCCGGCTATTATCGTTATCGAACGCAATAGCGTAAGGGCTGAAAATGACACTGCCGCGCATATCAGGTTGTATCCCTTGGAACCTTCCTTTCTGGCGGCTGGGCTTTTTGCGCCTTCGGCGCTGAAAAGGGCGTGACCCTCCACAGTCACCCTTATGATTCCGCTGCCGTCTACATCGCAGCGCAGTTCGTTGTCATACTGGATGTTATGATACGTTACCGTTATCAATTCAGCCGTTAACTGACCGTCAGTTCACTGATTTGTATCTGCGAATAATTTTGCCTGTGGCCTATGGTGCGCTCATGGCGTTTGCGCTTCTGGAACTTGATGCCCCTGACCTTTTCGCCCTTGAACTCGCCCAGAACTTTTGCCGTGATCTTCACGTTCTTCAGATACGGCTGACCGATCATGACCTTGTCGTCACCGGACACCATGAGGATTTTGTCTATGATCAATTCATCATTCGCTTTTTTTTCGAGCAGGTCTACGCTGATCGTAGAATCTTTTTCAACTTTGTACTGCTTTCCTGAAATTTCAACTATTGCATACATACCGTAATTATCCTTCCACTGATTCTGTAAGTAAATGGGCCCAGAAGGAATCGAACCTTCGACCCCCTGATTATGAGTCAGATGCTCTAACCGACTGAGCTATGGGCCCTGTTTAGAGTGTCAATAGACACAACTAGTCAAATTATGTCAAGAAAATATTTTAAAAGAGCGATTCCATCTATCTTAAATTGAATGAACATATAGCATAGATGTCATTTTATCAGGCGCGGATATGCATGGGGTTCCGACATTACAAGAAAGAAACAAGGTTGCGGCCGTTCCGCTTTGACATATACAGGGCCTTGTCCGCCCTTTCAATAAGGGTGTTTTTGGATTTATCCAGATCGATATCGTACTGGGTGACGCCGATGGAAATGGTGGCCCTGAGCTCCTTGTTGTCGTACACGACACAGGACTTTTCGATATTCTGGCGTATGCGCTCTGCCACGACCAGCGCTTCATGGATCTCGGTCCCTGGCAGGATCACCGAGAATTCCTCGCCGCCGTACCGGGACGGGACATCGTTCTGACGTATGCTTTCCCTGATGATCTTTGCGACGTTGATGAGCACCATGTCACCGGCCTGGTGGCCGTGGGCGTCGTTCAGCTTCTTGAAGTGGTCAATGTCGGCCATGATGACCGACAGGGGCCGGCTGAGCCTGTTGGCGCGGTTGATCTCCTCGATAAGCATCGTGTGAAAATAGTGATGGATCTTCAGCTTGGTCATCATGTCGGTGGTGGCCATTTCATAGAGGGACGCGTTGTGGATGGCGATCCCGGCGAGGGAGGCTATGTCGAGGAGATATTCCTTCTCGGTTTCGGTGAATTCCTTGGCGTTGATACGGTCACCGAGGATAATGAGGCCGTTGAGGATGCCCTTGCACATGAGGGGAACGATGAGGTTCGGCTTGAGCATCTTCAGTATGGCAAGGGACTTCTCGCTGTCCACGCCCTCTTCGAGCTCGGTAAGGGTGTAGCACTTGAAGTTCTTTTCCATGTAGTGGATAACGTCAGAATCGGGCTCGAGCTCGTAATCAATGGAATGGTCCACCTCGAATCCCTTGTAATTGCGGTGGAGGGCGAAATTCTCGTGGCCGATGCCCTTTTTGAGGAAAATCCCAGCCATGAGGAGCTGCATCTGGCCCATGCAGGTAAGAAGTATCGAATTGATAAGGATGTTGTATTCGAGTGTGGAATTCAGCCCCTTGCTGATCTCGATAAGCTGCTTGAGGTCGTATATCTTGCGCTCGTACTGTTCGATTTCCACCGGGAACTGTATGACAAAATTTGAATCGTCGTTATGTGCCATCATGTAACCTTACATGAAGCGGGCAATGGCTTCATGGAGATTTATCCTGCCGTCATAGACTGCCTTGCCGGTAATGCACCCCTTCAGGCCGGAGCCTTCGAATCGTGAAAGGGCCTCTATGTCCCTGAGCGAAGAGATCCCGCCTGATGCTATGAGACTGATATTCTTTATGTTTTCAAGTATTTCTCCAATGGCGACAAGGTTGGGCCCTGTCATCATGCCGTCCGTGGCAATATCGGTATAAATGATCTCCGATATGCCGCAGCCGGCAATTTCCCCGATGAGGTCCATGGCCTTCATGGACGAGGCCTTTTTCCACCCGTGGGTCGCCACCAATGAATTCTTCGCGTCTATGCCGGCGACCAGCATGTCGGGGAATTTGCCGATCATGGACTTGAAGGATTCTTCGAGTATGACCGTGCCCACGATTATGCGCCGTATGCCCATGTCCGCGTACATCGTTACGGCTTCGGCGGTGCGGATGCCTCCGCCGATTTCAATCGGTATTGAAACCGATGACGCGACGGCCGAAACGATGGCATGGTTCACCGGCTTGCCCTCGAAGGCGCCGTCCAGGTCAACCACGTGGATGAGCTGTGCGCCTGCCTCTTCAAAGCGCTTCGCGACATCGACCGGGCTGCTGGAGTATACGGTCTCCCTGTCGGGATCGCCCTGCAGGAGCCGTACGCAATTGCCGTTTTTTATGTCTATGGCCGGGATGATCAGCACACGGCCCTCACGAAATTCTCGATTATCTTTAAACCCACGGTATGGCTTTTTTCAGGGTGGAACTGGGTGGCGATGATGTTCCCCTTTCCCACTACGCAGGGAAAGCTCTTACCGTATTCCACTTCCCCGATGACCCAGCTGCGGTCCCTGACCTCGGGATAGTAGGAATGTATGAAATAAAAATAGCTCCCCGACGGTATACCGTCAAGGGCCGTCGATTCATGAAGCAGGTCCACGGTGTTCCATCCCATGTGCGGCACCTTCAGGTCTTCGTCGTTAAACCGTACGACATCGCCCGGAATGATGTCCAGCCCCCGGTGCGATCCGAATTCCTCGCTCGTGGAGAAAAGCAGCTGGAACCCGAGGCATATGCCGAAAAAGTGACCGCCTTTTTCGATAAAGTCGTTGATGGGACCGATCCATCCCCGGGCCGACAGGTTATCCATGGCCATCCCGAAGGCGCCGTCGCCCGGCATTATGAGGGCGTCTGATTTTTCCACCGAGGACGGGTCGTCGGAGACCGCCACGCGGTCGGTGTATTTTTCAACGGCCTTGACGACAGACCTGAGGTTTCCCATACCGTAATCTATAACCGTGATCATAGCGTTCCCTTCGTGGAAGGGACCTTCCCTTTCAAAGAGTCGTCCCTGCTGGAGGCCCTGTACATGGCAATCCCCAGGGCCTTGAATATCGTTTCGTGAACATGGTGCTTGTTCTGTCCGTAATAGACCATGACATGGAGATTCACACCGGCATGGACGGCAAAGGCCCGGAGGAATTCATCGGTCAATTCTTCGCTGTAGGCGGCAATGGAACCGTTGAGCAGGGGCCCGGTATACTTGTAAAAGGGCCTCCCGGACAAGTCGACGGCCACCATCGTAAGGGCGTCGTCCATCGGGATGGTGGCATCCCCAAAACGAATGATGCCCGCCTTGTCGCCCAGGGCCTGTTTGAAGGCCTGGCCGATGCAGATCCCGATGTCTTCAACGGAGTGGTGGTCATCGATCTGATTGTCGCCCCTGCAGGTCAGGTCCAGGCGGAACCTGCCGTGCCGGGACATCGAATCGAGCATATGATCAAAGAAAGGGACGCCGCTGTTGATGGATGATTGTTGGTTGCTGTCCAGGAACAGATCCGCCGTTATGTCAGTTTCTTTTGTTTTTCTTGCTACCGATCCTTTCCTTTCCATGATGGAACCGCCTAAAAATCAAATCCGATGCCCAATAACATGTTCGTCTGTTTTATTGACTTATTATCAAAAGCCCAGGCAAAGTCAAGTTTTAAAATTATTAGGGGGCCGACGGCCATGCGTAAGCCGGCGCCGAAATCCATTTTTAAATCATCAAGGCGCCCTGTTTTTTTGTCAACAAATCTATACATTCCATTCCACGCTGAGCCGGCGTCAAAAAACAGCACGAAGGCGGTGTTTCCCAGGCCGCCCCGCAGTGGCAATCCAAAGGTGGCCCAGTCTGTCGGCGTGATCCTCAATTCGGTATTGAACAGAAACATGTTCCTGCCGGATATACTGTTCAGCCCATAACCCCGGAGGCTGCCGAACCCGCCCAGATAATGCCGGAATGTGCCGTTGTTGGTGCCAAGAAGGGTCCCTCCGGCGCCGTGAAAAAACAGGATGAAGTGTCTGCCCAGGAGAAAATGCCGCCGGAGGTCAATCCCGAGGCGGGTGAAGTGCTTATTTCCCGTAAAATCGAAGGCATGCTCAGCTATGATGCTAAGCCTTGTCCCCCTGAACGGGGCCATGAGGCCCCGGCGTTCGGAGCTGTATTCGCCATGGAAGGACAGCTTTGAGAAGGTCATGCGAAGGTCATGGGTCAAGTCTGGATAATGATAGTTCTTCTCATACCGGCCCGAGGAGAAGGTAACGGTACAATCTAACGATTGGGCGGCGTGTATGCCGGCCGATATATAACCGCCATAATGTTCAATGCCGTGCAGTCCGAACGACTGATCCAGCAACAGGCCGGATACTGCCTCGCGTGAATGTACATCCAGGGGGCTGCTCCGGCGAAAGATGCCTGCGCCAAGGTCCGCACGGGATATCCGATAGTTATATGCAAGGCCCGCATTGATGTCATTGTGGCGGGGCCCCCGCAGATAACTGGCATCAATGACCAGTCGGTGACGACCCAGGTAATCGTTCAGGCCTGCCCGCAGATAGCAGAGATAACCGCTGTCCATGGTCCCGGCCGCCCCGAGATTGAGATGTCCCGGTTGTAATGCCGGCTGATACGCATGGAATACATACTCGCGGGGATCTACGTAGGATTCTCCGAATACGGCCGGCGCGAGGACCGGTACAACCGTTGACTGGTCGTAAGGCTGCGCGGCGCTGATACTCCCTGAAGAGAGACCGTCCCCGTTGTCCCCGGGCGTCGTGAAAATTAAGGATGAAGATCCTTCGCGCCACCGGGGATGGTCGCCTTTTGCGGGAATATCCTTCAGCCGTGACAGGGTCCTGGCGGTGAAATCGTAGACGCATATTCCACGAGACCCCTTCCCTTCTGAAATAAAGAGCAGCTTTTTGCCGTCCGGCGAAATATCACCCTCAATGTTGTTGTCCCCCGCGGATATCAGTTCGGACCGTTTGCCGGATTTGATGTCGATCCGGTGAATCCGGTAGCCACGGGATGCGTAGTTTCCCCTGGCGTTCCAGTTGGTTGAAAAAATGACACTGCCGTCGGCGGTAACAGCGGGATAGCGGTCGCTGAAATCGTCATCCGTTATCCTGCTTATGGTGTTCCTGCCGCGGTCCAAGAGGTAAATGTTTTCAGCGCTTCCGGCAACGGCGGAAAAGACGATATGTTTGCCGCTGGGTGAGAGTGCCGGGTCCCTGACCAGGGCAAAGGGAAGCGGAATTATTTCGATGATTTTTCCCGATTCTGCGTCGAGGAACAGAAGGCTGGGACGTCCCTGCTGTGTCACGGCAAGCATGATGGACCTGCCATCGGTGCCCCAGGATATCCTGTTGTCATCGGGGCCGATGGGGGCTATGCCGACGCAGCTGCCGGTCCTCAGGAATGTCCTGCCGTGCTTCATGGTGATGGACGGTCCCCCCGCGGCGTCCGCGACCAGCAGCTCAACACCGCCGCTGACAACGCGTAAAGCTGCGATTTTTTTCCCGTCCGGTGAAACAGCGGGAATCATGATGCTCGCGGAAGGGCCGACCGGGGCGTCAACTTCCCGCGTCTTCTGCACCGGAGCGTCCTGACGGTAGCGTTTCTTCAGCAACGATAACCATTCGCTTTCCAGATCATCAATGGATTTCCCGGTCGCGGCCCTGATTGCGTCGTCAGGAGATGACGTGTCCAGAAACTCCCGCACCAGTTCGCCGAGTGCCGTTTTCCCATGGGCGGTTTCTATAAAATAACAGAACGCCTGGCCTTCAACAGATGCTTCATCGGCTTGGTCCGCTGTCAGGTCGTTCATCTCCCTGATCCCGGGAAAGCGGTTCTCTTCAATGATGTTCCTGAGCGCCCTGTCGGCCGGTCCGTCAAACCCGTCGGCGAAGTACCGGGCCATGCCCTCCGAGAGCCAGTAGGGCAGCCTCTGTTTCCGCAGAGCAGCGTAATGAAACGGCCTCTCCCCGGCCATCGAATACAGGAATGTTCGGGTCATGGCGGCAACAATCGAACGCTGCAGGTCTGCATAGGACCCGTTGAAGGAGACACGGATGCCTTGCCCGATCATGTCAGGGAACGGGGATCGGATGCCTGCTGGGGCAGTGTCGAGATGAACGGGGCCGGCGGGATATACGGCCAGGGGGATTATCCCGGTAATTTCATGGCAGAGGCCGTCGGCAACGCGGATGTAACCGCTTTCGGCGATCTCGGCTGTCCTGATGGCCGCGGATTCCATGCCGGCAGGATAGTGAACGTCGAAATGCCTGGTGGAAAGGGTGTTCCATGAGAGGAATGTCGCGTCAGGAACGCCGGTTTCCAAGGGAACGGCCGGACTTCGCAGGAACAGAATGGACAGAATTACAATGGTTGACGGCCTGAAGTTCAAAGAACCGAATCATCCTTGCCCAGGAAATATAATGATTTGATTTCTTCGGTTGAGACCCTGCCCTCGTTGATTATGGTAAGGGTCCCCTTGCTGATGTCCACGACGGAGGGAAGCGTATGTTCCTTGCAGAATTCATCGATCAGGAGCAGACAGTCGATTTTACCATCCAGCGCGGCGATGATATCCTTTTTACGGAAAATGGGTTTTTTCTCCTTGTCGAGAAGCGCGGCATAGAGGCACGGTTTGCCGACATGCTCGATGATGTCCTGCTGGTATTTGCTCCGGGGCATGCGCACGGGGATGGATGTTCCCCTGGAGCCGATATCTTCCACGTAAACAATAAGCTCGCCGGGCCATATCCGGTGCATGAAATCGAATTCCAGCTTGTCGATGTTTGCTATCTCGTTGAGCATTTTAAAAGAAGATATCATGCGGACCATGTGCTCGTCGGTGTCTCCGGTCAGCTTTTTAATATGTTCGCGTTTTGCGGGCTCATTGATGCATACAAGACCGTAGATCGCGTCCACCGGCATCAGCACAGTATTGCCGTTTTTGATCATGGCGGACAGGGACCGGGTTATGGACGGATCAATGGTGCCGTCTTTTTTCAGTTTCTTGATCGAAATGATATCAGTCTTCATTGTAGGCGTCACACCATCTTTGTCAGTAATATAGCAATCAAACATTTTCTGAATATTTTCTTCTGATGAATGCAACCAGACCGGCTATGATAAGCGCTGATAGCGAAATCCATAGTATCCTCAAATAAGGCAACGGAACGGGAAGGTCTTCCTGTTTCTTTTCAGGTTTCCTGACGATGTTCATCTTCCCGCCGTCCCTGAAATACAGGACACTGCTGCCGCTTCTAACATAGCCGGAATCGGCGATCTCGCCGTCGGAATACTCCCCGTTCCGGTATTTTTTTAAAAGGCGCTGTAAATTGTTGTTTTCTGATTTCAGCGCCTCGATGCTGGCCGCGATACTGTTCTTTTCCCTGTCCAGCGCGATACGTTCCAGCAGCCCGCTTTCGCTGAAGACAAAGAAATAGACAGAAGCAAGCAGAAAAACAATTATGAATAAGGCCCAGCGGTAATGCTGTCTATCCAATGTTGTAAAATACCCCCGTGCCCGAAAATGTAGCCATTACGCCGAGCTCTTCCTCAATGCGGATCAGCTGGTTGTATTTTGCCAGCCTGTCGGTCCTGGATGCCGAGCCTGTTTTTATCTGGCCGGCGTTCATGGCGACAACCATATCCGCTATGGTGGAATCCTCCGTTTCGCCGGAACGGTGAGAGACAACGGCGGTGTATCCGGCCCGTCTGGCCATTTCAATCGCCCGTATCGTTTCGGTAAGGGTCCCGATCTGGTTCACCTTGATGAGGATCGAATTCGCTATTCCCCTGTCGATGCCCTGCTTCAGCCGCTCGGTATTGGTAACAAAGAGGTCGTCGCCGACGATCTGTATTGTATCGCCGAGCCTGTCGGTCATTATCTTCCAGCCGTCCCAGTCGTTTTCGGCAAGGCCGTCCTCGATTGAGATGATGGGATAGTTCTTGACCAGGCCGGCATAGAGATCGACCATCTGCGCGCTGTCGCGCACGCTGTTGTCGCTCTTGGAAAAAATATATTTTTTTTGGGAAGTGTCATAGAATTCGCTGGAGGCAGGGTCAAGGGCTATCATGATGTCGGTACCCGGCTTGAATCCCGCTTTTTCGATTGCCGTCATGATGTGTTCCAGGGGCTCCTCGTTTGATTTGAGCGACGGGGCAAATCCGCCCTCGTCTCCCACGCTGGTGGAATGGCCCCTGGATTTGAGGACCGATTTGAGGGAATGGAAGGTTTCAGCGCCCATCCGCAGCGCTTCCCTGAAGCTGGGGGCTCCCACCGGCATGATCATGTATTCCTGGAAATCGACATTGGAGTCGGCATGGGACCCGCCGTTTATGATGTTCATCATGGGGACCGGCAGTTCACAGGCGCTTACGCCGCCGATGTACCGGTAGAGAGGGAGCCCCAGGGTTTCGGCCGCGGCCCTGGCGCATGCGAGGGATACGCCGAGGATCGCATTGGCTCCGAGCTTCGACTTGTTGGGGGTCCCGTCAAGCTCGATCATGACGGTATCGATCTCGATCTGGTTTGCGGCATCCATCTCGATGATGGCGCCGGATATGATCCTGTTGACGTTGTCAACGGCCTTTAATACGCCTTTTCCGAGATAGCGCTTCTTATCGCCGTCACGCAGTTCAACGGCCTCATGCTCGCCGGTAGACGCGCCGGAAGGAACGGCCGCCCTTCCGATAAAACCGGAAGACAGCTTAACGTCGACCTCTATGGTCGGATTCCCGCGGGAATCGAGAATTTCCCGTGCATGGACATCGGTTATTATGGTCATGCAGCGTCTCCTTGTAAACCACGCATCGCCGCGCAGGACGGAAAAAGTATTACAATTGTTCCATGTAAAAATAGAATAACTATATAATAATCTATTGGCTATAATATCAAGCACATTTTGATTATGGAGTATGCAGGGACATGTAGATGAGACGACATGGATTATAATGATAATGTTGTTATTTCTAAATACGTAAGCAAAAATAATTGGTGGTGACCGGTACTGAGGGGATGCGCTTTCGCCGGTAATCAGTAGGCCAGGCAGACCAGGTAATAGGAATTGTCGCAGGTTGCAGTTGCTTCGCTGATGGCTGCTCCGCCCGCCTGCCCCTGCTCGGTGCTGACCCTTTCATTCCATTCGCTGCAGCTATAAGATGTGCTCCCGTCGGCATTGCTCCCGGACCACCAGTAATTCGTAAGTGTCATGCCGAGGGCCGTATTGATGGGATTGTCTATAGCGCCGTCCCAGAGGCCAGCCCAGGAACTTGAAATCGTGGTCAGGGTCATGGAAGGTGAAATGCCAATTACCGGGTATTGCCAGTATTGGACTGGGACCAGCAGCCGTATTTCCTCTGTAATGGAAAAGCTCCGGAAGGCCTTGACCGTTGATGCCCCCGCCAGGGTTAGATACGGAAGTCCCATGGTATAACAATCGCTGTTAGAGTCACTTTCACCCCCTGCGTCACCCGAAGAGGTGCCAATCTGGTAGAGATAGATGGCGGTTTTAGGCGGGACTCCGTACATGGCAAGGTTGAACATGTCGCTGCGTTCGCAGGTGGCAAAGACCAGGAAAGACAGGAGCGTCATGATGGCTATGGCCAATCTCTTCATGGATAGGGCACCTCTTGTTACGGGTATTAATGTATCATGGAGACGGCGCTCCGTCCATACAAAAATCATTCACGTTATTTATTTTTTACCGGGTGGCCGCCGCGGCCATCGAAACGGCTCTTTTTTTCGCACCGGGCAATGCAGTTGTCCCTGACCGGGCCGGTGAGGACATTGCACCTGGTTTCGCAGGGTGACGGACTCTCGTGAGGAACGGTTTCTTTTTTCTGGGGCGCTGCATATAGCTTATTGTCGAGACAGACGCGCCGGCACGTTATATTATCGATGCCTTTATACTGCTCGCAGGCCGATTCGCAATCGCGGATCTTCTTCTTAACCTGGTTTTCGCCTGAGGGGGCGTTCTTTTTCCTGGCGCTGACGCAGGTCCTGATGCACGTATAGCGGGCCTCGCCTTCCAGGACCGAGCACCGGGAATTGCAATCGCTCTCCCGGTCGGAGACGGAAGTGCCCCGCACGGCGGTAACCGTTGAAGGCGGCAGGAACAGCAGGGCTGCGGCAAGGAAAAGTAGTTGCGGCTTGTATATCATAACCCGACCTCCCCGGCGACCGGACCATGCGGAATTTCACTTTTCTCCGGCAATTCGCCTGAATAGTCTCAGAAGCATATCCGTGGTCAGCCTCAAACGTCCCGTGCGAAAAATTTTAAGCTTCCCCCGGTCATTGGTAATTGTATACGAGAACAGGTACTGCTTTTCGCCCCCGCTGCCTGCGGCAAGGCTTCCGTAGCGCAGGTCATTGAAAATAAGCTTCCCTTCTCTTTTATCTATTGTGTAGAAATCCTTGGCAAAGGAAATAAGCTTTCTGATCCCGGTGTATCCGCTGAGATCGCTGATGTATTCATGGTTTTTCCTGTCTTTTTCAAATCGGATATCATCATTGCCGTCAAGGTTCGAATAGTAGCCGGTATAGAAGAATTCATCGCCTTCGGCGATGCCGACCCACAGGAAATTCGTAAAGGGCATTGGTGTTGTCATGAGCCTGACGAATCTTATTTTTTGATCGGCAAGGCTGTCCCTGAAAACTGTTTCAACATGGTCCTTGTTTAACACCGTCGCGGCAAGATAGACCAGGCCCAGGGCAAGACCGGCGGCGAAAAGCCTCTTCCGGATATTTTCATTCTGCCTGAAGAGGAATAGAGACAGGGCTGAAAAGAGTACCGGTATGGAAAACAGGGGGTCAACAACGGCGATCGTCCCCCAGGCGACCCTGCAGTTGTTGAATGGAAGAAAAATCCTGGTCCCATAGGACGTGAAGCAATCGAGAAAAATGTGCGACAGGATACCCAGGAGGACAATAAAAACCCAAGTCGGGAAGCTATGGGAAATCCCCTTTTTCGGATCGAGACGATAGATCACGAGGCCCAGCAAGGGGGCTGTAAGCGCGGCAAAGACAATTGAATGGGTGAAGCCGCGGTGGATATCCAGCTGCGACATCGGGCCCAGGAACAATGTCGGAATAATGTCGATATCTGGCAGGGCCCCGGCGAGGGCGCCGCAGGCGGGAGCGCGCAGGTCGCTTTTTTTCCCGGCTGTTAATCCTGCGACCGCGGCTCCCAGGGCGCTGTGGGTAAGAGGATCCATGGCTGTCTATTCCTTCTGCCACTTGAAAAGGAGCGATCCCGCGACAAGGAAAACCAGGGACATGGCGGCTAGGATGAGTATATTCGATTGCACCTCCCTGATCCCGGCGCCGTCGTTCATTATCTTTCTGGCGGCGTCGATCATCTGCGTCAGGGGGAATATCCGGGAGGCTTTCTGCACCCAGGGCGCGGTGCCTTCGAGGGAAAACCAGACTTCGGACAGGAACATCATGGGCCAGGTGATCAGGTTCAGTATTCCCCCGGCGAACTCCTCGCTGCCGCTGCGGGACGCCACGACCAGCGCGAGGGATATCATGCTGAAACCGCCCAGGCAGACCACCAGGAGAAGGGTCAGGTAGGAGCCGCGCACATGGAACCCGTACAGGAGTTTGCAGCCGATGAATACGATGGCCGTTGTGAGAAGGAGAAGATACATGCGTGACATGATCTGGGACGTCAGAAACTCCCAGGGCCTGAGGGGCGTAACGCTCATGCGCTTCAGGACGCCGTTCTTGCGGTAGGTGACGACCACGTATCCGACGCCGAAGAGGGCGCTGAACATCATGTTCATTCCCAGTATGCCCGGGAAAAGCCACTCGATGTAGGGGATCTCGACGCCGCGGACCTCCTCCTTCCTCAGGTCAGTTCCGGCGGTGTCGGCGCTGGACTTGAGAAGACGCTCGGCGACATAGCCTTTCGGCGAGGTCCTGCTGGTCCAGTATGTCCCCTTGTCCCGGTCAATAAGCAGGTCTATCCTGTGGTGGAGGAGCTTGGGGACGGCCTGGTCTTCCGACTTGAAGGGGATGAAATCAATATATTTCATTTTTTTGAAGCTCTCCATCTGCGCGTCACCGGGGGCTTCGGCCGACGGCCTGGACCCGATTATTCCTACCTTGTAAAGGACCTGCCGATCGTCGTTGAAAATAAGGCTGAACCCCACAATGACGAAGACAGGGAAAAGAATGTTCCACGCAAAGGCGGAACGGTCCCGTAAAAATTCAAGGTTCCTGGCCTTGAACAGAGTCCATATCCTGTTAAACATTGCAGGCCTCCAGTATGGGGAGCTTCCGTCTCATGGCGCCGATCCTCATGCCCTGAGCTCGTGGCCGGTCATTTTGAGGAACAGGTCTTCCAGGTTCTGGTTGCGCACGTTCATGGTCGAAAGATCGATGCCGAGTTCCACGAGCCGGTACAGGCATTCATTGGGCGACGGTGTCTGGATTTCAACGTTATTATCAGTGCGGAACCACCGGCAGGGAAGGTCCGCGAGGACGGCGTCATCGATCTGCGCGTGAAGGCTTATGGTTACGCCGGCGCAATGTTCGTCAAGGAGTCCCCGGGGCGTCCCCATGGCGATTATTTTACCATGATCTATGATGCCGATGCGATCACAGAGTATTTCGGCCTCTTCCATGTAATGCGTTGTCAGGACGATGGTCCTGTTCATCGACTTGATCCGGCGCACGATGTCCCAGAGGTGACGGCGCGCCTGGGGGTCGAGACCCGTGGTGGGTTCGTCAAGGAAAAGAAGTTCCGGGTCGTTGGCCAGCGCCATGGCCAGAAGGAGGCGCTGTTTCTGCCCCCCGGAAATCTTTCGGTTGTCCCGCTTCAGGATTTCTTCCAGGCGGCAGGTATCGATAAGGTATGACAGGTCGGCCCTTCGGTCATACAGGTTGCGGAAGGTCAGGAGGGTCTCCTTCACCGTGAGGAACTGGGGAAGCTCGGTGTTCTGGAACTGGATGCCCACCTCGTTTTTAAAGGAATTGCCCCGCCGCTTGCCTTTGTAGAAGACTTCTCCCGCCGTGGGCTGGAGTATTCCTTCGATGACCTCGATGGCCGTTGTTTTGCCGGCACCGTTCGGTCCCAGGAGGCCGAAGCAGGTGCCCGGCTCAATGGAAAAGCTTATGCCGTCCACCGCCCTGACTTCGGGGAAATGCTTTGCCAGTTCTTTAACTTCGAGGATCGGTTCCATGTCGTTTCTGCGCCGCGTTCCGGATATGTATGATTTGTGACGTGCGGGCACGTGCAATGTTACTTTAAAAAATTACGGCCATCACAGAGTCGATTTCTGCAAGAATACGTTTAAGCTCGGCCGCATCGGATTTTGTCATCAGGTTTCTAGTTCGCATGAGTCTGCCGAGCGAATCGTATATTCCGTCAAAGGCCTGGCCTATGCTCAGGTCATTGTCCATGCTGGTTTCGAATTTCCGCTGCATATCGCCGATGATGTCCCTGACGAGCCTGTCCGGCCTGCCGGGATTCGACCGCGGAGGCACGCAGAGCTTCCGCGCCAGAAGCCTGAAATCCTCCATCTTGTCGCAGGCCTTTTTGAATTTATCAGCGGTGAAGTTAAGCTTTTTCCGGTAATGCGTGTAAAAGAGAAAGAACCTGAGGTCGCGGTTCCCGCAGCCATGGCGGTAGATGTCCTCGGGATATATGATGTTTCCGCGGCTTTTTGACATCGGTTTGCCGTTGACGACAAGGTGGGCGCCATGCAGGTAGTAGTTCGCGAAGGTGGCCCCGGTGTAGGATTCAACGATGGCGATGTTGTAATCATGATGGCGGTAGATGTTGTCTATGCCGCCGCAGTTGATGTCGATCATCCCGCCCAGGTGCTGGATTATCACCGAGGGGTCCTGGATGTTCCATGAGGGACGCCCCTTGCCTACCGCGGAGTCCCACCATTTGATGTCGCCGTCACGGTATCCGTGCCAGAGTATGAAATCCCCCAGGTTCCACCGGTTGCCGTTGTAGGTGTCGCGCCGGAATCGTATTGTTCTCTTCGGCCAGCGTTTCATATCAAGGCCATAGAGCTTGCCGAAGCCGCTGAATTTCATCGGGTCGAAGAAAATGTCGACGCCATGGCGATAGGCATGGCCGGAGCCGATGAGTTTTTTAATGAGCTTTCCGGCGCACTGGACGCAGAGGGACGACCGCTGGACCTTTTCGGGGAGAAGAATGTTTAGGGACTTCATTTCCGAAAGAAATATTTTCTCAATATCGCCGGTAAGCTCATCGATTTTCTTTTTTTTCTTTATGGCTTCGAGGATCGTCTTGTCCTCTATGTCGGTGAGGGGTATGGCCCGGTCAACCCGGTATCCTTTATAACGCAGGTAGCGGACAAGGATGTCCTCGTACATGAAGGTCCGGTAATTACCTATGTGGGGGCGGCGGTAGATCGACGGGCCGCAGGTGAATATTTTTACCGTCCTGCCGTTCCGCGGCTTGAATTCCTCCAGCGACCGTGACATCGTGTTGTAGAGTTTCAGCATAGAAAATCCTGTCAGTAATTACCGGCATCAGGGGCACGCTCTAGCGCCCCTGATGCAATAGTACAATTGACGGTTAAATTGTCAATTGAAAGTGATGGGAGGCGCAGAATACCCAAATAGTTATTGACTTTTCCCGGATGATTGATGGTTACCTGTTGATTGATTAATAATCTATCAGGACTATTTTCCCGGCTCACGGCAGCGGGACAGTGCCGAATGGTAGAGGTTGTGCTATGTCAAAAACATTATCGTTCATGGCCGGGCCGCGGGCTCTCGGGATCATCCGGGATGAAGGGCTCAATCCCGATCGAGTCAGCGTCATGGCCGGAGCCGCCGGAGGCCCCAAGTGGCTTATCCTGGGCGGTATGGACCGTTTCCTTGCCGGAGAATTTTTCAGAGACAGGAAAAAGCCGCTTTACCTGGTGGGATCCTCCATCGGGACCTGGCGATTTGCCGCCATGGCCCAGAAAAAACCTGTCGAAGCCATAGATGCTTTTGAAAAGGCGTACCTTAAGCAGTCATACTCCCGGGTGCCCACCACGGACGAGGTAACCGGCGAGAGCCTGTCGATACTCGATGACTATCTCCCCGACAGCAGGATATCCCAGATACTCAACCATCCCTTTTATCGCCTCAATATACTGGCGGTTAAATCAAGGCATATCCTGGCCGTTGAGTCGCGTCCGGCCATAGCCGCGGGCATGGCCGCGGCGACACTCACCAATATAATATCGCGAAGATCCATGGGGCTCCACTTTGAGCGCACCCTTTTTTATGACCGCAGGGATATCGCGCCGTTTCATGACCTGAAGGGCTTTCCCATCCACAGGGTGGAGCTGACTCATGATAATCTTAAACCGGCCATCATGGCATCGGGTTCGATCCCGATGGTGATGAAGGGGGTCACCGGGATCCCGGGCGCGCCGGAAGGGACATACCGCGACGGCGGCATGATAGATTATCACCCGGACATTCCCTTCGATCCAGATCCGGAGCACATCGTGCTCTATCCTCACTACACGGGCTCCATTATCCCCGGATGGCTTGACAAGCACGTTCCCTGGCATCGCGCCCAACGAAAGCACCTGGACAACGTGCTGATCGTATGCCCGTCGAAAGACTTTATCGCCGGCCTGCCCTACGGCAAGGTCCCGGACCGGAACGATTTCATGAAGTTCAAGGGAAGGGATAACGAGCGGCTTGGTTACTGGCGCAAGGCCATTGAAGGCGGGAAAATACTCGGGGAAGAGCTTTGTGACGCCGTGGCTTCGGGGAAAATCCGGTCGATTGTGTCTGAATATTGATATCGGGCAGAACCGGCAATAAAAAGAGCCCCTGCCCGGTGATCGGACAGGGGCTTCTGTACTATACCATAATGTTATTTTACTTGCCGCCCTTCAATGCCGGATAGCCGGCCTTGATGGCGTCATTGATCATCTTGTTGTATTTCGACGTCTTGGCGCTTTCTATATATTTCGGGTGTTTGACCATCAGCTTCATTTTTTCCAGGGACTTTGCAGGAATGCCCTTGATTGTCGAATTGGCTATGCCGACCGGCACGCCTTTGCCGAGGTCAGGATCAATCGTGAAGGAAACCCTGGTATTTTCCCGGTCCACCCATTCCAGCAGGAACTCGCAGCTGAAGTGCGGCATCCTGACGTATCCTTTTTTTGAGTCATAGGCTATGTCATCTGTCGAAAAGGCTTTTATGAGACACCATCCCTTCGGATAATTGAGGGTGACATCTGATTTGAGAACCATGTCCCTGTCGGTGAGGATCGGAACGTGCTGCTGGAACCAGAAAACAAAGACGTCGGCCTGGTCGTTGACGACCTTCAGCATTTTCGTGTCTTTGCAGTCGGACATCCATGCCGGATAATTGATGATGTCCCGGATAACCATCCCCACGACTTCCATTTTCGCCGGGATAACGCAGACAGCCTTCGCGGCAATGTATTCTTTCCCGGGCGACGGGCTGGTGAACACCTGGCAGCCGTTATTTGAGCCGGCCAGCTTCCACTGATATTGCACGCCGCTCTGTGAGCCCGTTGTCAAAATTGTCACAAAGAACAACAGGGCCCCGATGATAACCGTATTTTTTTTTAACATAAAAACCTCCAAGGACTGTAATAATATTGATAATCAGCCGTCCGGGTTTTGAAAATGCGGTACAAACTGACATATATGCCCGTTCCATAAAAAACCGTCCGGCCGGATTGAAACATGGAGCCGGTTTGTATCCCCTCCACTATCTACTTTACGCAGATTGTGGTTATCTACAATACGAGCACGGATCTGTCAAGAAATAAACTGACATGTCAGTTTTAATTAATTTTCCAAATATTATGGCGCATGACGGGCTGCGGACTATCCCCCCTGCCTTCAGTTAAGCGAGTTCGCTGATTGGCCTGTACGGCAGGTCGTGGGCTTCAGCAACGGACCGGTAGGTCACTACCCAGCCGGTCGTATTGACACCGTGGGACATTGCAACTATTCCTGTCAGGAAGGTAAAAACTATGACGGCACATGGAGCGGAAAAAAACAACCGGAACGTCAAGGCTGCCGCATGAGGAAAAAGGCCGGGATGGCTATGGTCTCAGTTGAGCAATGCAATTCTTATTATCCCGATAAAACACACTATGCCCTTCAGAAATCCCTCCAGTACATCAGGTTTAATCCTCCCCGGGGCAGAAAGGTGCTCCTGAAGCCGAATATTATTGGACAGAATACCCCGGAACAGGCAACAACGACCCATCCGGGGATCATTGATGCCGTGTGCCGCTATTTCTCGAAACATGGCTGCAGCATTAGCATCGGGGTTTCTTGGGCCTTTTGCCAGGGAGCCATAACCCTCAGGGAAAGCGCCGCAAACATGCTGATGCGAGGCATGCGGCATATCCTGAAGCTGTAGTGCCGGACAGACGATGCACACCTATATCATGGAAAAATAGTAGTTCTCGATCATCTCGAAGTTCTTTTTCACGGCCTTGGCGCCGGTAATGATGTTCATGTGCCCGGGGAGAAGATATTCTATGTCAAGTTTCGATATCCGCTTGATGCTTTCTATCAGCTTGTTGCCGTCGCCGCCGGGGAAATCGACCCTTCCGACGCTCTGCTCGAACACGACGTCCCCGCAGACAAGGGTCTTTTTCTCTTTCCAGTACATGCATAGGGAGCCCGGAGAATGCCCCGGCGTGTGGTATATCTCAAGGTCGGTGCCGGCCACGTTCCAGACCCCTTCCTTCATGACGAGGTTGAACTCGAGCTTCGGAAAGGTCATTCCGAACATCTGGAAGAACTGCGGTCCCAGCTGGTTGTAAAAGGCTATCTCCTCCTCGTGCATGCCGATGGGGATTTTTTTGGACGCTAAATCGAGGGAGCCCTCGAAATGATCGGGATGGCAGTGGGTGTTGATGCAATACTTTATGTCCTTCGGGTTGAGGCCGTCTTTTTTCATTTCCTCAAACCGCATGTCAAGGTAGTTCTTAAGTCCCGGGTCGAAAAGAATATTGAGGGGTTCGCCGAAATAGAACATATTGGCATTATTGACAAAATATCCTTTCCATACGTACGAGTATACGCCGTCACACACTTTCATTCTGGTTCTCCTTTGGTTTGTTTAGGTACCGGCCGTCCAAGCTTTGCCAGCACTTTTTTAATGTCGTTCCATACCTCGCGCCGCAGGGGGCTGGCCTCGCCTCCGTTCCTCAGGATGTAACTGGGATGGTAGGTCGGCATGACCGGGATGCCGCAAAATTCGCCCCACCTGCCCCGGATCGCCGTGATGCCCCTGGCGGTGCCCAGGAGGAATTTCGCCGAAGGGCTCCCCAGGGCCACGATGACACGGGGCCGTATGATCTCCACCTGCCGCCTGATATAGGGCGAGCAGGCCGTCAGTTCGTCCCTGTCCGGCGGGCGGTCCCGCTCCATTTTCATGTCCACCGTGGGCCTGCATTTAACCAGGTTCGCGATAAACACGCCTGACCGGGGCATACCCATGCCAAGCTCTATGATCCTGGTAAGGAGCTCTCCCGCACGGCCGACAAAGGGCCGACCGGAAAGGTCTTCCTGCCTCCCGGGACCCTCGCCTATGAACATGACCTCCCCGTCGGGGTCACCTTCGCCGAAAACGGTATTTGTGCGGGTGACGGCGAGCCGGCACCCGGTGCAACGCTCAACCCGGTCTTTCAACTCCTGAAGCATACGCTCTTTGGATTCCATGGGTCAATGATCATAATTATTTTGTATTTGTCAAATCATCCTGTTTTCTGTAAGATGAAAAAATACCTGTTCTATTTCAGGATTGTCGTCTCTAACGGGCGGGAACCGCGGGGTGCTGACGATAATATTCACCCGTTCCCCGCATCTTTTTGTTGAAACTGTTTTAAAAATACCTGGGGGAGAAAAACAATGAATTATTTTGATTCTTTTTTGACCAAGGGCGGCGTTAATCCACTGAAGGGATTCATCATCAAAGAGGCTCATCTGGACAACGTGATGGTTACCTGGGTTGAAATGCAGCCCGGTTCTGTTCTGCCGGAACACAGCCATGACCATGAGCAGATCAGTCTGGTCGTTGACGGAGCTCTTGAGCTGACCGTCGGAGGCGAGACAAAGCTGATGAAAAAGGGCGATGTGGCGGTTGTTCCCTCCAATGTTCTCCACGGCGGACGGGTCCTGGACGAATTCACCGTCGCCATTGACGCCTGGAACCCAGTCAGGGAGGATTATCTGTATAAAAAATGAACGAAGAAGACGAGGATTATTATCCGGACCCCGAGGATTTCAAGGAGGAGCCACGGCGGCCCCCGGGTCCCCTGGCGCATTTCCCGTCATTGCGCCACGGGGTCCCGGCGGTTATATCATTTTTCGTGTGCTATCTGGCCACGGTGGCGTATTCACGGTATCCTGTCGGAGAATATCTCTGGGTGAACGGCAGCTCTGTTTTTGGGGGCCATGAATACTGGAGGCTGCTCACCGCTATTGTTACCCATACCGATCTTTCGCACCTGCTCGCCAATGCCCTGATAGTACTCGTCTTCGGCTGGATGCTGAAGGCCTACTTCGGTTGGATCGTTTTTCCTTTTATTTCTATAGCTGTCGGCCTGATAACAAATACCATTACCATTGCCATGTATGCTCCGGGGATAAAGCTGCTGGGCGCTTCCGGCATGGCCTACGGCATGGTGTCCCTGTGGCTTGTTTTCTACCTGCGTCATGATGTGGACCACAGGGTCCCGGTCCGCCTGGTGAGGGCCGTCGGGTTTGCCCTGGTCATGATGTTCCCGACAACTTTTGATCCCCGGGTCAGTTACCTGTCCCATGCCGTCGGCTTCGGCGTCGGGCTTGCCGCAGGGTTCATCCTTCTGCCGTTTATTACCGTCCGGGAGCCAGCCTGATTATGCCCCAGAAAAAGTTCTTGTAAAAAAACCTGGATATTCTCGATTTAAAGTCATGCGTGGTTTTACCATGCGCCCTCTGCTGGTAACGATTATCTTGGTTTGCGGAGCGACTCATGTACGGTGAAATGCACCTGTCACGCCGGGAATTGCGGTCCTGCATGGACCTGGGAAAAGCGTTGACCTCGGAACTGGACCAGAACAGGCTTTTCGGAACGATTCTCAAAAAACTCTCAGATCTGATCCCGGCAGACATCTGGTCCCTCCTCCTGGTGGAGCGCGAGAGGAACGAGCTTGTTTTCAAGGTGAGCGTTGATCTGGATATCAAGGAATTCAAGGACGTCCGCATCGGCATGGGCCAGGGCATAGCGGGACAGGTGGCCCTCACCCAGGTCCCCATGGTGGTTGATGACGTTAAAACCTGCAAGTACTTCAATGAACAGATAGACCTCATGTCCGGCAAGGTCACCAAATCGGTAATGTGCGTGCCCCTCATTTTCGGCAGCCAGACCGTGGGTGTCATCGAGGCCATAAATCCGTACAAGACCAACAAGAAGGCCCTGTCGCTGTTGATGTTCGTGGCGGATTATGCCGCAATCGCGGTTGAAAACACCCGGAGATACCATTACATACAATCCCTTGCCAACAAGGACAACCTGACGGGACTGTACAACACCCGCTATTTATACAACAAGCTCAATGAATTGTTTGAAGTCAGCAGGGTTTCAGGGGAGCCCCTGGGGCTTATTTTCATGGACCTTGACAACTTCAAAAGGGTTGTCGATGCCCATGGACACCTGAACGGCAGCCAGGCCATACAGGAAGTGGCCCATACCATCAGGGATTGCCTCGGGGAACCGTCATTCGCCGTCAGCTATGGCGGTGATGAATTCGTCATTGTCCTTCCACGCCATGACAAGAAAGCGGCCATTCAGAAAGCCGAGGAGATACGGGCTCTGATGGATAAGACCGTGTATCTTTCAAACCGGGGGATAAATGCGCGGTTGAGCGCCAGTTTCGGAGTGGCATCGTATCCGGAAGACGCGACGAACATAACGCGGCTTCTGTCTGTTGCCGATAAGGCAATGTTCAGCATCAAGGACAGGGGCAAACACGCAGTGGGCACGCTGTTCTAAAAGTTAAGTCCAGCCTGATATTAACTATTTTTGTATTTCTCGATGTTTTTCTCGTCAACGAGAAGCACTGCTGCGGAAATGACAGTGGTCCAGAGGCCGTGTTTGTTCCCTTCCGCTGACTGGCTTATGTTGCGCGTTTTGAATATGTGGCCGCTGGCACGGTAAACCTGCTTTCTTTCGTCCCAGGCCTGGTCGGAATCAAAGGGGATGCCCAGTGTTGAAGCGAGCATCGTCGCAGCAAGGTCCTCGGCGAAATCGCCGGACAATTTTGCGACTTCTCCGAAGGAATGGTGCTCTGAAAGGTACCCGTAGTTTTCCTGGTCCCGGGGCATCGCGATGCCTATTGCCGCTGAGACAAGCCTGTTCGGTTCATTGGTTTCGTTTCGCGCCATGACGCAGAAGGTGATCTGGCCCGGATGGAGCAGTTTGATGCCTTCTTTCTGCGGGATAATTTTACACTTCGGCGGCAAAATGCTTGAAACATACACGAGATTGCATTTTTCAATGCCGGCATTTCTCAATGCAAGCTCAAATGAAGAAAGCTTATTCTTATGGACACCCACGCCTTTTGTCAGAAACAATTTATTTGGTACCATACCGCCTCGTACAATACTATAATGATAAAAATTATTTTATGTCGCTCTAAATGACAAGAAGTTTTTTGCTTAGTTAAGGTTAACCGCCATATTTTTTGATTTTATCCGCGGCCGGCATGAAGCCTCAACGGAACAGGAACAGCGCCCTCCGGTGACGTGCTAGTAAAACCTTGAAACAGGGATCAATTTTTTTAAATCTTAAAATATGACAAGAAAAAAATGGTGCGGGGGTATTTTTTTAATCATTTAATGGGGATCTTGAGAACCGCGGTCGTTTTGTTGTTTTCCGATGTTATGATAAAATCTGAATCGCTTCCGCCCATGCTCCTGAGCATCATGGAAATAAGGATGAGGCCGAGGCCGGCGCCTTCATCTATTTCTGTGCTGACTTCATCATCATTTTCCGCGAAATATTCTGTAATATCATTGTACCGGCTGGCGCATTTGAGTTTGTTATGGACCGTTGTTTTTTCCCGATCGGTCATTTCAACGGGATTGGTGACCGTTATATCCAGGCAGGTCGGCCCCGACTGTATGCTGACCTCCGCTTTCATGTCCGCAGCACGGGCCAACCGTTCCAGGCTCGCCGCGTTCTCCCGGCTCAATTCCAGCTTGAAGAGCTTGAGGGCCATTTCATATTCCAGGACGTTTTCAGAGGCATTTTTTGAAGAATACCCTTCGAAATAGATGTTCTTGAAATTTGCCTTGACGGCGTTTATTACGAGTTCCTTCAGGCACGTGTACACGGGTGGCATCATATCGAGCTTATTGTATTTCTTGAAAATAAGCGAGAGCACTTCTTTCATGCGGGTTTCCACATAATCGCTTACCGAATAGGCAAAAATCTTTATTTTTTTATTTTGCAATACCGCTTGTTCAAGAGTCATTTCCATAAACTGCACCTGATGCCACACTGCAATGAAATGACGGTATTATCAAGCGAATTTATATGGACAGAATCCATATTTTTACGGTAAACCATGGATGCGCTGATAACATGACCATTAAAGTTGTCATAATAATATGGGTTGTGTTAACGGAAAAAACTAATGGCGGGGATTACGTTTTTTGAGGTCATTAAGTCAATGGGGTTCTTTGGTGTATATTTCATCCAAATTGTTCATTTAATTGCAATAAACCAGCTTCTATGAGAAAAATAATTTGATGATTGATATGTTTCACAACTATATTGGGCATGTTGCGTTATATTTCAATAGTCAAGGTATTCTATGAACCTCACTCATTATGAACAAAGAGCACTGAAGGAAATCGAGGAATGGGAGACGGCAAAACCCGGCCTGGTTATTAAGACCATGGACGCCCTCGGCAGGCCAGTCACGGTCATTATGGAGAAAGTCCCCCGCCCCCTTCGAGGGACCGCTGAAAGGGCCGTCATGGGCTTCATGGAAATGCTCAAGGATATTTCGTACTGGACCTATTCCGAAAAAAGCATAATTAAAAAAGGCATGAATAACGGCCTGGATGTTTCAGCCGTTTCACATTTGGCGGGCCAGGACCTCGAAAAGCTGGACAGGCTGGCACGGAGGCACTTTGCTTCCGCAAAGATAATCGCGGCCCTGGAGGGAGCCGGATGCGGTCTGGGCGGCCTCGCGCTGATCGCGGCCGATATCCCCGTGCTCATGGGAATCATATTCCGGTCGATCCAGCAGATAGGGACCTGCTACGGCTTTCCCATGCAGGACCCATCGATGCTTCCGGTTGTCATGGGGATATACAATGCAGGTAGCGGCGAATCTGCGGCGGTGAAATCCGCCGCCCTGGCGGATATGCAGATCGCGGCCGCGACCATGGCGGGCAAAACGGCATATCTCAAGATGGCCGCGAAGACAAAGACAGCCATGGCGCTGCGGTTCATGGAGAACTCGGCGGGGTCTCTACCCTCCCGGATCGCCAAAAACATATCAAAAAGAAAACTGGGACAGGTGATCCCCGTGGTTGGCGCGGTCATCGGCGCAGGGTTCAATTACTGGCTCATGAGCCACACCCTGACGGCCGCCTACATGATTTTCAGGAAAATGCACCTTGAAAGAAAACAGGAGGCGGCCCCGAAACGGCCGGCCGGCAATCCGGCCATCGAGGCCGTGAAACGCCGTTTCAGGCTGCTCGGGGTCAGATAAAGGGAGATGGTTTACATCGTCGGCATAGATCATCTCGTCCAGTACAACGGCCCCGTGCCGGAAGAGATACGGTCGGAATTCAGGTCATATCTTGTGGCTACATGCCGTGAACTGGAGATCAGGGTGCTGGCCGAGGAATTCAGCGAAGAAGCGTTGTATGACGTTTACCAGGCCAGCGCTGATACCGCGCAGGAGGCGGCCCGGGTCCTGGACATAGAGCACCGGTATTGCGATCCCGGCAGTCAACAGCTTGCCGAACTGGGCATACCCTGCTTCGGGGATCTGCGGGAACAGGCTCGGATCGCGTTGAACGCCCCTGCAGCGTATATACTCGATTATGGATTAAGGAAAAAAGTTATTGCCCGCGCCTCCGAAATGGCCAGGGCATACTGGCGCATCAGGGAACAATACTGGCTGGACAGGATCAGGGACATCCTGGACCTGAACGTACTTTTCATTTGCGGCCATGACCATGCAGTGCGGTTCAGGGATCTGCTTGTTGAACGGGGTCACCGGTGCGCACTGGTAAACAGGTTCTGGAAAGAGGATGTTTTCTCCGAATATGGCAGACTTGGCCTGACATAAGATGCGCCGGATAAACGCGACGATGCAACAGAAATGAAGTCAATAAAATGACGAGGACAGGGTATGGATTTTACGTCTGATCAAGTATCAAAGATCAATATCATTATCGAAAAGCTTTCCGCCGGGAATCCTGATGTTAAGAATTCTCCCTCAACCAGGGTGATGGCCATTAACCTGCTTAACGCGTATGGATGGGACACTGACAAAACATTGAATTCCCTGAAGTGAACAGTAATTGGCCTATTATTCTACTTTTTTATTATAACAATAGCCGATCTTATTAACAGGAGGATGCTGTTTAACGGTTATACGGGTTTCATAATTATAACCAAATTATAATATACAATAAATTATTATTGACTCTATATTTAATTTGTTCTCTATAATAAAAAATAGGCTGTATTTGATTAAAAGAATAGTACATTGAAATGATATGAAACAGAACGGTACATCACCAGGTAAATTGTTTTTGGAAATCCTTCCTGACTTTATTTCGCAGGATGAAATTTCAGGAATTTTCTCCCGGCAAAAATTGAAACTGCTCGGCCAAAGCGGCGTCAGGTCGGCGTGCATTGTTTCCTCGGAACCCGTTGACGCAAACATATATCTTTCCATGGTAAGTATATTCACGAAAGCCGGGATACAGGTCATGAGTCTGTATTTCGACACGCCCGATGTTCAGCATGTCGGCGCGTTGCGCAGCGCCGTCAATGACCTTAGGAAGGCCCTCGCGAAGGGCGGATGCCTGATCATATCATACCGCACGACGTTCGCCCTGCCCCTTGTGGCAAGCCTGCACATTCAGAACGGCAGAAGCGTCAATGATGCCATAGCGGCGGTACAGCGGATAAAGAAGGATGCCCCGGAACTGGACAGGTACCGCCATGTCCTTGAGGCCTTCGGGGAGTCCCTTGGCAGTCCTCCCGTCGAGGCCCAGCAGATTCGCGACGCCATACGTATCGACAATGCCCCTCCCCTCCAGGTGCAACCGGTGACTTCCGTCCGGAGCAAGGCGGATCGCATGGCCGCTGTGCCGGCGCAGGCGCCCGCCACGGCGTCAGGCGCCGCTGCCGCTCAACCGTTCCCGAAGAAGGCTGACCGGAAAGACACTGCTGCAAAAAAACAGGCCCAGGGCCCACCGGCGCCCCTGGAACCGGTCACCGCCGGACCTTTTTACCGCTCGATACGGTTCAAGCTCATATCCATTATCTCATTCATAATCATAGCGTCGCTCACGGGGATGATATTCCTGGCCAGCTACTTTTTCAAGAATGACAACAAAATCCGGGTTCAGGAAAGCAACCTGCAGATATCGGAAGTGATTGCCCTCAAGATCAAATCGGAAATCGAAAAGTACCAGATCATGTCCTCGGTGATGCTGAAGGAGAAAATGGGGAATGTGACCGGCGAGGAAAGCCTCGTGGCATCGGGACAGAAAGAGGTCCTCTTCGCCGGTATTTTAAAGAAATCGGCCAAGACCGGCAGGGAAGAGTTCGCGAAAACGTTTTTCAACCGTCCGCTGATGAACAAATACCTCATAAACGAATCAGACATCAACACGCTCAACGATAAAAAGCTCCAGGACCTTTCCTTTTCGGGAGAGCACCTGATAATAAACGTCTCCCCCTATCTTGACAATCCGGTGTTTTCCCTCAGCTTCCCCTATGAAAGGGACGCCAATGGCACGGTCAATTCGGTGATGGTAAGCTACATCAGGCTGGAAAACCTCCTGAAGACCTTCAAGACCACGGGGATCACCACCGTTTTCATGGTCAATTACAAGGGTGAAGTCGTAGCCCACCCGGATAACAATGCCGTCCAGAGCGCGGCAAGCTACGCGGCCCTCCCCATTTGCAGCATGATGATGAAAAGCAAGATCGACAACGGCCAGACCCGCTACAAAGACGCGAAGGGCGTCTATTACCTCGGATCGTTCAAAAAAATCGACGTGGGGGGCTTCGGGATCATCGCCACCGTTGACGAGAAGAAGGCCTTCGAGGCGGTCTATGATATACAGAGGCGCAACATGATCATCATGGGCATCGTTCTCACCGCGGCGATACTCATCATATTCCTGTTCGGGAAGACCATCACATCGCCGATCATACGCCTCGTCGGCGCCACGAAAAAGATAATCGAGGGCCAGTACAGCGTCGATATCGCACCGACGACCAAAGACGAAATCGGCCAGCTCACCAGCACGTTCATAGAGATGGGCAGGGGACTCGAGGAAAAGGAGCGGATCAAGAACGCCTTCGGCAAATTCGTCAACAAGGACATCGCCGAGGCCGCCCTCAGGGGCGATCTGCGCCTCGGCGGCGACCGCAAGACGGTCGCCATACTCTTCTCGGACATCCGTCAGTTCACCGCCATATCGGAGAAGCTTGAGCCGGAAGAAGTCGTGGAATTCCTGAACATCTACATGACCAAGATGGTCTCCTGCATCGAACAGACGAATGGCATCGTTGACAAGTTCATCGGCGACGCCATCATGGCGGTATGGGGGACCCCCATTTCAAAGGGCAACGACACCGAGAACGCAATCAACAGCGCCCTGCTTATGCGCGACGAGCTCGTCGCCTTCAACAAGGGCCGCGGCGGAGCGAAGAAGCCGATCATCAGCATCGGCTGCGGCATCAATACCGGCGTCGTGCTGGCCGGACAGATCGGGTCTGAAAACAGGATGGAATACACGGTCATCGGCGACCCGGTGAACCTCGCTTCCCGCATCGAGCAGCTTAACAAGCCCTTCGGGACCGACATCCTGATCAGCGAGGATTCATACAAGCTGGTAAAGGACATTTTTGCCGTCGAGAAGATGAAGCAGATCAAGGTCAAGGGCAAGATGGAGCCACAGCAGATATACGCCGTCCTGGGACGCCTGGACGACCCCGGCAGGCCCACGTCCCTGAGGGAGATGCAGGCCCGCATCGGCATCGATGTCACCACGCTGCTGTCGGACGAGGAGGTGTCGAGGATGATCGATCACGGTGAAGAGAAATATGAAATTATCGAAAAGTGACACCGTTGCCGTCGTCCTGGGCGTCGTGATTCTCTCCGTCCTCGGCTATCTGCTCTACGCGGACATCATGGACAGGTCGGGTGCCGGCAAGACGAAGCTGATCGGCGAGATAACCGCCAAGCGCAACACGGCCGAACGGAAGTTCTCGTCACAGGTTATATGGGACGAGGTGTACAAGGGCTCGAGCCTCTACAATTACGACACCGTGCGCACCGCGGACAATTCCGAGGCCACCATACGGCTCAATGACGGCACGGTGATAACCCTCAACGAGAACAGCATGATACTGCTGTCTCTTTCTGAGAAGGAACTCGACATCAAGTTCATACAGGGGACCATGAGCGCCAGACATAGCGGCGCAAAGGGAACCGGCGTCAAGAACGTCACCATCGAGTCGGGCGAGAGCAGGATTTCCCTGCGCAACGGCGATGTGAGCCTCGCCCAGGACCGCGACAACCAGCTCCAGATGACCGTCAACCGCGGCAAGGCGATCCTGCAGAGCGGCGGAAAGGAAAAGGTCATCAATGAAAACCAAAACATTCTGGCGGGGAAAGACGCGATCCGCCTCTATGACCTCACGATCAAGCTGATCAGTCCCGATAATAACAGGTTTATCCCCTCCGCTCCGGCAAAGACTACGGTGCCCTGCTCGTGGGAGCAGCCCCGCGGCGATTACGATACCTTTCTTGAAATTGCGGCCAATCCTGCGGTTTCGGACCCCTTTATCAGGGTCAGGTCCGCGCGGGGGAATGCCGCGGTCAAGCTGGACGACGGCGTTTATTACTGGCGCGTGACCGCCGTGAACCGGGCGACCCAGAAGATAGAATCCAGCGAGATCAGGAAATTCACGATAGTAAACGACAAGCCGGTGTTCCTGATTGCTCCGGCGAACAGGTCGGTCATCAGGTACCGCGATGCGAATCCCATGATCAACTTCATCTGGTCTAAAAATGAATCCGTGCCGCGGTACCGGCTGACGGTTTCCGGCAGGCAGGACATGTCCGCTCCGGCGGTAAACACGGTGGTTGAAGGGAATAAAATAGCCATTAACAGCCTGGGGCAGAGCACCTATTACTGGAAAGTCGCCAATATTTCAGATACGGACGCGGGAATGGTCAATTCCGAATCGCCGGTATTTACCTTCACGGTAACGAAAACAGACGCCATAGAGCCTCCCGAGCCGTTGTCGCCGGCCAATAACAAGACCATACATCCTCGGTCTATCGCAACGAAGGGCCTCAATTTCACCTGGACCAAGGACCCGTCTATCGTCACCACTGACCTGTCGATTTCCGAGGACAGGAACATGTCCAGGGTGATAGCCAGCAAGTCAAGCGGGGACAACTCCTTCCGTCTTACCGAAGAATTGAAGGAAGGCACCTACTACTGGGGCCTCCGGGGAGTCATGAGCGACGGCAGCAGGACCGACAGCTCCAGGGTTTTGAGCTTCAAGGTCGGCGCGACGGGGACCCTCCAACTCATAGAACCGTCGGACCGGGCCATCATCCTGACGCCGAAGGAGAAGAACGCCTCTGACGTGGGCTTCTCCTGGTCCAAAACGGATTTCGACGGGACCTTCCACGTGCAGGTTTCAAAAACAAGGAACTTTGATGCCCTCGTCAAGGAGGTTTCGACAACGGACCTTTCGACCGTCATTCCGGGCCTGGCCCTGGGGCAGTATTTCAGCCGCGTGAAAATGGTCGATGAAAAGAACGAGACCCTCATGACAAGCAACGTGAACTCGTTTGAGGTGCTGAGCATCCTCGACACGCCGGTGGCCATCGGGCCCCGGGCCGGAAGCGTGGTCGATATGCTGAAGAGGGACACCCTTGATTTTTACTGGAAACCGGTCCGGAACGCCAACCTGTACCGTATAGGGCTCTACCAGGTAAAGGCCGGGATACAGCATTCCGTCGCGACCTTCGAAACACGGGCCACGGCCTATAAATTCGCTGCCTTGAACAGGCTTGATGAGGGAGGGTTCCTATGGACCGTGCAGGCCCTTGAAACTGAAGCGGGGACCAACCGGGTTAAGCGAAAAAGCGAAGAAGCCAGGGCTCCATTTGAAATTAAGCTGGGTATAAAAAAAGACTTGAAGATTGATTCGAATAAGGTTATAGATACGGATTAAGAGTGACGGCCCATGAACAGGAGAGCGGATATTTTTTTCCCTTACCGGATTATCATAACGGCCCTGCTGATAGTTGCCGCATCCTCGACGCTCCTTGCCCAGGAAAAGGAAAAGAAGGAAAAGGCTATCCGCATCAAGTGGGCAGCCGTGGAAGGGGTCATCAAGTATATGGTCCAGATGAAAAACGCTGAGGACACCATTGTCCTCGACAGGACCGTTACGACCAATTTCATCGATTTTGTCCTTCCTCCGGGAAACTATCGCATACGCATCGGCGCGATCAATAAATTTGAAAAAGTGAGCTTCTGGACAGAATGGGAAAACGTGGAAATACGGAAAGGCGTGAAGCAGAAATTCTTCACGAACAGGTATCCCGGAGGCGTCGGCCTAAAAATAAACGGCGGCGTTTCGTATAACATGCTGTTGCCTCAATGGAACAGCATGTACAAGGACAGCGCCTTCAACCTTACCTACCTGGGCTACATGGGGTCCATCGGGTTCCATTTCGGTGAATCCAAATACATAAAAAGCAAGAATTTTGCCCGTTTCATGGGTCTGGAACTTGACGGTCGATACTGCATGTACGCCGGAAAGAACTCGCCCCAGTTCAAATCCAGGCTGGTCAACATCGCCGGCGGACTGAACCTTTTTATCAAGTCACGGCTTGATGTCCCCATCAACTTCTATTTCCGGCTGGGCGGCGGCGCGTCCTATTCGATGCAGACCTATACCAGAGGCAACGCACTGGGGATACCCCTTGTCAACGGCAGGGTCAAGTCCATTGACCCCTATGCCAAGGCGGGCGTTTCCATAGAGGTGAATTTCCTCTATGCCATGAGCCTGAATGTCGGCACCGATTATTATATACTATTCTACAACAACAAGTTCTTCCAGTCCCTGCACTATTACGTAATGCTTGGATTCAGGATTTGAGTTAAACAACGCCTCGTTTTCATGCAATATTAAGGAAAAAGTTCACTGTTCCCTTCAAACGGGAGCGTGAGCACGTTCGCAGATCCTCCGGCACGTCTGCCGTATACTGACGTTGATATCAGGTCCAAAAGGTATATTTTCCTCCAGATATCCTCGATATCGGCTGCCGGGGGCTGCACTTTATTGGCCATGAGAAATTCCATGCTGTACCTGGCGATATACTCGCCGAATTGTGACGCCTTCTGCAGTATGTCCTCGCAACGGATTTTTTCAGCGGAAAGCATCGCGTAGCCTTCACACGCCGCCTGGCTTCCGTTGAATAGCTCTAAAAGGAGTGAAAGACAATCGGCTATCAGTGACATGTCGTCTCCACCTGTCGGGCGCCCCAACCCTTTGAGGAGGGAAATGATGACGCGGTCATGTTCGGCCGCTGAACGGTACCGGCTGTTGCGGACAAGGACCCGCAAAGCGATGACGGCTTCATCGGACAGATATTCGGGGAAATCATTCCGTGAATGAAAAGGCAGACTGATAGACAGGTTGAGCTTCCTGGTAAATTCGGTTACTAAAAGTTGGTTCATAGTTACAGCGCAGGTAATGCCGGTGCCCTCGAAAATGACATTGATCATTGCAAGATTATAGGCAACCATTGCGGCGACGGCATCCATGTCTGAAGGTGAAAGTCCCTGGAAAGGGATATGAGGCTCGATGGTCTTTCTGAGAGCATTTTCCGGGGAAAAGACAAGGTCCACCAACCCTTCTCCGTATGAGTCCGGTTCGGACAATAGATTTGCCAGTTCGGCGGCATTGCCGATGCCAAGGGTTGATTCAGCGAATAAAACAATGTCTTTGCCGGCGGTGACGCCCTTGGAAAAGAATTCTATTATTGCCTGAGCAATGGAAGAATTAACTGATGCAGCCATAGGTCAATCCGTCGAAATTAGCTGCACATTAAAATTGACCGACGGTGCAGGGTTTATCATTTTCATTCTCCTGTCATCAGAGGAGGCATGCCTGGGAGACGGCGCATCTGCAATTGTAAATACAAACAACGGGTGATTTATAACCAGGCTTTCAGGACCAGGTTATCCGGGTTGTCTCACCTGAATCATTGCGAGTAAGACACCCCATCTTAAACAGGCGGTCAACCTCACGGGTAACAAGTTCCTTTTCAAGTCCTGACTGCTCGGTGACATAGTCGATGAAGCCGTTGATCCCGCCGTCTCTTTTCTGATCAGAGAATTGTTCAACCATTTTGCCGTTTATCAGTTTGTAGTTAAAGTCAAGTGACGTGATGCCGTTAACCATGGCGAGATCTTCTTCGGAAAGGGCCTCGCCGCGGTCATGCTTGTTGAGCATGCCGACGATAAGGCGGTTTATGCCGCCGTTGAATTCGTTCACGATGCGGTCCACTTCCTCGTGGGGCAGATAAATCGATTCGCACACGGACTGGTTCGCGTCGTATTTGTCCCAGTCGCTGGTCAGGATCCGCATGCCGTACTCTTCGGCTTTGTCGCGCACCTCGGTGCCGGGGAACGGCGCCAGGATATGGAAGCCGTAGCTGTTGCAGGTGCTCTTGGCGAAGTCCATGGTCTGCTTGACCGTTTCGGGGGTCTCCCCGGGAAGACCCATGATGTACGAAGCCATGGGAAGAATGCCCACCTCGCGGCACAGGGCCAGGGCTTTCTCGATTTTTTCCAGCGTGGTTTTTTTCTTTACGCGGTCCAGTATCTCCTGCACGCCGCTCTCGATGCCGAAGCAGAGCATGGAACATCCGGCCTTCTTCATGATCTCCAGGAGTTCCCGGTTGACGGTGTCGACCCTTGCAAAGGCGGTCCACTCGTGACGTATCCCGCGCCGGAGAATCTCTTCGCAGATTTCAACGCAGCGCTTCTTGTGGGACGTGAACAGGTCGTCAACGATGTTGATCTGCTTGAATCCCATGGTCGATAGCATCTGGAACTCGTCCACGACACGTTTCGTGTCGAAGTACCTGACGCGGCGGCCCACCATCTTCGAGCCGACGCAGAAGATGCACTCGAAGGGACAGCCCCGGGACGTTATCATGTTGATCGGGAGGCCCAGGGCCTTGTACTTGCTCAGCTGAACCAGGTGGCGCGCCGGGTACGGGAGGATGTTGATGTCTGATATGAACTCGCGGGTCTCGGTGTGGCGGATGGACCCGTCTTCCCGGTATGACAGGCCCCTGATGGATGCATACGCTTCCGGGCTGTTGAGGTTCCGCAACAGCTCGGTAGTGGTGAGCTCGCCCTCCCCCCGCACGATAAAATCAAGATGGGGATTGTCGGCCAGCAGGTTCTCCGCGTCAAAAGTGGCATGGGGCCCTCCCATGACGATTGCGGAACCGGGCGATTCCTCGCTGTAATCCCTGAGGATGCCGAGGGCCGTGTTGATGTTCATGGTGACGCCGGTCGCGCCGATGACATCGGGCTTGAACCGTTGAACGGTTTCCCTCGCGTGCTCCCGTGAATAAGGATTAACTATATAATCAGCTATTATTACATCGATGTCCTGTTTAAGAAGGAATGCTCCGAGGGACATAAGTCCGAAGGGCGGAGACGGGGATTCCTCCAATGGATAGGGAGGATTCACCAGCAAAACCTTTTTTTTCATCTACCAGACTCCTGAAAGCTAAAAATATCTAACAAACAAAATAATTGGCATAAGCCGAATTATGTCAAGAAAATAGTTTTCAACGGACCAGAAGAATCAGCCAGCCGATTTTATTGTTGAAATTTTATTGCCGCATCATGTTAAATTTAAAACTGCTGGTAAACATATGGAAAGCAAATCATTGAGATGGAACGCCGACTTATATCAGGTAAGTTCATCGCTCCAGTTTGAGCTCGGGATGAAAGCCATTGGCATGTTGAGGCCCTTGGATCATGAAAAGATACTGGACCTTGGCTGCGGTAACGGACTTCTGACCATTGAACTGGCGAAGAGGGCCCAGGGCGGCCTTGTAACCGGCATCGAGGCGTCACCTGAAATGACAGGGGCGGCGCAGCGCAATGCCCTCGGCATGAGCATAGACAATATCAGGCTTTTCAACATGGACGCCCTTGCCATCGATTTTGACAATGAATTCGACGCGGTATTTTCAAATTCTGCCATTCACTGGATCCATGACCTCGATACAATGTATCGGCTCCTCTACCGGTCATTGAAACCGGGCGGGCGTATCATGGTCCAGACCAGCCTCAAGGAAATGAATACGCTGTATGAAGCTATTATTGCACTGCTGAAAGCGGAAAAATACCAGCCCTATTATCGCTCGATACAATGGCCCTGGAAGTTCCTGACACGGGAGGAGAATATCACGCTTATTTCCGGGGCCGGTTTCACCCACGTCTCCGTGGAACGATGCCTTTACACGTATACTTTCAAAAGCATCGAGGAACTTTCCGGCTATCTTGAATCAGCCCCCATGGTGCCCTTCATGACATACCTGCCCGAGGAAGAGAGACCTGGATTCAGGAAGCTTTTCGTTGATACATACCTTGAAAAAAATAATGGCGCACTGGAGGCGACGTCGGCCCGGGCCTTCATCGCGGCCCGGAAGACGTAGTCCTGTTTACTGCCATCACAGGAGCAATTCTGATGGAACGATGTCTTCGTGGTTATAGGGAACACGCCGCGTCATCAGACGGGCTTTGCCTTTGCATGTCCGAACGCACCGGCCGCATCCGCGGCAGCCGGGATAGTTGATGGCCGGTATGCCGCCGGTTGATGTATTGACACCGAAAAGACATGCCGTTATACAGCGGCCGCATGTATCTTCACCCAGGCATTGTGACGGATCCATCGCCACAATTTCAGGGCCGGGATAGATGAATTTTCCGGTCAGCAGGTATGTCCTCACCGGCAATGATGATTAAGGATATATGATCGACCTGCTTAACTATCATTTTTTTCACCGGACGCTGGCAGGGATCGTTTGACCATGGACGCGTAATTGGTGACAAAGCCGTCGGCGCCGGCTTCGAAAAGCCGCTTCACCTGGTCTTCTGTCATGATATTTAAGACATACACGTGTATTCCCCTCGCCCGTGCTTCCCCTATCAAACCTGCATTGGCCAGGAAGGACGCGCCGATCATTTCATGGATTATCAACGCGTCATCGGAGAACTTCTTCTTGAAGTGCAGAATGCCGGAGCGGTAGAGGGCATAGAAGGCGACAACGCCGCCGAAGGAAAATGCGGTGGCCGTGCCGTCGAAGTTATTCCGTACTTTTTTCAGATTATATGCATTGAGGGATGAGGTCAGGATCCTGTCCCCCGCGTCCAGGTTTCTGATGATGTCGCAATACTGCTGGATGAGTTTTGGGTCCTTTTCGGATAGATTGAGATTGAACCGGCAATTGTTCAGCGCTGACAATGTTTCTTCCATCTCAGGGAACAGCCCCTTGATGTCATCGAGCGCATCGCTGCCGGCTTCGGTGCGGAATAATTCCCTGAGACCATCGCGGGTATAAGAACCGATGCCCCGGGCGGCCAAGTCCCTGTTTTGAAAGACAGCGTTTGAAAAAAGCACGATTTTGTTGTCTTTTGTTATTGAGACATTTGTCCGAATTGCATCGGAACCAAGGGAGAGTGCGTTTTTCATGTTACGTATGGTGTCATGAAAAAGGCCGGGACCGCCGCCGCCGGTAGTGATGATCACAGGTTTGGGCGAAAAAAATTTTTTCATTATCGATATTCCTTGCTGTCAAGGCATCAAGTGATTGCGTCCAGATAAATTAAAAGGCACACGTCCAATTTTCATTAATATAACCCGGTAATGATTGAACCTGTAAATGTAAACAAAAATTTTAATATTACAGGAAAGACAAATGTCATAAATAATCCAGAAAAATACTGTTGACAAAAAACTATTTCAACTGTTTTTGAAATAAGAATTAAACAGGAAGGTTTTATATAAAACAGAATGATATCCGACAGTTCTGGCGCAGACAATAACCCCGTAAAAAAGACCACATTCATCAATCGTCTTAAAAAATCATTCAAAAAAAGCAACAATGATGTCCTGGAATCATGCGATTATGAAAGCCTTGACCTCCAGCGAAAAGAAATGATACGGGGAATCATCAAACTCCCCGTACTCAATGCCCGGGACATCATGATACCCCGCGTAGACGTTTTCGCCGTTGATTCCGAAACCGACCTGAAGCCCCTGGTGAAGACCATGTGCAAAGCCGGCCATTCGCGTGTCCCGGTTTACAAGGAAACGATCGATAACATTGTCGGCATACTCTACGTGAAGGACCTTCTCCGGCTCCTCATTGAGACATCGCGGAAAAAATTCCAGCTGAAGAGGGTAATCCATGAGCCTTTTTTCGTTCCGGAAACCATGACCCTGGACGAACTGCTGGTGGAATTCAAAATGAGGAAGCTGCACATAGCCGTTGTCGTCGACGAGTACGGCGGATTCAGCGGAATCGTGACGCTGGAAGACATCCTCGAAGAGATTGTCGGCGAAATCAATGACGAGTTCGACAGCGTCGAGCTTCCCGAAATCGAAAAAACCGGAAAGAACACCTACGAGATCGATTCCCGGATGCCGATTGCCGATTTCAACGAAAAACTGGGACTGGCGCTGACCCAGGACGGCTTCGACACCGTCGGCGGATATGTCTTCGACCTTTTCGGAAAGATCCCCGAGAAAGGCGAGTCCATACGGGACGGGAACATTATTTTTACAATAAAAGAAATAAACGGGACCGTAATAAACCGCATCATCGTCACCATAAACAAGTCAAAATAGGCAAGATGGAAATCCTCAGGACAACCGGCATCGCCCTTTCGTCCCGGGTATCGGGCGAGGCCGATGTCGTGTGCACTATTTACACCAGGGATTTCGGGAAAAGAAAGTTCATATTCAAGGGGTTGAAGAAAAGCCGGAAGCGCTCAATGGCGGCCACGGAACCCGGGGCCGTTTCCACCCTGCTCTACTATCACCGTGACGAACGGGAATCCTTTATCGTCAATGACGTGACCGTTGAAAAATACTACGCATCCATCAACGGCGATCTGAAGAAGATAACGAACCTGTATTTCATACTGGAATCGGTTGATAAAACGTGCGGCTACGATATTTCAGACAGTTCGATATTCAACCTGCTTATGGCCGGCATTGAAGTCCTTTCGAGGACCGATTGCCCGGCGCATCTCGCCACGTTCCTGGTCCTGCGCCTTCTTGGCAAGCACGGCGTCCTTTCTGATGCCGAAATCTGCAAACTATGCGGCAGACGCCAGTTTTCAAATTTCACCATGGATGTGGCGGACCTTCGGCCGGTCTGCGGAGCATGCCTGGGGGACAATCCGTCAGGTCCGTGGCAGAAAAGCTCACTCCTCCCCGGCGCAATGAGAGAATTCATCCAGAAGTGCATGAACGAAAAATTCGGAAACATCGATTGCGCGGCTTATGACGAGAAGGATGTGCTGGACCTGCTCTTTGCCATATCGCTCTTCATGGAAAACTACTATCACATGGAGCTCAAGTCTAAGTCCTTCGTGTTTTCGGAACGGTTCGCCTGACCGTTCATCCCTGCCTGTTGAGCCTGTCGAAAATACCTCTGTTCTTTTTGTAAATGTTCAGAAATTCGGCGAAAAGGGTCTCATAGGCGCATGCGTTTTTCCCCGATGGCTCGAAGGCTGCATCGCATTCCACAAGTTCCGGTATATCGTCAAAACATATGTGGCCCAGGCCGACGGACGCTATGAGGGCGGCGCCGCGAGCGTTCGCCTGGATCGGATCGCGCACCCTGCGGATGCAGCGGCCGAGTACATCGGCAAAAATGCGGCACCATTCGTCGGATTGCGCTCCGCCGCCGATGATATTGATCGTGCCGAAGTCCCGGCCGATGAAACGCTCCGTGTACTTCATGCTCCACCTGGTGTTGAACGCCACGCCTTCGAGGACGGAACGGATAATGTCGTCCGTGTTGGTGGTCATGGAAAGGTTGAAGAGCACGCCCCGGAGTGATGTGCTGTCCACGGGCGTCCTTTCCCCGTTCAGCCAGGGCGCGAAGATAAGCCCATTGCTTCCGGCCGGTACCCCCTTCACCGTCTGGTCAAGTCGCTCGTAGGGGTTCCGCGGCCTTTTGGCCCGGTAAAAATGGCTTTTGTGGAAAATGATGTTGTTGAGGAGAAATGTCAGGGCTCCCCCCGCTATGTCCTGCTCGTTGATGCACTGGTAGCGGCCCGGGATCGCGGACGGCAGCGACGCGATGCTGTGGAACATGTCGGTTTTTTTGAAAGGAACGGCGCATTCGATCCACGAGGAGGTGCCGATGTACAGGTGGCCGGCGAAATCCCTGACCGCACCTGATCCTACAAGGGCCGACTGGTGGTCGGGCGATCCTCCGATGACGCGCACGCCGCCTGGCAGTCCCAGTTCACGGGCTACATCCGGAACAACGGTGCCGATTACATCGATCGATTTGACCAGCGGGGGAAGCTTTTCTGGGTCGACACCGAAAGCCTTTATCAGCGGCTTTGAATACCTGATGTCATTGATATCACGGGTATCGGTCACCCAGAAGAGCATTATGGAATCATGGGTGGCGGCATACTCGCCGGTAAGCTTCAGGTTGAAATAATCCTTGCTCCCCAGGAATTTGTACGTCTTCTCGTATATCCACGGATATTCATGCTTGGTGAGGAGAACATGGGCGATGTCATCTTTGCCAGACAGCGAAGGACCTCCGCCGGTGACGCTGGTCCAGCGCAGTGCCTTGTAGAGACCGTACCCCCCGATGGAGGGGAACCCGCAGGCCACTCGGCGGACATACGGGGCGCCGCGGGAATCCATCCAGGTTATGGAATTCATAAGGTGGTTGCCGTTGCGGTCTACGGCAACGGTGCTCGAAAAAGTGCTCGAAACGCATATGGCGGCAATGCGTCCCGCCTTGTCCCTGTGGCGCCCTATCAGACGCCTGGCCGATGCCTTGAAGGCGGTCCACCACTCCCCGGGAGACTGCTCCGCGCCGCCTGTGGGGAGCAGGTACATCGGCGTCGATTCGCTTTCAAAATCAAGGATGCGGCCGTGCATGGTTGACAGCGCCACCTTGCACCCTGACGTGCCGTGGTCAACGGCGAGAACATATCTTTCTTTTTTACCCCCGGTTGCCATGCCATTTACATGTTCATTTTTGAGACGTTGCCGTTCCTGTCAAGGCTTTCAATTATAAATCCGCCGAAGGATTCTCCGCCCTCGGTCTTCCTGTCGAGGTCCATGACCTCGGGCATGAGGGCCAGGAGGTCGTGTGGATCCATGCAGGCCTCGGGCGGCATGACCCCCTTCCCTTCCACCTTGCCGCGGTGCATAAGAATGGCGCCCATGGCGGCCGGGATGCCGGTGCCTTCGCCGAGGGCCTGGCTCTTTGACGCCATGTGGAAACGGAGTTCCTTGTACTCCCCGCCTTTCTTTCCCTTGACGACCACCGTACAGCATCCGCGCTGGGCGCCGAAGTTCAATTTCTTGAGAATGCGCTCGCGCTCGCGGAGAATATAGGCCACGGCGAAGTCATAGGGAGTTACCTGCTGGCCGTTGACCTCCAGCGGTTCCCGGCTGCTGAAGCCGAGACCGCACAGGTCCCTGGTGAGTTCGTAATACTCATTGGGAATGACGGAGCCCTTGTTGGTGACACGCCTGGTCTTGATGTAGTTGGGTATCGTCACCTGTTCCGGGTGGGGGTAGGGATACAGGGGAACCTTGCCGAGGACGGGAAATTCGAAGGTTTCCCTGAGGGCAATCCCGTCCCGTTCGAAGTATTTAACATGCTTCATCTCGCCGTCCAGAAACATGGGGATGTCTATGGACATGCAATGGAAGCGGTGGCCGATGACGCCTTCTCCCTCTACCTTTTCGCCGCCGTGGGCGTGGAAGATGTCGATTGAATCAGTTTCATCGAGAAGATCGGTTGCCGCCAGCTTCGCGATGATGTTGGTCACGCCCGGTGAATTGCCCATGCCGATAAGGGCCGTGACACCGGCTTTCTTGGCTTTTCCATCCATTTGGAGAATTTCCAGGGTCACATCCACGTCATCACAGACGTCGACGTAGTGTATTCTGTCTTCAATGGCGGCGGCAAGGATAGGTTTCACCGTGCTGTAGAATGGTCCGACGCAGTTTAAGACGACGTCGCATCCGGCTATCGCCCTGTGTATGCTTTCCGTGTCATGGGCGTCAAAATGGGTATAGGACACTTTTGAAGAGCCGATTTGCGACCGTAATTCTTCCGATTTTTTTTTGTTGAAATCACCGATAACAACTTCTGAAAATTCCTGATGAAGGGCCAGTGTCCTCACTGCGATAGAGCCGACGGCGCCGGCACCGCCTAATACTATAACTTTTGCCATCTTATTACCTCGTAAAATAAGAACATATGTTAAAATTAACAATTGTTAAGCAAAAGTCAAGCGTTTTTTACAAAATAATTTTGGTATCAGGATTTGATATATCCCAGCAGATCATCGACAATCATTTCATACGTATCAACCGGTTTTACGATGACATAGTCTATCATCCTGCTGTTATATAGAGATATCATGCCATGAAGCATGCTCCAGATTTCAATCATACGACGTTCCGTTTCAGCCGCATTGACGCGTTTCTGTTTTTTCAGGACGTCGCCGACAGCGGAAACCGCAAGCTCGATTATTTTTTTTGAATAATCCATTTCGATTCCCGCCAGTTCCTCGAGGGGGGTGCCGACGTAATCATTGTATTTGGGCAGGACCGGCGAAAACATGATCTCATAATAATGGTAATTCTGGATGCCGAAGGTGAGATAGGCCATGATGAATTTCCTGCCCCGCGCAAGGGGCTCGTCTTTTTCATCGTACACCGATTTCAGCTGCTCATACAGCAGTTTGAAGCCGCGGATCAGGATGTTGATGTATATCTCGTCCTTGCTGGAAAAATAGTTATAGAGGTTTGTCGCCGACATACTGTTTTTGGAGGCGATCTTCCTCATGGTCATGCGATTGAACCCTTCGGCGTTGATGATTTCAACGGCTTTGGCTATGATCGATTCCTTGATTTTCTCAATCGTTTTGGCGTCCCGTGCTGTCTTGGTCATTTTTTGCTCCGCGGCGGCGCTTCATATTTCATTTCACTTATTCTTCTTTCGATTTTAGCGAGTTTTTTCGTCAGGGCGTCAATGGAACGCTCGATCCTGTCGCGCTCTTCCATCAACGATGAAAGGGCATTGTCGGATTTGTTCCGGGGGGAAAATTCAGCCTTGACCATGTCGGGGGTTTTCCCTTCTTCAAAGGCGGCTTCCGCCCGCTCACGGGCCGCCTCGTCCCGGATAGTAGCGACGGTTTTCATGTTCTCGTAGCCTATCTTCGGGTTGATGTTCATGGCGCTGATCTTCATCAAAAGACGCGCCGTGGTCCGATGCAGGAGGAGCTCACGGTCAACGTAATCGTCATAGCACAGGTTCAATTCGTCGCAGAGGGCGTGCGCCTGCTCGAGGAGGCCCCCCAGTTCCTTCATGAGGGTGCCGTTGGCGGCAAGGTACTTCGATTTGATCTTTCCGGTAAGCTCGATGAAACGGGTGTCCTGCTTGAACACATTGAGGTAGAGCCCCTTCTCCTCAGCCAGGAACAGCAGCCTGTGGAAAATGTCCCAGAACCGGTTCGTGTGGGCCCGGGACGATACGGGAACGGCCGACTTTGTGTGGTGGATATGATGGGCGAATTCGTGGATCGCGGTGTAGATAAGCTGGTTTTCATCGGTGAAGTTCTTGTTGTGTATGATTATCTCCCTGCTGTCCGGGTAATACAGCCCGTCGACCTTCTTGCTTGCCTTGCCGGAAAGTATGACAGAAAAATCCTCCACCTTGCTGTCCAACTGGAGAAGTTTCTCTTTGATCTGGTCCTGGTTCATCGTGTCTCCCTGTTCTGATCGTGCGTCGTGTCCCCTGATTATTGGAAATCGGCGCTGAAGTACCGGCGAATCATCACGTTCTCGGCTGGCGCATATCGTTCTTGTCGCCATGATCGATGGCGCTCCCGTTTTCCGCGTAATGGCCGAGATAAAAAAGGGCGCGGAATATCCGGTATGTTACCCTGTCGAGCCACCGGATCGCTTCGATCTGCTTCATTGCCGTGTCCGCATCTAGTTCTCCGGAGGCGGTCCTGACCATTATTTCCTCGCGCTGTTTTTCGCGCAGTTCCTTCATATATTGGGATGTTTTTTCCATTTCGTCGACTGACTCCTTTTTTTTGAGCCCTTCGAGCATAATGAGGACCGGCCCGACGTTTTCAGACAGGGTAACCGCGAGATGGTTGAGATGCATGTCGTTATGCATGGTAGACAGCTTTTCAAATTCCCAGCAGGCAATGATAAGCTGGTCCACGTGGTCGAGTGCGTGCATGACGGCCATCAGCCTGTTGCTGTAAACCGTGGAAGCGCCCTTGATTGTTTTGATCTGGCCGAGGAAGCGCCGCGTTTCGTTCAGGGCCTTTCCGACGTCCCTGAGGCGGCTTTTTATGACCGGCGATATCGTCTCGCTTTCGATCATTACCCTGACCACGTCAATGGACGCAATGGTTATGTCTATGATGGTCCTTCTCACGGTTTCAATGGCTACGGTGGGCACGTTCCTGATTGAATTGTCAAGGTATCGTGTAAGGTACGGACCGCGGTCCGGGATAATCCATGCCAGGAATCTGGAAAACACGTCCAGGAACGGCAGGATTATGCATATGCCCAGAAGGTTGAAGGCGCTGTGAAACCCGGCAAGAGTTATGGTGTTATCCATAACGCCGCAAGTATGGACGATATACTGGATGAAATTAATAAAAAATGGGAGAATTACAAAGGCAACGATGCCGGTTATTACATTGAACATGATATGCGCCACGGCAGTCCTTTTTGCTGAAGGCGTGGCTCCGAAGGCGGCGAAAGCGGCAGTTAAGGTCGTGCCTATGTTCTGGCCAATAACCAGTGCCGCACCCTGGGCCAGGTCAATGGTGCCGGTGCTGAGGGCGGCCATGGTTGTGGCGACCGCCGCGCTCGACGCCTGCATGATCACGGTCATGAGGATGCCCACGCCGACCAGGAGAAGCCTGTTCAGTATGCCCGTGCCGGCAAAATCGCTCAGGTCAAGGTGCACCGACATGGTTTTCATGCCGGTCTGGAGAACGTCGATGCCGAAAAATATCAGGCCGAAACCGGCAATCACCAGCCCGGAGCTTGCGATGCGGTCCTTCCCCAAGAGCCTGAGGATGGCGCCGACGCCGACAATGGGGAGCGCCACGGCGCCGAGTTTGAGCTTCATCCCGAGGAGGGAGACGATCCAGCCGGTGCTGGTCGTGCCGAGATGGGCGCCGAGAATGACGCCCAGCGACTGCCGGAAGGTGATGAGTCCCGCGCTCACAAAGCCGATGGTCGTTATAATCGTCGCATGGGAAGACTGCAGCAGGGCGGTGATAAAAGCTCCGGATGTAATGGAAGAAAACGTTCCGCCGGTTAATTTACTGAGGGCGCGCCTGAGCGTATCGCCGGCCAGCGATTTCATACCTTCGGTCATGAGTATCATGCCGAGGATGAAGAGGCCGATACCGCCGATTAATGATGTTAGCACAATACTGTCCATTTCGATTGAAAATGAAGGAACCGCACCGCTGAAATCGATAAGATCACTGCTTGCATCAACGTCAATTGCAGCGGACATAACAAAATAATTACACAGTCATATTAAATAAATGAAAATGATGTTTATTTGCGCAATAACATTATTTGTTGATGACAATTATTTTTTAATTGTGATTGTTGAAGCAATACTTATCATGAAATATTAATTGCAGTGAAAGCTTCAATCGCTTGTTGAAAATGACGGTGCGGAAAATTTAACATTGACAGGAGATGATGTCTCATCGATCGATATATCATGAATAAGTCCTTCTCAATATTCAATATCGAACTGACAAACTATTGCCCCATGAAGTGCATAATGTGCCCCCGGACCAATAATATGACGCGGGACCGGGGATATATGGAACTGGATCTTTTCGAGAAAGCGATAGACGAGATATCCCTTTTGCCTCCCCCGCCGGAGGGTGAAATAGTATGGCTCCACCATTTTGGTGAAAGCCTGATGCACAGGGATTTCGGAAGATGCATCGCCTATGCCTCCGGCCATGGAATAAGGACCGGCCTATCGATAAACCCGATCATGCTCACGGATGAAATCATCGAAGACCTCGTTATGTCAGAGCTTTCGGTACTGTATATATCGCTGGACGGACATGATGATGAATCATTCCGGCGCATACGGGGGATCCCTGACGCGTACGAACTGTCCCGGGAGCGGTTGCAGAAGTTTCTTAAAATTAAAATCGGCAGGGGTTGTCCAATTACGGTTATCCTTTCAATGGTTGATTTCGAAATGAATCGCGCAAGCATCGATACGGCGAGGAACCGCTGGGAAGCGACGCCCGGCATAGACCGGTTCCTGGCGAAAAGCTTCACCACCTGGGACGGAAGCGCAGCCGATGTCAGTCAATACGCGTCAGTCGGTAGCACAGTCGACCGGTCCAGGGTGCGATGCTCCTGGCCATTTGAAAGGATGACCATCACCTGGGATGGCGACGTGGTTCCGTGCTGTTTCGACTATGATAAGAAGTACGTCCTCGGTTCGTTGCGAACAATGACGCTGGCTGAAATATGGACCGGGGAACCTTTGAGGCGGCTCAGGGACGAGTTCATCACCAACAGGGTTGTGAACCGCCTCTGCGCAAACTGCGAAAGGCTGTACATGCCGGCGCACTTGGTTAAATTGTAATAATTAATTGACATATACGAACGCTCCTGTATATCGAAGACCACTATGTCTGATTAATCTGTGAGGCGTTATGATAGACCGTTACTCGAGAAAAGAGATTTCCCGGATTTGGGATCTCGAAAACAAGTTCAGGATCTGGCTGGACATTGAATTGGCCGTCTGTGAGGTCCAGGCCCAGGACGGGATCGTGCCGCAAGCCGATCTTAACACGATCAAGGAAAAGGCTTCTTTCAATGTGGACCGCATCCTTGAAATAGAAAACCAGGTGCATCATGACGTCATAGCTTTTCTCACGGCGGTCGGTGAAAACGTCGGCCCTTCCAGCCGCTTCATACATTACGGCCTCACATCCAGCGATATAGTCGACACGGCCCTGTCGATACAGCTCAGGCAGTCCGGAGAGATTATCATCGCGGGTCTGGACCGTCTCATAGATATATTGAAGGTTCTTGCCCTCAAGTACCGGGACACCCCCTGCATGGGCAGGTCCCACGGGGTGCATGCCGAACCAACGACCTTCGGCGTGAAAATGGCCCTCTATTACGAAGAATTCAGGCGCAACAGGGACCGTATCTTAAAGGCTGTTGACGCGGTGTCATACGGCAAGTTTTCCGGCGCGGTCGGCACCTTCAGCAATATCTCCCCCGATATCGAGAAGCGTGTCTGCGACCTCCTGGGCCTCAAGCCTGACCCGATATCAACGCAGGTCATCCAGCGCGACCGCCATGCCGAGTACATGGCCGCCCTGGCAATCTGTGCCGGGACCCTTGACAAGCTTGCCACTGAAATCCGGCACCTCCAGCGGACGGAAGTACGAGAAGTCGAGGAGCCGTTCCAGAAAGGCCAGAAGGGCTCTTCTGCCATGCCCCACAAGCGCAACCCGATACTCTGCGAGCGGGTAACCGGCATCTCGCGGGTCATCAAGGCGAACATGAACGTCGCCCTTGACGACATGACCCTGTGGCACGAGCGGGATATATCCCATTCATCCGCCGAGCGCATCATATTCCCCGATTCAACGATTGCCCTCGATTACCTTGTCCACCGCATGAATTTCGTAATGGAAAATCTGCATGTCTACCCGGAAAACATGCTGGATAACATTAACAGGACCGGCGGCCTCTTCTACTCCCAGAGCCTGCTCCTTGCCCTGGTGGAAAAAGGCCTCTCGCGCGAAGAATCATATAAAATAGTTCAGGACATGGCCATGAGGGTCTGGGCACGCGAAGGAAGCCTCCTTGAACTTTGCAGAAAAAACGCGGCGGTCTCCGGCAGAATTACTGAAGATGAACTCAAGTCGATTTTTGATCTTCAGCGTTACCTGAAAAACATCGATTTTATTTATAAAAAAATCGGGTTGTCATGATCTCCGGCAACACGCGCACTATCCAGCCATGATATTTCGCGATACGGCATCTGGCCAGATCGACGACGTCGGCGAACCGGCGCATTAATCATGAACCGGGTGAAAATTCTTGATGGATCGGGCGGCAGGGATTACCGGCCCACCGGGATTCCGGTAACAGCGATATATCCAAAATAATATTTGACAATGAACTGATATGATCTCAATTTGCTTTTGACAATATTGGAAACGATTGATAAATTATTTTGAACAGGATACGCGCATGGAAGACAATATCAAGAAGATAGGAGAAAGCCTGTACAGGTTCCAATCGGCGATCAATGAAAGCGGATCGACCATGGAAGACTACATCCGCGAACATTACCTTAACAAATGGATGTCCGACGAGCTTTACCATGCTTCAGCCATACGCACCAGTTTCATCAATGCCGCGACCCAGTTCATGATCAGCGAGGGGCTTTTCAACATTGAAAGGGTCATGCTGAGCATAATTACCGATCCCCTGGCACATGACATCGAGCACACGCCCTCCATACCCTACAAGGGGCACACCTACCTGACGACGCACAGCATGATTTACAGCAAGTTCCTTGCCTGTTCAAATCCGAATATCAGGGGCATCTTCGTGGACTCGCCCAATATACGCCTGGAAATCGAGAGCCCGATGCGTCTGCAGAGAGGGAGGTATCTGGCGGATTTTTCACAGCTGGACGTTGAGCTCCGTCGCAACAGGGGCCTCACGCTTGACGATTACTACTACAACTCGAAGAAAGTTACCGAAATACTGAATGAAGACATGAAGAAGATCATGAATTTCTTCGAAAAAATGATCATTGCCGGGTGCGAGGAGATAAACAAAAAGAACGCCGACAGCCTCAAAAAGCTCGGTGTCGTTCTTGAAGTGCCGAAGTCGCCGTTCCCGGCATACCCCAAAGACGACTGTGTCAGGAAATATGGGCCCCGCGTTTTCGAGGAAAAGGTCGGCGAGGAAACCGCATCGCAATTTTTCTGGATTACCGGTCTCCTGCGCGAGAATTACGACCTCGTGTATCCATACCTGCTGCCCCATGAAAAGAAAGTCGACATGGAGAAAATATCCTCATCGAACATATTCAATTATGATATTTGCGCGAAGAGCATAGACGCGAATACAGGCAAACATTCATCGGCGAAGGAGATACTTTCCGGCGCCATCCGCGAATGGCTGTTCGAGCCGATCATTGAGCGCATATGCGACAACAAGGTCCTCCCGGCCCGCCCCATTATTAAAGACGGGAACATTGAGAACATCAACGAACTGGGCGGCTACGGCCCATTCCTCTATTTCGCGTCCATGAAGGATGCCGACGGCAAACCCCTGTTCCCCGAAACGATGGGCGGCGGAATAGGCGTCGAGAGGACGCTCTACGCGATACTGCGCGGGGAAAAGATCAAGAAGATCGACGATATAACCTTTTTCGGGAAAAATCCGGACTCACATCCATTATATCTATTCTGATTCCATCCGGGCACGGCCTGGAGAGGGCGGAGCGGGACGGCGTCATCAGCAACAAGGAACGTGAGCGGCGCCGTCACGAAAACCGTCAGACATAGTGAGGGATAACAATGAAACCTGGTATCAAGCAGATACTGACAATGCCGGGAAACGGCGAACTCATTACGGTGGAAGGATGGATCAGGACTAAACGTGATTCCAAGGGCGTCACCTTCCTTGAGATCAATGATGGATCGACCCTGAAGAACCTGCAGGTTGTCATTGCAGATACCTTCCCCGATTACCAGTCAATAACACGGGAACTAACCACGGGATCAAGCGTAACCATAAAGGGGAAACTGATAGAATCGCCCGGTAAAGGGCAGGCCGTTGAGGTCGTCGCCGGTGAAATAACCATACTCGGGACAGCCTCGCCGGAAGAATACGCCCTCCAGAAAAAGCACCATACCTTCGAATTCCTTCGAGAGATAGCCCACCTGCGGCCGCGGTCAAATTCCTTCGGCGCCGTGGCCAGGGTCAGGAGCGCAATGAGTTTCGCGGTACACACCTTTTTCCAGGAGCGGGGCTTTGTATACGTCCACACACCGATAATCACCGGCAGCGACTGCGAGGGCGCCGGGGAAATGTTCCAGGTCACCACCCTGCCCCTTGATAATATCCCTCTTAAAGACGGGAATATTGATTTTTCCCAGGATTTTTTCGGTAAAAAAGCGGCCCTAACCGTCAGCGGCCAACTTGAAGGAGAGACGTATGCCTGCGCGTTGAAGAATATATACACCTTCGGCCCTACCTTCAGGGCTGAAAATTCAAACACCTCGCGTCACCTTGCCGAATTCTGGATGATTGAACCTGAAATGGCCTTTTGCGATATACACGGCAACATGGACATTGCCGAGGAGTTCCTGAAATACATCTTCCAGTATGTTCTTGACGCATGCCCTGATGACATGGATTTCTTCAACACGAGGATAAGCAAGGGGCTGATAGACAACCTGCAGCACATCATCAAAAGCCGGTTCAAGCGGATAACCTATACCGAGGCTGTCGAAAGCCTGGTCGATGCCAGGGCAGATTTTGAGTTCCCCGTTGAATGGGGCATCGATCTCCAGAGCGAGCATGAAAAGTTCCTCACCGAGCAGGTGTACAGGCTCCCGGTAATCATAACGGACTACCCGAAGCAGATTAAAGCCTTTTACATGAAGATAAACGACGACAACAGGACCGTGCGGGCCATGGATATACTGGTGCCGCGTCTCGGCGAGATTGTCGGGGGCAGCGAGCGTGAAGCGGATTTGACCAAGCTCAAAAACCGGATCGTCGAATGCGGCCTGGACCCGGACGATTACTGGTGGTATCTTGATTTGCGCCGTTTCGGCACGGTCCCCCACGCCGGCTTCGGCCTCGGATTTGAACGGGTGATCCAGTTCGTGACGGGCATGCAGAACATCAGGGATGTCATCCCTTTTCCGCGGGCAGTCAAGACCCTCGAGTTCTGATCAGTGCTCGCGCAGTCTCTGGAAACCGCTACATCGCGAATGGCAGCATGAGCTGACGCTCCGCGTCTCCTGTTTCCGCCGCGTCAAGGTTTGACAGTGATATGCCCAGGAGCCTGACTTTTTTGATCCCCGCTTCGGTCCTGCCCAGGAGTGTCACGGCATGCATGTGAATCATGTCGGTGTTGTTGATGGCATCATCCAGGGTAATGCTTCTGCTGACACTGGTAAAATCCGCGAATTTGACTTTAAGTGTTATCGTCCGTCCGCTGGTTTCATGATGCCCCAGGGCGAGGGCGACCCTGCCGGCAATCGTTTTCAGTATCCTCCCCATTTCACCGACATCATCAATATCCCTTTCGAAGGTTTCTTCCTTGCCGATTGATTTGCGCACATAATCTGTTTCGACCGGGCGTTCGTCTATGCCATGGGCGATATCGTAATAGTACTCGCCGGTTTTACCGAAAAGACTCACCAGGTCGTCAAGCGATAACTTTTTCAGGTCATGCCCGGTTTGTATGCCCAGTTGGACCATTCTTTTTTCGGTGACCCTGCCTATGCCGTAAAATTTTCCGATCGGAAGCCGGTCAATGAAACCGTCGGCTTGTTCAGGAGTTATAACGGTCAGCCCGTCAGGCTTGTTGTAGTCAGAGGCCACCTTGGCGAGGAACTTGCAGTACGATACCCCGGCTGAAGCGGTCAACCGAGTCCTCTGGAATATCCTGTTTCTTATTTCCGTGGCGATGCGCGTTGCGTATGGCCCACCGATCTTGTTCTCCGTGACATCCAAGTATGCCTCGTCCAGGGACATCGGCTCCACCAGGTCGGTGTAATCATGGAAAATTTCATGGATCTGCTCTGAAACGGCGTGGTACTCGTCAAAATTGCCATGGATAAAAATGGCATGGGGACAGAGACGATATGCAATGCTTGAAGCCATGGCGGAATGGATACCGTATTTGCGGGCTTCATAGGAACATGCCGCGACAACGCCCCTGCTCCCGGGATTGCCGCCGACAATGACCGGCTTGCCTTTGAGCGAGGGATTGTTTCTCTGTTCAACGGAAGCATAAAAAGCATCCATGTCGACATGTATTATTTTCCTATGCTCCATGTGCAACACTATACTATACAAACATATATAGTCAACATAAATTTAGTATATCTGATGGCTGGTCATATTGTATATTAAATAATTAGTATTTATATTTATAAAAATTGACAAGGCATATACTGCTGCATAAATGTAATAAACTGTTTTATTATAAATTGGAGAAACTAACATGCTTGACAGAGTAGATGCCCACGGCCTTGCCTGCCCACAGCCGGTTATCAACGCTTCAAAAGCCCTTGAAACCAATGACAGTATCATCGTCATCGTTGATAATCAAACGGCCCTTGAAAACATTAAGCGTCTCGCAAAAAGCAAGGAGCGCTCTGTGTCGTGCGAGATGAAATCAGACGGCATCTATATAGTGCTGGAAAAGAAGATGGCTATAGAGACTGATTTAGAAAATAATCATGAGGGAATACGAAACCACGCGTCCCGTGATGAACGGGTACTCGTAATTTCGCAGGAAGTCATGGGCCGGGGTGACAATGCCCTCGCCGTCATTCTAATGAAAAGCTTTTTCCATACAATTGCTGAAACAGTACCTGCGCCTGATGCCATTATTTTATTTAACAGCGGGGTAAAATTGCTTGTTGATGGTTCGGAAGTTCTTGAGGATATAAGGCTACTTGAAAAAAGGGGACTTAGAATACTGGCCTGCGGGACATGCCTTGATTATTTTAAATTAAAAGACAGGCTCCGGGCCGGTCATGTCTCGAACATGTACGAAATCAAGGAATTGATGTTAACAGCATCATAAGTAATTAATATATGATACTTCAGAATTCCTACCGCGTGGTTTTGTTTAAATCGGTAAACCAGACCATGTGGGCCGAAAAAATATTGAGGGAAAAAGGTATTCCGCATAAACTCATACCAGTGCCGCGGCAGATAAGCTCCGATTGCGGCGTCTGTTTGCGTGTTGAGTCCGGCCAGGAGGAGCATGTGCGGAACGTCCTCGTCAATGTGGAAGGCTTCATGGAAATAGTGCCCCTGTGACACTATTAATAGCCGATCAACCGGAAGGCCGATTCGGGAGGCGTCAGTCTTATCTCGCAGCCGATACTTTCCAGGATACGCTCTGCGACAAGGTATGTGGCCAGAACGTCGGCTTCACAGTAGCGTATAAGAAGTTCCCGCGAAGACAGATCTCCCTGCTGCCAGCGGTAATACAGGTCGACAGCTTCAAAGCCGTCTATGCCTTCGATCTGTGGAGGCCGGCGTATGTCCAACTGCTTTTCGATTGATTTCAAACCCCCACGGTATCCGCGATGCCAGGCGATCCAGCGCAGGTCGACATGGGGGCAGCCAAGCGACAGGATGTTGAACGTCCGCTCGATGAAAGGAATATCAAAGCAGTTGCCGTTGAAGGTGACCAGCAGCTCTGATTCGTCAGCCAGGGAAAGGAAATCGTCCAGGTTCTCCCCATGGACAAATGAATGAACGTTCCCGCGGTGAAAAGCGGATATAACCGATGCGTGACAATAGTTCCAGGACAGACCCGTCGTTTCCACGTCGATAAAAGTGGCGGAATGCAGATATTCGGCCAGGATGCGCCATTGTTCCGACGTGGGAAATGATGCGGTGAAAAATCCGATATCACCGGATTCAAGGAAACCGATGCTTTTCCTGATGTTATCGATCAGCTTCTTGCGGCGTATGCCATTAAAGGGGATCAAATCCTGCTTGGCGATGCAGTCATCCCAGTTAACAATGCCTGATTCATTCAATACAAGTTCGGTCCTGGGACCGATCCCCGGTACATGTCTGAAACAGCCCCGTATCAATGGAGGCGCTCCCGCTTGTCGCGTAAAATCCTGGCGGCCCTGTTGAGCTTCTGGCTGACGCGCTTTTTCTCGATATCCTCGGGCGGCGCCTGGCGGACCGATAACGGCTTCCGGATGACGCTGATCTCAGGAATGCGGACAGATTTCTCGAGAAGGGCTTCGAGGAGGCTCCGGGTGCACTCCACGGCGGCATTCGATTCAACGAGAAATTCCTCGAGCTCACTGCTGTCCACGCCGGGTGGGAGAGGCGGTACACAGGAGGGACAGCCGACAGAGCATTCGCAGCTATCAAGGATTTCCCTGCAGAAACGCAGAACATCCTCGATCCTTTCAAATATTTTTTCTGCATAACCGACGCCGCCCTCGATTGTGTCATAAAGGTACAGGGCGCTCCTCCATGACCCATGCTCCGCCTCATACAGCGATATATCTGTGTGAATGTCCTTGATGTCTGACATGCAGAAAATCGTGGAGGCGTGCCTGATGATATAGCTGAGGCCGTAATAGGCGGCGCTGGTGAAATGCTTGTTCTTGCTCTCGAGAGTTCCGATCCATTCCTGGGGCGCAACTATGTTGAAACCGGTCGTTTCATATTCAAATGCCGGTAGCGTGATCGGACCATACCCTATGTTTTCGTAGGTCCGCTCGCGGATTTTCTTGTAGAGCTTGGGCTGTTTGTTAACCCGTATGATGCCGAATTCAATGCGGGAGCTGTTGAACAGGTGTATTTCTTCCGATTCTATGAGGTCAACCCTCCCTTCCCAGACGGCCTCGGTATAATAGTCAACATCTACCGGGTCCACCCTGCACAGTTTCTTGTCAAGGTCAAGTTCCATGGACATGTACTTGCGGCCCAGGTGCTGGTAGATCGCGTCCTTGTACAAGGTGCCCCGGGCGCCGATGGGATCGAGTTCACCGATTACTTCAGTGCCGCAATAGATTTCGACATTGTAGTCGGTCATGCCCCTGATATTGACTCCGCGCGCCGGGTAATCCTGTAACGCGTACCGGAAAGAGTCATGGTACGGCACTATGGACCTGTCGGATTTCAGGATGTTGACGGCTTCGGCGTACAGGGAAAGGTCAAATCCTTTCTCGACTTCCCGAAGGGGATGCTCTTGGGCTGCGCAGGGAAGATGTTGAAGTATAATGTAGGGATTATCGGGATTCAGCAGCGCCTGCTCCACCGGCGCGCTGGTAACAAAATCATGATGATTGACCAGGAACTGGTCGATGGGACGGTCCTTGGCGATATATACGATCACCGGCGATTTGCCCTTGCGCCCAACCCTGCCCGCCTGCTGCCAGAAGCTGGCGATGGTCCCCGGGTGCCCCGCGAGAATGCACAGGTCCAGATCGCCAATGTCAATCCCAAGCTCAAGGGCATTGGTCGATATGATGCCGAGAAGATTGCCTCCCGCAAGGTCGCGTTCAATCTGCCTCCTCTCACCGGGAAGAAGCCCTCCTCGGTACGGTTTTACCAGGGACTGGAGTTCGGGGTAATCGTCGATGACGGCGCGGTAGAGACGCTCAACCTCCTGACGGGCCCTGCAGAAGCAAATAGTGCGGATTTTATTCCGTACCGCTTCACGGATGAGGGGAATAGAAACAGAAGCCGGGCCTTTCCGATACGCGGCGTGCCCCAGCCCCGATTCCAGCGGCGGATTGATGAAGTAGAAATGCTTATCCGGCTGCGGTGACGAATCATAATCGATAACCTCGAAGTCCCTGTGGAAAAGAAGACGCGCATGCTCCCGGGGGTTGCGTATGGTCGCTGATGAGCAGACAAAGACCGGGTTGCTGCCATGGATGGCGCATACGCGCTCCAGCCTGCGGAAAACATTTGACACGTGGGAACCGAAGGCGCCGCGGTAGATGTGTACCTCGTCCACCACGATATAGCGGAGGCGCGAAAGAAAACCGCGCCATTTACGGTTATGATTGGGGAGAATACCGTTGTGCAGCATATCCGGGTTGGTTACGATGAAGTCGGAGGATCGCTGAATCCTCTCCCTCTCGTCGCGGGGAGTGTCGCCGTCGAAGGTACCCAGCAGTCCGCTTTTACTGACCGATGACATCAGCTTCCCGAAGGTGCTTTCCTGGTCGCGGGAGAGGGCCTTGGTAGGATAAAGGAGCATGACGGAAAAGGGCTGATCGGCATGGAGGTACTCGTTCAGGATGGGCAGGAAAAAAGACATGGTCTTGCCGCTTGCCGTGCGCGAAACGATGAGCGTATCGTTTCCCTTTTCAATTTTTCTGAAGGCGTCCGCCTGGTGCGAGTAAAGCGCCCTGATGCCCTGAGCCTCCAGTATTGTTTTTAATCCATTGTCAAGGTTCCGGGGAAAATCCACGAAGGAACCTGCTGAACCGTTGATGGTAAAGCCTGCTCGGATATCTCGGTTGAACTGCGCTTCGATAAAATTTTTGATTTTGTCCATATACCATAACCTGCCTGAATGAAATCGGTCACAGTATACAGGATATTATTGACATGTCAACAAATGTTTGGCAAACAAATGAATATTATTTTTCCGACCGGGAAAGAACACCGAGTTTCTCAAATGACTATGCCGGAATTATTCTGCGAGCAATGTTTTAAGGTTTATGTGCCACACCTTGCTCATGTACTGCAAAATTTCGTGTTCATGGGGGTTCACGTCCGCGTCTGCCCGTGAAAACTCGATGGCATATTCCAATATCTTTTTCCTGCTTTCGACGTTTTCAACCCTTTCGATGAGATCCTTGAGATCCTGCATTGAACGGACGGTTTTGTCGACCTCGTTGAAAAGATTCTGAAAATCCTCGAAACCTTTTTCATCGGCAAGATTATTGATGTCATCGACTTCCCGGTCCGTTACGACACCGTCAGTGCTGACGATATATTTCATGACAGCGATAAGAACCATTTTTTCTTCTTTTGTCAGTGATCTGGACATGATATTCTCCTACCGTGGTAATGCCTATCATGATAGTATCTTATATTTCAATAGCAAGCATTTTTTTGAATGAACGACACGGGGATGTCGAAGCAGCAATACATGTTGAGTTTTTCATATATCAAGATTATGGTGAAACAATCAGCCGTTCCATGATAAATGCCCGGGACCAATGATAGAACAGACGATAAAAATCATCTCTGCCATCATCGCAATGATTCTGGCCTATGAGATCATTCGCTTCATTGTTAAAGATACGCTAATGAAGCGCCTGTATCGCTCCGTCCGGCAGTATATTGCTGAATACAACATCAAGCTCGACAAATACAAGTTCATGAACAAGTTCATCGTAAAACAGGAGCTCATGAACGACGATGACATCCATAACGCCATCCTGGTGCATGCCCGGGAGAACGGCATGAATATCCGTCATGGAGGGGATGAAATACCATATAATCATACCGGGACAGCACGCGATTCTGTTGTTCCAGAAACGTGTGATAGATAATATCATCTCTTTCCTGGGTACCGGGAAGTTCATCTATTGATGCATGACCTGCGCTGAACGAGAGGGGACAGTTGAAAATTATTCCATCAGGGTTTTGCCTGTCGTAAATCTGTAAATATGTATCGGTATCATACCGATATACAGAACAGATACTTCAAACGAGGAAACATTCATGCATCCAAAACGTTTTTCAAGCATGAGCATCATGCGTTATTCCGAAATGGTCTGTAATGCGGTGCATCTCGGGGTCAATTTTGACGACATCATCAGCGAGACCAGGAAATACCACGGCTGTGAATTCACTAACAAGGTCGAAAAGGTAGTGAAGACGCTGATCTCGTGTAATTAAGAGTCGAGGCGCAGGCTGACGCGCGGTCAGTAGTGGGCCGTCACCGTTGTTTCATTCCATGTCATTTTTTTTATCTTCCCGCTGCTGGAGTAATAAACGCCCTTGCCGCACATCTGGTTTTCTTTCCATTCCCCTACATACGTGTCGCCGTTAGACCATCTATACGTTCCGAAGCCGGTACGCTTGCCGCGAATCCATTGCCCGGTATAGACCGCACCGTCCTCCCATGTAACGCTGCCGTTTCCATGCATTCTGCCCTCTTCCCACTGGCCTGAAAACACAGAGCCGTTGAAATATCTCATGATGCCCCTGCCATGGGGCGTATATCCCTTCACCTTGTTACCTTTGTACCAACCAGAATATCGTCCGAGGGATACAAAGTCGCCAAAAATACAACCGGGTTCACCGCCTTCCTGACTCAGGAATCGGGATTCAACAAGCTTTCCCGATTGAAAAACGACCTTTTTTCTCCTGCCGTCCGGATGATAATATATCCCGTTTCCATGGGGTTCCCCGTTCATGAACTCCCCCTGATATTCAGAGCCGTCGGCAGAAACTTGCCTTCCTCGGCCATGCCTCAATCCGTCTTTGACCTGGCCTACATAATATGAACCGTCCTCAGACTGAATCCTGACGACAGAAACAGCGTCCGTACCTTCATCTGGGTATGGCATGGCAATCCGGGGAATCAACAATCCTGCGACACACATAATGTATATAAGGATGTGCATAATCATATCACCGTGATCATCTTATAATAATATCGGGATTGTACGCGGATTGTATTATACCGAAAGACAGACTTTATGCTTTTCCATGGTACCCGGTATGAATAAACTCGTTCCATGGGCAATGATCATGCAGATAACAAGGGCCCAAAACGAATTATTATCATCCTGCAGTGTATAGCCCCATGAAATGTTGCCCTGCCGCTCAATAAGATATCCAAGGAACGGCTGGACCAGTGCGCCCCAAGGAAAGGGAAGAAATTCGCCGGTCCCATGGGGGCGCCGCCTGTCGTAAGGTCTTCTATCATGTCCACCGCGACCACAGCAGCGCAGAGCCGGTGGAACGAGATAAAAATATAGGCACCCGCGAGAATTATGAAAAGCAGATATCTGTACGTAGTGCAGGTAACCGTATTCCTGTGCATGAACAGTTCTCCACACACACATCGGAGCCCCTTGTGCGTGTCATTGCACAAGGGGCTCGGGTATAGATCAGTTGGCTGATAATCAGCGGTGAAATTATTTCTTCCCGAGTTTGGGAATATATTTTTCCAGATCTTTTCCCTTGATCCTGGGCCCGGTAACTTTTTCCATCCCGGCAAGATCAAAGGACTGTATGAATTTTTTCAGCGCGTCGGTGTTCTGAAATTCCTTCGTTTTGTCATCGGCAATGAGACGTATCTCGATGCGGTTGTTGACCATCAACCAGATCCACTTGTTCTCGAATATCTTGGCTGGATATTTATCAATTTTTTCCTTGGCGTTTTTATAACCATCGATGGTGGCCCTGTCGTCGACCTGGTCGAATACCTGGAACCAGAGCACCTGTTCCCCGCTTTTATTCTTAACACTTGCCTGAAGCCAGTCAAATAGACTGACATCTGAGTAGTGAAGGTCATTCCAGCTGCCGGATTTGCATGAAAGCACGAATGCCGACAAGGCAATGAGCACCGTTAGCGTCACACATGATATTTTTTTCAAATTGTCCTCCTTCGAGTCTGCATGATAGTATGAATATTGAAACGTGGAGGAGCAAAATAATTCAAGCATATTTTCTCCCCTCTTTCAAAACTGAACATGCTGCTTATGAAAAAAAAATCTCTGAAACAAAGAGCCCGCTGCAGGGCTCTCTGTTTCATAAGAATAAATCTTGGAGGATTTATGAAAAAACTTGTAATCAAGGAATATGTAATTGTTCGAGTGAATTTGTTACACTCCGGTATTGTAAATACTGAAAAAATTGTTTTTTTTGAAAATAGCACTAGTACGTATGACTGGAAAAGGCATGAAATTTCTTAAAAAATGAAAATCAACATGGAAAAATGTAACACATATGGCCGAAGCTGTCAGACATCACGGGTTATTTTAAGCCTGTTTAATTCACTGACCTTACCCACCAGGATTTCGTCCGTTTTCGCCAATCGCTGAGCAAGGGTTGTGACCATCTTGGCCGCAAAAACAGGATTTTTTATAAGGAAAAGCCGTAGTTGTTCCGCATTATCTATAAAGGCGAGCTTGACATTTCCTATGGCAGTGGCTGTGGCGCTCCTTGGCGTTTTATTGAATAGCGATATCTCCCCGAAGAAATCGCCCTTTTTAAGCAGAGCGACATTGATTTTATCTATCTTGTCAGAAAGGGAAATCTGCACTTCCCCTTCAAGAATAATATACATCCGTGTTTCAACTTTACCCGCTTCTATGATCCGTTCGCCATTCTGGAAATAAATGATACTTTTGGCCATAGGTGTGTTCCTTGTTGGGTGTAACGTTTATTCAGATTTGGAGGCGGCCCTCAGTTCAGAAGTATTGCCGACACGCTGTTCTGCAGTGGCATCACAGCTCCGAATTCGTGATCTTTCGCAGGAATTTCTCTTGAGGCATGCATCGCAGCGCTCGTCACTGCACATCTGGCATGAAAAACAGTCACTGCAATTATATTTTCTGCCCTCGTTATGATTTGGTTCCGGGGCGAAAACCTTTCCCTGAAACCCTGGTATTGTATAATATGCCATGAAAATAGTGAAGTCCTTGATAATATTCTAATATACTAACATTTCTTCATATCAACCATAGGTGGTCAAAAAAAATAAGAAAATAGCGACAAATGGAGCCTTGTAAAACAATTGACATAATTCAGATCAATCACTACACACGATTCTGCAATCATATTGAGAAACCGAAAACATGAAAAGGTGTTTTATCCTTATATTGGATATCTTGGCCATGTCATCCTTTTTATTTATTTCTGAGATACCGGCGTCGGCCCGTTGTATAAGCGGGAATTGTCATCTTATTGTTGCGGCGGAGACAGGCACCTGTCATGACGATGCAAGAAACGGCTGCGGCGAACTGTATTTCAAGGGCAGAATTGCCCAGCGTGGAATATGTAAAAATAGTAGACTGGCAACAGAGTAAGGCTTACAATTCACATAAATTTTTCAGGATAACAGAGATGGAATCACCTAACACGGTCCCCCTGCGCGGAAGGATACTCTTCTGGATCCTTGCCGGCGCGATGCTGTCAGCGGTGTCGGCTGCCCTGTGCTACCGTTATTACTTCACAACGACGGTTGGCGATGTCACTGCCTACCTTGAAAATATCCATGCAATTGAACGCGGCTACATCGAAAACATCCCCCTGTACGACGATTATAATACGCCGATGCGGGAGATGAAACTGCGCACATATCTTTTCCCGGCCCATATTGACGTTGCCATTAAATCGGGAATGAAGCCTGTTTCACTCGACGATTCGATACAGGAACTGGTCAGCGCCAAAAAACTCGTCCAGCTCAAGTCAGGGGAGGACAGATTATATTATTTTTACAATGTGAGGAACAGGTACCGAGTTCTCACACCCCGGGCGGCGTGCGGGCTTACCGTGCTGACGGAGCGTTTCCAGCAGAATATAGCCACCCGGATGAAGCTTCCTCCCGTTAAAATCGCCCTTTCATCCCTGTTGAGACCCGCGGCCTACCAGAGCGGTCTCCGGGCTGTAAACGCGAATGCCACCGAAGTAACCACTCATAGCTACGGGGTCAGTTTTGATATTTATTTTGACGATTATTTTGTATCGCTGCCCCGCCCGACGCCTTCCAGCGGCATTTCATCGTCGGTGATGGAAATGATCAGGACAAAATTCGGATTTCTCCTCGGGGACGCCCTGCGCGGGCAGTTCCGGTCAGTGCTTATGGAAACGCTGATACAGCTCCAGGATGAAGGGGTGTTGTTCGCGATACTCGAAAAGAACCAGCACTGCTACCATGTTACCATCCTGCCCAATTCCCGGTGCGCGAAACATGAACGTATCTGATGGCTGTCCGGGATCACGCCCTTTTGCGGGCGTACCGTTCAGCGGTGATTATCCCCGCGATGAATCCGCAGAGATGGCTTTCCCATGATACGAACCCCATGGTGGGGAAAATCCCCCACACGGCGCCCCCGTACACCATGAATACGAGCACCGAGACCAGTATCGCCTTCAGGTTCCTGATGAAAAAGCCCATCGTGAGGAGGTAGCCGAGAATCCCGTAAATGACGCCGCTGGCCCCGACATGGGTGAATTCGGGACGTCCGATCAGCCATGTGCCGAACCCTCCGATAATTATTATCTGCAGTATCAGCTGCAATGAAAGCTTACGTTCCATGGTCAAAAAGATGGACCCGAGGATCAGCAGGCTGATCGAGTTCGTCACTAGGTGGTTTATTCCCGCATGTATAAAGGGGGCAAGAAGAATCCCCGGCAGACCCGCCAGTGTGCGCGGTTTAATGCCGAAATTCTCGACCGGGTATATGAAACCGATAAAAAGGATTGCCCACAGTATGAGGACAATGAATAAGACTGTCTTAAATGACTGCCATATGTTACGTATATTTAGTGATGGCATATAACAAGCCGTATGTTGTTTTCTATAATTCATTCATCATGGATGATTCCGGTGATGGTGTTCCCCGGTATTTGTCCAGAACCGACGAACCGGTTTCATTCAGTAATGCGTCAAAACATCAGATTGTCAATACTATTACCTGGAGCGATCGATCAACCTTGCATAAAAATTCAATTCACCTGCTAATAGTCTTGACTTTTTTATTTCAGTGTAATGGTCTGCATTAACACATTGCCATGAATGCACCATTACCGGATTGATCGGGGCGTCCTATGAAGATTAAACCCATGGGGAAGCGCAAGCTGACCCTTGCCAACAGGGGAGGTCTTGACCTCTTCTTCCTTGGCGTCGGTAGCGCCTTTACGAAACGCCATTATCAAACGAACCTTATCGTAATAAAAGGGAAGGACCATCTTCTCATTGACTGCGGGACACGCTGTCCAGAGGCCATGCACCGGGTCGGCATAGCAACGACCGACATCAGGAACGTCCTTATTACCCATTCCCACGCCGACCATATCGGCGGACTCGAAGAACTTGCCATAATGGGCAGATATTTCGCCAAGCGAAAGACCGCTATGGTAATAAACGAGACATATCAGCATGTTCTCTGGGAAACATCGCTTCGCGGCGGCCTTGGTCACAATGAGAGGACGGCGCACAAGGTACTGACCTTTGAGGATTTTTTCGAAGTAATCAGGCCAAAAAAGCTTCCCGAATATCCCCGCGAAACATTCTCTGCCAAAGTTGGCAGCATTGACATCAAAATGATGCGGACAAAGCATATTCCGGATACAGCCTCGGACTGGCAGAGCTCTTTCTGGAGCTGTGCGGTTATTATCGATGACCGCGTTTTTTTCAGCAGCGATACGCGTTATGACCCTGACCTGATTCGCTATTATGACGAACGATTCTCTTTTGAGGCCATTTTTCATGACTGCCAGTTCTTTAACGGCGGTGTCCATGCCGGCATAGACGAACTCAACCAGCTGCCGGCAGATATAAAAAAAAGGCTCATACTTTCCCATTACGGCGACAATTGGGAAAAATTTGAAAAAATCGCTGATACTTACGGTTTTGCAGGAATGGCAAAGCAGCATGTCTATTACAGTTTCGGATAATAACGGATCCCGTCAGCGTCATGCCGCTCCATATTAACATCCTTGAAAATATCGGCATACTTCGTTTGAACCAGGGCCCTGCCCCCATCATTGACATTCTTGCAATGATGTCATTCAAGGCGCTGGTTTCGGCATTGCGTCTCGGCATTTTCGAGATAATCGGTCATGGCGGAAAAACGGCCGGTGAAATAGCGGCCGCGGCGCATATTGACCCCCGCGGCCTTACACTGCTCCTCGATCTCCTGGAAAATATCGGTTATATAACCTGCAGGCGCGGAACATACCGGAACACCGGATCCACGAAAAAATGGCTTCTGGCAGATTCCTCATTCAATATAACCGATCTCTTTTATCATTTCAACGACATGGCTTCACGCTGGGAATATCTCGACGCATCAATCAGGAAGGGGGCCCCTCCCATGATGGGCTGGGAATGGCTTGACCGTGACGCCGAGCGCTGGCATACCTATCACGCGGGGATGAAAAGCTCCGCGATCCTGATAAGCCGCGAAGTCATGAAAAAAGTCAAGCTTTCGCCGTACGCGACCAGCCTCATTGACCTCGGGGGAAGCCATGGGCAGTACTGCATTGAATTCTGCCGCCGGTATCCCGGTCTTAAGGGGATCATATACGACTGGGCGCCGGCGGAGAAAACGGCTGTCGAAAATATTGATTCCTGCAACATGGGCCGGCGCGTAACCTTCCGGGCCGGGGATTTCATACGGGACCCGATCGGATCGGATTATGACGTGGTGCTCATGTTCAATATAATCCGCATCTACAGGCCCGACGACCTGAAGTCGCTGTTCAAAAAAATATTTGATTCAACTGCGCCGAACGGCATGGTCATTATCATGGACCATCTGGGCCACAGGCCGTGGTCACGGTTCATGAGGGCCAATGCGCTGCTCCTGCTCCTTGAACTTTACAATTCCACCGAAGGGAAGACGCATGACAAGGATGATGTCGCGGGAATGCTCAAAGAATGCGGGTTCGCCCATGTCCGCGATTATAATCTTCGGCGCTCACCGGGGCTTGGCGTCGTAACAGCGATTAAAGGATAATGGACCGTTATGTATCTATAGAATTGAACAGGTCTTCCATATTTGCTTTCTCAAATACCTTTCGTATTTCATCATTGAGCCTGTCCCACATGGGACGGGTGTAGCACCCCCCGGCATTATGGCAGGCATTTGAATCGATAAGACAGTCAAGTAGCGCCAGTTCGCCGTCAAGTATATCGACAAGAGAGAGGATGGTTATTTCCTTCAATGGTTTTGACAGATAGAAGCCTCCGCCTTTCCCCTTGGTGCTCCCCAGTATGCCGGCGATTTTCAGCTCATGAAAAATGTTCTCCAGGTATCGAGTGGAAATATTCTGTCGCCGGGCAATCTCCTTCACGCTTACCGGCTTTTCATCCATAGTGCGCGCCAGATCAATAAGAGCCCGGATCCCGTATCGTGTCCGCGTCGATAATTTCATTATGTTATAATATCCAGCATGATTTATTTTTATATCAAATACTTTTTCAAAATATCTGAAAAATCACGAATTTCACGGCGCTGATTGCCTGAAACATGCGGCCCGCGCGTGAACGTGCCCCTTAAAATCGATGGCCTTGCCAAATTTGAATTGCTTTATATACATGCTGTCATAATTATTGCCGTCATGAAAATTAAATTGATCCTTGCGGCATCATTACATGATCCTCTCCGGAAAAACGACCCCTTCATGCCGCTGTCATTGCCGATTCTCGCCGGTACAGCTCCCGGACATGATTATACCTTTGTGGACCTTCTCTGGGAGGACGATGTCCGTTATGATGAGCCGGTTGACCTCGTGGGTATCAGCGCGCGTTATACGGCTGAAAACAGGGCCTATGAGCTCGCCGACGAGTTCCGCCGCCGCGGCGTCATGGTTGTGCTGGGAGGGCCGCAGCCTTCCGTTGTTCCGTTCCGCGCCCTGGCCCACGCCGATGCCGTGGCGGTCGGCGAAGGCGAAGAGTTGTGGCCAGAAATTGTAAGGGACGCCGAGCGCCGTGACCTCAAGAAATTTTACGTGTGTTCTCCCGGTCCCTTTGACCCCCGGGGCCATACCCTCTATAAGATTGACGCCTATCCCGACCTGAAAAGCAACAAGGCCCCTGTCCGCAGTTTATACAAAAAAAAATATGTCTTTGACACTGTATTTGCCGTGCGGGGTTGTCCCGTTAACTGCGATTTCTGCACCGTGACTGAAATCTTCGGTCCCCGGTTCAGGATGAAGCCGGTTCGGGATGTGGTAAGGGAAATTGACACATTCAAGAATTATTATTACATACTGGATGATTCCGTGTTCGGCAAGGCGTCAACCTATGACTATTATCTCGAGCTCTATGATGCCATATCAGGACTGAAAAAGAAGCGGTTCTGGACAGGGCAGGCAAACTTGGATGCGGCCGCCGATGAAAAGGGCCGCTCTGTCATCCGGAAGGCCGCCGAATCGGGGCTCATCTACGCCGCCATAGGCATGGAATCCATTAATCCCACGACACTCGCGCGGTCAGGCGCCATACGGAAAATGGGCGCTTCTTCCGCCCATGATGTACTGTCATCAATGAAGGAATCGATCCGCTTCATACAAGACCAGGGCATCATCGTGTCGGGATGGTTCGTGATCGGTTACGAGGATGACGATATAGAGACGTACTACCGGACGGTCGACTTCTGCCGGGAGATGAAGGTGGTCCCCGTCATTTTTCCGGTAAAAGCCTTGCCGGGGACGCGTCTTTACGAAAGGCTGAAGAACGAAGGAAAACTAGACGACAGCAAGCTGATTAACTTTCGGCATCCGACCATACGCGACGAGGATATATTCAGGGCGCTCAAGAACGTCGGAGATGCCGGATACTCATGGAAGGAGATAATCAGGCGCACCCGGTTTTATCTCTCAAAATTCAGGGAAGACAGGATACACAGGACGATTTTCGCCCTTGTGCTCCAGTCCAAGCTGCGGGGCGCCGTGGATGTCTCCGGGGACGAATTTTACGTGGGGCGGTAAACTCTTTTTCCTAATTGGTCCTGTTCTTCTCAATGAATTCCGCTATGGTAGAGATTGATTTCAAGATAAAGCGCGACTGGTTCTTGTCGTCGATCCGGACCCCGTACTTTTCCTGCAGGGCCATCACTATTTCCAACGCATCTATGGAGTCAAGGCCGAGGGTGTTCCCTTCGCCGAAAAGCGATTCGTCATCGCCGACTTCTTCGGGGCTCACATCGTCGATGTTAAGCGCTTCCATGATGAGAATCTTTATTTCTTTTTTCAGTCCTTCTGTGGCCATGGTGACAATGACACCTCGCGATATTATTTTTTTGATTTGCTGAGCTTTAACAGATCGTTGAAAAACCGCTCCTCCGCATCTGCCCGTTCATAGATCATGGCGGACAGTTCCCCGAGACGGTCGGGGCCGAGGTCGCGCCGCTTCCCTATCCGCGCGGCGAAGAGGGATATCTCGCGCCACCGGTCGCCGATTTCCATGATGCGCTTTGACATTTCCAGCAGGTCAGGATCATTGAGCAGTTCCGACGCCTCCCTCAAGAACGTGGCATACATGAACCGGAATCCGGCGCCCCCGGTGCCCTGATCTTCCAGGAATATGTTTATTTTCATTATTTCGTGCGAAAGATGGTCAATGTCCCTGGCGAGGCTGGGCCAGTCCACGACCTTTTTCGCGAAAAGGCGTATCCCCTTGACGCCGATGAAAGGGATCGGGAGCCTCACCATATTGAATGCCGCGCTTGCGATGCCCTTCCAGATCGCCGTGCGGTAATCTATCCTCCGGGGAATTGACACGGGATGGAAAATAAAACCCCTGGGGGAAAAGCTGCCGCCGGCAAATCGCGCTTTCATGAGTGATTCCCTGTCAAGTTCGGCCAGGTTCGGCGAATAGCAGTCGCTCACGACATAGACATCGCCCCGCTTTTCCACCACGGTGATGAAGTGGACATTTATATGGACCCGCACATGGTCGGGAAGGTACTTCATGTAAAAGAAATCAGTCTGGCATGCGACCGGTTTTCCGCCGGAGAGCAGATCATCAAGAACCCGTTCTCCCTTTTCGGGATTTCTGAAACGCCGCTCCTTGAACCTGACGCCGGTCCTCCGGGCAACACCGGTGCGGATCTGTCCCGGACGGTTCCTGACCACGAACGTGGGAAAGGGAAATTTTTTTGATTCGAAATAGCCGAAGAATATACCGGCTGATATGCCGAACACGAGCGGTTCAGATATGCTCAGCCCCGCATGGTTGAGCAGGGCCGCCACGGTGCCGGACTCACAGTGGGCCGCCATCTTGTGCTGAAATGTCATTTCTTACCTGTTGAGATTTTTAATATGGTGAAAAACGGATTGTCCGTTTTTTCTTCAATAATTTTCAAGTTTTTTTTATCAGTAACGATTACCTGCAGCATGTCGACCGGCGACACGTTGAAAACGTCACAATAGCGCTTCAGCTGATCCAGCGTGATTGTGCCGAAATACCGGGCGGTCAGGTGCTTTTTCACCTTCCGGGCGCCCAGGCGCACCCGCGCCGCCAGTTCAGACGGGGTCAGTTCCCCGAGGACCATGTAATAGGCGATGGGGCTTATTTCGCCTTTGCGAACCTTCTCAAGGTATTCATGCTCGAGCTTTTTCCGTTTGTACCAGAAATCATCGATGAAATTTTTCGTTATATAGGAACCGGTTTTGACCGGACCGTATGTCCCGTCCTTTTTCTCGACGTAGAGGATGAGTTGATGCTCTTTGTAATCGACAGACGCGTCTTTTTCTTTCACCTGTTCCCCCCTTGCAGCCTGAATCGGTGATCCACGCCCAGCGGCACGTGATAATACTTGAATGGTTGCTGCAGCGCCCGGCAGGCAAGGCTGTTCGTGTCGGCAAAAAAGTCTTTGATGAACTCAACCAGGTTTATCGATATGCCGATATAGATGTTTCTTTCCTTGCCGTGGATCGCCAGGCCGCGCTGAATCTCGGCGTAGCGATAGTCATACTTCGTGAAGCCGGTCGTATAATACCCGATATCAAACTGGATGTACCTCATGAATTCGGGAACATAGATGCCGATGTAGCGGAATCCGGCGAGCTTGATGTTGGCCATGAAACGCCAGCCGCTGTAATCATCCATGAGCCATTTCAGCCTCTGCGGGTGCCTGCGGAAATATTTTGTCGGTAAATACTGGGCGCTCAGGCTGACGAACGCGTCAACCTGGGGAAACAGCTCGAGGAGCGCGCCTAAGCCTATGCCGAGTAGACCCATCGTGAGGTCCGCCGGGCTGAACCCATGCTGGTTTTTGCAGAAGCCGTCACCAATTTCAATTCCCAGAGCAAGGAAGGCGGTCAAACCGGCCGCATAGGCCCATTTCGACGGCCGTCCGCTTTCGGTGAAATCGAATATGTTATAAAAGACCCTCATCAGCACGTAATGGGCGAAGAGATGGGCAGCCTTGTCGGCCCCGCCGCTGTAGGTGTTCTGACCGAACCAGCCTTCGCGGGAAAGGCGGAATTTTGTCGTGCGTCCCCAGTCCCAGGTGAGGTACGCTACGAGATAGGTGTTGATCGGCGTGGCGAGGAGGATGGAGTAGCGTATCGACGTTTTCATTATCTCTTCGCCTTTCTTCTTTTCGGCGATTTCCTCCGGCGTCAATTTATTTTCTTCTTCCTTTTTTCCGGCCGTCCCAAGCCGCTCGGAGGTATCGCCCGCATATACCGTATCGGCCCCGGCGGCCTGGGCATGCCCGGCGGCACTTCTTGGCCGGTCGGGAATGGCCGCAAGCGAGGCAGGCAGCGCCATGATAATGATGCATGACGCCAGTATCGATGTCATACCATGAACCATGGTGGAAAAAGACCCAGGCAAACCGCATCTGTCAAGCATGAAAAAAGGCCGTCTCATTTCCCGGAAAGATTATGGGGAACGCTGATGTTATATTTCATTAAAATCCTTTTCAACTGTTTGACGGCACGTTCCCGGTCCAGGACGACGGTGGATTCTCCGGCAAACTCGAAAACGACGAACCGGTCCGTTGATCCGTCTATGATCTTTTTCATTTCAGCAAGATTTTTTACCGGCGCCCCGTTGATGCCGGTAAGTACAAGGTCTTTTAAATACTGATATCCCTTGTTGACAGGATCGGGAAGAGTCCGGCTCAACAATATGATCCTGAAGTCAGGGCCTTTGTCGGAAAGTTCCTTGATGCTGTCATAGTAATAAAGAAGGCGCTTGTCCGCCATCTGCTTCCAGTCCTTGCCCTGGGACTCAAGGTAGCCGGCGGTAAGTTCCTGGAAGATAAGCCCGCCGAAGATATAATACCGCGGGACAGAGTCGGCGGATATGAGCGGCACGGTGCAGCAGCCGCCGGGGACAGACGTGAGCTTGAATTTCACGGCGGTCCTTTTCCGGTCACGCAGAACGATCATTGATACCTCATCGCCGACGAAGCGCTCAAGCTGTATGAGCCCGTAAAAATATAATTTCCCGTAGGGAGAATCATAGTTCCCCCTGTCATCAACGGCATGTCCCTCGATTGAAAGGATGATATCGTCTTTTTTTAGGACATCGCTCCCGCTGCTGATGACGGGGACATGGGTCACCAGCACCCCTCCCTCGCCGGCCGCCACGCCGTAATACGCTCTGAGGTTCACGTCGCTCTGGAGATCAACGCCGTCGATCCAGAAGAACGGGATGCCGTCATAATGCCCGTCAGCCGCGTCCCGCACCATCCGGTGCACCATGTCCGATCCTATCACAAAAAGCGTCTTTGTTTCAGCGCTCAGGCCTGTCGCTATGCCGGCCAGCATGTTGTCGATGAAGACAGGCTCGCCGGTGCCTCCTTCATTCATGCCGGTGGAGAACTGGTGCATGAGAACGCCGCAGTTGGGCTCGTAAAACCTTATGGAAGTCTTGGTCAGCTCCGCGAGGTATTCCTTGAGACTGCTCATCGAATCCCACTTGTATACCTTTGCGCTTCTGCCGGTCATGGAGCCCGCCGGCAGCAATTTGACCGGCTTCAGGCCATCGAAAAACGACTCATCTTCCACCCTGAGAAAGGCCAAACCGCAATGGTAATCCTTGATCTCCACGGTGGCGGAGTACTTGCGGCTCTCTCCTTTTTTCATGACCTCGATGAGCACGTGGTCGGCAATTGAGTATGATGAGGTAAGTATGCGGTTCCCGTCAATGACGCACCCGGAAATGCTCGACCTTGTTATTTCACCCTGCTGCCACGGCGAGCCATAATCATGCTTCTGGGACGTGACCAGTATGTTGACTACGCGGTCGTCGTAGGACTGAGCCGGGGCCGAAAAAACGGGCCATGGCAGGGACAGGGCTGTTATCAGACATATCATTTGAACGTTACGTTTCATCTCAGCCTCATGAGGGACGGTATGTCATATTTTTCCTTAATGCGGCGGTCGGCTTCCTCAATTTCGGAGACTTTGAGTATCAATGGGCAACTGGTCCCGTCAACTCGTATCACATGATAGCCGTTAACCGGTTTTCGCACCGCTTCAGCCACATCGTTGAGGGTTGTTATCTTCACATTGTTGATGGAATCGACCACCCGGTCATGAACCTCCGAAAGGTAGGTGTTTGCCCGGTCGGGAAGGACGCGGTTAATGAGGATGAATTCCTTTCTTTCCGGGTACAGATTATCGCTGATGTGGCACGCGTAGTAATAAAGAAGCCGGCGGTCCGCCGTGTGCCACCATTTGTTCCACGTCTTGAGGTATTCCTTCGACAGGGGCTGGAAGATGATGCCGCCAACGATGCAGTAGCGCGGCAATTTCTCATATTCATTGAACCATGATATGCGGTACGGGTAAGACTTCAGCGGATAGGTTATTTTCAGCACCCGGCCCTTGCGGAGGACGGTCAGGGTAACCGGTTCATTGATCTGCTTCAGGTCTATCAGGTACGAGTAAAATATGCGCCCCTGCATGAACCGGATTGTGGAATCATTGGCAACCGGCACGGAATCTATGCTCATGATGACGTCGCCGGCCCGCAATGATTTTTCGGCGCCGCCGCCCGGTATAACCATGGTCACCAGAACGCCGCTCTGGTCGTCCTTCATGCCGAGGTAGCGGCGGTAGCTTATGTTCTCCAGAGGATCGGTAAATACCCCCAGCATCGGGAAGCCGTCATACCGGCCGTCCCTGATGTCTTGAAGGAAATGCCTGATGATGGGCGCCGGTATCATGTAGCCGATATTGTCAGAGTTGGCGCTGGCCTGGAACGCGACGCCGACGATCCTGTTGTTCTGCATGACAGGCCCCCCGCTGTTGCCGGGATTGATGGCGGCATCGGTCTGGATCATGAGGAAGGAAACGCTTCCCATATGGGAATACTCCCCGATCTCGATGCGCGACGTGACCCCCTCGGTGATGGATATGCGGCTCCCCCCCACGGGATAGCCGTAAGTGGTTACCTTTGACCTGAGCTCAGGGACCCCTCCCAGTTCAAGCGTCTCCGTGTTTTCGTAAAAACGCCGGTCATTGACCCGGAGGAGCGCCAGGTCGCAGTCGTGGGCGATGAACAGGATTTCAGCTTCGTACATTTCCGGGTCGATCTCCTTCTTGACCAGGATATACGTTGCGTCGGACACGACATGGGCATTGGTCAGGATCATTTTGTCATGTAGTATGGCCCCGGAACCGACCGCGGTTTCAGGATCCTTCATTTTCCACGGAAGGTTGTAGTCAGGACGTATTGCAGTGCGGATGATTTTTACCGTGCCCCGGCTCACGTCGAGGGCGGGCTTGTTTCCGTTAGCCGCAGCGAAGAGCCCGATCAACAGCGCCGGCACCAGTATGATTCTTATTGATCTCATGGATAATTCCCGTACCACCTGTAAATTGTACGACCTTATAAACATGATGATGTTTTTGTCAAATTATTTACCGTATCGGCGGGATGCAGGGAGACGGGCCCGGCAATGAAGGCCGGGCTCAATCCATTTCCTTCCCGAACATGCGGTATCGGAGCCGGAGAAGCGTCCGGAACATCGGTTCGGTGAGCCGCCCCTCCTCCCTCATCCTTATCGCCTCGCGCATCATTTCTGGGGAAGGCGTCGTCTCCATGACCGGGACGCAATTGGGTCGTGAAAGGGAATTCGTTTTTATTATTTCAAGAAGTCGCTCCTTCCCGATGGCGGGTGAGATATAGAACCTGGCACCCGTGAGATCGTCATCGGTACCGACCATGCCGTCTTCAAGCGCGCGACGGTGCAGCACGGTTCCGGGATAGATGCGCATCCCGCAGGTCATGTGGACCATGTCTTTTGCGCTGATGCAGGTATCAATGAATTCAAAGGATTCCATGACGGTTTCTTCGGTCTCACCGGGTCCGCCGAAAATAAAAAACCACATGGTAGGCATGTCGGCTTCGCGGATGATGCGCGCTGCGTTTTTGAGGTCGGCAAGGGTGAAATTCTTTCCGAGCGTGGCCAGCATCGATGGCGACGCGGTGTCAGGGGTGCAGTCTATCTGCGCGAACCCGGCATCGCGCATCAGCCCGAACAGCTCCGGTGACGCGTTGCACGGGTTGATGCCCATGGTCCTGAGTCTCACGGACAGGCCGAGCCTTATTATTTCGCGGCAGACCGCTTCCGCGTGGCCGGGGGGATCATTGAATGTTGAGTCGACAAATTCGAATGTTACCTGCCCGAGGCGACCCGCTGCCTGCCTTATTTCCTCGGCGATCAGCTCCGGCGGCCTGGTCCTGTACCGGTATCCTTCTATGCAGTTGTACGTGCAGTAAACACAGCGGTGGGAGCACCCGCGCTTGGTCTGTACCGGGTATGAACTCCGGGCCCGGTACGGGGAGTAATCGAGCCGGAGGTCTATATTGGAGAACGGAACATGTTCCATGGGGAAGTCCGTCAAGCGACGGTGATACTTTTTTGAATTCTTCGTGAGTACCGACGGAATGGCCGAAACGTCACCGCCGCCATCGAGACAGTGCAGCAGGTGGGCAAACGCCGCCTCGGCCTCGCCGAAGATGCCGTAATCGGCCCCGTAATAAGTCATGAAATATTCGGGGAATATGCTGAAGGCGCTCCCGCCGAGGATAAGCGGCGCCCCGGTGGAATTCCTGATCGGTTGTATGAAGTTTTCCCGAATGGGATCTATGTAATTGGTCGGGTCGAGAAGGTCCATGTCATCAATATTGCGGATTGAAACGCCGATATAGTCGGGGGCGAATTCGTCAATGGCGTCGTGAAGCCCGTTCCCCGCATCAAAGGCGCCGTCGTATATCTTGACCGCGTAGTTGTTTTCGAGGACCCCGGCGATAAGACACAGGCCGAGGGGCGGCACCGGGTATGGGCTTTGCTCCGTATTGGTATTAACGAGAAGCACTTTTTTCATTAAGGGACATCCGATCTTTATAAAAAACCCGGTCCGGTTTTGTCACAATAACAGTGAAGGCCGATATGCTTCAAAACCGGTCTTTGCATAATAACGGTTCAAGAGTCCTTTTATCGCGTCCTGACCTATCTCAACGGCCAGCGTGAATGGCCCCTTGTCGATGGCCATGTATTCCTTCACGGCATATTCCAGGTCGACCTGCGGCCATATATTTTTTTCCAGGGCCTTGAAGGCCGAATTGATATACATGGCCCGGAGGAGAGAAGCTGTCCGGACCTGCACGTCCGCTGCGGGCATTTGGACCGGCGGACCTTCAACGGGATACGGGTAAAACCCGGCCCCCGACTTGCGGCCGAGTTTTTTCTCCCCGAGGAGACTGTCGAGACAATCGATCATCGGGCTGTAGAAATCACTGTCTGCCATGGTCCCGGTGTAATTGACGATTGACCGGCGCATCACATCTATTCCCACGGCGTCAAAGAACTCGAAAACGCCGACGGGGAATATGTATTTCCTGACTATTGCGTCAATGACTTTTACGTCAAGTCCGTCGTCACGGTGGCAGCGAAAGGCCTGGGCCTGGAAATCGAGGAACAGCCTGTTCAGCATGAAGGCTTCGTCTTCATGCATTTCCAGTCGGAATCTGTCAATGTAATCCGTGAAGTCCCTTACTATCCTTTTCGTGTCCTCGCCGGTATGATCGGTTACGATCAGTTCAACGATGTTCTTCATTTTTACCGGGTAGAAAAAATGTAGACCGGCGAAACGTTTCCTCATTGCTTCATCGCTGACGAGGAGTGACGGTTGTATCGATGATGTATTGGTAACCACTACGGCATTATTACTGAGGAAAGGCCGCAGATCATCAAAGAGCCTGGCCTTGTCAGCGGCTTCCTCATGGATGGTTTCAATGACGATGCTGCAATCCTTGAGGTCGCCTATGGAAGTTGAAATCAGCACCCGCTGCTTTTTGCGGCGAAGGCCTTCTTCGTCTATCAGTCCATTCCTGAACATGCGGTCGTACTTTTTTTTGAATGCAGACACCAGGCGGCGGCGCTCCTCTTCATCGATGCATATCCAGACAAGGCGGCAATCAAAACCGGACAGATAGTAGAATATATCGGTCCCCATGAGGCCGCTGCCGATTATGCCGATTTGTATGTCTGGCGGTAATGACATGGCAAAAACCTACTCTATCTCCAATGGATGGCAAAATAATGCAATAAAAAAACATGGTTCCGGAACGGCCGAAACCGGCCAGCGTCGTGCGCCCAATTTTTTTCAATTTTAACCGATTCCCGCTTGCGCGATCCGGCACAACGGCTACAATTGCCGCCATCAGGTAACGATGCCATGTCCTTTGAATATCCGATAACAGTCCGCGGCTATGAGATGGATTCCTTCGGCCATGTCAACAACGCGGTGTATCTCAATTACATGGAACAGGCCCGCTGGGAAATCCTTAAAAAACGCGAACTCTTCGACTATTTCAGGGAACACGGGCTTGTCCTGGTGGTGACCGATGCGATGGTGCATTATTCCAGGGAAGCGAAGGTCTTTGACGAACTGGTCGTCTGCACCGATATTGAACGTGACCCTCCCTATCTTGTATTCGATCAGGTCATCAGGGACGCGGCTTCAGGATCAGTGATTACCCGCGGTACCGTCAAAACTCTCCTGGTCGACAGCGATAGAATACCCCATGATATTCCCGATTTCTTTTTGACCGGGAGATAAGTGCAGAACCATGGGCAGGCAAACGATATCAACTTTCAAAGTCCGGGATTCTATCGCTATCATAACGATCGACAACCCTCCTCAAAACATGCTCCCTGACCCGGTTTTTATCGATCCGGAACTGATCAAACGATGCTTCGCTGATGACAAGATCAAGGGCATCGTCATCGCCGGTAAAGGTAGGCATTTCTCCGCGGGAGCCGACATGGAACGCCTGCGGTTCCTTGCCCTGGATGAGAACCGGTTCATGGCCAGGCTCCGGGACGGGAAAGAGCTCCTCGATTCGATCGAGGCCCTCCCCATCCCTTCTATCGCCGCCATTGAAGGCGCCTGTTTCGGCGGCGGCCTTGAGATAGCGCTTGCCTGCCATATCAGGGTCTGTGCCCGTAATGCCATCCTCGCCTTCCCCGAAGTCAATCACGGGCTCATGCCCGGCATGGGGGGCACGGTCCGTCTTCCCGGTTTTATAGGATACGGGAAGGCCCTGGAAGCCGTTCTCTCGGGTGATATCATCGGCGCGGAACGAGCCCTCGAGATCGGTCTGGCTGACCATCTGGCTCCGGCGAAGGAAACGCTGGATTTTTCCCTGCAACTTATGAAAAAAATGGTTGCTGACAGGCCCATTGAAGTGATTCGATCCATCGTGCATTCGCTGAATAACAGCCGCACCATGGCAGCTTCCGAAGCCATGGAAGAAGAGACAAGAATGTTCTGCAGGCTTGCGGGGAAATTGAATGGCTAATCCTACATGGCATATTGAAGATTCAATCGGTCATATCGTTTTGAACGATCAGCCGTCCAACCGGATGACACGCTTTTTTTTTCTGAACTGAAGCGGCTCACCGAGGAAGTCATCCCAGGATCCGGCGTTTCCGGCATTGTTATCCACGGCTCGGGCCGTCATTTTTCATCCGGCGCTGACCTTGACGACATCATCGGCGCCATAAAGGAAAACGCGGTTCACGAATGCCTGCTGTACGAAGAGAGGCGACCGTCGACGCTTCTCGACAATCTGATGACGTTCAGGTTCTTTGAAGATCTTGAAATCCCCGTCGTTGCCGCTATCAGGGGTGTCTGTCTCGGATCAGCCTTGGAACTTGCCCTCTTCTGCCACTGCCGCATCTGCGGCGAAGGATCGGTCCTCGGCCTGCCTGAAGCGACGTTCGGGCTCCTCCCGGGATGCGGCGGCATTCAGAAATTGAGGGCCCTGACTGGGCTACCGCGGGCGTTGGAACTTATTCTGTCCGGCACCACCTTCAGCACTGATGATGCTTTGCGGTGGGGCATAATCGATTCCATTGTGCCGAAAGAGAGCACGGTCGGCGCGGCCGTTAATTTTATCAGGGCCGTCGGCAGCTCATACCAGCGGGCCTGTATCGGAAGCTACATCCATAAGTATCTGCGGAGGGACGGGTGGCACCCATGACGGCGGGACTACATGTAAAGATAACAGGGAGCGGCTCCTTTTTGCCGGGTGAACCGGTACCGTTTGATGACATAGACCGATTCCTCGGGCCGATTACCGGCGCGCCGGCGAAAGTGATGAAGTGGCTTGAACGGATACGGCCGCTCATGAAAGAAATGCTCGACATCGGGCAGTATCATTACGCCATTGATCCGATAACCAGGGAATTCACCGATGATAACGTGTCGATGTCAGTAAAGGCGGCCCGGAAGGCCCTTGAAGCGGCTGGCATTGCGCCGACCGATGTCGACCTCATCGTGTACGGCAGCGCCCACATGGACCAGATGCCGACGCCGTCCGTGAGGATCCAGGAGGCTCTGGGGATCGAGCGGTGCGCCGAGCTGTCCATACACGCCAACTGCACCTCGGCGTATAAGGCCCTTCTTATCGCAGGAGACCTCATCAGGAACGGACGCTACCGAAATGCCCTGGTGCTGTCTTCAGGGATATCCTCGTCGGAATTAAGGGCTGAATATTACAACCAGCCCCTTATTAAAAAAGAAGACCTCTTTCTCCGCTGGTTCCTCTGCGACGGAGCCGGGGGCCTCGTTCTCCAGGGGTGTGACGATATGACAGGTGGCCTGTTTCTTGAACATGCCTACATGGAATCCATCGGCGGCAATAAACCGGCTTCCATGGGCAATCAGCGGCCCGCCTACTGGATGAACCCCCGAGATGAATATGAACGGGGCTGCCATCACCTTGCCCAGATGTTCCAGCACCTCCAGTCATATTTTCACGATCCGGACGGTACCGTTTTCTGCAAGGGCCTCAGGCGGATGCTGGAAACGTGCCATATCGATCTTTCCCGGCTCCGCTTCTTCCAGGTGAACCTTCCCTCCAGGCATATATCCGACCTTGTTCTTGAAGAATGTGTATCCCTGGGAATTCCCCCGGATACGCTTTATACCAAGATGTCGAAAATGGGATATCCGGGCCCCCCCATGGCATTCATCTGCCTCGACACGATCATGCGCGAAGAGAAGCTGGATGACGGCGACCTGGTGCTGAGCTTCGTCACCGAGGTGAGCAAGTTCATGCAGGCGGGATACGCCCTGCGCTATTGCGGCTGACACTGCAATGACCGCCCCGGGCCGTATCAGATGACATCCATGCCTTTCTTGATGAGCCAGAGCCTTCCGACGTTTTCATAGAACTTCTCAGCCGGCAGGGCGGTTTTAAACACGCAGTTGAAGAAATTGTATTTGGCAAGGTCAAAATCGATGATGCGGTCCCGCGTATCCTCAAAAAACCCTGTCCCGGGCATGGGCGTCAGAATGGTGTATCCCGCGTAAACCACCCTGTGGGACCCGGCGTAGTCCGCCATGACGTTAAAGTCATCACGGGTGTAATCGGCCGGTATCACGTAGTTTCCCCGCACCATGATGCCGTTGTCGTGAAAAACCGAAATGGCGTTCTCTATGAGCCGCGCCGGCGCTTCTTTCCGGTATCTCAGGAGCTCGTCTTCCTTGAATGATTCAAAACCGCAGATCACGACCTTCAGGCCGCCCTTGGCGAGTTTTTCGATCAGCTTCGGATATCGTGCCGCCGTGTCGAAGCGGATATCCATGATGAAGAATTTGTGGATGCCCTCTTCACGGATTCGATCGAAGAGACGGTCGATGAAGCGCTCATTCACGATGGTATTGGCGTCGGCGAAGCGCACCACGGGATAGTCGTCCACCATCTTAAGCTCGGTTATGACGCTCTCAACGTCGCGCTGATAATAGCGCCCGCCGAACTGGGACCAGATCGAGCAGAAGGTGCAGCGATAGGGACAGCCGAGGGAGGTGAAAATATATGTGCTGGGATGGGGGGAGCCTCCGGCGCAATAGGTGGATATCCAGCGCTTCAGGTGCGAGCGGTCAGGGAGAATATAATCCGCGCCGGCCGCGTCCCAGGCGGTTTCCGCCGTCCCGGTGAATTCCAAACCATGATCGGTATTGTTGAATATCCCCCGGACCTTCTCCCGGGGAATGCCCTTTTCAAGCGCCCTCACCAGTTCCATGAATATGCCGGCGCACTGTCCCGGCATGACAACATCAACGGCCCTGTCACTGAAATCGTGCGGGCATACCGTGGCATGGAGGCCGCCGGCGACGGTGACAATGGCCGGGTCATGGCGCTTGACGGCCTGTAATATATCAACGGCATAGGGAACTTCCGAGGCGATGACCGTTATCCCCACGATATCAGGCTTGAAGTCCTCCAGGTGGCGGGTGACCATCACATCGATGGCGGGTGCCTCCGGTACCAGGTCGTATTCTCCCTTCATGTCCAGGACCCTGACATCGTGGTCACGGGCCGCGGCCGCTATGGTAATAAGGCCCAATGGCGGACCGATCAATTTTTTATGGATAAAGCGCTTCGCTTCTTCCGGGGCGTGGTCAAGTATGCTGTTGTGGGGCGACCGCGGCGGATTTACGAGGAGGATCTTCATGTATGTTAATAGTTCATCGCCCTGGCTGACGAGCAGACCCTGTCCGAGGACAGGAGAAGGCGAAGATTCTGAAGGTTGTACACATCGAAATCGCCGTCAATGAACTTTGCCATTCTCTGTAGGCTCCTGCCGGGACCGCACTCAACGAACACATCGACGCCGGCATCGATCATGACGCTCATCGTTTCCAGCCAGTTGATGTTGCGGTTAATGTTGTCTACGAGGTCCCTGGCAACATCGCGCCACGAGGTCATGATGCGCCGGTCAACGGTGGATATGACCGGATACACCGGGTCGTATATCGTAAGCGTTCCGCAGTATTCCCGGAATTTTTCCGCGGCTCCATCCATAAACCGGGAGTGATACGGCGAATGGAACGTGAGATATTTGCAGTTAATCGCTCCCTGCTCTTTTGCCCGGGAAAGGACATGTTTCACGTTCTTTTCATATCCGGCTATGTGCAGATTATGGCGGTTGTTGACATTGATGATCTCTATCTCACTGTTCCCGTCGATAAGGGCTATCGCTTCCTCCCGGGTGAGCCCTGAAATCACGCCGATACCGAACGGCAGGGATGCGGCAACGTCCCTGATGCCCCGGTATGCCGTGGTAATGAGGGAAAGGCCCTGCTCAAAAGTTATGCATTCGGCGTGGCAGAGTGCGGCATAAAGGCCCATGCTGTAACCGGCCGTGAAATCGCCATGGAGCCCCGAGCGCTTGAGTACATTGGAGACGGCGCAACTGTACATATACACGGCATACTGCGACTCGAGCTCATCTTCGAAATTGCCGTCGCGGCAAGAGAGTGTTCTTTCAGCGTTGAGGCCGACTGCGGATGCGGCGCGGGCCGCAAGTTCGCTGAGGTCGCCGGACATCCCCTCAAGCAACCCGCGCTCATTGCCCAGATATTTGCATCCGAATGCGGGAAAAATGACGGCGGTTTTCTTTCGTTCCACGGTAGTGACCAGCGTGTGCTTATTCCAGCTCGGCGATCCTGTTCTCATGCTCGATGATGAGCATGGTCATCCCGATGATCGCGCCGATGGTTTCGGCTGGGTGCTTGACCACATACTTCCCGACGGTCTTCAGTTCCACATTCAGGCCGTACTTTTTCTTGAATATCTCAAGGAGCTCGAGGAACATGAGCGAATCGCCTTCAAGATCCTTGATGACGTTGGTGTCATCCTTTAATTCGTCAATGGAAACTTCGCATTCTTCGGAAAAGAATTCGTAGACTATCCTTCTGACTTCCTCAACGGTCCCATTTTCTATTTTCGCCATAAGAACTCCCGGCCTGTTTCAAGGTAATGCTAATATTTTTTTAATACAATTGTTGCATTATGACCACCAAAAGCAAAAGAGTTGGATATTGCAACATTTATTTTATGGGCCCGAGAATTATTGGGCACATAGTCAAGATCGAGGTCTGGATCGGGATCGTCATAATTTATCGTCGGTGTTACCATCTGGTAACGTATGCTCAAGGCGGTTATGGCGGCCTCAATGGCCCCCGCTGCAGCGATGGTGTGCCCCATCATGGATTTTGATGATGTTACCGGTATCGCATAGGCCCTGTCGCCGAAAAGACGCTTTATGGCCATGGTCTCATACAGGTCGTTCAGCATGGTGGAAGTCCCGTGTGCGTTGATATAATCCACTTCAGATGGATCAACGCCGGTATTTGCAAGGGCCAGCTTCATGGTTTCGTACATGCCCTCGCCGTCCTTTTTAGGGGCCATAATGTTGTAGGCCTCGCTGGTCACGGCATAGCCTGCAAATTCGGCAATAACGGGGGCGTTCCTCTTCGATGCCGATTCCTCGGACTCCAGTATCATGATACCGGCGCCTTCCCCTATTACGAAACCGTCCCTGTCCCTGGAAAAGGGCCTGCTGGCTTTCCGCGGCGCATCGTTTCTCGTGCTCAGGGCGTACATCTCGTTGAAACTGTTTATCTCCTCCGGGTTAATGGTTGAATCCGCGCCTCCGGTGACGACAATATCTGCGGACCCGCTTCGAATCATGTCATAGCCCAGTCCCATGGCGTACGCTGATGAAGCGCAGGCCGTGTTGACCGAGTAACTGGGCCCTTCTATTCCGTAATGGAGTGATATCCATGCCGGGATGGCGTTGCTCATGGATTTGATTATCCTGTTCCGCGATGCCGCACCCTTCTCCACGCTTGAATTTCCTGTTGATACGACGCCCATGATTACGGCGGTGCGCCGCCTGTCAACGGCGTTGAAATCGATGCCGGACAGCTCGATCGCTTCGGAGGCGCATACAAAGGCCATGGCGGTCACCCGTGTCATCTGGTGGGCAGTGCGTTTCTTGCAGAACGTTGAGGCATAGGCCTCAAACCCGGCCGGGACCTGGGCGGCTATTTTTGTTTCGCAGTTTGACGCATCAAACAGGGAGATGGGGGCGACACCGCTCTTGCCCGCCGCGAGATTGTTCCAGTTTTCTTCGAGGTTCAAACCCAGGGATGAAATTATATTCATCCCGGTAATAACGACTTTCCTGCCCATCGGTGCCGATTCCGCGTTTTCATTGTTCAACATTCCGAATGAACTGTTTTTACGCCCACCGTTACATCGTTTCAACTCATCGGAGTGTTCGATAATCAGCGCAACTACGCAAGAAAAAATTAAAATACTATTTTGTCAAGATTGATTTTAAGATTGGAGAAAAAACCGTAAAAGATTACACTGATATGATGCTCTATGTTCAGATCAATTGAACTGCCCCGGGTGTTTCAATAAGACACCAGCTCCTTGAGGTGGCCGCTGATTTTATCGACAGGAAAAAATATTGAAATGCCATTGCGTGCTGCGGAAACGCGGGCCATCCCGTATATGACCGGGGTTACCTCATCATGGGTTATCGTGTAACCGCCAGGTGAAACAATCTCCCGGCAGCCCATGGCACCGTCGCTTCCCATCCTGGACATGATGAGACCGTTAATTTTTTTCCGAAGGATAATCATTATGGCGGGCGAGCCTGACGTCAAGAGATGTCTGCTGGTTCAGCTAATCGGCAAATTGCCCGCAGATTGATGTCTCCGTGTGCTGTACGTACACAATGCCGAAGGAAAAATCAGCCGGGAGCTCCCGTAAAACTGTTATTACGGCCTGGGGCCCGACGGTTGAAGAGCCCATGACGACCATGTCAAACGAGCGTTTATTTATAAGATTGAGTGTCACAGCTAAAATTCGATATATCCGTATTATTCCTTGACCGCACGGATATTCCTGTAATATAGTATAGTAGTGATGATTTTTACGAAGAATTCCGGTTCAGATTGCCAGGTCATACCATGTATAGAAAAAGACTGACTGTCTTCCGCGTTTCCTGTTTGATCATCAGTGCCGCCCTGTCCCTGTGTTTCCTTTTTTGCGGTTCCTGGAATACAATCAAGAACGGGAGAGACAGGATTGAGAACATGGGCATTTTCGGGATCAACCGGAAGCAGAGCGTCATCGGACAGGATGGGTGCACGCCGATACAGCTCGGCGCCACCATGATGTGGACCTTCGGGGACACGATCATCGGCGCATGGAAAGGCGATCTCTCGGTTAACGCCACCTTTGAGGATTCAGCGGTCATGAAGGGCATGCTCAGCAATTCCGCCGCCTTCACCGACATCCCTGACGATTCGAACATCGGGAATCTGAATTTCACGTTTTACAAAGAAAAAGGCACGGTCGCCCAGTTCATAAAGCCCTTCCCCGGCGAAGATCCTTCTGTATGGAGGTTCTGGGCTATCGATGGAATAGAAATAGAAGGGACGGTTTATGTTTATTATATTATTGTTCTCATCGATAAAAATCCCGCCCGAAAGGAAAACCCGGGACTTCCCCTCAGTGTTAAAGGCGTCGGGATAGCAGAATGGAAAATTCCTGCCGGATGGAAGACGGGGGACCCGTTGAATTTCAAGCGAACGGCAAAGGTGTTCCTCGAGGGCGAACCGGTTTTCGGCGATGCTGTGATCCGCCGGGGCAGCCACCTGTTTTTAATTGGTCACGGCCCGGCTTCCAGGAACAAGGTCCCCGCCTTCGTGGCAAGAGTCCCGGTATCATCAATCAAAAAACGGTCGTGCTATGAATTCCTTGACGCGAAAGGCCAATGGACCGGGGCCATCGGTTCAGCGGCGCCCGTTGCCGATGATGTCATGGGGGAACCGTCGATTTCCTACAATGAAACGATGAAAGAATACATCATCATCTACTGCAGCCTTGATGGTGCCATTAAAACCGTCCAGTTCAATGATTTTTCGATGATCAAAGACAAAAAGACGGCGGTACTGTACATACCGCCGTCTCTTCCTTCAGTTCCCGCCCGGTCCCATCTTGCCTATTATTCCGGGAAGGAAATATTCAGCACCGGCAAGGCGCTCTACGCAATTTACATCAATCCCGCAATTTACCAGCCGATTCTTCTGAAAATACCCTATCAATGCTTCAAATAGGCAATTCTCATTAACAGGAGGTATTGTCCTGGGAAACGTTCGTTAATAATCATTCATCCTTTTTCGCTTTCTTTTTCTTCTTCTCTTTGTCCTTTTTTTCTTTTTTAGGCTTGTCTTCTTTCTTCTCTTTCTTCTCTTTCTTCTCTTTCTTTTCTTCCTTGTCCTTCTTATCTTTCTTAGTTTTTACTTTTTTGTCTTTATCTTCATCTTTCTTTTCTTTTTTATCCTTCTTTTCTTTCTTTACTTCTTTATCTTCCTTATCCTTTTTGTCTTTTTTAGTCTTTACTTTTTTATCGGCATCTTTGTCTTCTTTGTCTTCTTTATCTTTTTTGTCTTTTTTCTTTTTATCTTTCTTTGTTTCTTTGTCGCTGTCGTGTTTGCCAGCCAATTCATCGTAACGGGCGCTTTTCGATCTATCAACGATTATCTTGCCATCTTTATGGTAATGATATTCCTTTTTCTGGTGGTCCCAGTGACCTCCCTCAGAATCCGTTCTTCCACCGTGGGCAAAGGTCATTTCCACGGCAAAAAATAATAAAAATACTATTAATGCCATTGTTCGAGCCAACATAATTATTCTCCTTCAAAATTAAATTTTTTAGCAATAATAAACAATATTATTAAAAAGTCAAGTCAAACCATGGCAGTACATCATCAATACAGGATATACTATCTTCACTGATCCCAGTTTTCTATAATATTAAATCTCTTAAAATGTTTAAAATTGCCTCCAATCGTTCAAATATCTATTGACAATAAATTATTTATAATTATTAATTACTCTCTATCAGATTTGTTTCAAATAAGAAATTTGGTGTTTTTAACTACTTTTTAGCGGTGGGAAAAAATATATACAATTGTCTGATAATGAAACAAATCTGTCGCAGATGGTCAATGTAATCAATTATACATACGAAGACATACACAATGGAGGTCATGTATGCTTAAAAAAATGTTTATAATCAGCATATGCGCGGCAATCGGAATGTTCATTTCCGGCCTTGCATATTCTCAGGATGATCCGTCGACAACGGAAAACGTTGCCGATGAAAAAAAGACTGAACTGGCTGATGAAGTTAAAAAAGAGGAATTAAAGAAGGAAGATGCGGCGAGTACGGAGATTAAGGGCGAACAGACAATCATCGCCGCAAATGCAAAGGCCTATACCGACGGAAAAACGATTTTTGTCAATTCGAAGGTCCAGTTTAAATTGACGGCCACCGATGACCTGGCGATCGATAAGATCGAGTATAAAATTGATGATGCCGCGGTACAGACATATCAAACCCCTTTCTCGATCGACAAAGAAGGATATCACACCATTAAATATGCCGGTGTTGACAAGGCCGGAAACAAGGAAGCGGATAAAACCTACAATGTTGCCGTAGACAGTACCGGTCCGGCGATTATCGTGTCAACCAGTTCGCCTGTAAAAAAAATCGGTGACAAGGTCTATTATCAGAAAAATGTGCTATTCAGCATAAACGCCCGTGATGCCCTTTCGGGCGTCAACAAAGTCGAGTATTCGACGGACGGAACGAATTTCCAGGAATATGCCGCCCCCTTCGCGGTACCACCCAAGGGCGACATCAACCTCAAAATCAAGGCGACAGATAACGTGAACAACATTACCGAACAGTTTACCTTCAGGGTTGTCGATGATGCCGGCAATGAAGTTGACCTGAAAGACGCCGTCGTCAAGATGGTCACCGACGAAACCGCTCCGGTTGTTGAAATCAAGTCCGACAAGGAACTCAAGAAAATCGACAATCAGAACGTGGCTTCCACCGATGTCAAGTACACCGTTACGGCAAAAGACGACGAATCGGGAGTGGCCGTCATATACTGCCGGATAGACGGCAAGGGGGAATTTGTTCCCTATAAATCAGAGATCCAATTCCTCAACAACGGCAAGCACCAGATAGACGCCAGGGCCGTTGACAAAGCAGGTAACATGTCCACTATTACCTCTTTTACGGTATACGTTGATATATTGCCTCCCAATTCGCTCATTGAAACTGTTGATAAGTAGGCACAACCGCAGGGCCCGCGGTGTAAATCGCGGGCCCTGCTATTTTATTGACCGTGAAACAACTTCCCAATAAAATCTATTCCGGCCATTATTGTATATCAGCTCTCACGGCGTTCCTCGCGACGAGTATGCTGTTTTCCGCCTGTTCGGAAAACAGGCGAAACGTGGTGGCGAAGGATCACGAACTGAAGGGAGCGCAGTGGGAATCCATAAATAAGATAAAAGAGGATTTCCGCAAAAACGTTTTCCGCGAATGTCTTGCGCAATCAAAACTGTCCATGAATTGTTCGAATTGCGAGTACATTTATATCGATGTGATTATTGTCATCGACAGGAACGGACGCATGTGCGGGTATACGAAAACGGCGGAAAAGGTCTGCCGGGGCAAGGCTCCCGTCACATTGGAACGGTGTTTCATGGAATACCTGGAATCGATAACCTTCCCGATACATGTACGGAACATGTCTGTTGAAATACGGCTCGGTACCGGCCTCAAGTGCTGATGGAAGGTTTTGACCGGTCCATTCGCGGCTTCACGGATTGTTGTTTTTCAGCCACTTAACCAGGGTCACGGCGTTGCCGGTTTCATTATAGTTGATTTCATCAAAAATACTTTTTGCCAGCGTGATGCCACGCCCATGCATCAGCATGGATTCGTCGTCTGCCGGGTCGTCGGACAAATACAGCCGGTAATCGAAGCCTCTCCCTTCATCGGCTATGGTATAGACGATTTTTTCGGAATCTGCTGAATACTCCACCTTCACTTTCCTTTCGCTGAACCGGGGGTCTTTCTGACGCTCGTTAAAGTAATTAAAGTAATTATCGTTGTCCATTTCCCGTGTTTTTTCTTCAAAGGTAATGGCAAGATTGCCATGCTCGATGGCGTTGATTATGATTTCGCGGATGGCAAGCCTGATTAAATCCATTTCCTTCTTATTGATGAATTTTTGAAGGTTCCTCGTTATCCTCAGGCTCAGGTCATCGGCAACGAGGAGCATGTTGCCTATGCTGTACCGGTGCTTTTCTGCTTCCAAGTACTGGTTGAGGATGTCCTCGGTAATGCTGGTGCCCCTGCCGAATATCTCGTACCTGCCTTCAATATTTATATATTCAAGCCGAACCTGCAGCGATACCGGTTCAATGCCGAATGACGTCTTGAAGTCAAGCCTGATAGTGAGCGGCTTTTTCCCCTCTTTGAACTTTTCAAGTTTTTCCTGTAAAAATTGTATTGATACGGATACCTGGTCAGGCTGATGGAGCACATCGATCAGGTTCTTTTTTTGCAGGTAGTCGCTGTTAACCTGGAGAAGATCATGCATTGCCTTGTTTGCCGTAAGAAAATTGAAATCCTCATCTAGTGAAAAAATTATGTCCGTGGCTCCTTCCACGAGGAGCCTGTACTTCTCCTGCGATATGCCGTACTGGACCTGCGTTTCCTTGAGGTCGCGCGTTTTTTGCCTCAAGTCAACACTCAGGCCGTCAATCGCGCGGTATAGATAGACATAGCGGTTGGAGAGCACGATGGTTATCCCGATAACAAAAAACATAAATCCATAGTTGGTTATGACAATGCCCGTCGTGAAGAGCATGGCATCGAGAACGTCAAAAACAGTGCAGCCCACGGCAACCATGGCTCCCACCATCAGGTTGCCCGGTACAGTCCTGGCGATACTGTGCCGTATGGATGTCATCAGCGCTGGTTTTTCTCCGGAAACGGCCGAAGAACGGTAATGCCGCACGGTAATTAAAAAAGCATGCATGATCTGGAAAAACAAGAAATAGATTGCCGGGATGATGGACGTCAATTGCCAGATCCGCAGAATATCGATCCTCACCGGATAGGGGGACACAAGGGAAAGGACTATGAGGAATATGCAGAAAACACTATACCCGTATACGAACCTGCTGATCCTGCCGAAGAGAATGAGGTCCATGAAGCACATGATGAGCGGTATGAGCGTATACAGTGACAAAAATTCAAACAGGAGCGTCCACTTTGTGTCAGGGATAATTGAATAAACCGTGGAAGTTCTGCAGAAGAGATAAATAAAGAGCAAGATTGAAAATATCGCAAAGATCAGATTATACAGTTCCGTTCTCCGGTATGCATACAGCAGGAGCAGATACAATCCGACCATCAGGTATACAAAAAGCAATATGAGCTGTACCAGTCTCGTTTTTTCCCTTGAAAGTTTTTCATAGTCATCAATAACCAGCGGCTTGTTTGTGTAAAAACCGGTGTCAACCATAGAGACGTCGCCGACTATCCTGAAGGCAATAATATTTGTTCCCGGCTTGAGCGCCAGAGGGTTGAGATAGATCAACACCCTCCGCTGGTCTCTAAATTCCTTTATTTCGCCATCAGGCTTTAAATAGATTTCCCTTTTAATAAGGGTGCCGTTCAGATAAACTTCCCAGTTTTCCGCTATCTGGTCTATATACAAACCGAGAAATTTCTTATTCAAGGCCGTATCAGGCGTCAGGGTAAAGCTGGTAATAAAAGTAAAAGTCATGGGTTTATAATGCTTATAGGAAAAAAAAGTCCTTTTAGGCAGGCCAGGAATAGGAAGCTCGGAAATTCTGAGAGATTTATCTTTTCGTGTGGGCGGGATTACAAACCAGGTTGTATCATTTTCTGGTATAGAATTCAGCCAATCATGCGAGAATCCCTTTTTAATATAAATATTGTTATTGTTTATTCTTATTTCTTCAGCAAGTGAATATAAATCGAAGGTGAGAATAATGAAGAGTAATGCAAATAAACGCTTGCCATTCATAAACCTATTTATCCAAATCCTAAAAAATTTAAAACTATTAAATTATTTTTGACGACAATTTTAAATAATTTCCACACTTTTTTATAAAATCCACCCGGATGGATTTTTATTTATTGACGAAATTTGCTATTTTATATATATATGTAATTGTGGTTAAATTCCTAAATTATTGGTTTTTTAATGATATCAAAGAAATTTGATTTTTAATTTTATCCACACTGCATAAAATAATAACGGCTTTAACAGTTTTCATGAGAAAATCTTCAGGACACCGAACAATAAACAGTGCCCGGGTTGTGGCTTATTCGATATCCGATGATGTTGAAATGCAGCTTCGGCAAATCCTTTTTGCCATCCTTCAAAAATACAATTGCACGGACCTGATGGCTCCTATTTATACCAGTATTAAAGAACTTGTCATCAATGCCATAAAAGCAAATTTTAAAAATATATATTTTGAAGATTACGCCCCCCAAAACAGCTCAAATGACATTATTAAATATGAAAAAGCCCTGGAATTGTTCAAACTTGAAATAAGCAGGGAAAATTCAAATTATTTTGAAAAGATGGCACGGAGGGAGGATATCATGGCAGTCATTGATCTATGGACCGATGAAAAGATGCTCCATGTGAAAGTGGCCAATCCGGTGACCATGACCGATACCGAATTGCGTAATGTGAACAAAAAGCTGATCGACGCTGAAAACTGCAAGGACCTCGCTGATTACTGCATAAAGAACCTTGACGATCCTTACCGAGAAGGAGCCGGTCTGGGGCTCATATTGATCATGATGATGCTGAAAAGCCTCCAGGCGCCGAAAGACAGCCTCGTAATAACCACTGAGCCGCGCATGACAACGGCTTATTTGAAAATACCTCTTGGTAACGATCTTGCCTAGATTGGCTGCGGGGTCACAATTCGTTTTTATTAACGACCTTGTTAAGCGGATATTCTATTATACCGTCAGCTCCCGCCTCAATCAGTCGGGGTATGACCAACCGTGCTATTGACTCTTCAATGACCGTTTCAACGGAAAGCCAGTCAGAGTTGTAAAGCTGGGATATCGTTGGCGAGGTCAGGCTTGGTATTATTGAGACGACGTTCACAAGATGGTCATGGGGAACGTTCATTTTAAGGCCGATCATCTTTTCTGCGCTGAGGGCTCCCCGCAGAAGCATGGCTATCTGATTGATTTTCGACTTTTTCCATTCATCCGCATAGCTTTTCCTGTTCGCCACCAGCTTGGTGTTGGTCTCAAGAAGAGTAGCGATGATCTTGAGGCCATGCGCTTTGATCGTCGAACCGGTCTCGGTTACCTCGACAATGGCGTCCACCAGACCTTCAACAACCTTCGCCTCTGTAGCCCCCCAGGAAAATTCAACCTGGACCGGTATGTTGCGCTCTTTGAAGTATTTCCGGGTGAAATTGACAAGCTCCGTGGATATTGTTTTACCGGCGCAGTCCTCAACACTTTTAATATCCGAATCTTCCGGGACGGCCAGCACCCACCGGGCCTTTCGCGTGCTAACCTTTGAATAAACGAGATCGGATATCACCTGGACATCCGCGTCATTTTCCAGGATCCAGTCAAGACCCGTAAGTCCCAGGTCAAGAACCCCGTTTTCAATGTAACGCGCCATTTCCTGCGCGCGCACCAGGGCGCATGATATCTCTTCATCATCGATTACCGGAAAATAGTTCCGCGATGATACCGATATTTTCCATCCTGCTTTCTGGAACAGCTCTATCGTGGCGTTTTCCAGGCTTCCCTTTGGTATCCCGAGCTTTATCTGTCTGGTCATTTTTTATCTCCATATACTTTTTCCGGGTCGAATACGCGCTCTCCGTCCACGATTAGGCTGCCATCTTTCAATACCCGGTAAAAACAGCTCTCGTAACCGTCATGGCACGCGGCCCTGCCTATCTGATTGACTTTAATGAGGACCGTGTCATTGTCGCAATCAACGCGGATTTCTTTAACTTCCTGGACGTTACCGGAAGATTCGCCCTTTTTCCAGATTTTATTTCTTGACCTGCTCCAGTAATGAACGATGCCTGTTTTAAGCGTCAATTCCCAGCTTTCCCTGTTCATATAGGCAAGCATGAGGACCGTTCCAGATGCGTAATCCTGGGCGACGACCGGTATCATGCCGCCGCTTTTATCAAAATCGATATTAATCATGTTGTATATCCCGATAATAAAATTCCAACTACCAGTAGATGCAAAACAGATAAAATTTGGTACAATATTTTTCCTGATAGGTTTTTTTTACAATAAAAAAAAGTTCTCCCAATCCCCCGGCAGATGTTAACTTGAACTTCAATTATTCAACGTAAATCACTTTGGGTGTTATTATCCGGATTTTCTTGGGGACCGCCGTTGCCTGTATGGTGAAACGTGATAGGCAAAGCGGACTTTTCCGGATAATGTTCGAACCGTCCCGGCTCATTTCAAGGGCCTGTATTGACCATCGGTATTCTCCATCTCCGGGGAAATCAATGCTATTCAGGTCATAATTCGTGCCGCGTATCAGCCGTTCCGCTATCATGGTTTCCTTTTTCCCGTCGAATCTATACATCCTGAAGCGGTAGGCGTTGGCTTCTTCAATGCGTTTCCACCTGAGATCGAGCTCATCGCGCCTGTCCATGTCTATTGTCTCCCCGTTGGCAGGTGACAGGATGGTCGGCTCCGGCATCGCATCAAGAACGACAAAAGAACTTGATTTGCTTGTCATGACGATGCTGCCGTCATTGTTCTTCAGCATGACTCTCCAGTAATATTTACCCGGACTGAACCCGGAGATGACCGCATCATGTGCGGTTACCTGTTTTTCTTTATATATGCGCGTAAAGGCGTTATTGACTGCAACCTGAACCAGATACTCGCCGTATATGTCCGTTTGTTCCCATGACATTTTCACGTCTTTATTTTTCCCGGCAGGCGTAATTCCAGAATTTTCGCCGGGATACATAAGCCGTATCGTCTGGCCGGTCACCATGGTAAACGTAGCAGCCTGAGAAGAACGGGTCAGCCTCCCCCCTCCTAGGATCCCCTGTAGTTTCCAATAATAGGTGCCCGCATCGAGTTCTCTGCGGATATTCATGAAGTTCGCGTTGCTGACGCCGCTGAAAACCGGTTTGCTGAAATCCGGATTTCGCGAGATCGTTATCCTCACCGACTGTATATCCTGGTCGTTGAGCCATGAAAAGACGATCCCCTTTTCCTTCATTACTACAGCGCTGATGGAGCTTTCGTCAGGAGGGAACTGCGGCATCGGCGGATCGATTATCTTTTTTCTTAATATTTTCAACATGCGCACCGGGCTCGGCACTCTGCTCAGGTTTCCGCTTACTCCGGTGACCGATACCACGCGCCAGAAATAGGTGCCCTCATCAAAATTGTCCACCGCCATTGAGCCATCGGCCGTTTTGAAGGTGCCGACGATCCTGCTCATGGCGCTATCGGAAGCGATTTCCAGGTCATATTCCCGTGTTATTTCGCTGCCGTTCCATTTGAAGTTTATTACAGGCCTGGTCTTTCCATACTGGATTATTTGGCCCTGTTCAGGGGCAATAAGGTATGCGGGTTCCACTCTGACCAGAGAGAACCTCCTTCCTTCGCCGGTGTCTACAGCGCCGTTTATCCTGTTTTTTGCCCGAAGCCTCCAGAAATAAGATCCGACCGGCACGTTGACCGTTGCACCGGTACCGACAATTTTTCTAGTTGCCACTGTCCTTGAAAAAACGACCGTATCAGAAATATCAAGGAACCCCTCCTGTCCGGGTTTCAGTGCTTCCCATGTAAACGCGACAGCACCACTGTCTCCGGTAGTAATCAGGACTGCATCAGGAAGAGGGTTCAGCGGCTTTAGGGGAATGGTGAATATGCGGACATCCCTTGATCCTTTTTCTACTATCACTTTCTGGTTTTCCGTTACGGACCGTTCCTTAAGGCCGGTCGTCACAGTGGCATCACCCCTGGAAACAAAAAGGCTGACCCCCTTGTCTTTGGAGCCGGTCAACTGTACATCGCTCCTGGCAACGCTGACGGTAGCGTCTTCAGTCCTGATGTTCATCCTGCTCGGTGTTTCGCCGGCAATGACGCCCCTCCGTGTCGATATTGAGCCTTCCTTAAACTGGATGTCTATCTCGTCGGTAACGAATGATAGCTGGACCATGCTGTTCTCATTGATTGTTATCTCCGAACCGTCGAACAGCCGCACAACGGCTTGGGACCGCTCCGCGGTCCTGATGCTGTCATTGTTATAGACAGGGGCGGTCAGCTCGATTTCGTCCCATACGACTTGGCCGGAATATTTACGCTGGGCCATATTCTTCTTGAAAACAATTGAACCGACAATTCGTTCCTGGCCAATGGCGGATCGGCCGGTGAAATCCAGGTAAAAAAGGAGTGAAAATGCGCAGATGATCAGCGCAGCGATGGAAAAATATATATACTCACGTTTCGATAATTTCATATTTCACTTCTTCCTGGTGCGGGTCGTCATGCCGGCGGCGGAACGGCTGTTCCGTTGTACCCAGGATGCCGCGGAGTTCTTCGATGGTTGCGGGCGCTTTCGGGTCATCGATCCTTCCCAGGACCGCATATATCTGCTGGGGATCCTTTTTCCCCTTCACGGTAATTTTCTGCATGTGGACTGTCCGGAATATGCCCGTGACAAGCCGGTATGAATCTTCGGAAATGAGGATATCGGTCCCGAATGGTTTTGTCAGGGTCTCTATCCTGGAGGCGAGGTTTACTGCATCGCCAATAACCGTATATTCCATCCGCTCCTCGGATCCGATCTGGCCCGCCAGCACCGGCCCGGTATTAATGCCGCATCCTATTTTGATCACGGGTTTCTTGTCGCCGCCCCTGCCCTCATTAAACAGCAACAGTTCCCGCCTCATGGCAAGGGCCGCATTGATGGCGTTTTCCGTGTCGTTGCCGGTCGAGACCGGCGCGCCCCATACGGCCATGATGGCGTCGCCGATATACTTGTCAACGACGCCCCCTGTTTCATTGACGCAATTGACCATCCGGGTCATGTACAGGTTGAGAAATTCGACCACTTCTTCAGGTTCAAGCTTTTCGGATATGGCCGTGAAGTTCCTGATGTCAGAGAAAAAAATGGCAACGTTCTTTCTTTCTCCGCCGAGGGCGATCTCTCCTTTAAGTACGCGCTCGGCAATGTCCTTGTTTACGAATTTTCCGAAGGCCTCTTTCATCTTCTCGCGTTCAGCAAGACCGTGGCCCATCTCAATGAATGCCCCGGTGAGGAGACCTATCTCGTCCCTTGTCGTCGGCGCTATGTCAATGCTGTAATCACCCTCTTTGATCCTCTCGGTCGCTTTCACCAGCCTGCGGATGGGTGTGGCCATTGCTTTCCCGAAAATATATACAATAAGAATCGCGATCGTCAGGATTATCACCAGGAGATACAGGTTCCACCGCTGTATCCGGTATACCTGCTCATAGGCCTTTGACTCCTGTATCGTGGCTATAACGCCGCATCCGCCGATGCCGATCTTTTTAAATGATCCCAGATATGCGGTGCCGTTCGCGTCATCATACCTCATCTGGCCATTGTCCAGTCGACTCTTCATCATGAACCTGACAATGGGCAGCTTGAGATAATTGCCGCCGGATATTACCACCGAACCGTCGGGGTGTGCAATGATGTCCCCCCTGTCATTCACCATGACTACGTTTACCAGCCCCGCGGATTTGAAGGCCTTCAGTATCCGGTCAAGACGTATGACGCTGATCAGTATCCGATCCGTGGCCCCCCTCGCGTCCCTGTAGAGCGGAAGGCTGAAGCCGGTGACCGGCATCCTGAAACTGCGTGATATATTAATGATGGCGATCTCACCGTTAAAGGATCCCTCGAAGGATGGACCGTGTGACTCAAGGGCGGCCCGAAGGTCCGACTGGGAAATTCCGCTATTCCCCATCAGGGTATGGTTGTATATTGTTGTGATGAATGTCAGCCTGCCGCGGGGGCCTCCCTTTGCGGCAACGCCAATAAAGAGAAAATCTTCATCATTGTCCCAGATGGAAGCTTTTTCATCAGGACTGAGCCTGGAAATGATTCCGGGGATGAGCCGTGAACGATCAATGATGGAAATAAAATCTGATTTCACCTTGAGCGCGGTCACCTCGGAGAACTTCTGGTTGCTTTCCCAGGCCCTGAGTTCGTTGTCCCTCTTGAAAAAGTATGTTGCCAAGAAAATCATTCCGGTCAGGGCCGCGATTATAATGGCCGAAATGATCGTGACCAGTTTAAAGCGGATGGAATATATGCCAAGGTTCCGCCCTTCCCTGTCCCCGGCGGATATGGGTCCGGGCTTCTCTTTCTTTTTACGATCATCCGGGACCGTGGGCTTGTGCAGAGGGTCGATGCCCTCGCCCTTTATTTCTGCATCAATTTTTTTGTCTGGAACCGGGGTCAGTATTTCACCGGGAATGACTGTCCGATCCGAATCAACAGCATCAGTGACGGGAACTTCGGCCATGGTTACCTCTGGTTCGATTGAACTGGCCGGTGCGCCGTAAGGTTCAAAAGACCTTTCCGGTTCGGAGACCACGTCCGTTATTCTCGATTTTGATGGAGTCGTGATGTCAAGATCGTCATAATAAGGCAAAGGGATGTCGAGGGCCGGGCCATCAGCCAGCGGAAAGTCTACCCCCGGGGGGGGCAGGGATTCAATATCCGGAATATCGTCAAGGTTTATATCTTGTTCTGCTTCAGGCGCTTTGCTGAGATCGACGGCTGGAATCTCCGAAACAAACTCGGGTTCGGTCAATGGTTTGAAAATAATGGCGTCATCACTGATCCCCTGGCTGGCGCTAAGATAATGCTTGAACTTATATACCAGGGCGACCTCTTCGATACCCGCGAGGAAGGAAGGATCCATCTGCCGTACCCTGGTTATCGCCCGTGACGGTGTTGTCCCGGAACATACATAGTAGCAGGCGATAATCATCGGAGCGAGGCTGCGTCCGTATGATACGACCATGCAGCTTTCACGACGAAATGTGCCTTTGATTTCCTCGACAATGTGCTTTACCTGCGGAATGGTGGAGTCATTAATGCGCTCGATGTGGATGGTGCGGACACTGAAGCCTTCGTCCCTGTACCGGGAAACAAGCCTTGCGTATTCCTCTTTTTTTTCACTTCCGGATGAAATGATGAATATGGTCGCGACCTTTTCTTTTTTCAGGTTATTGATTTTATTTTCTGAAATGAAAGAGGCCATGTTTTCCGGGTCATCTGCATTGAATCGGTCAAGGATAAGCTGATGTTTGACGGGCATTCGTATACTGTTCATGATGGAAAATTCGATTATCCGGATATCTGGTATATAATATAAGACATCCAGCGACGAAAAAAAAGACTCCACCGATTTTATTATCGGTAACTTGTAAAAAATATGGAATATTAATATATGGTTTTGACTTTGGAAATGACATAATGATTAAATTACATTGCCTTAACATATGGTCATGTTTATAACTTGACATTATTTGTCCGCTGTCCAAGCGTGTGTCAAATTTCATCTGTGGCATGGAGGAATAACAGGCATGTGCGGAATTGTCGGTTATGTGGGGAACAAAAATGCCGTTGACATCATAATGAACGGTCTTAAGCGGCTTGAATACCGGGGCTATGATTCCGCCGGAATCGCCCTCGTGGATAAAGATCTCTTCGTCCATAAAAAAAACGGTAAAATCTCCGTCCTTGAGGAATCGCTTGCCAACGACGTTAATAGGGACATCGCCCATTACCATACCGGCATTGGCCACACCCGCTGGGCCACACACGGCGTTCCCTCGGACCTGAACGCCCACCCCCACACCGACTGCCATAATGAAATAGCGGTGGTGCACAACGGCATCATCGAGAACTTCGCCGTGATAAAAAAAATGCTCACTGAAAAGGGCCATATCATCCGCAGCGACACCGACACCGAGGTGATCGCGCATCTGGTTGAATACTATTACCGGCAGAGCGGAGACCTCCTCGACTCCGTCATGAAAGCCGTATCAAAACTCGAGGGAACCTACGGTCTCTGTATCGTTTCAAAACGCGAGCCGGGCCGGATCATCGCCGCCAGGAACGGCAGCCCGCTGATCCTGGGGGCGGGGGACGGCGAGATGATCGTCGCCTCCGATGCCAGCGCCATTATCGAGCATACCAGCAAGGTCATATACCTTGAAGACGGTGAGATCCTTGACCTTGCCAGGGACAGCTTCAGGACCTACGACCTCAATCTTAAAAAAATCGATAAAAAAATCGAGGATATCGACTGGGACATCAAGTCGATAGAAAAAATGGGATTCGATCACTTCATGCTGAAGGAGATTTTCGAACAGCCGGAAACCATCCGGAATGCCTTCCGCGGCCGGGCCGTCGCGGACCCGGGGACCATCCGTCTTGACGGGTTGCGGCTTTCCGAGGCCGAACTTAACGGCATCCAGCGCGTTATCTTTATCGCCTGCGGGACATCATGGCATGCCGGCCTCATCGGCGAATACCTCATCGAGGAATACGCCCGGATACCCGTCGAGGTCGAATACGCCTCTGAATTCAGGTACCGGAAACCGATCCTGAAACAGGGTGACCTGGTCATCGTCATAAGCCAGTCCGGCGAAACTGCCGACACCCTCGCGGCCCTCCGTGAAGCCAAGTCGAAGGGAATCAAGGTCTTGGGGGTCACCAATGTGGTCGGCAGCACCATCGCGCGTGAAAGCGACGGCGGTATCTACATACACGCCGGCCCGGAAATAGGCGTGGCGTCGACCAAGGCGTTCACGTCCCAGGTGACGGTTCTCATTATGCTGGCCCTGATGCTCGCCCGTCGAAAAGATCTTACGGCAGACGAAATGCGCGTATGCATTGAACAGCTCCACGAGATTCCCGACATGGTCAAGGAAGTCCTTAAGACCAGCGATTACATACGCCAGATCGCCGAGATCCACAAGGACAACAAGAATTTCCTCTATCTCGGCCGCGGCGTTAATTTTCCCGTGGCCCTCGAAGGCGCACTCAAACTGAAGGAAATCTCCTACATCCACGCCGAGGGATACCCGGCCGCGGAGATGAAGCACGGCCCCATCGCGCTCATAGACGAAAAGATGCCGGTCGTCTTCATAGCGCCCCGCGACATCATCTACGACAAGATCGTCAGCAACATGGAGGAAGTCAAGGCGCGCGGCGGCAGGATCATTGCCATCGCCAGCCAGGGCGACACCAACATCAGGCGCTACAGCGATCACATAATTTATGTGCCCGAAGTGAAAAAGATTTTTTCGCCCCTGCTGACGGTCATCCCGCTGCAGTTGCTGGCCTATCACATAGCGGTGTTGCGGGGATGCGACGTGGACCAGCCGCGCAACCTTGCCAAGAGCGTCACCGTGGAATGACGGGTGAAACATGATGCCGTCCGGCACCGACATTCTTTCGATGCGTCCGTTCGAAGTCTGTTCGATCAGGCCGCCCACTGAAAATTTCAGCCTGACCTTCAGGCTGACCAGAAACTGCTACTGGAACAAGTGCGCCTTCTGCCCCGTCTACCAGCTTGGCGCGAAATATTCAAAACGCGATTTGGCGGATGTCCTTGAAGACATCAGCCGGGCAAAGCGTATTGACGATTATCTTTTCGAGCGTGGCATCGGGTACCCTGTTTATTCATCGGCTTCACACGGAAGGATACCGGAAATCTCCGATCAAGTAATGGCCGCCCAGTGGGAAGCGGGAATTTTTCCGGAAGAATCCCCGGAGGAACTGCGGTGTGACCAGGATATTGATCCGCGCTTGGCATGGTTCCTCACGTGGTTCAACAGCAGGCCCAACCTGGCGGACTGCATGAACCACATCCTGAACTGGCGCATACATGGCGGTGCGACATGCTTTTTGGGCGATGCCGATTCCCTCAACCTCAAACCCGGCTTTGTTTCGCGGATAATCGGGACGGTACAAGAAAACTTCCCCGGCATCAGCAGGTTCACCGTTTATGGAAGGACGTCCTCCGCGGCGCGCATGCGCACGGTAAAAGACCTGCGCGAACTTTACCGGGCCGGACTAGACAGGGTCCACTTCGGCCTTGAAAGCGGCTCCGACAAGGTCCTTTCCAGGGTACATAAAGGCGTTACCGCGGAAGACCATGTTGCGGGCTGCCTGAAGACAAAGGAAGCCGGCCTTTCATGCTCGGTATACGTGATGCCCGGCCTGGGAGGCGCGGATTGCTCCCTGGAGCATGCCCATGATACTGCCCGGGTATTGACCAGGATAGCCCCTGATTATATACGCCTCAGATCCCTCGAAATTTTCCCGATGACGGGCCTTGCCGATGCTGTTCAAAACGGCTCTTTCACGGAAGCGACCGAAGAGCAGGTTGTCCGGGAAATAAGAACCCTGGTCGAAGAGACCGATGCCGATACCGAACTATTAAGCGACAGCGCAACAAATTTATTGAATATAAACGGAAGACTTCCCGTCGACAGGAAACGCATTCTGGCCGAGATCGACGATTACCTTTCCCTCGGTACCAGGGAAAAACTGGAATACAGCCTCCATGCCAGGCTCCAGTCATTCATCGGCCAATACGGTGAGCCGAGCGAGGACATCATTACCGCCTTAATGCCCTACCTGCGCAACAGCAGGCTTGACCTTGAAAAGGCCGGGAATCAGGTCCTGAATGAAATAATCACTATGATAAGAATGAAATTAATGCCATAACGTGCGGTAAAAATCCTAAAAAAAGAGTTGCTACCAACGCCACTATTATTATAATTACATATACATAAATAGTTAAATCGTGCAGTTCAGGTGCGGCAGCACTTTCCAGGTTGAAGATAACATTGTCCGTTCATCACACAACGGGAGGGAGAACAATTCATTCATAATCAATAAAAAACATACATAAACTTGCAATACTGTTTTTTTATAATTATATTAGTCTTACAACCAACATAGGCCAGAGGTCATTTTGAAGGAACGCATAATGCTTGTTGAGGACGAATTGATAACGGCGCTGGACATCCAGCGCATGCTGGAACGTGTCGGTTACCAGGTCTCCGCAACCCTTTCGTCAGGCGAAGAGGCGGTGGAAAAGGTCAAATCCATCATGCCCGACCTCATCATCATGGATATCTTCCTGTCAGATGACATGGATGGCATCGAGGCCACGGACCTGATTATCAAGCAGATTGATATCCCGGTCATCTTTCTGACTGCCAATGCGGATTCTAACACCATCAAGCGCGCCGACACGATACGCCATTACGGGTATCTTATCAAACCCATAAAGCAGGGTGACCTTGACTCCATCATTTCCACCGCCCTGCAGCGGCACGAGATAGAATCAAAAAAAAGAAATTCCACCAGACATTGATGCGTTGACATGATAACGAAAAAGGCCCTGGCCACCGCTGTTCAGATCCTCGGCTTATTCATGCTGTTCTGCGGTTCCGCGACATGCATACTGGGAATCGCCATGCACATCGACAGCTCTTCCCCTCAGTCAAAAAGCGGGATCCCCATCGCCATTTTCTCCGTGTCTTTCATCCTCCCGGGAGCCGTCCTGTACCTGCTTGCAAAAAAATCAAAGAAAAACCTGGAGCTTATCCAGTCACTGGCTTCGCTCATTATCTCATACAGGCGCATGCGGATCGCCGATGCGGCAGCACAACTCATGATTACCGAACAACAGGCGACGAAATTGCTGGCTGTCGCGGTCGGCAGAGGACTCGTGAAAGGCAGGTTTGACAGGACCACGGGAGAATTCTTCACCCCGGAGGCTGAAAGGGAAACAACCAGCATCCGATTTTGCCCGTCCTGCGGCGCGCCGCTGGACAGGGTCTATCTTAACGGTGAAACCATACGATGCCGATCATGCGGCGGTTTGGCCCGGTAGCATCATCGCACCGGCCGCCCGTGGCCTCCCCAGAGACGAATCGCGTCAAACCGTGCCGCTACCTTTTATCATGTTCATTCAGGTACGCGACAAGGGCCGAAAGGCCAAGCAGGTACGAATGTATGCCGAAACCTGAAATCTGGCCGACGCACACCGGTGCTATGTGTGACACCCGCCTGAACTCTTCCCGCGCGTGAATATTCGACAGGTGGACTTCCACGGCAGGCACCCTCACCGCCGCGATTGCGTCTCGTATCGCTATGGAGGTATGGGTGAACGCGGCCGGATTGATAACCATGCCGTCCGCATCCCGGTGCTCATGAATATAGTTAATGATCTCGCCCTCGGTGTTGGACTGGAAAAAATCGAGTTCGCAACCGGCTGTTTTCGCGTGGTCCAGCATCTGTTTCTTCATGTCATCAAGCGTCCGGGAACCGTATATGTCAGGTTCACGCGTCCCCAGAAGGTTGAGGTTGGGACCGCTGATCACCACCAATTTCGTCTTTTTACCCATGGCGCTCCTCCTGCTACCTGTATCGGCAGGGATCATTTCGCGTTATAATTAAATTCATGGTACAGGTTTATCGCCTGTATATGCGTCAGGCCCCGGTGCTGAACCGCTATTACCCTGCCCAGGCATTCCCGCGCCTTTTCGTTATTGTCCATCTCCCGGTATATAATGGCGCACTGTATCAGCGCTTTTCTTTTCAAGGTTTCGCCCGCCTCCGGCATTTCGAGTATTTTCGTGAAAAAAGCGAGGGCGGCGCCGGGATTACGGGTTACCAGGAGGCTGTAGGTCCCCAAAAAGTAAAGAGCTTCATCCTGGTGCGGGGATTTCACCTTGGAAAGCGCGAGATAGTGATTGTAGGCATTATAGTAATTCCCGGCCTGTAAGTAGACCTTGGCTGACAGGTAACCGATTTCCTCTTCGTTGCCGCGATATCTCGAGAGCAGCCGTGAATAACGTTCGAACTGCTGCAGATCTCCCTTTTTGTAATAATGGCGCATCATGGCCAGAAAAACCTGTCCCCCATATTCGCTGTCCGCCAGGTTCTGCAGGTTTTTTTCGGTCAGCGAAACTGCGTCATCGGTACTGCCCATCTCAACAAAGCATCGGATGAGGAGCGAATTCTTGCGGTTCGTTATTCCTTTATCCGGCGCTGCATCGGCAGTGGAAAGATAACTTATTGCTTCCGTATACTTTTTTTCAAGCAAATTCATTTCGCCCAGGGAGAGCCGCGCATGGTTTGCGTGGGGGGTTCCCGGACATTCACGGATTATTTTAAGGAAGTAAAGCTCGGCTTCATCGCGATGGTCATTCCGTAGAAGATATTCGCCGATGATATAGAGTGACTCGGAATAGAGCTTTTTGTTGCTTTCGAGAAAATCATTCGCCTCAATGGCTGAACGGTAGTCACCGGTCTTCAAAGCGCACCGGACGTACATGAGGATGTCCTCCTTCGGGTAATCGCGCATATTTTTAATTTCCAGGCTCATGTAGACATCCTCGTAGTTATCCTTCGCATAGTATGATCGGGCCTGTATCAGGGGAATCTCCTTCCACTGCGATTCGGACATGGAAGGGAAATTTCCCTTCTTTATGACCGCAATGACGTCATCGTAGCGCTTCAAGTGGTACAGGGAGATGAGCATTTTGTGAAAGGCATTGCCGCGGTTCTTCGTATACGGCGAATGAAGATAATTATTGAAACATTCCAGGGCCGCATTATACCGGTTTTTTCTGAAACTGTCATTGCCGAGAACCATGTACATATCGGCGGCTGACTCGGTTGCGGGGAACCTGTTCAGTATGAGGTTTACGTACCGTCTTGCATCGCGCTCTTTTCGCATGAGCGCCGTCGCGTAGTCATAGAGCACCGTTTCCACGTCCTTACGGTTCATGAAATCCCTGGTCAGAGCGTCGACAGACCTGCCGGCGCTGTCGAGATCGTCCGCGTCAAGATATATCCTGACAAGAAGGACCTGCGCATCGTACACCTGCTCGACATTTTTCTGTCCCAGGTATTCCCGGAGCAGTGTTATTGCCTTCGCCGTGTTTCCTTCCTTGTAACGGACAAGGGCCATGTAATAATTGGACTCGCTGATATATTTCGAGAACGGATTGTCTTTCCTGTTCGCCTCGAATATGTTCGTGGCCTTTTCGATTTGTCCCATTTCAAGGTACGCCCTGGCCCTGAAGAAATTGATTTCGTCCAGGGACCTGTCGAAGGGGTTTTCCTTTATATATTGATTGAAATAGTCGATCGCCCTGTCGTATTTCTTCGCCCGCATGCAGGTCTTGCCGGTGAATTCCAGCAGGCCCTTTCTTTTTTCCTGCGGCGCCGCTTTCAGGGCCTCGTCAAGGTACGGGAGTGATTTTTCAGGACTGCGCTCGGCATAAAAACGACCCAGTTTCAACGCTGCCCGGGATTTGAGAGCCGGCCTTGGCGAAGAAGCGCTGACATATTCCAGGAGCTTCAATCCACCTTCCTGGTCTGGTCCTTCGATGAGCAAGCCGCCCAATTCAAACTGGGCGTTGCTGTGCCACCGGGAATCTCCGCTCCCTGCGATAAAGGATTCCAGCAGAACCCGCGCCTTGTTCTTCTGGCCCGTCCTGATGCTGGAACGCGCCTTGAAATACGGGACGTCAGCGAAGGGGGCTTCCTTCAAAACCGAGGGCGGGATTGACTCGAACATCTGCAGCGCCTTCTGGTGGTCCCCTTTCTTCTGGTAAATCCTTCCGAGGACCATGTCCGCCATGGCTTTGATCTTCGGGTCACTATTTACCGAAGTGACGGGGGTCAGTTTCTGGATCGCTTCGTCATACTTGCCATTCCGGTACAGGGCATCGCCGATCCAGTATTGACGCAGGTTGTTTTTATTCTGGTCCTGGCTCTTTGATCGGGCCGCCTCCCATTCGATGATGGCTTCGTCGTATCGTTTCTGGGCAAGGTATATTGTTCCGATGCGGTCATGGGCCTGATGTGAAAGTCCAGTCTCGCCTGCCACCGTGATATAACGGCGGAATTCTTCAATGGCATTGGGATGATCCGACAGGTTATAATAACTTTCACCCATCCAGTATCGGGATTCAGCGGATAGGCTATTGGTCTTGCACCTGTTCAGGAAATTCTTGAATTCAAAAAGCGCCAGCTCGTATTTCCCCTTGTTGAAAATCGATCGCGCCAAATGGAACCATGCACGGTCCAGGTATTCATCGTCCCCTGAATCGACGATTTTCCTGAACAAGAGCTCCGCCGAACCGTAATTCCCCGTTTTAAAGGCTTCCATCCCCTGGTCGTATAACGAGCGGGCATCCATGGCGGCAAAGGCCGCGGTCATGCACACCGGGATAATGAATAATGCAATTACCGCTACGCCGGAGCGGTAGAATCTTGGTTTGTTAAATAAAGTTTTGGCCATGTGTATACTATGAGTCATCAGCAGTCATTTTGTTTCAGATACGACCTCAGATTCTCTATGGCTATAAGCGACGCCCATGTACGGACGCGTCTCCTGTCACCGCTGATCAGGTGCGTAAAGGACGAAGCCCTTTCTTTATCAGCGAACCCGAACCACACGGTCCCCACCGGCTTAGTCTCCGATCCGCCCGCGGGACCGGCGATTCCCGTTGTCGATATGCCGATGTCTGCCCCCAAAGCGGCGCGCACCCCTGAGGCCATTGCCGAAGCCACTTCCGGAGAGACCGCCCCGTGCCGTTCAAGATCATCGAGGGAAACGCCAAGGTGCTTCACTTTAACGCTGTTACCATAGGCCACAACAGACCCGATGAAGACGTCGGACGATCCGGGGACATCGGTCATCCTTTTTGATATGAGTCCGCCGGTGCATGATTCTGCGGCGGCCATGGTCATGTTCCTTTTCCTGAGGATGGCAATGACCTCTTCCTCGGGTCTGTGCCATGACGGGCCGAGATACCGCTCCCCGAAGGTTGTCCCCGCCTTCCCGGTTATTGCGTCCGAATCAATGGAGCCCCCGTCCCGTGTCACGAAGGTCAGCGTTGTGACGCCTTCGGAAGCCGTCATCCCCCACTCCATTCGCTCAAGGGGTATGCCCATTGCAAGGACTGCCTCGTTGATGTCGGATTCTTTCATGCCGACGACCCGGAAGGAAAGGGTCTCTCTTGACCGTATGCCGAATTCTTTCTGTAAAAACGGCACGACAAGTGTATCCGCCATGTATGCAGCTTCTGCCGGAACACCCGGCAGCGCTATCAGGACCTTATCCTGACGGCTGATTATAAACCCCGGCGCGAGGCCTTTTTCATTGGCCAGCACCGTTGCCCCGGCAGGGATTTCCACCATTTTCAGGTCCCTGTCGGTCATCGGCATGCCAATTTTTCTGTATAAAGAATCCATCCGCTCCCGTGAAGGACCGTCCAGGGTAATGCTGAACCCATAAATCTTCCGGAGTGTTTCAATTGTCCTGTCGTCATCGGTCGGACCGAGTCCGCCGGTCATAATCACTATGTCGGATGCGGAAAGGGCATGACGTATGGCCGATTCAAGCTCTACAGGATCATCGCCGGTGACCATGAACATGACTACCCGGATATCAAGGGGGAAAAGCCTCGAGCTTATGTATCCGCTGTTTGTATCAGCGGTCTTGCCGTAAAGGAGCTCATTGCCGCTCGCTATGATGGCCACGCGCTTCATGACAGCTGCCCACCCTTCTTCCCTGTACGAGAACCCGTTTCATGTCCCGGAGAGAGAGCGTCCATGGCTGACCGAATCACATCTGCTCGGGAGCTGAAACGCCGAGGAGCCTGAGACCGTTGGCCATGACGATGCGGACGGCGCCGCAGAGCGTCAGGTATGCAAGGGACATTTCCCTGTCTTCGGTCAGGATCCGGTGCTCCGTATAAAACTTATGGAAACCCTGCGCCACCTTCATGAGAAAGGTGGTTATCCGATGCGGCTCGAACTTTTCCGCCGCATCGGCCGCCTCCTCGGGAAACTTGGCAAGGAGCTTCATCAGGGCCTGCGATTCTTCGTTATCAAAGTATTCGGCCCTGGCAAGTTCCGGATCGTAGGCATGACCCCGCTTGTCAGCCTCCCTGAACAATGAACATATGCGGGCATGGGCGTATTGCAGGTAGAATACCGGGTTTTCCGAGCTCTGTTTTTTGGCCAGGGTGAGGTCAAAGTCGAGGTGGCTCTCCAGGGAGCGCATGACGAAAAAGTAGCGCGCCACGTCCACGCCTATCTCGTCGATGAGGTCTCGCATCGTTGAAAACTGGCCCAGGCGCTTGGACATCTTGACGGTTTCGCCCTCCATGAGGAGGTTGACCTGCTGGGCGATCAGTATCTTAAATTTGTCCTCGGTCAATCCCATCGCCTTCAGGGCGCCGAAGAGCCGCTTGATATGGCCATGATGGTCCGGCCCCCAGATATCGATGATAAGATCGTAGCCCCGCTGCATCTTGTCGTTGTGATAGGCGATATCCGCCAGGAAATAGGTCGGACGCCCGTCGTCACGGACCAGGACGCGGTCCTTGTCATCGTCGAAATCGGTGGATTTGAACAGGGTCTTCCCTTCTTCCGAAAAGACAACACCCCTCGACTGCAGCACCTGCAGTGTCATCATGACCTCGTCCTTTTCATGGAGGGTCTTTTCGCTGAACCATGTCTGGAAGCGGACGTTGAATTTTTCGAGGTCCTTTTTCTGGCCTTTGACATTATACTCTATGGCTTTCTGCGCCACGAAATCGATGAGGGCCGATTCTTCCTTTATCTCATTTATATCTTCGCCGTACTGACTGTTGATCTGTGCGGCAATATCCCGAATATACTCGCCATGATAGCCGTCCTCGGGAAAATCGACCGTTTCCCCGCGCAGTTCCCTGATACGGGCAAGGACGGACCTGCCCAGGAGGAGCACCTGGTTGCCGAAATCATTGATATAGAATTCGCGGTTGACCGTGTCGCCGGTGAATTCGAGGAGATTGGCGATGGTGTCCCCCACGGCCGCGGCCCTGGCCGAAACGATATTCAGGGGGCCGGTTGGGTTTGCCGAAACAAACTCGATATTTACGCGCCGGGGGTTTTCTTTTCTCGCCCGACCGTATTCTTTTCCCTGTACGATGATATCCTTCATGGTCTTAAAAAGAAAACCGCTGGAGAGGAAGATGTTGATGAATCCCGGCTTGACAACTTCGATCTTTTCGATCCTGGGGTCCGATCCCATATACTGCGCCAATTTCTGCCCTATTTCCATCGGGGATTTTCTGAGCAGCTTCGCCGATTCCAGGGCAAAGGGTATGGCGTAGTCGCCGAATTTCTGGTCCCGCGGATATTCCACCTTGCGTTCCACACCGGGAAGATCATCCTGGAACGAGCCCTCGGCCACCGCTGCGGCGATCGAATGTGCTAATATCGTTGCGATTTCGTTTTTAAGATTCAAAGATAGCCTCAATTGATTTATAGATTACATGGGGAGGCCAACCCTCCGGCCAGCGACCTGAATCATGCATTGATTTAAAAAAAGTGAAAAACAAAGGTTTTTGTCAAGAATAATTAACCGACGGACAATTGATATGCATTGAGCATGAACGCGTTCCGGCATGGACATAAAATTTCGTGATGTGCCAATAAAAAACTTGAAATTATTTTATCAAGGGCCTCAAACTATTCATCAGTGGGGCCGGGTATTGCCGCCGGTGGCCCCCGATCTATCATGCGCCGAGGTAACTATGCCCGCCATTAAAATTGAAAAAAATCGCCTGATGGGAATGCTGATCACCCTGGCCGTTTTCGCGAGTATTTCGGTGTTATTCACCCTCACGACATTGATGGACAGGATGGAACTGGGTGCGGGAGATTTTCTCTTTTTTCTCCGGGACCCTGCGGAGAAGTCAAAGGTCATCCAGAAGGGCGCGGAGATGCGCCTTCCCAACAAGCGGGCGCGCAAGGACATCATCATCATCGGCATCGACGAGAGGACCATCCGTCACTTCTCCGACCAGGGCATCCAGTGGCCCTTCCCCTGGGAGATCCATGCCAAATTCATGAAATACATAGGCACGGGAAAACCCATCGCCATCCTGGCTGACATCATGTTTCTGGATCACAAGAAGGGCGAGGACAAGCTTGCCGACGCCATACGCAGCGCCCGAAACGTGTTCCTTGACTTTCCTTTTGAAACCAAATACATAGACAAGGACTACGGGGACCAGCGGGAGCGTCTCAAGATACTGTACCAGCTGCGCTTTCCCGTGGAGCCCGGCGAGACGTCACCCATGCTCGTTGAAGAGGCGGTGCCACCCACCCCGCTTCTATCAAAAGCGGCCCGCGGCATAGGTTTCGCCAATATCTTTCCCGGGTCCGATAACGTCATCAGGACCATGCCGCTACTGCTCAAGTGGCAGAACTGGTATTACCCCAGCATCGACCTTCTCATCGTCATGCAGTATTACGGCATCGGCAAGGATGATATAGAAATAAAATGGGGAAAATACATAAAGCTCAAGAACCTGCCGCCTGCCAAGATGGCCAGGCCCAATGCCGAGAGGGAGATCAAGATCCCCATCGACAAGCGCGGGTTCATGGACGTCAATTTCATCGGCGGATTCGGGAGCTTCGAGCATTATCCCTACAGTTATTTCTGCCGGGACGGAGATATGCTCAAGGAGAACAATACTTCGTTGAAGGACAAGATAGTCCTTGTCGCGGCCTACGCGGTAACGGGTATCGCCACGGACGAAAAGCAGTCGCCCTACGGGGCGACCTTCGGGATAGAACACCACGCGAACGTGCTCAACACGATCCTCAACCAGAATTTTTTGATCAAATTAAATGACACACAGAACCTTATCATCATGCTCGTCATAGCCGTACTTATGGGGCTCATCGTGTCCAGGATTTCCATCGTAGGCTCTTTCATCTTTACCATGGGGCTGGCCATCGCCTACATGGTCGGGTCCTATGTCATATTCGACATGTTCAGCTACATGGCGGCCTTCTCCACGCCGGTCATCCAGATCGGTCTCACCTTTACCCTGGTGGTCGTTTACCGGGTTCTCACGGAGCAGAGGGAAAAGAGGTTCATAAAGCAGACCTTTTCAAAATTCGTTTCCCCGAAAGTCGTGGACGACCTGCTTAAATCTCCTGAAATGGCCAAGCTCGGCGGCGAGCGCAAGACCATAACCGTGCTCTTTTCCGACATCCGCGGTTTCACCTCCATGTCGGAAAAGATGACCCCGGAGGAACTGGTGGACCACCTTAACCTGTACCTTCAGGCCATGACCGATATCGTAATCAAGTATGACGGGACCCTGGACAAATACGTCGGCGACGAGATCATGGCCTTCTGGGGCGCGCCGGTTCCCCAGCAGGACCACGCCCTGCTGGCATGCAAGGCCGCCATCGAGATGATGTCAAAACTGGAAGAAATGAACCGGGAATGGAAGCAGCACAACAAGGAAACGCTGGACATCGGAATCGGGTTAAACACCGGAGCCATGGTCGTCGGATTTGTCGGTTCCACGTCGCGCATGGACTATACCCTCATGGGCGACATGGTCAACCTGGGGGCCCGTCTCGAGGGCACGAACAAGATATACAGCACGCATATAATCATCAGCGAATTTACCTATGAAGAGGTGAAAGACAGTATTGTTGCCCGCGAACTCGACCTTATCAGGGTCAAAGGCAAAGAAAAGCCTGTCAAGATCTACGAGTTGCTGGACATGAAGAACGCCTGACGAATGGCACGTGCCGGGATTAAAAACAGACGCGGTGCGATGTTTTCCTGCCGGCAGCATCCAGGCAGGGGGCCAGTGCCGGCCCGCTGAGCCGGAGAGGTATCGTGACGATTGAAGCATCGTTGCGGATGGCAATGCTGAAATTGCTGTTAATGCCGCCCTCATATAAATAATCGCCCACGGCGTTGAACATCATCGTGTCGCCTCTGATGCCGAAATTGCTGAACCAGAAGTTTTCCCCCTGTTCCGATACTGAAATAGTCATGTCCTCGAAGGATATTTCGGACATGCGGCCATGGTCATAGCCGTTTGTGCGCAGGAATTTGATCAAAGCCTGCTGGACCGGGGTGTTTTTCATTTCACCCTTTCCCACATAGATATTGAAGTGCCCTTTTGCGTTATCGAGCAAATCGCCTATCCGCGCGAAAGAAACTTCGTAGGAAAAGTCAGTCCGCGCCTTGCCGTTCAGGGTTCCGGCGAGGCCGCTGTCGGCATAAAAGCTTCCAAGGTCGAAATCATCTATTTTACCCTCGATCTTGACATAGGGCTGGTCGCTGTTGAAATATCCCTGGAATGACAGCCGGTAGTTTGCGTCATACCCGTCCGCCTTGAAATCGTTGACCAGCACCGAGCCCTTCGTCAGCTGCGCCCTGGCGGAGACATTATTGAACCTGCTTTTTTTCCCGTAAAACACGGTGTCAAAATCGCATTGCAGGTCAATGGTGTTGAGGTTCATGAACCTGCCGAGTGGCCGCTGAAGGAACGGGCGAACGTCAAGGGCATTCCTTTTGTCTTCATAGGCCGACGCGTACAACCGGTCGGCCCAATACATCGCCGCGTGCTTCAGGTTCAGAAGATTCATTTTTTTCGAATGGACAGTCATTGTTGTTGCCGATTTAAACGGGATCCATCCCGATATGTCCGTGTTGACTTTCACTGAAAGGTCTGAATGGAGCGGTTTTGCGTTGATATCGATGGTTATCGACCTGTCATCCAGTGTCAGGGCTGCCATTGATCCATCAATGATCGGCACAATGGTTCCTTTGCTGTTTTGCGACAGGGTGAAATCCTCGAGAAGAGCCCTGCCCTTCATCACGCCGGACCTGCTGTTTTTGAAATCAAGGGAGATATCTCCGTCGCACTGCAGGGCCCCGCTGTACTCGATGTCCTTGAGGGGCGTAAGGTACTGGGAAAGATCCCCCAGATCGATCTTATTTGATTTGAATTTCAGCGCCATGGCGTCTTCTTTTTCGTTGCGGACATACTTCCCGGATGCCTCGATGTCAATCACGTCATCGGAGAGCCTGCAATGCTTGAGCGTGTAACGGTTCAGGGTGTTGTTCACCGCCAGGTCTATGGCAAGATTTACATTTTCATTGGAAATGATGTTAAACTTTTTATCGAGGGAAACGACTGAAAGAGACCCCGTTTCGACCCTGCCCTTCAGGTATACGACGTTCTTGCTTCTGATCAGCATCAAATCCGTCGATATGCCGCCTTTCAGGGCGATATCGGCCAGTTTGTAATCCAGAATATATTCATTCAGATACGTGAGATCAAAATTGTCTACCGCAAGCCGGTGGCTGTAAGATTCATAGGTGCCGATAGTTACGGCTCCCCTGCAGTCAAATGATCCTTTGCCTATGACGTCAGACTGGTACGGCTTGATCCGGCCTGAAACAGAATAAGAAAAGTTATTTTTATCGATGTTCATTTCGGCATCGATTTTATACAGCTCCAAAGCTATCTGTTTTGCCTTGAGCGATTCACGATAAATAAGTTTCGCCCGGTGAAAATCGATATAGAAATCTTCATATTCTTTCCGGGTCCGTTTTATGAATTTGTCGGGATCAAGCACCATGAGTAACGAATCCAGGTGGCTCCTGCCGTATTTTTTTATGAAGGTGATCTGTGAATTGTAGAAATCGAGCCCTTTGACGCTTATGTTACCGGTGAAGAGCCTGAAGAACCGAAGATTGATGACGGCCTTGTCGCTTTTAATGAGGCTGATATTATCATTGAAATCGCTGGTGATCGAAACATCAAGGTCGGAGATTACTATGGTTCCGTCATAATCGAGATAAATGTCTTCGAACTTGACCGCCTTGTTGAGGTTGTTCTTAAAATAATCGGAAACGACTTCCTTAAGTATCCGGTCTGGAAATACAACGGAAAACATAAGCCTGAGTGTTGCCATGCCGTTAACGATCACGAAAAGGACTATAACCGCAATGCCCGCATATTTTTTTTTAAATTTCATAATTATTTAGTTTACTGTCAGGCACGTTGTTGTATAATTTTTCCCATGAACCGGCAAAACAAGCTGCGTGTCCGGCATGCTTATTTCAAAAAAGCATTACCTCCGGTTCATATCAATTTTCAGGGTTATTTGCGCTGCAGTCAAGTTAATTTGATTTTTTTTGGGGTGTGCTTTTGTCCACCAAAAGCATGCTCCAGCCCAAACAATGACCAGGAGCCCGACATGTCTGACCGTTATATCAAGAAGCTGATAGAGAAATCCCAGAAGCAATTTGCCCTTGAGAAATACCGGAATGTCGACATAGCTAAAACCCACCGGCAGTTCGAGGGAACACCCAAAAAGCATCCCCACGATGACGCGCTCATGATCCTTCTGCTGGACCCATTTTCAAAAAAAAGGGATTTTTACGAATTCACTGTTGACTCCATCGGCCATATAGAGGAAATTGGCACCATAACAAACGAAGAAGGCGAAAGCGCACTGAAGGTTCGAATCTGGATCAAGAAGGGAACACCCGCCATCAAGGCCAAACCGTTCATTGTCCGGTAACATCCAGGGTCCAACGGAATGATTGACGTCAAAGAAATCCTTATGGGAATGTCTCCCTATGTGCAGTACATCTCCTTTGGCCTCCTCATGCTTTCCGGGATGAGTTTCCCCATTTCGGAAGATATCGTCTTCATCATATCCGCCTCTATCGCCGCCACCGTCGCCCCCCATAACCTGTATTACATTTTTGCCGGATGTTTTCTGGGCGCCTACGTGAGCGATATAACGGCTTATTTAATTGGCAGATACGCCCTGAAAAAAATCATCTTCAGCCCCATCCTGGTCAGATTGAAACTCGTCAATCCCGAGAAGCTCCGGGAGCGGATCGATGTCCTGACCGGCTACTTTGCCGCCTACGGCGGAAAGACCCTGTTTTTCGGCCGGTTCATTCCCTTCGGCATGAGGAACGCTATTTTCATGACCTGCGGGCTGATTGGTATGAACCCGGTCAAGTTCATGCTTATTGATCTATGCGCCGTTACCTGCACTTCAACGATTCTTTTTTCGTTGGGATATGCCTTCGGTAACAATTATGACGTAATTATTCCATATCTGAACAGATATAAATTTTTCATCGCGGCGCTGATACTATCGGTACTGGTGATTATTTTTACAAAGAGAGCCCTTAATAAACTCCGAAAACCGACAGCGGATGTCATACATGATCCGGACCTGACCTCAAAAAATATTACCGGAAAGTAAATTACTTGACTAAATATGATAATATATGTTGATTTTATATAAAAAATAATATAAACTATTAAATATTAATTATGTTAGCATTTATCGGTACATTGGAAAATATTCCGGGTTTTTATACATGCAGAATCTGAAATACCATTCATTGAACATTATCTCGGTACTGATTTTTTCTTTTATGCTTGCATCGACTATTAACCAGGTAATAAAATATAATCTTTCCCCGGGCTACACCAAGGCCCCAACCGGCATGAGACGCACCTATACCGCCAGCGCACGGAAGAACTTTGAAGACTACAAGATCATAACAGAAAGCGGGTTTTTTAAGATTGCCGGCCCCGGAGACATGGCCGGTGAAGGGCAAAACCCGGCCGGATCCATCAGCGAATTGACCCTCCTGGGCACCATATCCGGGCCTTCAAATATTGCCCGCGCCATGATCCTTAAATCCGGCGAAAAGAGCCCCGGTGTATTTGCCCTCTACAAGGTCAACAGCGAAGTGTCCAATGACGTGTACGGCAATAGGCTCGTCTCCATAGGCGACGCAAAAGTCTATCTGGAAGCGGGCGGCCAGAAGGTGGCCCTTGAGCTGTATGCAAAAAAAGTCGTAGATTCGAAACCGGGAGCACAGGCCGACGGCGATGGACAGCAGGTAAACCAGAACCTCAGCAGGGCCGAACTGAAGCAAAAAGTGTTCAACAACATGGACAATGCCCTGCAGGGCCTCCAGGCCGGGCCTCATCGCGTGAACGGCCAGATCGTCGGATACCGCCTGATCACCGTCAGGCCCCAGAATATCATGTTCAGGCTCGGCGCGCGCAGCGGCGATATCATCAAGCGCGTCAACGGTCAGATCCTTGACAGCACGCAGAAACTGATGTCAATATGGGAAACCATGAAGAATGATCCGAAAATAACCATCGATATCGAACGGAACGGGAAGAACCTGAGATACGATTTCAACATAACGGATTAATCACCCAGCAAATAAGGAAATGCTCATGAACCTGTCAGTAGCTAAAAAAACCGCAAGCATGTACCTGCTGATAACCCTGCTCCCGTTCATAACCGTGTCATTTCATGATAACGCGGCGGACCCCGCCTCACTTAACGCCGCCCCTCGAAAGGTCGCAAAGGCCAAAAAACCGGCCGGCCCCAGGATGTTCGCCCTCAATTTCAAGGACGTTGAAATTACCGAATTCATCAACGTGATGGGCCAGGTGATCCAGAAAAACATCATCATCGATGACCGCGTCAAGGGCAAGATTTCGATCAGCTCTTCGAAGAAAGTGCCCCTCAGCGAAGCGTACAATGTCATGAAGGCAATACTGGAGGTCAAGGGCCTTGCTGTCGTTGAAACGCCGAATCTCATTAAGATCCTTCCCATCGAGGATGCCGTTAAGAAGAATTCGTCCGTCATCGTTGACGGCAAGGTTCTCCTTGATGAGCGTTCAATCACCTATATCCTTGAACTCAAAAACGCCGACGCCAACGAGGTCGCCAACGCGCTCAGGTCCCTCAAGCCCAAAACCGCCGACATCATCATTTATCAATCCCTGAATATGCTTATCATCACCGGCATCACGTCCGACGTGAACAGCCTTGTGCATATAGCCAGGGCGCTGGATGCGAAAGTCCTCCCGGCCGGCCAGGAAAAGTACGGCGGCAACATTCACGTGTATCACCTTGAAAACGCCAATGCCGAGGACCTGGCGAATGTCCTTTCGCGAATCCCTTTTTCCGATACCGCGAAAATCAGCACCGGCCCCATATCCACGCCCCAGCCTTCCCCGCAGACGACTCCGCAGAAGGTCGAGCCGTCGGACAAGACGAGACGCGTGACAATGCAGCACGGGTCGGCCACTGCCAGCAAAGAAAAGCTTTCCATAATCGCGAACAAGGACACCAATTCCCTCATCATAACCGCCAGGCCAGATGAATACGCCGAAATAGTGAGCATCATCAAGCAACTCGACATCGTGCGTGACCAGGTCCTGATCGAAGCGATGATCGTCGAGGTAAACGTGGAAAACGGCTGGGGCTTCGGCATCGACTGGATGCTGGGCTACCAGACCGGCAAGCATATTTTCGGTGGATCTTCTATTCAAAGTTCCAAGATACCGAGTTACACCCTGCCGGAAGGGGTCACCGATAAAAAGCTTGCCGTCCCTCTGAACACTGGGTTCCAGCTGGGATATGTTCCGGACATCGGCGTACTTGCCTTCGCACTTCTGAACGCCTCAGCGACAGACAACAATTTTAACATCCTGTCAACGCCGCAGGTGCTCACGGTAGACAACAACGAGGCCGAGCTCAACGTCGGCGAGGAAATCGGCGTGCCGACCAACAACAGGATCACCGACCAGAACACCACGTTCCAGACCTATGAATACAAAACCGTCGGCATCAAGCTGAAAATAACGCCCCACATCACCCAAAAGAAGCGCATAACCCTTGACCTGTACCAGGAGGTCAATTCCATAATTGGAGAGACGCAGCAGCTTTCAGGCGGTTCGCTGGTGCCCCCCAAGCTCGGTAAACGGGACATCAAGACAAAAGTCACGGTGTATGACGGGAAGACCATCGTGGTTGGCGGCCTCATCCAGAACAAGAAGGACGTCACTGAATCAAAACTGCCGATCCTCGGCGACATACCCCTCCTCGGTTGGTTTTTCAAGCACAAGACGGTCAACTATAAGAAATCGAACCTGCTGGTCTTCATTACGCCTCATATACTGACCAAGAAGGACCGGCTTGAAAGCATAACAAAGCAGAAAATCGAAACCATGCGCAGACTGAAGACCAAGTAGGACATGGCAAAGACAAACACGAAATACCTTGGCAAGATCCTTGTCGACCGCAAGATCATAACCCAGGAGGAACTGCAGGAGGCGGTCCTGGCGCAGAAGGGGTCAACCCTCAGGCTGGGACAATTCCTTCTTAAAAAAGGTATGGTGTCCGAGGAGGATATACTCTCCTGTCTTGCCGAACAGTATGACATGACCTTCATGCCGCGCCTCGATTTTTCGGATCCGGAGAACCTGTTCGCCAGCATGCCCGTCCATTTCATGCGCAAGAACAGGATGGTCCCCTTCAAGAAGAAAGGCGGTACGATCCTGGTCGGAATCGTGGATGTTCTCAATATCCAGCCCCTTGACGACCTGAAAATGATCTTCCCGCAGTACGACTTCGAAGCCGTGCTCACGACAGAAGAGGAGATACAGAACGTCATCAACGCCCATTTCAATGTCCTGAAAGACGAATCAACCAACGATGTGATCGAGGACCTGGAGGAATCGGATTTCGAGATTTTAACCTCCTCCATATCCGAAACAGAAGACATCATGGACATGGCCAACGAGGCCCCCATCATCCGCCTGGTGAACACCTTCATCAAGCAGGCCGTGACGGACCGTGCCAGCGACATCCACGTCGAGCCCTACGAGAAGGACCTGGTGGTAAGGTTCCGCATTGACGGCATCCTGTACAACATGTATACGCCCCCGAAGAAATACCAGGGAGCCATCATCTCCCGCATCAAGATCATGGCGAACCTCAACATAGCCGAGAACCGTCTTCCCCAGGACGGACGAATCCAGCTCAAGATAGCCGGAAAGGACATCGACATCCGGGTATCCACGTTTCCGACCTATTACGGAGAGCGCATCGTGCTCCGGATACTGAACAAGTCCGACATGAGCTTCGACCTGGACGCCATCGGGTTCGACAAGGAGACCCTCGAAAAGTTCGACAAGCTCATCAAGAAGACCTACGGCATAGTCCTGGTCACCGGGCCGACGGGAAGCGGCAAATCAACAACACTGTACAGCGTGCTCCAGAAACTGAAACACGAGGACGTCAACATCCTTACCGTCGAAGACCCGATCGAGTACCAGATTTCGGGGATAGGGCAGATGCAGGTTAAACCCGGCATAAACCTGACCTTCGCCAGCGGCCTCCGGTCCATCCTCCGCCAGGACCCCGACATCGTCATGGTGGGCGAAATCCGGGACCTTGAAACCGCCGAGATTGCGGTCCAGGCCGCCCTCACGGGGCACCGCGTCTTTTCAACGCTCCATACCAATGACGCCGCCAGCGGGATCACCCGTCTCATCGACATGGGGATTGAGCCCTTTCTCATAACATCGTCCGTCAACGCGTACCTGGCCCAGCGCCTCGCCCGGAAGATATGCCCCGCCTGCAAGGAGGCATTCAAGCCGTCGCCCAAGATGCTTTCAGAACTCGGCATCAAGCCTTCACAGCTCCACGGCGGCAAATTGTATCACGGAAAGGGGTGCCCGGAATGCCTCAATACCGGCTACTCAGGACGGCTGGGTATTTTTGAGCTCCTTCCGCTCACCGCCGGCGTCCGCAAGATGATCATGGAGCACAGCGAGGCCCCTCTCATCAAGGAATTCGCCATTAAAGAAGGTATGAAAACGCTTCTTCAAGACGGCCTGAACAAGGCGATAGAGGGCATCACCACGGTGGAGGAAGTCTTGCGGGTATGCTGACAGTTTTATTCAAGGGTTCTGTCCTATGATATTCCAGTATCAGGCCCTGGACCGCACGGGCAAAAACGTATCCGATTATATCGATGCGCCGTCCGAAATGAGCGCGAGGCAGAAAATCCGAAGCCAGGGCCTGTACCTGGTAAAGCTCAAAAAGCATGAGATAACCACCCTCCAGGCGGCCCCGGGCGAAAAGATGACCCTGAAAGTCTTTGCCCGGAGGATGTCCGACATCGTCAGCCTCAAGCTGAGCGCGAAACAGCTCGGCCTTTTTTCGCGGCAGCTGGCCACCCTCCTGAAAGCGGGCCTGCCCCTCCCCGTCGCCATTGCGGACATCGTCGAGCAGATCGACAACAAGCACTTTAAGAACGTCGTGGCTGACCTGAAGGAAAAGCTCGAGCAGGGCTCCTCCTTTTCGAACGCCCTCGCCCAGCACCGCGCCATATTCCCCGAAATGTACGTAAGCATGGTCCGCGTCGGCGAAAGCCTTGGCTCCCTCGACCAGGTCATCGCGCGTCTTGCCGATATGGAGGAAAAGCAGAACATCCTGACCAGCAAGATCAGGTCGGTCATGTATTACCCGGCCTTCATGCTCCTGTTCGCCATGGCGGTCACCATGTTCCTCATGACCAGCGTCATACCGACGATCGCGGGCATGTTCGAGGAACAGCAGAAAGCACTTCCCTTCGTGACCAGGCTCGTCATAGGCGTCAGCTCCCTTCTCTCCAACGGCTGGGTTCTACTGGGGCTGGCGGTACTGGCAGGCATCCTGATATATTCATATTACCGGTATATCCACACGCCTGCAGGAAGGCGCAGGGTTGACGATATCAAGCTCAAGGTCCCCCTGGCGAAAAACCTGTACCGGCGTCTTATCGTCTACCGCTTCACCCAGAACCTGGGCATACTGCTCAACAACAAGGTGGACATCATAAAATCCTTCGAAATAGTAAAAAAGATAGTCGGCAATGTCATAATCGAGGAAAAAATCAGCGAGGCCGCCCTCAAGATCAAGGAAGGGGCCTCCGTGGCCAACGCCCTGAGCAAGTCGGATTTTCTTCCGAAGCTGGTCCTGGGAATGATAACGGCCGGCGAAGCAAGCGACAACCTGGACACCATGCTGCTGAACATAGGGAACGTCTACGAGACCGAGCTTGACCTTTCAGTTACGAGCCTGACCAGCCTCATAGAGCCGGTGGTCATCATAATCATGGGACTTGTCATAGCCCTTATCGTCATGTCGGTCATATTGCCGATAACGCAGATGAACATGCTATTGCAGTGATGCTGAACGATCGGGACGGTAACATCCTGCCCCGCGTCGTTCCATACAAAATAGACACGATACAGGAGAACAACATGAACATTCGGGAAAGAGCACTCGCCAAAATACGGCACATCCGTACGGAGACCTCCTCTGACAGGGGTTTCACCCTTATTGAAATAATGATCGTTGTCACGATCATAGCGCTCCTTTCGGCCGTCATCATCGTGCCGAACGTGACCAAGTACCTCAAGCGGGCAAAAATCGAGGCCTGCAAGCTGCAGATTAAGAATTTCCAGACCCCCCTGCTCGAATACCAGAGCACCAAGGGCAACTATCCTTCGACCGAAGAAGGCCTCGAGGCCCTCGTCAAGGAAGGATTGCTGAAAAAAGTCCCCGTTGACCCGTGGGGCAACCCCTATCATTACCGCTATCCCGGTGAAAACGACCAGGAAGAGTATGAGATATGGAGCAACGGCCCTGACGGCAAGGAAGGCGGCGAAGGAGCCAACGCGGACATCAAGAGCTGGGAGGAAAAATAGACCGTTCCTCATGGCCGCCGTTTTGCGATTCATAAAAAAAAAAATACGCCGTGACGACCGCGGGTTCACCCTCATTGAGATCGTGGTCGTCATCGCCATCATTTCTATTCTGTTCATGATAGCTGTCCCCCGTGTAACAAGAATTTTCAGCACCCAGCGGGAAAACTTCGCCATATTCACCGGGATGATAGCGGCAACCTTTGACGACGCCTTTCTGAAGAACAGGACCGATTTTTTCACCATTTATCTTTCCGCGCCCGACCCGGAGGATGCCATGGCCCAGAAGGACGTCTTCAACCGTAAGAACGGCCTGGCTGTCCTTAATTACGTTAACGGAGAATTTGTCGACAGCAGGCGCAACACGCTCAGATTCAAGGAATTTCCCCAGTCGTTCCTCATTGAAGAGGTGGTGACCTCGTCCGGAGAAACCATAACAAACGGGAACGTCATGATACCGTTCTACCCACAGGGCTACTCGAACAATTACATAATTCATGTCCTGGTCAACGGCGAGCAGAAATGGTCCGTGCGGATCGACAAGCATCTCAAGGAACCGAAAGTGTCAGAGGGTTATGCGACATTTGATATCGAACAGTGACCAATCGCCCGTCAGTCGCGATGGATTTGTCCTGGTGGAAATACTCATCGCCCTGGCCATCCTGTCGACGGTTCTCATAAGCGTCATCTCCGGCGTAACGTCGAGCGTATACGTCATTTCAGGCATGAAGAACTACACCCACGCCATGCTCATCGCCAGGACCAGGATGAATGATTTCATGCTTAAAAATATGCGCGGCACCGACCTCAAGGGACAGCAGGTAAAGGAATATCCCGGGTTTTCATACAGCAGGGCGACGAAACGCTTCGAACATCCGTTGTTCGGGCCCATGCAGGCCAATATAACTGACATTACAGTTTCCTGGAAAGAACGGGGAACGAAAAAAAAATATAAAATTTCGTACATTTATCCGGCGCAATGATTGAGAAGAAAGTCATAATGCCATGCCGCCCCGACGTCAATGCAGAGAATGACGGAGGCGCTAAAAACGCAGGATTCACCCTGATAGAAATCATGGTGGCCACTGCCCTCGCCTCGATCATCCTTATCATGGCCTACGCGTCGTACCGGTCAATTTTCGATTCCATCAAAAGGTCGACCGGCCGCGCGGAGTTCTATGAAAACGTGAACCTGGCGCTGATGAAGATCGACCAGGACATTTCCAACGCCTATTACGTCAGGGCCAACAAGAACATAACCTTTATCTGCGAGAATGTCCGTGGAAACAGCAGGCTTGATTTTGTTACGGTGAATCACAATGATTTTCTGATGGCGGGCAAGAGGAACACGCCGGTCCACATGAGCGATGTCAGGGAGGTAGGCTATTTCCTCCGCGAAGCGAAGAATACGGCTGACCTGTTCCACCTGATAAAAAGGGAAAAAGTCAACTACTGGGACGAGGACCCCCTCAGCGGGGGCACCGAGCACGTGCTGCTCCCCAACGTGGTGAGCCTCAAGTTTGAGTTCCACAAGGGCAACGACTGGGCCGACGACTGGGACTCGAGACAGAACAACATGTTCCCCCGGGCGGTGAAAACCACTCTGGTCGTTAAAAACTACCAGGCCCAGGAGGAAAAATTCGAATTTGTCACATTGATCAATATCCGGGAATTCAGGTAACATGGGAATCATATCAGCATTCCTCGCCAACTATGAAAAACGGAAGAAGCTCCTGGCGGAGCAGGGGATCCTGTCCTATCTGCGCGGATCTTCAGGCTACGTGCTTATCATTATTCTTATTATAACCACTCTATTGATATCTATAGCCGGTGAATTTATCGTCATTGCCCAGGTCAACATCGGATACGCGCAAAAACTCAAGAACCACCTCAGGGCGAACTATCTCGCAAAATCCGGCGTCCAGCTGTGCCAGCTGATCCTCTATGCCGATTTAAAGGGCCTCAACACGGAAATGATAACCGGCAAATCCGCAGACAAGGAAACGGACTCCTATAACGACATCTGGGCCCTCAATGTGCCGGAACTTCCAATCACGGATGGAACGCTCAAGCTCGAAATTATCGATGAGAATTCAAAGATAAATATGAGCGTATTCGCCAACGAGTTCACGGACAGGTCCAAGTATTATTACTTCGCCCAGAATTTTTTCATGAACATGGGGCTTCCCATGGATTTTGCCGACATCATCCACGACTGGGTGGACATTGACGAGCAGAGGATGCCCTACGGCGCTGAAAGCCAGGACCACTACCAGACCTTCAAGCCGGGATACAACGCCAAGAACAACACCATGGACAGCGTCGATGAAATGCTGATGCTCAAGGACATGACACCGGAGATCTATTACGGCCTCGGCGGCGGAAATTACGAGGCCGAGAAAAACGAGCAGAACCTGGTGGACGACAACAAGGGCGACACCAATCTTTCACTGGATAAAATCGAGGAACTGGCCGGTGAATCCGCGGCGAAGAAGGTATCCCCCCGGGAAAAAAACCTGGAAACCTTCCCCATAGGCAAGGAAAAAAGCAGGAGACTGTCGGATTACTTCACCGTATACGGCGACCGCCAGGACTACCTGAGCGACTTCAATAAAATTAACATAAATACGGCTTCCTATCGGGTATTATCTGCGTTGACAGATAAAATGACACCTGATATTGTGACAGAGATAATCCGCCGTAGGCTGGCGCAGCCTTTTAAATCTGTTGACGAAATCAAGGATCTCATCGGTGATTCGACAATTACCGACCGGCTTTCCGTAAAGTCGTCAGTCTTCAGGATAATCGCGACAGCCACGATTGATGGCGTACAGGCGAAGATCACCGCGGTGTACAACCGGAATCTGAGATCGCTGTATTACTGGTGCGAAGAATAAGGTGCGGGAGCGCTATCATTGTTCGAGAACATAGCAGCCATTGATGTCGGGACCAGCACGGTCAAGCTCGTTACCGTCAGAACCGGGTTCCGTGATTTCCAGCTGAAATCCTTCAATTTTGAGCACAGTGACCCTGACCGCGAGGACAGGGCCGCGGCCATCGCAGAAACAATCCAGAAAATACTTGCTGAAGAAGATCTGAGCGGCTACCGGATCATAACGAACCTTCCGATGGAGATGGAAATCATCCGCACCATTTCATTCCCCTTCAGCGATGTTGAAAAAATAGCCGACGCCATTCCCTATGAAGCCGAGGAAAATATCCCCTTCAAGCTCGACGAGCTCCAGCTCGATTTCCAATCGCTTAAAAGCTTCAAGGAGGGTGAAGGAAGGATATTGCTTGCGGCCACGCACAAGAACAATCTTGATGGTTTCCTGCGGACCCTTAACTCTTCAGGCATCAAGCCTCTCACCATGGGCATGGAAGCCAACGCGCTGTATGAATGCTACCGCTACTTCAACAAGATCGAGAATGAGGCGGTCATACAGGTCGATATAGGCCACACAAAAACCATAGTAAACTTCATTGCCGGGAACCAGCTTCTGTACACGAGGGCCATATCGATAGGCATAAGCGCCATTATCAAATCCCTGTCGTCGATGCTCAAAATAACCCTGTCGGAAGCGTCCCGCCTTTTCCTCAATCTTAACCTTGATCTTACTTCGCTTGAAAACAACGAACAGCGCGATTACTACAAATCGCTCGGCCTCAGCAGGCAGCAATTGAAGAAGATATTCAACCAGGCGCAGAATACCTTCGATGGTTTAATAGAGCACATTATCCGTACCATGAAGGCAATGCAGGTGGACTGCGGCGAAATAACCTTCAACCGTGCCCTTATTTCCGGCGGCGGATCCAACATCAGCGGAGTCGGCACCATGCTTTCGCGAGAGCTGGATGTTCCCGTTGACGCCCTCCCCTTTCTTGAGGACTACAGGGAGCGGGAAATCAGGACCCAGTTTCCCCTCGCCTTCGGAACCATGCTGGCCTATTTGAACCGGCGCCGTTCATCAATCAATTTCCTCAAGGGCGAATTCATTCCCGACATAGCCAGCGAATCCAAGAAGATTTATTACCTGTCGGGAGGGTTTGCCTTCCTGACGGTAATTATTCTCATAATCAACTTTATACTGACCGCCGTCCTTACGGCGAAATCCAACAGCCAGTATTCAAAAATCCTTGATGAACAGTTCAACAGATACTTTCATTCAAAGCCCGTTTCAGGCGACCCCATCGCCGATGCCCGCAAGTTGCTGAAAAACGTCAAAAAAGAGCTCGATGGCATCACCAAGATCGTTCCTGAAAATTCCGCATTCCTCGACATCATGAAAGACGTGCTAGCCCACTTTCCGCAGGACAGCAACTTTGTTTTGAACAATCTGGTGTACAACGAAACCGTCATCATGCTGGAAGGGATGGCCGGCTCAAGCGCCAGCATAGACACGTTCAAGGAAAATCTGCTTAAATCAAAAAAATTCGATTCGGTAAACCTTAACATAAAATATTCGCGGCAGAACGAGGTGCGATTCTCCATGACCATCAAGCTAAAGACCGCCGCAGATTCCAAAAAAGAACAGGGCGGGCAGGAATGATAGAACTTAACAAGCGGGAAACGCTTCTCCTGCAGGCACTCGCTGCCGTCGTCGCCGTGGTAGCGTTTTATTTTCTGATCATATCCCCGGTCCTGAGCCTGCGCGAGAGCATAAACAAAGAATACGAATCGAACATGTCCAAGCTGAACGCCCTTGACAAGATTTACGACCAGTACCGCGAAGCCCAGGACAAAATCACCCAGTACAACGGCCAGCTCAACAACACGAAGGGCCTCACGTCCATGATTGAAGAAAATGCCCAGGCGCTTAACATTATCCGGAATAAGACCTACACGCGTGACCGCCCGACGGTGACGCAGGGCAAATACAAAAAAATATCCGCCGACGTCAGGTTTGAAGGCGTTGATATAAATTCGATCCTCAATTTCATTTACCGCATGGAGAATTCCGGCATGCTGGTGAGGATCAGCTATCTCCGGATCAACCAGACGATAAAGGGCCGCAACACCTATGATGTCACCATAACGTTCAACAGCGTTTCAAACCAGTAACCGGCATGGGAAACAGATGGATATCACAAAGATAAAAAACTTTTTCATAACCAATATTACGCCGCTGTTAAACCTGTCGACCCTGTGGAACAAGGCGAAAGAAGCGGTAAAGCTCCCCTACGCAAAAACATACATTGCCCTTGCCTTTTTCATGCTGGTCGTTTTTCTGGTCATCACCTTCCCCTACGATATGCTTCTTCGCAAGAAAATGAAGGACCTGGAAAAAACTTCCTTCAAAACGCTGAACGTAAACGAAATAAATTTCAGCATAATCGACATCATTGAGATGAACGGAATATACGCGATGACACAGGGAGGCAGCGAGATAACCGTAAAGAACACCGAAATCGACATTTCCATACTGAGACTGCTCATAAGCAAGGATATCAAGGGGACCATTCAGATGAACGGCTTTAAATACAGCGGTCCATCCACCATGATATCGTTCAACATGAACGGGAACCTGTATATCGACTACAAGTCCTTCGCCGATGTCCCGCAGGGAGGCGATATCAACATCATAATTGAAAACGCCATGCTGAAGATTACGGACATACCCCTCCCTGAAAGCATGGGGGGGATGCCCCTGTCGTTGCCGCCGGTCAGAATCAGCTCGATAAAAATAGAAGCGGACATTGCCAAAAACAGAGTCAACGTAAAAAATATCCGCATATTCGGAAAAGACCTTAACGGCACCATCACCGGTTCCATCAATCTTTCCAAGAACTTCATGACTTCGGGCCTGGACCTCCGGATCAAGATCAACGCCAATTCACCGGCCCTCGAAAACTACAAGGATTTCCTGACCAAGTTTATAAATGACAGCAACCAGGTCGTGTTCCAGGTCCGGGGCTCCCTCATGATGCCCCGCATTGAAATCCCCAGGGGTGACACGGAAGAGTCCCCGAAATCCGAACATCCGATGGATAAGATAATACCGGTCCAGTAAGGACATAGACCGCAATGAAAATCACCCTGGCCAGACATTCAGGCTTTTGCATGGGTGTCAGAAACGCGATCCTGCGCATCGTCCATGAAATCAACAAAGCCGAAGAGGAACTGTTTGTTTATGGCCCTCTGATCCATAATCCTCAGACAATAGACGTGCTGCACAGCCGGGGAATGAAAACCGTCAACTCCCTGGACGGCATTGAAGGCCACAGCGTGGTCATCCGTACCCACGGGATACCCGTTGACGAGCTCAAATACCTCAAACAATGCGCCGCACGGGCCATCAATCTGACCTGTCCCCGGGTCGCGAGGGTCCAGGCAATCATAAAAAAAGAGTCCGGACGCGGTTGCCATACCATTATTACAGGCGACCGGGACCATGCTGAAGTGACCGGCCTGATGAGCTACGCCTCCCACGGGGTGACCGTCATTTCCGATCTCGGTGAAATAACTTCCATCCCGCCGTCGGATTCATTTGTTCTCGTCTCGCAGACCACGTTTGACCGGTCATTGTTCAACACCATCGTTGAACGCATACTGGCTCGGTACCCTAATGTGCGGGTTTACGATACGATATGCGACTCAACGCGGTACCGCCAGGAGGATGTCATCAAGGGGATTCTGCAGGGAAATGACACGCTGGTGGTGGTCGGGGGCAAAAACTCCGCCAACACCAAGCGGCTTGCCCAGATCGGCAGGGACAACAGGATAAAAACACTTCATGTCGAAACCGAGGATGAACTCCACGAATCTGATTTCGCTGATTCAAAGAGCGTCCTGGTCACCGCCGGGACATCCACCCCCGGCTGGATCATCAACAACATCCTCGAAAAACTCTATGACATCAATTTCCGGAAAGGGAACATCATAATCAAGGCCGTCATAGCCCTGCTCCAGTTCATGGTAAGGACCAATCTCTTCTCATCCCTTACCGCTTTTTTTATAACCCTCATGGCCCTGGACTACGGGGGCAATCGGGAAGGACCGGCCTTCCCTTCTCTCTCGTTTCTCTACATATTTTCAATGTATACGATCAACAATTATTTCGACAAGAACCTGCTGAAGCTCAGCAATCCCTATAAGTACGCCATTTATGAAAAATACGGCCTCCCCCTGCTTCTTGTTTCCATGGCGTCAATGGCCGTGTCAATTCTGATCGCCATCAGGTTTAAAATGCTGACCGTTGCGGTCATTGCGGGATCCTATGCCCTCGGTTTCATGTACTCGACAGGTCCGGTGAAGGGATTCGTAAGAAATACCATGCCGAGGCTGTTGAGAAAAATATATAACTCGAAGATCGTGGTCTGCTTCGGTTGGACCATCATTACCGTCCTCGTGCCGATGATTGAATCGTCCGTTGCCGTCACTGCCGTCGTGTCCTTTTCCTCGTTCGTTTTCTCGCTGATATTTCTCAGGACCGCCCTGCTGGACCTGATCGCATTCCAGGGAGACCTCATTCTCGGTCGTGAGACCCTTCCGGTCATGACAGGCACCCGGACCATCGGCATTCTGTCGCTGGCCATGTCCCTGGCGGCCATGGCATGTTTCGGGACAATCACGGCCATGATGGGGAGCTGGCTCTACCTTTCGCTCCTGGTTCCACTCGTATATTATGCGGTACTGATGTATATCATACAAAGGTTAAATTATCTTATCTCTCTGAAATATGAATTGCTGGTTGACTTGAACCTGGTTTTCGTCATCGCCTGCCATTTCCTCATTCATTATGCATTGTAAGGAATACGCGGCCTGTACCGGCCAAGGGACTTTCATTAAAGGTATTGACAAAAAATATTTCTATTATTTACATCAATAACATGAAAAGCATCCGGATTACATCCGCAACCGGGCTCTATGCTATTTTCGGGAATCCGGTCCGCCATTCCATATCACCCCTCATGCACAACGCCGCCTTTGCGGAAACCGGCATTGACGCGGTATATCTCGCTTTCGAGCCGTCTTCTGCCGGCGATGCCGTTTCCGCGATGAAAAACATCGGCATCCTTGGCGCCAGCGTCACCATCCCTTTCAAGATCGACATGCTCAAGCACCTTGACGCCGTTGATCCGCTGGCTGCCAGCATCGGATCGGTCAATACCATAGTCAATGAAAACGGTAGGCTTTCAGGTTATAATACTGACGGATATGGCGCGGTCCGCGCCATTGAACAGAGCGGTATAACACTGAAAGGAAAGACCTGCATGGTCATCGGCAATGGCGGCTCCGCAAGGGCGATCGCCCTCACCCTTGCCGGGACCGGCGCCCGCGTCATCATTGCCGGGAGGAACGGCATCCGCGTCAATTCCTTTGTACAGGACCTGACGACTGTTGCTCCGGGGACCAAGGCGGTTATCCTCAAGGACATCACGTCCTCTTTCATGGAACAAGTTGATGTGATAATCAATACCACCCCCCTAGGGATGACGCCCGACACCGGCTCAACGCCCTTGGAGGCATCGCTGATCGCCCCGCGTCATATCGTCTTTGATATCGTATATGCTCCCCATGAAACAAGGCTTCTTGCCGATGCGCGGAAAATTGGTTGCCGCGTCGTTTACGGCATCGAGATGCTGATACTTCAGGGCGCCCGCCAATTTGAAATCTGGACCGGCAGGGAAGCGCCTGTCGAAACCATGCGACGCGCCGCATATCGCCATGTGCATATTAAATCATGATACAGGAAAAACTCGACAGGTTCCTGAACAACGAAGCCCGTTTTGACGACCGCCATTACGGGCTCAGGAACATTTCAGCTTTACTCGGGCATTTCGGCAACCCCCACCGCGGGGTCACCGCATTCCATATAGCGGGAACCAACGGCAAGGGCTCGGTGGCCCACATGCTCAACTCGATAATGATCCGTGCCGGGTACATGACAGGGCTTTACACTTCCCCGCACCTTCTTGAAATACACGAGCGGATTAGGCTCCAGAACGTCCCCATCGATGACAGGCAATTCGAGGATTATATCGATGAAATAAACCGGATTATCGACGCCGACGTGACCATCAGGCCGACGTATTTCGACGTGCTGACCGTGTGCGCATTCCGATATTTTTTCGACAGCCATGCCGATTGCGCCGTTATAGAAACCGGCCTGGGCGGCAGACTTGATTCAACTAACGTGATCGTCCCCCGTTGTTCAATCATAACCGATATTTCCTTTGACCATGTCGGCATACTCGGGAACACCCTCTCGGCCATTTCCCGCGAAAAAGCCGGTATCATCAAGGACGGCGTCCCGGTGGTCACCTCCAACACCGATCCGGAAATACTGGAACCTATTTTAGCCATTGCGGATCATCATGATGCACCGGTATACATGTTCTCCCGGGATTTTCAGGCACGGAACATATCCGAAACTCAAACGGGTTTCCGATTCGACTATTCCCTTCGGAAAGACCCGTCGGCATCTATCGGGATGATAGAATTCCACCATCCGCTGGGAAAACAGGTCGCCAACGCTTCCTGCGCCGTCACGGCAGCATTGCTGACCCGCCGCGATTTTCCCTTGCTTACCGATGAGGCCATCAGGAGCGGGATCGCATCTTTCGCGGCCCCGGGCAGGTTCCAGACCCTCTGCAGGAATCCTCTGGTAATTTTCGATCCCGCCCATAACGAGTCATCCCTTTATGAAATGGCCCTCCTGGTCAGGCGGAGGCTTTCAGGACGTGACGCGACGCTCGTCCTGTCTCTCATGAAAGACAAGGAGATTCAATCGATAATGGCGATGCTCGCCTCGCTGGGTATGAAAGCCATTTATTACGTACTGGATGATCAGCGATGCTACCGCCCTGCCGCCGGGTCACACCCCGACGTGATTACGAAAGTAATAGAGAAGGACGACGCGCTCCTGGCCGCGGAACTTGACGGTCTCTCTTCCGATACATCCCTTTTTTTCTTTACCGGATCATTCCGCCTGTATCATACCGCCCTCGGTTATGCTGAACATGCCCGGGTAAAATGTACTTGAAATTCATCCAGCTGATATATATGATAACAAAAAATATGTTACAGCAATACTAATGGCCCTTACATCAGACACCGAAATACTGCTCAGCCAAATAAAAAATACCATCTCGCTATGGTCAGAGGGTTCCTTGTCCCTTGAAAAGGCGAAACTGTCCTACCTGAAGCTCAACGACCAGTACCGGAAGCTTGAGCGCAAGTACATTTCGGAGAATCCCCGGGGCTTCATAAAAGGGCTCCTGCACAATCATAATATTGCCAACAATGCCACCCTGACAGCGCTCTTTGCCCTGGGCGACGAATCGGTCGAACCCCTTGCTTTCGCAGGAGACGCCATACTCCTAAAGGCAATCCCGCAGAAGATCGCGTCCAAGGACCTTGATGGCAGGACGGTGAAAAAAGTGCGCCTCGGCGAGCATGAAGGGAAAGCCTTCTCCCTTTTTGTCAAGGTCATTGCCGTCGGCCGGGAGTCGATAGCCGCGGCGTCAATCGCATCAACGCCGCTGTTCAACCAGAAAGACTTCGAACTCCTCGCAGAATTGCTTGCAATGCTGTACCGCAAGAACCGCGAGCTCTACGCACCGGTCATGCTGAATTACATCAACGACCTCTCATCTGGAATATCCCGGCTTTTCAACGGCGGCAAAAACGGCCCCGTGTACGCTGACCTTTTCATCCTCTACAACCGCCCCGGCACATTCGCCGGCGCGGGCATTTATAACCTAATCGACTTTTCCCATTTTGTTGTGAAGGTCCTCAAAACCACCTACCCGGCCAATGTTCACATATTTGCCATTTCCCTTTCCACCTATTTCGTGCTCTACGATGAAACCACGAAACTGGGACTGGATATAAAACGCAACAGGATTGATTTCAATTACCATGGCAACAACATCCCGTACAAGATCGTACATACGGAAATAGGGACACAGCAGCAGCTGTACCTGTTTCTTGAATCGTTGTAGAAAACCCGGTGCGTCAGGCATCGACGTATCTTTCTTTCGAAGCAGGAGTCAGCCATGAGGCTACGACAGGTTGTGGTGATTGGATCGTCAGATGAAACAGGCTTCCATGAAGAAGCGCGGGCCATCGGGGCTTTTATTGCCAGCCGCGATTACGTGCTCGTTACGGGGGGACGCGGCGGCATCATGGAATCCGTTTCCCGGGGGGCCGCCGAACTGGGTGGGATCGTCATAGGCATACACCCCGGCGAGGACCTTGAGCAGGCTAACCCGTTCTGCTCCATAGTGATACCCACGGGAATGGGATACGCACGGAACGCCATCAACATCCTGGCTGCCGATGTCGTCGTTGCCATCGGAGGCAAGTCCGGGACCCTCTCGGAGCTCGCCTATGCAAAAACATACGGGAAGCCGGTCATCTGCTGCACCTTTGCCGGAGGCTGGAGCGCGGCCTTTCCCCAGATCCATATCGAAGGCCAGGAGGACGGCCTGTTCATGACCGCTGAATCGCCGGACGAGGCCTGTCGCCTGATTGATGAAATACTCTCGGGAGGCACGGCATGAAGGAATCCATCGCCGTTGACGCGCCTTCGCCCAGGCCTTCACCCTCATCTGCTGATGAATTATATGTCCTGGCCATTGACCTGGGAAGCGGCGGCCCTAAGGCGGCCGTGGTGTCCGATTCGGGATTGGTCAGGGCCAGCGCTTCCGAGAAAGTCGCGCTCCACCTTCTCCCCCACGGTGGCGCCGAACAGGACCCGATCGAGTGGTGGGCCTGCGTCAAGCGTGCCGTGAAAAAGGCCATCCGCGAATCAGGTGTTTCACCGGAAAGGATCGCGGCCGTCAGCTGCGATTCCCAGTACTTTGTCATCGTTCCCATCGATGAAAACGGGGAGCCGCTCATGCGGGCCCTTCACTGGCTTGATGCGCGGGGCGCCCCCTACAACACCGGCCTCATCCGGGGATTGATCAATATTGAAGGATACGGCGCTTCTAAATTATTCCGCTGGATCAACCTGAACGGTCTTGCTCCCAGCAAATCCGGGATCGACTCCGTCGGACATGTCCTCTACCTGAAACACGAACGGCCGGACATATACCGGAAAACATGGAAGTTCCTAGAACCGATGGATTACATCACGCTGCGTCTTACCGGCAGATGCGCCGCAACGCAGGAGACCATGATTCCCTTCATGGCCGTCGATAACCGCACGTGGGGAGTTACGGACTATCACCCGGGACTCATCAGGCTCGCCGGCCTTGACCGTGAGAAACTCCCTGACCTGCTGCGCAACAAGGACATCGTCGGCACTGTTTTGCCTGAGGTCGCCGCGGAACTCGGCCTTTCGCCTTCAACGCAGGTCATTGCGGGCTCCAACGACACCAATGCGTCTGCCGTCGGCTCCGGCGCTGTCCGTGATTTCGAGGGACTTATTTATATCGGGACGTCGTTGGTTCTCACCTGCCACCTTCCCTTCAAAAAAACCGATATTTTCCACGCGATAACGACCATGCCGAGCCCGCTGCCCGACCGGTATCTTCTCTTCGCGGAACAACTGACCGGCGGCAAGGCCCTTGAATTCTATCTTACGACCATGGTCTATGGCGATGACGGATACGATACCGGCCCCGTGCCGGACGACGCTTTTTCACGGGCTATCAGCATGGCCGGTGAATCGCCCGCGGGCAGCGACGGCGTTATCTTCATGCCGTGGCTCAATGGCACCATGACGCCGGAGGAAAACGGATGGGCCCGCGGAGGTTTCTTCAACCTGTCCCTCTCCACGAACCGCGGCAACATGACCCGGGCCGTGATGGAAAGTCTGGCCTACAATAACCGATGGACCCGTGAAGTGGCCGAGAGGTTCACCGGGGAACGGTTCCGGAGCTTCAGGTTCGCCGGAGGCGGCGCCCAGTCAGACCTCTGGGCTCAGATACACGCGGATGTCCTCGGCGTTCCGATCCATCAGGTTGACGACCCGACCAGGACCACCCTCCGGGGTACCGCCATGCTGGCGGTAAGCGGTCTCGGGATGCGGCAGGTGGATGAACTGCCCGGCCTTATAAGAATAAAAAAGATATTTGAACCGGATCCCAAAAATCGTGCCGTGTATGATCACATGTACGGTCAGTACCGACAATTGTTTATCAGGAATAAAAAAATATTCGCCAATCTCAACAGCACGCGGTAGTACCGCATCCGCCCAAGGAGGACCCATGGCAGATCAGCATGAATTCAAAGACCCTTTTAAGCCCTACAAGGGACGCTTCCAGAGCTACGAGCGCCTGCCGGCCCGGGGACGCGACAAGGATGACATCCTCAAGGAATTGGAAACCATGTCCGAAGAAGAAAATGCCAAATGGAAGAACGGCAGGGTTTCAGGGACCTATTACCACGCAGGGGATGACCACCGTGAATTCCAGAACAGGGTCTTTTCCCTTTATTCCCATGTCAATGTCCTCCAGGTCGACCTGTGCCCGAGCATGTCGAAATTCGAAAGCGAGATCATATCCATGACCGCGCGGATGCTCAACGGCGATGCCGTCAGGGCCAACAATCCCGACGACGAGATTTGCGGCTCCGTCACCTTCGGCGGCAGTGAAAGCATCATGATGGCGATGAAGGTATACCGGGACCGGGGCCGTGCCGAGTACAATATAACCGAGCCGGAGATCATACTTCCCATAACGGCGCACCCGGCCTTTCACAAGGCCGGCGAGTATTTCGGCATAAAGATGGTCCTTGCCCCGGTCGACGAGTCTGATTTCCGCGTCATTCCTGAAGAAGTTGAAAAGCTCATCAACAAGAACACCGTCGCCATTGTCGCCAGCGCCGGCAATTATCCATACGGCCTCATAGACCCTATGGACCGCCTATCCGACATCGCGCTGAAGCACGACATTGGATTTCACATCGACGGGTGTCTCGGCGGCTTCATCCTCCCCTGGGTGGAACGGCTGGGATACCGGGTGCCGGTTTTCGATTTCAGGCTCCCGGGCCTGACGTCGATGTCGGCCGACACCCACAAATTCGGCTACGGCCACAAAGGAAATTCCGTAGTCCTGTACCGCAACCTCAAGCTGCGCCGGTACCAGTTCTTCCAGATGGCCCACTGGCCGGGCGGCATCTACGCATCGCCGTCAATGACCGGAAGCAGATCGGGCGGCCTCACCGCATCAACCTGGGCCACGATGGTGTATCTCGGCGAAAGCGGCTACCTGGAAGCTGCTGCAGCCATCATGAAGGTGGCGGACCGGATCAAGGAAGGCGTGAAAGGCATCAAAGAATTGGAAATAATCGGCGATCCGACGTTCCTTATCAGTATCAGGTCAAGGGACGTTGACATTTTTCATGTCAACGACCACATGATATCAAAAGGCTGGAGGTTCAACGGTCTCCAAAACCCGGCGGCAATACACTTCTGCGTGACCATGCCCCAGACCTTTGTGCCGGGGATTGCCGACGCTCTGATAGATGACCTCAAGGCCGGCGTTGAATACGCAAAAACGAAGAAGGGCACTCCTGCCCGCAGCAGCGCCCTGTATGGCCTTTCTGGTTCGCTGGAAGGCCGTACGCAGCTGGTCCAGGTCCTCTACGGGACCTTCGAGCATCTTTTCAGGGTATGAGCCGTCAGGAAAGAAGTCCGGCATAATAATCTACCAGCGCCCTGTCGTCACTTCTGACTTCGCCCCTGTCGGTTGATACTATCGAATGCTTTTCCAGGTAGGCAAGGCCTTTTTTGAGCACCTTCGCGGGGGCGTAATCGAAGGGCCGCCCCGCCTTTGTCATGTACTTCCTTACCAGTCTGAGGGCCGTATCTGACGGAATACGGTAGTCATTGTCCGCCAGTATTCTGCAGATGATATAGTGGGGGAATATCTTGCGGTCTTTTCTCCATATTCCCATGACGGTCGCCGGTATCCCCATTATCATGTGGGGCCTCCTGGTGTATTCCGAAAGAAGTATCGGTTTTGAAAAGTTGACATGGGCTACGTCAGACAAAAGGTCTCGGAACCGCATGGTCCCGTCATGGATCTCCGCCGGTTTCCCGAGATAGGAAACTTCAACCGGAACCAGGGCGAGTTCGACCGTGTGACGGTACAGCGAATCGTTTAAAGCCGTCAACAGTTCATCACTTTCGGCAACGGCCTGTCCCGGCATATAAGACGGCGCATAGAGAACCGGTATGCCGTGCCCCGCGATGGTCGACATATACTGGACCAGCGTCTCTCGGTAAACGGCATCGTCAATCCTGGAGCGGTCCACGAGGAAACCGCCGCACAGCTTCAGTATAAACCTCTCCCGCGTGCCGGCGATATCGGAGCTGACGAAAAAGCGCGGGAATGGAAGATTTTTCATCGCTATGGAAAGTATGATCATCAGCGAATCGATGATGCCGCCCCATGAATGGACATAAAAAACGGTCACTGACCTGCCCAGCTTCTTTATTTCCGTCGTGTGTCCTGAAGCCATGATCCGGCCGCTTTTACCTGTTACGGCATTCAGCGCCCGCACGGCAAAAAGGAATAACATGATAATCCACCGGAATGCAGGGTTGTAATGATCAGCGATGCCGTCAAGGTTCAATTCGATAAGCCGCCGCATTGATTCGCCGAAATTTCCCGTCGTCATTGAATCAACGATCCGTCTGCCGTTTTCGCCGATGCTGTTATACGCCTGTTCCCTGAGGTCCAGCATCACTTCTTCCGGCGTGCGGGGAAGAAGCCTGCCGCTCTGACTGGAAAAGAACTTTTCCAGTGTCCTGGTCACTATCATCTCGCGGAACACCGCTCCTTTCATCTGCTCCAGGCCCCTCCTGCGCTCGGATACCTGCATCTTTGTGTTATGGAACAGATCTTCAAATTTCGCTGGGTTCTTTATGGTTTCGATGAGCAGTGACGGGTCCTTTTTGTTGAGCAGCACCTCGTAAAGCGACCGGTATACCGGAATTGACACGTTGTTTTTTTGCGCCAGCTCGATCAGCGGTTCGATGGCGTAGGCGCCTTCCGCAAGGTAATTCATCTTTCCGCCCATGCGCTCGATGACGCTTGCCGGTCTGACGCGGAGGACGATACGGTCCCACAGGTTCAGCGTCCTTCCCTTTCTTATGATTTGACCGGTGATGTCCCGCCCGAACCTGCGGTTGCGGCTGTGGTCGCTCAAGGCGGTCGCCACAAGGTCCCCCAGCCCCGATATGTCGATGATCCCCTCCTCGTCGATCCCGAAAACCCTGCCCAGCCGCACCATTTCCTTGAGGGCCTCCGAGATGAGTGCACCGGCCAGGTTGTCGCCGCAGCGCGGAAGTGCGCTTATCATGCCGGCGGCAATGGCTGCCGGGTTTTTGAGTGTGCCGCCTACCTCGACGGCGCGGATGTCATCCGTTTCGCGGGCCTGGACGTATTCCGAGTTGAGCAGTCCGGCGATCACGCTCCGCGATTCGGGGTATCGGCCACCGACATTGAGGCAGGTGTGGTACCTCCGGGACACCTCTTCGGCGTGACTGGGGCCCGATATGGCGACTATCCTGCCCGCCATCTGCGGTATCGCCTGCTCCATGGTCTGAGAAATGGTGAGCACTTCCCCCTGGATCTTGCAGAAGCCCTTGGTGAGGAATGCCACATGCATGTCTTGAGTGATATAGCGCGCCATTTTCTGAGACATGTCGAAAGCGGCCTTGGACGGCGTCGAGAGGATCACCACGTCGGAGCCCTCTACCGCCTCCCTGAGGGCATTGGTGGCGATGATATTTGCCGGCAGCTTAACTTCCGGCAGGAACTGGGTATTCTCATGAAGCGTATTTATGGAGGACGCGACCGGCTTTTCATAGGCCCACATGACCACGGTGAGATGGGGCTTGGATTCGGCTATGTTTTTTGCTACCGCGGTGCCCCAAGAGCCCGCGCCGATCATGGCGATTTTTTTTATCTGGCGCATTGCGTGCCTGTGCTATTCCGGATGATTAATTATCGCAGAATATCGCTCCGGGTCTCCTGTTTTCTATGCATGGTCCAGATAGTCTTTGAGTTTGCGCGCCCTGGTCGGATGGCGAAGACGGCGCAGCGCCTTGGCCTCTATCTGGCGGATCCGTTCACGGGTGACCTTGAAAACGTAGCCGACTTCCTCGAGCGTGTGGGAATATCCGTCATCGAGGCCGAAACGCATGCGGATGACCTTCTGCTCCCGTGCCGGGAGCGTTGAAAGGACCGTATTTATCTGTTCCGAAAGGAGGCGATATGCCGCCGTGTTTGCCGGCGAATCAACTTCCTTGTCCTCGATAAAATCGCCCAGCAGTGAATCCTCTTCCTCGCCCACGGGAGTTTCGAGGGAAATAGGCTCCCGGGCAACGTTCTTGACGGCCTTTACCTTGCCGACGACCCAGCCCAGCCGGTCTGAAAGCTCTTCCGGGCTGGGCTCCCTGCCGAACTCCTGCTGGAAAAGCCTCGTTTCCCTCATGACCTTGTTTATCTGTTCGATCATGTGGACCGGGACGCGTATGGTCCGGGCCTGGTCGGAAATGGCCCTGGTTATGGCCTGGCGGATCCACCATGTTGCATAGGTTGAAAACTTATATCCCTTCTTGTATTCGAACTTGTCGACCGCCTTTATGAGGCCGATGTTCCCTTCCTGTATGAGGTCGAAAAAGTGCATGCCGCGGTTCGCGTATTTCTTCGCGATGGACACGACAAGCCGGAGGTTGGCGTTGATAAGCTCCTTCTTCGCTATGGAGATCTTCTTCTGTCCTGCGTTTATCTGCAGGCCCCATTCCATTATCTCGTCCGCCGTCGCGCCGGCTTCCTGCTCTATCCGGCGGATCTTCCGCTCGTTGTTGCGCACGTTTTTGATGACTTCGAGTATTTCGTCCTTGTTCTTGATGCCGAGCTCCTTGACGATCTTCGTGATGCTTTCCCCCTTTTCGAGCTTGCGGGCCATGTGCTTGAGCTCCTTCAGGTCCTTGTGGAAATCCTTTTCTATTTCCGTGAAGAATTCATAGGTTTCCTGTATCCGGGCGACCATCGATTTGATCTTTACCGAGAGCTTGTTGACTTCGTTGTCGTTTATCTCGAGGTTCCTGATGGTCTTGCGGATGTTAACCTTCGCGGCCTCGATTTTCTCCTTGAATTCTTCAGCCTTCTTTGATTCAGGGTCGACCTTTTTCAGCTTGTTGCCGAACTGGATCATCTTATTGTCTTCTTCTATGATAATCTTCATGGTTTCGTGGAACTTTTTCTCCAGCTTGTCAAGATCCACGGAGGAGAAATAGTAGAGGCGGTTCACTTTCAAGACGTCGGTCAGTTTTATCTTGCCGCTCTTTATCTTTGAGTAGTTTTTTATAAGGTCGTTTATCAGGAGAGACGAATTATAGACCGTTTCTTCTATGAGGATTTCGCCTTCCTCGATACGTTTCGCGAGGTCGACTTCCTGGTCGCCCGAGAGCAGGGAAACCTTTCCGATCTCCTTCAGGTAAAGGCGGATGGGGTCATCGACATGGGACGCTTCAGCAGTGGTCGAGAGGCTCTTCTTGGAAGTGGAACTGCTTTTCTTGCGGACACCCGGGACCGACTGGTCTTTCCGGGTCGATTCCTCGACCACTTCTATGCCGAGCTGGTTGAGAAGTATGAATACATCGTCAATCTTTTCCGAATTGAGAAGCTTGTCCGGCAGGATATCGTTTATCTCGTCGTAGGTAACTTCGCCGTTGGTCTTGCCGATTTCAATAAGTTTTTTTACTTCGGGAATGGCATCCAGTGTCATCTCTTTTTTGCTCATCTCGCTAACTTGTCCTTTTTATAATGTTTAAATCCCGCCACGCGCGCAGTCTGATTGTAAATGTACGCTCATCACATGAACTTGTTGTAAATATATTGCGTGAGCTTTTCCTTTTCTCTCCGCAAGACTTCGATTTCGGTTATATACTCATGGTAACTACCGTTGGGCGACGACTTGATCAGGGCGGCATACTTATCAATTTTATCGTCAATTTCACGGACTTTCATGTTAATAAATATTTCCGTGTATGCGGCGCCTGGATTGGTTACAGAATATTCTTCGTTAAAAACACCATTCAAAAAATCCATTTCCTGACCGGATGTGAAAAAGTCAAATATTTTATCAATTGAAAACTGCCGGTCGGAAAAATAGAATTCCGATATCTTTTTTAAAATTGTCCTGGATAATTCATCGGGAATATCGTTGATCGAAAAATCAATAATGGCCTTTTCTATAAGCTCCGGGTAATGGCATATCAGCTTGATAAGGTCCCGGTAACTTCGGGTCATAAAATCTGACTCGACATTTTTTTGTTCATGTTCAATTTTGGGCGCTGATTTCCGGTTAGTACTATAGCTCTTGAAATCGGCGCGGACCGAGTTTTCATCCACATCGAGAAGGGAGCTGATCTTCTTCAGGTAGACGCCTCGTTCCGTTTCCAGCTTAATATCGGAAATGGCGGCAAAGAGCTGTTTCAGGGTGTTTACCCTTCCCCAAGTCTTGTAATTATCCATGATCCTGGCAATGCGGAAGTCCACCGGCCCCATGGCCCTGTCAACCACGGCCATGAATTCCCGAGGTCCTTTTTTAGTAACATAATCAAAGGGATCATCTTCAGGGAGCATTCCTATCTTTATATTCACGTTAATGTCTTCAGAGAGGTCCAGTGAACGAACCGCCGCCTTGAGGCCGGCTGAATCGGCGTCGAAAAGGAAAATGATTTCCGTGCACAGGTGGCCCAGCATCTTAACTTGTTCGGTTGTTACTGCCGTGCCCAGGGGCGCGACAACGTTTTCAATCCCGGCCTGATGGCATCCAATCACGTCCAGGTAGCCCTCCACGATGATTGCCCGGTTCAGCTCCTTTATGGAATCACGGGCCCGGTTAAATCCATACAAAACATTCCGTTTTTTGAAGAGCGGCGTATCCGGCGAATTCAGATACTTGACGGTATCGCCGCTGATCGTCCTGCCGCCAAAGGCTATCACGTTCCCCGCGGCATCAAATATGGGAAACATGATCCGGTTGCGGAACATGTCATAGTAGCTGTTCGCCCTCTTCTGGCTCAGCTTGATCAGGCCGAGAGTTTCAGCCACTTCCCGGTCCCGTCCGGTCTTGATCAGCGATGTTAAAAGGAAATCCCAGGAATCCGGTGCATAGCCGATTTTAAAATCAACGATGCTTTTTTTGGTGACGCCCCTTCCCGTAATATAATCAAGGCCTTTCCTGCCAGCCGGGACCTTAATATGCCCATGGTACAGATCCATGGCCTGACGGTTGATCCTCTGCATTGCCTCGAAAACCGCCGTATCGCCTTTCTTCTCATCCCTCAAATCCACGCCGACAAGGTCGGCCACGAACCGTACGCTGTCGGGAAATTCGAGCCGTTCGATCCTTGATATAAAATTGAATACATTGCCTCCCGTGTGGCATCCGAAACAATAGAATATCTGTTTATCCGGAGAGACTGAAAATGAAGGCGTTTTTTCCTTATGAAACGGGCATAATCCTATGTAATTCTTGCCTTTTTTCTTTAATGAAGGGACATACCGCTTGATAATATCCTGAATGACAACCTTTCCTCTGATCAGGTCTAACGTTTCAGGTTGAATATACAAAGTAACACCGTGACAGACTGAATATTAGCACTTTCAGGATGATTTCCGGCACGTTAACATAAACAGTTTCATCGCTATACCCGTATCGCTAGCCATCAGGGATTCAACTGTCATAAAAGCCGTACCGATGTGATCTTTTGATTGATCTGTGCAGACAATTCGAGTGCTTTATTTATAGATAATAAAAAAATAAACAGGTGTCAATAGTATAAATAATTTATTTAAAAATATATGAAAAATTGACTATAAAAATAATTGAATCAAATCATTCATGTCGATATTAACAATGATAGATACAGTGTGGTTTATCCGGTTCCGGATTGGACGACATAATTTTTTTTGTTGTCATAAAAATTTCTTTTACATATTCATAACTGCAGATAATTGTATCCATTAATTTCAAATCAGGAGAGAGTTCGATAATGAAGAAAATTGGGATCTTGCTGCTCATCACGGGAGGGTTTCTATTCGTCAGCAACCTGCCACATAAAATATTCAGCAATTCCACCGGCGCACTCAAGGATAATATTGTCGTAGCCCAGTTCACCAGGGAAAAAAGCGATCAGTCCGCCAGCAGCGACCGGAATTACCGGTATCCGGATTTTTACCGCGGCATGTACCTCAATGTATCATCGGCCAATAATTTTAAGAAGCTCCAAGAACTTGTCGCCAAGGCAAAATCAGCCGGCATAAACGCGATGGTGCTCGATGTGCAGAGCGCCAAGTTCGTAAAATGCATGGTCCCGGCCAGCCACGTCCAGTACTGCAAGGAGAACGGCATACATCCCATAGCACGAATTGTCGTGTTTCCAGACGGGCTGCGCAAGTACCCTGTCCCGGAGAGCTATCTCGATGACAGGATCGCCATAGCCGAAGATGCCTGCAGAAACGGCTTCCGGGAGATCCAGTTTGATTATATACGGTTTCATGATTCAGGGAGCACAAAGCACCTTACCTACAGCCAGCGCTATAAATATATCGAGGATATACTCACCAGGGCCCGCACCAGGGTAAAAAAGTACAACGTAAGGATAGCCGCCGATATTTTCGGACGCATCCCCCTCAACAAGGATGATATCATCGGCCAGAACATGGAAAGCCTCGACAAGGTGGTTGATATAATATGCCCCATGGCCTATCCGTCTCACTATACCTGGAGCAAGAAGTTTTACGCTGATCCCTATTTCACGGTCCATGAAACTTCGGCGCGCGCCAAGTCAAGGACAAAGAACGCCATGATCGTTACCTACATCCAGGCCTTTAAAATGAAAATGATGGGGATCCCCTTTGAGAAATACGTCGAGGACCAGCTCAAGGGGATCCGGGATTCCGGCGTGAAGGGATTTATTCTCTGGAACGCCAGACAGGAATACGACCTGCCCCTCGCTGTCGTAAAAAACTTCTATTCCGGCAGGGTCTCCCAAAAAGAGCAAACGGAAAAAAGCATTGTCGATTAATGCACAAAAGGCGGGGCTTCAATCCCCGCCTTTTTTACTATGCCGCCAGATCATCATTTCCTTTCAAAATCAATTTTCATTTCAGTTGTTCCGTCCTTCATGGTCTTCATTTCAATCACGACAATTTTCTTTTCCGGAACGTCAAAATAGACGAAATTGGGCTTGGGCTGTTCAATGTTGTTGAGCTTGATGTACCGGGACGTTTTCCGGTCGAGGACCCACTTTTCTACCGTGATAAGATGCCGATTGGCAGGCAGCGTCGCCTCGTAGGTCTTGGCCTGCGATTCAAGGCCGGTGGTTGTCCTTCCCTCTTCGGCCTTATCTATGTAAACCTTGTAATAGGACCGGCGGTCATTGTCGGGATTTTCAATTTCCGCGTCCCTTGCTATGAAGCGGAAATTGAACTTGTCGGGTAGCCGATACTGGGTGCCGTTATTATTGACGCCGGTCGTCGTGCAGGCTGACGCCATGGCGAGGAACAGTGCCGCTGAAAGGACAAACTTGATTTTTCTCATTGCGCGCCTCTGAGGTTCACCGTATAGGGATTATCGTAATTTTCAGTTTCTGCTTCTATGATAAGATAGCCTTTCTTGTCAATCATTTCGCTGAAAACCGCCTTCCGGTCGCCGGGTACATCAATGGTTTTTATGATATATCCCAGCGGGTCTGTCACGGAAACTTTGATGGCGCCGCCCCGCACGCCCTGTATCTCGAATTTCTGTTTTATCCTTGAATCGCCGGAAATGATGAAGTAGTCTTTGTCGCCCCTGGTCGATGTGAACCCGGTTATCATCTTCCCTGTCAGCTTGTTGGCCTGTGACTGCTCGTTGTTGGGTTCACGCTCCTGGTCTGCAATGCTTTTGAACGGGGTGACTGCCAGCATGTATTCACCTGCAGGCACTTTATCCCCGGTCCGCGCAGACACGGCAATGTAAAAATCCTTATCCGTGTAAAAGTTGGGATACACCTCCTTCTTCGACCTGGCCCCACTATTGATGTCTATGATTTTTTCCCGGTCCGAATTGTAGAGGGTCATAATGGCGTCCATGTCCTCCGGAGGCCTGAGTTCGATCCTGTATATCGACGGCCCGCCGTTGGCCTGGCACAGGTAAACGTCCTTATCATCTTTTGAGTTGATCCTGCCGGCTATGATGTTTGAAAAGACGTTTGCCGACTCAAAATCATTATTCGGCTCCATCTCCGTACCGGAATCATGCTCCTTCAGTGCGGCATTCAGCGTGTAAGGCTCCTCATGGTTGGCCGTGTAACCTTTTGACGCGACCATTATGTAATAAGTTCCCGATTTCTTGATGCCGGCCCCGTTTATGGACTCGGGTTCGCCGGCACCTCCGTTGTCAGACATCGCTATCTCCATCCCCTCGGAATCATACAGGTATAAGACCGAATTGACGTCGCTCACGCCTGACAGAGACACATCCATGAGTTCAGGGGTGCCGTCCTTGAGATTTACGTCAATGGCGAACCAGTCTTCCTCGCGATGAAGATTTTCCTTCTGTTCATTGAGCCTGTTGTAGGCCGGGGAAAAATAGCCGGTTATTTCCTTGTTCAGATGCAGGGTATCCGCATCGTCCCGTGAATCATTCGGCTCCGATTCTTCGGAGATCGCCTCGCGTTTCTTGAGCATCAGCTCGTAGGCGTTTTCCCGGTCAGATTTCTTTTGGTCCCGGTCGCTCTGGAACACTTCGATATAATAGTCCCCGGCCGTGACCGTTAGATTCGCCATGCGCTCGGGTGAGGACTTGCGGTTGTCGTCGATCCATTTAATAAGTTTCGGCTCTTCGCCCCCTTTCCATATCTTCATGGCAAGGTTTATTCCCTTGACCCCGGAGAGCTGGATGTCCAGTATCGCCCTGCCATCGACCCGGATACGATAAAAATCCCTATCATGGGGGGTTCCCATAAAGCCGAGAAACCGTTCGTCCGGCCTTATATCACTGGCGGTGGAAAAGGAATTATTAGGTTCTTTTTCCATGGTACCTTTCTTTGAGCAGCTCTGGAGCGGAATCAGCACTACCAGACAGATTACCGGCGCAAGAATTCTCATAGTAAAGCCTTGTCATTTTATTTGCATAGATTTAGCATAAACCCCGGAAATAGGTTGACTGTTGTCCGGGCCGTTATGATTACATCATAGTAAATACCCAACGGTCGGGCGGATGTCAAATATTATTTTACCATCGGCGACTGCCGGTTTGCACCGGTGCCTCAAGCAATGACACAACCTGCAGACATGATAGAAATCAGGCTGGAACGGCCCCTGTACGGCGGTTATTGCCTTGGACGCCACCAGGGCAAGGCGGTCATGGTCCCTTACGCTATCCCGGGTGAAACAGTCGCAGCGTCCATCACTGAAGACAGGAAAGATTTCTGTTTCGCCTCCATAACCGCAATCATGGAAGCGGACCCGAGGCGCAGTAGACCGGATTGCCCGCATTTTACCCGCTGCGGGGGCTGCAGTTATCTCCATGTTCCTTATGAGGAGGAACTTGAATTCAAAAAAACAATCCTCGAAGACAGCCTCGCGCGAATAGCAGGCTTTTCGCGCGGCGACGTCCCGAAGATTTCCGTCATTCAGGGGGACCGGCACGGATACCGGAGCCACGCGACCATCAAAGTCAGGGGAGGTCTCCCCGGTTTTTACCGGAAAGGGAGCAATGACTTCGTTCAGGTTGGAGAAGGCGGATGCCTTCTCCTTGCCGAACCCCTCAATCAATGGATGAGGAATAACGTCTCCATCCCGGGCGATTGCCGTATTGCCCTTGACGCCTCTTCCAATGTGATATCATCATTCCATGCAGACGCCATAGTCGTCGATAATGCCGGAGGCCTTGAATATGCCCGCGGCATCAGCAGTTTTTTCCAGGCAAACCGGCTTCTTCGGAACCGTATGCTTGAGACGGTCATACAGTATGCGGGCTTGGGAGGGAACGGGACGTTCCTTGATATCGGCTGCGGCGTGGGTTTCTTCTCCCTGGCGCTTGCCGGGTATGCCGTATCGGGGACCGGCATTGATATCAGCGGAGAGAATATCCGGTGGGCCCGACACAACGCGGCACTCAATGGCATTGAAAATGTCATGTTTATGGCCATGCCGTCAAACCGGATCCACCCGGTGCGCCAGCGGGCTGATGTGGTCGTTGCGGATCCTCCTCGCGCCGGTCTGGATAAAAAAACCAGGAAAACCATCCTGGCCTTGGGATCGCCGGTACTGGTCTATGTTTCCTGCAATCCCGCAACCTTTTCGAGGGACGCACGGGACATTGTCAATGGCGGTTACGCCCTGGAACAACTGACCATGATCGACATGTTCCCCGGGACGCACCATATCGAACTGATATCCCGGTTCAGCCGCGGACAGGTCAGTCCGTCCGCCTGAAAATATAACGGCGTATCCATTCCCTGATCAGCTTGAACACCCGCACGAACCAGAGGCGTATCCTTTCAATGCCGCTCGATTGGAGATATCGCTTCTCGTCTTCGTACCGCTCGATTTCAGATATGGTCAGATCCTTTCGCGTCAGGTTCTCGTCCGCCTCGATAAGCAGCCGGTCGAATTTAGTCAGCGCGGGCATGATGTTGCATTCTATCTCTTTCCAGCCAAGCGCTTTGCACGCCAGCAGGCGTCTGTAACCGGCAACAAGCTCAAGGTTGTCCGTTACGGTTATCGGATTCAGGAGGCCGTATTTGCTTATTGATTCCATAAGATACGTCAGGTCCCCGGTCGCAGTCCGTATCCTTCTTTTAATGGTGATATCATTGATCAGCACTTTCATGACAATCCTCCCTTTACATGTGACCGTACAGCATCATAGAGATAAGGCGCGAAACAAAAAATGCGCCTATTATGAGAAAGAAAGGTAGAGACCCGAAAATCCCCAGGAATTCAACCTGCTTCACTATCCCCTTCTCAAAGACCTTTTTCCCGAAGTGGTTGAAATGGTACCACCGGGGATCCTTGCTCCGTTTATAGATGTTCCTGAAGATCGCCACCTTTATGCATAACAGCAATATGGTCACAAAGCCGGAGAGGAGCCAGAAGAAGAACTTAAGGTTGAGCTGCCGTATCAATTCCGGTTTGGTCAGGGAGAGGACAATGAGGGCCAAGGCCAGGCCCATGTTGATGGCTACCGTGGCGATAAACCAGTAAAAATAGAGCTGGTTCTTGTTCTTGATATATAAGCCGATAATGACGGCATGGAGCACAAAGGACGTGAGCAGGCAGAAAAATAGCGTATATATGATCATAAAAAAATTTTTCCTTATAAAAAACTATATTATGTCTATAAAATGTCAAGTACATTAAGACGTAAAAAAACATGATAATTCTTCGAACGTTCCTCAAAACCATCCAACGGCCGTTACGGGGAAAAGCCGACGTTGATAATTTCAATTGAAAAAAAAGATTCCCGCGCTGGCGGGAATCCCGGTGATCAAAGGATATGTAAAGCGGGATGGCATCACTCTCTGATGCGCTCTTTGGATTCGATGTACTTAAGCATCTTCTGCGCCCCTTTGCTGGTGCTGTCCAACCCGATCGCCTTCTCTGCGTACATACGCGCCTTTTCCATGTTGTCATGGCGGTAGTACAGCTCGGACAGCGCTATATATGCCTTCGTATACGACGGATTGAGCTCGATAGCCTTCAGGAGGCAATCTTTAGCTGTTTTGTCGTCCGGATCGGCATTGCGGTAATTGAACACGGCCAGATAAAAAAACATCTTCTCCGATTTCGGATAAATAGCGAGTGCCTCCCTGCAGGCCTTCATCCCATCATCCCGGTATTTGTCCTTCAATTTCGCCGGGATAGACGATTCATAGACCAGCCGGTAATTGATATCGGCAATGCTTTCGAGGAGAAGGAATTTATCCTCATTATCATACAGGCGTTTGATGTTCTTATGGGCTTCCTGAAATTCTCGAATTGCGTACTGGTCAAGTCCCTGATTCATATATATAAGACCCAGCGCCAGGTGTGCGCCGGGATTTTTTTTATCGGCCGAGAGGGCGTTTTTGTATTCACGCACCGCTTCGCCCCTGCTTCCGATATTTTCGTAATAATCGCCTCTGGCCTTGTAAACATAGGCATATCGAGATTTTTCATCTTCAGCCCGCTGTATTACCCTGTCCCCGACCGAGCTCAGCCTGAAATTGCCGTACCCTACCAGCATGGGGCCGAAGGAGGCGCTGTTGAAAACCGTACGCACCGTCATTTTCGCGGTTATCAGGTTTTTTTCATTGATCACATAGAAGGTATCGCCGTCATTGATACCTTCCGCGTCGTAGAGCCTGACGGTGGCCTTGCTCTTGTCCCGTGCCTTCTCGAAAAGGTCAGTTTTGCTGTATTCATCTTTCGAAGAAAATGATACGATCTTTCCTATCTGAACCGCATACCATCCTTCCCGGTCCGTCATGGATACAAAAACCTTCAGCCTCAGGCCCCCGTTGTCCGCCAGCATGGCTGTCCGCGCAGGCACGGCAAAAAGGAACATGATCGATGTCAGCGCCGCAATTCGTTTCATTTATCGCAAAAACCTCAGGGGATTTAAGGGGTTAACGTATTTCCTGATTTCGAAATGGAGATGGGCGCCAGTTACGGCGCCGGTCATGCCTGAATACGCAAGGACCTCTCCCTGTTTCACATCGCCGTCGACCGAAGCAAGGTTCTTGGAATTATGGGCATATACCGTGATAAATCCGTTCTCGTGTCTCAGGATAACGCAGTTACCGTATCCGGCCTTCCATCCGCTGAATATGACCCTGCCGGAGGCAGCGGCCTTTACCGGCGTGCCGACATTGGCGCTTATGTCGATGCCGCAATGAAACTGCCGCTCTCCGTAAAGAGGGTCGGTCCTGTTGCCGAAGCCGGATGTGATCCTTCCCCGCAGGGGCCACACGAAGTTACGGATGCCCGCAATGATTGGTGACGGTCCTTTGTTCTTCTTGATTGCGACTTTTGTCTCTTCATGGCGTTCCACGGCATCGGGCAGGAACAGTTTCTGACCCGGCCTGATCATTTTACCCTTGAGCCCGTTTTGAACGATAATGCTCGCGGACCGTATGTTGTGCCTCCCGGCGATCCGGGTGATCGTATCACCTTTTCTTACCTGATAATATATGCCCTTCCGGGTGGGGACATTGATGTATTTCCCCGGTTTCAGCATGTCAGGATTATTTATGTTATTTATGCTTATTATAAGGTGCTGATGAATTCCGAAACGCCTGGCTATTTTCCAGAGGTTATCGTTCTTTTTAATCTCATACCGGCGCAGATGCCACCGCCTGTCTTTTAAGCGGAGCTTCTCAAAATCCTTCCCACCGTCCTTTGATACTGCAGAGCCGCTCTTCCTGTTTTTGATCCGGTCATAGTCAATGATGGCGTCATCAAAAGTGTCGTCATAAATTATCTGGCCATCAGCCTCTTCCTCGCTTTCAGAAGGCGGCGTTTCCGAAGTCATTTTGATACCGTGAATAATGATGGAATTCTCCATTTTTACCGGGTCATCATCCGCTTTTCGTATTTCAATAAAATAGTACGCGGCTGCCACACCGCCGGCAACGAGGCAAAGGATTGACGCTATCAAAATATACTTTTTCATACTTTAAAAATCGGAATTTTCAGGTATTATCTTTACATTTATCCTTGTGGCATTCATTTAATAGAGCTACTTGACGGATAGATGGATTGCATGTTGATTTGTATCTTGCCTGGAAAGGGGGGAACCCCCTTGTTCCCAAGGGGGTTTTTAAAGTATGAAGAATTTTCCGGTATTGACCTGTCTGCGGGGACAGTACCTTGTGATTGGTTAATCTAATGATGTAAATATACCATTTAAAACAAATAGCGCAATCGGTGTTTTTCTGATTAATACTATGCAAAATTGCTTATTTTTTTGTAGGACAAAATATGGAGCCTGTAGGATGTTTGATCGGCCATCCATCCCCGCCGTGTAATACGGCAGGGATGGATGGCACTCTTACCTGTTTTTGCCGCCTTTTTTGTCATCTTTTTTGGCTTCAGTCTCTTCTTCCTTCTTATCAACATTGCTGCCGAAGGCCATGACAATGATAACATTAAGCTCATGGCAGCCTTTATTCAGCTTGCTGGTATAGAGTTTATAAGCCGATGAGGCCCGTACAGCGTCAATGCCGTAGGCATAATCGATAAACAGGGGCAGCAGGTTTCCCAGGCGCAGGGAGAATGAGCAGGATACGCTTTTATACACCTGCTTCGGTTTGTGTCAACAAAGTTGACGCCTTTTTTTATGCTGCATTACTTGACGGTT
>CALMRZ010000047.1 GCA_937872225.1 uncultured Spirochaetota bacterium
CAGAAATTAATAGCATTTTTTATTCAAACCCACAAAATCTATGGGACAGCAGTGTCTTGACATATTTTAATGGAGCGATAGGATAACCTGAGGGAGTTGGGACTATGGTATTGATCACGGTCGAAGACCACGGCAAAGTCGTCATAGTGAATATTGACGGCGAATTCTACATAGACAGCGTGGAGAATGCTGAGAAGATCTGGAACGAACAGCTTGCCCGGCATCCGAAAGTAATGGCGGTCAACTGCAAGAACATCAAGTATATCGATTCCTCGGCGATCGGGATCCTGGTGAAATTCCTGAACAGCGCCATGAAGCAGAAGACTGAAATGATTTTTTACGATTTAAATGAAAACATCCTGGGAGTTTTTAAAACAGCGAAACTGAATAATTTTTTCAAGATCATGACCAGGACCCAGTTCGAAATGGAGTACCTGGAGAAGTAGTGTTTTTATCTGCAAGGGGCCTCGCCCCTTGAGCCCCTTTGTAACGTCGACGCTGAGTTGCCGTTCCTTGACTTCTGCACCTGCTTGTAATGCACTAAAAATAGTTTCTTCGTTGTGATTTTATGCCGATACTACAATATGGGTGTTTTATGTATTAAGATTTTTTTTGAAAAACATTATTAATTATGAAAATATTCAAACAAAATCGGGGGTAAAAAAACTTATATTACACTTTTCTAAAAATGAATAAATTAATTGACATAAATAGTCAGATGTGATAATTATGTCACATATTTATACATTAATTTAATTATATTATTATTTTTGTGGTGTTTATAATTAGGTTAAAAACGGTCACACACAAGCTGATAAATGTTGAATATCTGTCGGGAAGGAATATATTATTTAGATGCGGAGCCTACTATTAATAATCTTCAGATTATAAAAAGGAACTGTCATGGGCGAAGAAGAAAAGGATGAGATAATCGAAGAAGAAGAGGAAGCGCCAAAGGAACCGGAGGCGGGGCGACGCTTAGAGGCGTCGAAGATCGTCAAGATACTGTTGTATGTCGCGGGCGGCATCCTTCTTATCGTCCTGGTGACCGGCATTTCGTACCTGGTGGCCAAGTATGTGCAGGAGAGCAGCTACCAGAAACGCCAGGATATTGTCGCGGCTCCGCCGCCACCGCCCCTTGCCAGCTTCGAACTGCCGGATTTTTCCAAGACCACGGCCGATGCGGAACCTCATTTCATCAAGATGAAGATTTCGCTGGCCTATGAGCCGAACGTCGAGCTCAACAATGAGCTGGTTCAGCGCCGGGACCAGATACAGCATGTGATAAACATCATTCTGCAGGGCAAGAAATACGAGGACCTTGACACGGTGAGCGACTCCGTCGCCCTGGCCGAGGAGATCAAGGCCCATGTGAACGTGATCCTGATATCGGGAAAAATCAAGGAAGTGTATTTCAAGGAACTGGTGGTAAACTAGGCGGGATTTTTTAATCGTGGGAGGAGCATATGGGTGATGGATCATTATCACAAGACGAAATAGATGCGTTATTGCAGGGCGCTGATGATATGTTGTCCCCGACCAGCGGGCCGTCGGCTGCTGACGCAGGCCGGGGCCGTGGAGGGATGTTCCCGCCGAGTGAACTGAACGCGATACGCGACGCGCTCAATTCGGCAGTCGGGTCCGTGGCCCCGTCGCTCTCCGGTTATCTGGGCGGCAGGAACCTCCGGATATCGCGGCCTTTTATCGAAGTGAAGCACCAGGAGGCGGTGCGGTCCGATTTCTCCGGGCGGTATGTCCAGGTATCCATGGATTACACCGGGGCAATGAACGGAAGGAACCTCATCGTCTTCAATTACCAGGACGCGGGTTCCATTTCCTCCCTCATGATGGGGGACGACCGCGGCGTGCCTCCCGCGGAGCTGTCCGAGGCGCACCAGAGCACGATACAGGAGTTCACGAACCAGCTCCTTTCGTCGATGGCGACGCAGTTCAGCGGCTCCATTGGCGGGGCGATCAATACCACGCCGGCCACGCTCTCCCTTGCCACCGGCGGGAAGGACCTCGATCTGCCGGGGGGCGCGGACCTCGTCAAGGTAACCTATGATTTCGCCATAGACGGCGTGCTGAATTCAAAGCTGTTCCATATCATGGATGTTCCCCTGGCGCAGGCGTTGTCGAGCGCGACGGGCGGCATGGCCCAGACGGTCAGCCAGCCGCAGCAGTTCCCGGCCCATGCCGGCCAGGTGGGCATCAGCCCGGTCAAATTCCCGCCGCTGGACGAGGGGATCCCTCCCAGCGTCGGAGGAAATATATCCCTTATACTGGACGTCCCCATGACGCTGACGGTGGAGCTGGGACGCACCACGCAGCTCGTGCAGGACATACTGGGTCTCGGCGAGGGATCGATCATAGAGCTCGACAAGCTGGCCGGCGAACCGGTGGACCTGCTCGTCAACGGCAAGCTGATTGCCAAGGGCGAGGTCGTGGTCATCGACGAAAATTTCGGGGTCCGCGTGACGGATATCGTGAGTCCGGCCGAGAGGCTGTCGGGAATACAATAATATGGCGGTGGCGTTCATCGCCATATTTTTTACCGTTTTTTAATGAGACATAACATGGATGTAGCAATGAACAAAACAAACCTGCGCACGATTTCCCTGGCTGCCATTATTATTTTTGCCCTGGCGGCCGTATTATGTCCCATTGACCTCGCCGCAAAGAAGAAGCGCCAGAAGCAGGAGACGGTACGGCAGGAGCAGAAAGCGCCGGCCGATGAGAAGCAGGCGGCCGCCGATGAATCCGAACCGGCGCAGGAAAGCGAAAAGGCCGGGGAGGTTGCAAATGAAAAGGATAAGGAAGCGGCCAAAGAGGAGACCGTGGGCGTCCCCACCAGGGATTTCAAGGACGAGGATTTCAAGCCGCAGGTGGACGAGCCTTCGGCCGCATGGATGTTCATAAAGATGATTATCGTCCTCGGTATTTTCGCCGGGGGTTTCTACTATTTCTACCGTTTCATCACGAAGAAGTCCGGCATTGGCCTTTTCGGCGGCGAGGCGATCAAGGTGCTCTCCGTGGCCCCCCTGGGACAGAACAAGTTCCTCCAGGTGGTCGACCTGGCCGGCAAGGTGCTGGTCATCGGCGTGTCGGACAGCGCCATCAACCTCATCTCGGAGATCACCGACCGGGACCAGATAGACCGCATCAGGATACTTTCGAACCGGACGCCGCCGGCGGACCGCCGGGTCGCCGGGTTCCAGGAATACGTGATGAAGGATATCGGCAGGCTGATCGAGAAGGTCCGTGAATTCAGGAGCCGGGGCGGCAAGACTAAAACGACCGTTATCGACAATCCGGAAGACATAAATTATTTGCGGCAGCAGAGAAACCGGCTCAAGGATTTGAATGGTTTGGATCATGAATAAGAAAGTCATCATTATGGCGGCGCTCCTGGCGCTCTTTAGCGCCGGAATCTGCTACGCCCAGGACATCGGCGGGGGCGTCCGCATGCCGATACCGAAGATCACCTTCGACATCAAGGAGGCGGCGGCGCCGCGCGACGTGGCCCTTTCGCTCCAGGTCCTGTTCCTGCTGACCATCCTCACCCTGGCCCCGGCCATCATCATGATGATGACGGCCTTCACCCGGGTCGTGATCGTGATGGATTTCATCAAGCGGGCCCTCTCGCTCCAGCAGATGCCGCCGAACCAGATCATCATCGGTTTTTCCCTGTTCCTGACGTTTTTCATCATGGCCCCGACCTTCACGAAGATAAACGAGGACGCCCTCCAGCCGTACTTGAAGGGAAAGATCGACAACGAGGCATTTTTCAACAAGGGCATGGAGCCGCTGCGCGTGTTCATGTTCAAGCAGACGCGGGAAAAGGACATCGCCCTGTTCATCAAGCTCGCCAAGCTGCCGAAGCCGAAGAACCAGAAGGACGTGCCGACCTACTGCCTCATCCCGGCCTTCATGATCAGCGAGCTGAAGCGCGCCTTCGAGATCGGGGTGTTTATCTTCATTCCTTTCATTGTCATCGATATGATCGTGGCAAGCGCCCTCATGGCCATGGGCATGATCATGCTGCCGCCGATCATGATCTCGCTGCCGTTCAAGATCATACTGTTTATCCTTGTCGACGGATGGAACCTGCTGGCCTACGAGCTGGTGAGGTCCTTTAAATAGCGGGGTGGTGCAATGACCGATGTGACCGTAATAACCATAATGCGCGAATCGCTGATGACGATCCTCATCGTCTCCGCCCCGATGCTGGGAATAGGGATGTTCGTGGGCCTGATCATATCAATTTTCCAGACCACGACGTCGATCCAGGAGCAGACGCTGACCTTCGTGCCGAAGATCGTCGCCATCTTCGTGGTGTTGATCGTCTTCGGCTCGTGGATGATACGGTCGCTGGTGAATTACACGAACCATATTTTTTCGATGATTGAGAAATTGTGACGGGGGCTCGCCCCCACCCCTCCCAGAGGGGGTTGCCGGTGCTGATGAGAATTTGTGTTAAGATTGTTGCAAGTCCACCTCCGGGGGATGTAGGGGGCTACAAAGGCTCATGTACTACTTTGTGTACCATTTCCAGGTGTTTCTGCTCATCATGATGCGCCTGAACGCCATGATCATGATAGCCCCCTTTTTCTCGAGCGACGTGATACCGTTCCGGATCAAGGCGCTCATCTCGTTTCTCGTGACGCTGGTCATCTTTCCCATGGTGGCGGCCAAGGGGTACAGGGTCCCGGGCGACATGGGGGGATATTTCCTCCTCGTTCTGTCCGAGGTCGCCATCGGCCTGTTCATAGGGTTCCTGATCTCGGTGATCTTTGCAGCGTTCCAGCTGGCCGGTGAATTTTTCGCGGTACAGATCGGATTCGGGATCAACGAGGTCCTCGATCCCATCGGGCAGGTCAGCGTGCCGCTGGTGGGGCAGTTCAAGAACCTCATCGGCCTCCTGGTGCTCCTGGCGATGAACGGGCACCACCTGATGCTCCAGGGGATCTACCGCTCCTACGAACTGGCCCCGGTGATGGGCGTCAGCAAGGCCTTTATGGGCGGCCTGTTCAAATATTTATTGTATACCTTTTCAGGGATGTTCGTGGTGGCCCTGAAGATAGCGCTCCCCATCGTGGGCATCATTTTTTTGATGGAAGTAAGTCTCGGAGTGCTGTCGAAGGTCGCGCCCCAGATGAATATAATGATGCTGGGCTTCCCCTTCAAGATCGTCATCGCCTTCGTGGTGATGATCGTGGTGACGCCCCTCATCGTGCGGATCATGTGGGTGTCCCTTGAGCGGGCCTTTGGGTTCATATTCAAGATGCTGGCCCACTGGCCGGGATGATTGATTAATAATATGCCCCGCGAATGCCGCAGTGCGGCATTCGCGGGGCATGGTACAAATATATGACCGTGTACATACAGACATTCAACAAGTACAACCGCTTCGACGATCGGCTGTTTTTTGACCGTTTCTGGGACCTCCAGCTTTTCGCGGCGGAGGACGAGGGCCGCACCGAGGAACCGACCGAGAAAAAGCTCCGCGAGGCCAGGGAAAAGGGCCAGGTGGCCAAGACCGTCGAGCTGCCCCAGGCCATCGTCGTCATTTTCGGCTTCATGGTGATCCTGATCTTCGGGTCGTGGATCTTTGATATACTGGCGCGCGTGACCAAATATTACCTATCATCGTTTTCGCGCCTCAGCATCACCGAGCGGGGCATGTACCGCGAGTTCATCGCCATAATCTATGAATCGGGTAAGATATTGCTGCCGATATTCGTGGCCTCGATGGTGGCCGCCATCCTGGGCAACGTTGTCCAGGTCGGGTTCCAGTTTTCGGCGCACCCGCTCAAGATAGACTGGAGCAAAATCAAGTTCGACCCCGCCACCGTCATGAAGCGGATATTCTTTTCGAAACAGGTGGCCATGAACCTGTTCAAGTCGATATTCAAGGTCGTGGCCATCGGGTTCGTGGCCTATCTCATCATCATGGCCGACATGGACGACATTCTGAAAACGCCGGACGTTTCCGTCGCCATGGCCCTCAGGATCATCATGATGACGGCCTTCAAGATCATCATCTGGTCAGCGGTCCTTCTCCTGGCCCTTTCCATACCGGACTACTTTTTCCAGAAGCGGGAGTTCATCGAATCGTTGAAAATGACCAAGGAAGAGATGAAAGAGGAATTGAAGGAGACCATCGGCGACCCGTACATCAGGGCGCGCCTGCGCGAGATGCAGCGGCAGAACCTGCTCCGCGCCATGATGAGCAAGGAAGTGCCCCGGGCCGACGTGGTGGTCACCAACCCGACGCACTTCGCGGTGGCGCTGCAGTACGACCGGTATACGATGCCGGCGCCCACGGTCGTGGCCAAGGGCGAAGACAGCATCGCCCTGAAGATCCGGGAAGTGGCAGCGGAACACGGCATTCCCCTCATCCAGAACCGGCCCCTGGCCCAGGAAATGTACCAGCGGCTTGAGGTGGGGGACATCATTCCGGAAGACCTCTTTTACGCCGTTTCCTTGATATACGGCGAGATCATACGCAAGTACCCCGAGCGGTACCGGAAGCTGCAGGAGGCAATATAGCAATGAGGTGGCACCATGGCTGAAGCACGGGCGCGGGGAGGAGGGTTCGCGGCATTGCTCGAGAACACCCGGTGGATGCAGAAGACCGACATCCTGATGGGCATCGGTATCATCGCCGTGGTGACGATGCTCATCATACCGCTGCCGACGTTCCTTCTCGACTTTTTCCTGGTCATCAGTATCATGTCGGGGCTGCTGATCCTCATGATCGTCATGTTCATCGGGCGGACCTTCGACTTTTCAATATTTCCGTCGCTGCTCCTGATCACCACGGTATACCGCCTGGCCCTGAACGTGTCGTCGACGCGTCTCATCCTGCTCCAGGGGGCGGCCTTCGACGGCAAAATCATCAGGGCCTTCGGCGAGTTCGTCGTGGGAGGCAACTACGTCGTCGGCTTCATCATCTTCATCATCCTGGTCGCGGTGCAGTTCATCGTCATCACCAAGGGCGCGACGCGGACGGCCGAGGTCGCCGCCCGGTTCACCCTGGACGCCATGCCCGGCAAGCAGATGAGCATCGATTCCGACCTGTCCAACGGCCTTATCACCGAGGACGAGGCGCGGAAGCGGCGCGAGGAGATCCGGAAAGAGGCCGATTTCTACGGTGCCATGGACGGTGCCTCGAAGTTCGTGCAGGGCGACGTCAAGGTCGCCATCGTCATTACGTTTATCAATATCATCGGCGGCTTCATCATCGGCATGGTGATGCGGAACGAACCCTTTGACGTCGCGCTGAAGACGTACACCCTGCTGACCATCGGCGAGGGCCTGGTGGCCCAGATCCCGTCGCTCCTGATCACCACGGCAACCGGTATCATCGTCACCCGGGCCGTGTCCAACGAGAACATGGGCCAGGACTTGGCCGACCAGCTCGGGTCGCAGCCGCGGGCGCTCCTTATCACCGCGGCCACCCTGGGCGTCGCCATCGTGATCCCGGGCTTCCCGAAGCTCGCGCTCCTGATCCTCTCCGTCGGCCTCGGCGCCCTGGGGTATGTCCTTCTGCAGTCCCAGACCGAGGAGAAGGAAAAGGTCGAGCGCAAGGAGAAAGAGGCGGCGCTGAAGGAGCACCGGCCCGAGGAAGTCACCCAGCTCGTGCAGGTGGACCCCCTTGAAGTTGAGATCGGCTACAACCTGATACCGCTGGTTGACCCGGAGCAGGGCGGCACGCTTCTCGAACGGATCACCAATATACGGCGGCGGAGCGCCCTTGACATGGGCCTCATCGTGCCGCCCATCCGCATTAGGGACAACATGGAGCTTGAGCCCGAGGTCTATTCCATCCTGATCAAGGGCGTCGAGGTCGGCCGCGGCAGCCTGCAGGTCGACAAGCTCATGGCCATGGATTCGGGAGAGGTCGCGGAGAAGATCGAGGGACAGGAGTTCACCGAGCCGGTCTTCGGACTCAAGGCCATATGGATCAAGACGGACGTCCGCGACGTCGCGGAGAGCAGGGGCTACACCGTCGTCGACTGCCCGACCATCATCGCCACGCACCTCACGGAGATCATCAAGCGCCACGCGGACGAAATCCTGGGGCGGCAGGAGGTACAGAAGCTCATCGACACCGTGAAGGAGGATTACCCGGCGGTGGTTCGGGAGCTGGTGGAGGACCACAAGATGTCCCTGGGCGAGATACAGAAGGTGCTCCAGGCGCTGCTCCGCGAACGCGTTTCGATACGGAACATCGTCACCATCCTGGAAACGCTTTCGAGCTACGTGAGTTACTCCAAGGACCCGAGCTTCCTCACCGAGTACGTGCGGATCGCCCTGTCGCGGCAGATAACGAAAGACTACGTGGACAAGACGAACACGCTGTCGGTCATCACGGTCGACCCGGAAATAGAAACGATCATACGGAATTCAATACACGAGGACCCGATCGAGGGGCCGGTTCTGGCCATGGACCCGACCACGCACCAGACCGTCGTGTCAGCGCTGCTTGACGCGTATCGTCGCTCCAAGAGCATGGGACACGCGCCGGTGTACCTGGTCTCGCCGCAGATCCGGCGGGTGACCTTTACGCTCCTCGAGCGGGAGATGCCGGCGCCGGTGGTGCTTTCGTACAGCGAGATTTCGAGCGCCGTCAAGGTAGAAGTTGTGGTTTCCGCGCTGTTATCGAGTGCCGCGTAGCGGCACTCGATAACAGCGCGGTATATGGTTTAATATAATTGAAGAATATCGGGATGGGCGCACCACATTTCGTTCGCCCGCCGCGGATATGCATCCGTGTATACCGCGGCTCCTGGCGACCTCCCTGTCGCCGGCTCACTGAAATGTGGATGCGCCTCATGCAGACTACGTGATAGGAGTGATTACTATGAGGTACATCAAAATTCGGGGCAACAATTACAACGAGGTCATGATGAAGCTCAAGATGGAGCATGGCGACGATGCAATCCCCATCAGCCATAAATTCGTGAAGGAAGGAGGGCTCTTCAACTCCAAGCTCTTCGCCAAGGAGGTCGTGGAATTGACCGCGGCGGTGCAGGAGCGGAAGATGAAGTCAGGCTTTCTGGGCGAGAAAAAGAAGAAGATCGATTTCACCGTGGATGACGGGGATGCGGGCGTCACCGACCTCGGCAGGTCCCGGGTGAGCGATGCCATGGACCGTCCCGCGACCGCGGCGGCGGCCCCGGCGCCCGATCGCACGGACACTTTCGAAAAACGGCCCGCCGGCTTCACCTTCAACGAGAAACTGAATGAAGTGTACACCGGCATAGCCGAGCACAAGAAGGCGGCCCCGTCCCCCGAGCCGATACGGACGGCCCCCCCCGCCGGGCCGGCGGAAGAGGCGAGGAAGGCCGAGCCGGATCAGGCCCCGGCCGGCGGCGTCCGCTTTGAAAAGGAGCTCGACGAGATCAAGCGGGCCATCTACAAGATGACCAGCGAACGCATGAACGCCTGCGAGGCGCATGCTGCCGATGAGGCCAGCATCCGGCCTTTCCGCCAGGTCCTGAGGAACAACGACTATGATGACGAGCAGTGTTCGGCCCTGCTCAACGAGATGAAGAATTCCATCAGCAAAGAGGACCTTAAGGATAAGTACAAAATAGAAAAGAGCCTGAAGGACCTCCTGAAAAGCAAGATCGTCACCACCGGCCCCATCAAGACCGGCAACCGGAAAAAGATCGTCATGTTCATCGGCCCCACGGGAGTGGGCAAGACGACCACCATGGCCAAGCTCGGGGCTATCAATTCCCTCCGGGAGGGGCACTCGGTCGCCTTCGTCACCATAGACAATTACCGGATCGCCGCTACGGAGCAGCTGAAAAAGTACGCGGAAATCATGAATATCCCCATCTACGCGGTCAACAACCAGAAGGAGTTCAAGGACATCGTCACATCCGACAAATCGGACATCATCATGGTGGACACATCGGGGAGGAGCCACCGGAACGACCTCAAAATCTCAGAGATCAAGAGCTTCGCGGACCTGGTGGATTATGACTGCGAAAAGATCCTCTGCGTGAGCGCGAACACCAAAAAATGCGACCTGAACGACGTTTTCAGGGCCTTTGACGCCATCCATTTCGACAGCATTATCATTACCAAGGTCGATGAGACTTCTTATATCGGCAATGTCATCGATATTGCCGATAAATATAATAAGCCGATATCATATTATACCAACGGGCAGGAGGTCCCGAACGATATCGTGATCGCCGACCCCGATAAGATTGTTGACATGATGATCGGCAATGTTTATAATTAATCCAGGCAGAAGAGCATAAGGAGGTCCCCCGTGGATCAGGCGGCAAATCTAAGAAGACTGGTGCTCGAGAGCGACGCCAAGAAACAGAAAAAGACCAGGACGATAGCCATCACCAGCGGCAAGGGGGGCGTCGGCAAGACAAGCGTGGCGGTGAGCCTGTCCATAGCGCTCGCCCGCGGTGGTTCGTCGGTGACGCTCCTTGACGCCGATCTCGGCCTTGCCAACATCAATGTCATCCTGGGCATAATACCGAAATACAACCTGTACCATGTCATAAAGGGGCAGAAGAAGCTGAAGGACATCGTGATCGAGGTCCCGGAGGGGATCAAGATCATAGCCGGGGCCTCCGGCTTCCACCAGCTGGCGAACCTGGACCCGAAGCAGCGGAACGAGTTCATCGGCGCCGTCTCGGAGCTCGACTCCGACGATTACATGGTCGTTGACACGGGCGCCGGCGTTTCCCAGAACGTCCTCTCCTTCGTCATGGCTGCCGACGAGATCATCGTCGTCACCACCCCGGAGCCGACGGCCATCACCGACGCCTACGGCATCATCAAGTCGATCGCCGCGCAGTCTCCGGACAAGATGATCAAGATCATCGTGAACCGCGTCCAGTCCGTGGCCGAGGGGAACCGCGTCGCGCAGCGCGTGATCAACATCGCCGGCCAGTTCCTGAACATCAAGGTGGAAAACCTGGGATTCATATTTGACGACGTGTATGTGCCCAAGTCGGTGCGCAACCAGAAGCCCTTCATCGTGAGCTACCCGAAATCGAAGGCGTCCGGCTGCATCACGATAATCGCCGACAGGATCGGCAACAGAGAGATCGGCGCCGTGAAAGGCTCCGGGCTCGCGTCGTTCTTCAAGAACCTGTTCGTATCCCATGAGGACGAGGAGGACGGACAGTAGAAAAAGGCTTGATCCGTCAGTCGCGCTGTGAAACTATAACCGTGCGAGGAAAGGGGTTCCCGTTTTCAGTATGGTCACTCTGAATAAAATAAATCTTGAGTATAAATCCACCGTTCTCTTCGGATTTACCGCCCTGCTGCTGTCTTTCATAGTAGGGATGATCGCGGGCGTCCGGTGGAACGTGGTGTTGTTGAGATCGCTTCTGCTCATGGCGGTGTTCGCGGTCATCGGCTTCGGCGTGTCCTATATTTTCAAGAAATACGTACCCGAGATATACGAGCTTGTCTCCTCGCTGGCGGCGCTGCCCGGCGGCGGCAAGGAGGGCGAAACGGCCGCCGTCCCCGGAAGCGGGGAGGCGTCGGCGGAAAGCATGGAATTCGAGGCGCGCGATGCCGGGGGGGGCGGGGACGCGTCCGAAGGGCAGCCGTCGAATGCGGATTTCAGAGAGCTTGAAAAGGAAGGTCTGTCGCACTATTCGACCACTCCGGGCGGGGCTGGCTCGATACACACTAAGTCGGGGAAACTGGGGAAGCATATCCTGGAATCCGAGAAGCTGGCGAAATACGAGCCGAAAATTATGGCCCAGGCGGTGCGGACCATGATGGGCAAGGATAGAGAATAACACCCGGGACCACAGGTATGAATAATAAAAAATATAACGAGCTGGATGCCATCGGTGAAGACAAGCTCTGGGAGAAGTTCATCAAGAAAAACGACCAGGACATACGCGATTATTTCGTCGTCAAGTACGCGCCCCTGGTCAAGTATGTCGCCGGCAAGATATCCATGGGCATGCCGTCGAACATAGAGTTCGACGACCTGGTCTCCTACGGCATCTTCGGCCTCCTCGACGCCATCACCAAGTTTGATCCCGCCCGGGGGATCAAGTTCAAGACCTACGCCATGACCAGGATCCGCGGGGCCATCTTCGACGAGCTCCGCTCGATCGACTGGATCCCGCGCTCCATCCGCCAGAAGGCGAAGCAGGTCGAGCTGGTCATCACCGAGCTGGAGAACAGGCTCGGCCGGACCGTCGAGGACGAGGAGATCGCGCGGGAGCTGGGGGTTTCCACCGAAGAATTCCAGTCCCTGCTGTCAAAGCTTTCCGGCACGTCGATGCTTTCTCTGAACGACATCTGGTACCTCGGCGACGACAGCGACGAGCTCTCCATCCTGGAGACGCTGGAGGCTCCGGAGAACATGAACCCTGATATTTTGATTGAAAAGCAGGAAATCCGCGATTATATTATAGATGCTATTAAGAAGCTCCCGGACAAGGAGAAGAAGGTCATCGTTCTCTACTATTACGAAGATCTCACCCTGAAGGAAATCGGCGATGTGCTGGAAGTCACGGAGAGCCGGGTTTCCCAGCTCCATACCAAGGCTATCATGAGGCTGAGGGGCCGGCTCGGGCGTATCAAGCAGAACATCGTCGGATAATGTGGGTGCCGTTATCCGCGACGGAAGCGTCATGTTGTTGTGCCCGGGGCTGGGCTGATACCGAGGTTTCGATGGCGAATATCAAAGATCTATTCATGCGACTGGACGTGTCCGACCACGCAGAGGATAATGCTGTCGAGGTCTACGCCGATTCCGTTGCGCAGGCGCTCGAGGTGGCATCGAGGGAGCTGGGCATTGATATCAATCTCCTCGACTACCAGGTCCTCGACAAGGGGACCAGGGGGTTCCTTGGGATCGGCCGGGTGCCGTACCGCGTCCTGATAATCCCCATGGTGGGGAGCGAGGAGCATGCTGATCTCGCCACGCTCGAGCAGAAGCTTACCCGCGAACACGCCTTGCGCGGAGCTTCCATGAAGGCGAATGCCGACGGCTCCTTCAGAGTGCGCGTCACCAAGTCCGGCATATGGCTCACCGTCATCCCGCCCAAGGGGAACGGCCTCAAGGTAACCCCCGATGAAGTGAAGAACAAGCTCTATTCCCTGAAGATCGACGCCGACGAGTCGAAGATCATCAGGGAAGTTGATAAGGCGACGGGTAAGCCGGTGAAGATCGGCTCGTGGACCGCCAACCCGCAATACGACAGCTCCATGACCCTGGAAATGACCGATGATGAAATGAAGGTCTTCGTCCATTTCGTCCCGCCCCGCTATTCCGGCAGGCACATTGAGTATGACGAGGTCATTGACGCGCTGAAGAAGGCCGGCGTTAAGATAGGTATAAAGGAACAGGAAATAAAGGAATACCTGGAGGAGATGGACTATACCAGGCCGCTCCTGGCCGCCGAAGGCACCAGGGTGGTCAACGGCAGGGACGCCTACATCGAGTACAAGGTCCGCGTCGACAACAAGAACGTCTCCTTCGAGGAGGACGAGCAGGGCAAGGTGGATTTCCGCAACCTCGAGCTCCTGGAGAACGTCGTGGTGGGACAGCTCCTGGCGGTGAAGGTCCCGGCCGAGCAGGGCGTGCAGGGCCGGACGGTGACCAACCGCATCATCCCGGCGCGGCCCGGCAAGGACGTCAAGATACTCCACGGCAAGGGCACGATCCTGTCCGAGGACGGCACCGAACTCACCGCGGAGATCAACGGGCAGGTGACCTTCAAGGGCGGCCGCCTCAGCGTCGAGCCCGTCTATGTCGTCAACGGGGACGTTTCGCTGGAAACCGGCAACATCGTGTTCCTCGGTTCGGTCATCATAGCCGGCAGCGTGCAGGACAATTTCGAGGTGAAGGCGGCGGGCAACATCGAGGTGCGCGGCACGGTGCAGAAGGCCTTCCTGGAGGCTGAAGGCGATATCATCGTGTTCCAGGGCATCACCGGCCGCGACGAGGCGAAGATCGAGTCCACCGGCGGATCCGTGTATGCCAAGTTCATACAGAACGCCTTTGTCTTCGCCGAGAACGACGTCATCGTACCCGAGGGCATCATGCATTCGAACGTCGATGCCGGCAACAGGGTCGTTTCCATCGGCAAGCGGGCGCGGATCGTCGGCGGCATCATCCGGGCCGGGGACGAGGTGAATGCCCGCTTCCTCGGCACTGACGTGTCCACCAGGACCGAGATACGCGTGGGGATCCACCCGAAGGTGCTGCAGCAGCATTCCGACCTCACCGGCATGAAGACGAAAATCGAAGAAGAGCAGACCCAGCTCAAACTTAACCTCCGGACCCTGGAGACCCAGAAGAGGAACGCCGGAAGCAAGTTCCCGAAGGACAAGGAAAAACTCCTGAAAGACCTCCAGGCCCGGGACGCCAAGCTGAACGAACGGATGAACGAAATCAAGGGAGAGCTTGACGAGGTCAACTCCTACATCGGCATGATCGAGCACAAGGGAAAAGTCTGCGCCGAGCGCACGGCCCACGGGGGCGTTGAGATATACATCAAGGACAAGAGCTTCATCATGAAGGATCCGTACAACCACGTGAAATTTTCCCTCCAGGGCGACCAGATCCGCATTGGCGAGTACGAGCCGCCGGAGGGCGTCGAGGGGAGGATGATCATCTCGAGACGGAGGAGATGAGGATAGCGCCATGGCAATCAGGCCCATAGACATGCAGACCAATATGTCACAGGTCACCGAAGTCGGCAAGGACGCCCAGGCCCGCATGGACGCCGTCGTGGGGCAGCAGCACGGTCTTGAAAAGGAATCCGGGGAGAAGGCCCGCCTGGCGAACACGAAGCTCGACGAACTGAAAAAAGGCGAGAGCGCCACCATACGGGACCAGCAGAAGAAGGGAGGGAAAAAGCGTGAAGAGGTCCCGGAGGAACGGCAGGGCGAAGGCAAAAAAAAGCTCCGGACCGGAAGAAGCAAGGATTCCAGGATGGGGAATATTATCGATATATTGAAGTAATTTTTTTAAAGGTTATGCGACATAATCATTGAAAGGAAGGCGCGGCCTAGGGACCGCGCCTTCAATAAACATGACTCATCGAATGAGGAAATTATATGCAATTTTTCTTTTTACTCCTGTTCAATGTGTTTCTCGGTGCCGTGCTCTACCTGGTCATCAGCCTGAAGCTGGAGCGTTCGGCCACCGAGTTCCGCGAGCGGAGGTTCCGTAAAGAAATGGATGAGATCATCAAGGAGTTCAATACCACGGCGGAACGGAACATTTCCCTTCTGGAGAGCAGGATACGGCAGCTCCGGAGGCTGATGGAAAAAACCGGCGAAATCCGGACCCTCGACATCACCCTTGACGAAGAGGATGCCGGGGACCTGCGCGGCACGGCGGGACATGCGTGTGAACCCTCCATGCCGCAGGTACGGGAAAACCCGGATGGCGCCCGCGGTGGATTCTCCGGCGGCGGGACCGCGGCCGTGAAAGAAAACAATGGGGGCGGCCTTATAAAAAAAGGCTTGCTAATATTATCCGAAAAAATTATAGATAAATTATCGTTGAAGAAGGCCTCCGGGACCGGGCAGCATGGCGCTGATAAAGCGGCCATGCGCTATGCCGATGAATTTGCCGGAACATCAGAGGAACGGTTCCCGGCGCCCGGCGCTCTGTCCGGCAGAGGAAGCGCGATCATAGAAAAAGACATGACCGTGATGATACCTGCAGAAACGACGGATCCGGTGGATAAGCGCCGGAGTCTTTCGGCGGCAGAGATCGAGGCGATCGTGGCGGCATCGGATGACCGGTACCGGCTGGTATCGGTCCTCTTCGACAGCGGCTGTCCTGTCGACGAGATCTCAAGGTATTCCGGTATCCCGGCCGGTGAAGTGCGGCTGGTGCTGAACCTGAACCGCAGCAGGGATGCGTCGGGCGCTTAACGGAAGATTCGGCGCCGGGTGACGCCCCGGCGACATGACCAGTAACGTGCAGCTCGAGATTATGCCAAATGAAACTACCAACATATTCCGCGGTGACTTCGGCATTGAGCCGGCCATCAAGCGGCTTACCGAGGAGGAGTTCGGCAAGTTCGCCCGCCTCATTTACGATGAAAGCGGCATATTCCTGAAGGACACCAAGATAACCCTCCTGTCGAACAGGCTGCGGAAACGCCTCCAGGCGCTCAATATCAGCGAATTTTCAGATTATTACAATTATCTCCAGTCCCTGAACCCGAAGGAAAAGACCATCGAGTACGAGAAGATGCTCGACGTGGTCTCCACCAATGAAACGTATTTTTTTAGAAATGAGCGGCATTTCGAGGCGTTGACCCATGAATGCCTGCCGGAGATCGCAAAGGTTAAAAGCAATAAAAAGCTCCGCATATGGAGCGCGGCCTGTTCCACCGGCGAGGAGCCGTACACGATCGCGATATGCGTGAAGGAGAAGGCCCACCTCTTCGCCGGATGGGACATCGAGATCCTTGCCACCGATATCGCGCCGTCGGTCCTTGAATTCGCCAACATTGCCGAATACTCCGGCAGGAGGATCGAAAAGGTCCCGCCGGAATTCCTGAAGAAGTATTTTACCCCCAAGAATGACGACAAGCAGAATTACATCGTCAATGATGACGTGAAAAAACTGGTGAAGTTCTATTACCATAACTTTTTTAAAAGCCCCTTCCCAAAAGATATTGACATTATTTTCTGCAGAAACGTTATGATCTACTTTGATAAAAAGCACCAGATGGAACTGGTGTCGAAATTCTATCAGTCAATTCTCGATCACGGGTATCTGTTCATCGGCCATTCAGAAACGCTGCATTCGATATCGGAAGATTTCAGCTATAAAAAAATATTGGAAGCGCCCGTTTACGTGCCGAACCCCAGGAGATAATCAATGGATTTCCAGTTGATAAATGTCGGGATTGCCGATTACAACATATCATCGTCGCCCGATGTCTTGAGGACCATCCTCGGATCCTGTGTGGGCATCTGTCTCTATGATTCCGGGAAAAAAATCGGCGGCATGTGCCATATCATGCTGCCGGCGATGAAGGAGCAGGGCGCGTCGGTGAAAAAGTACGCCGATACGGCCATTCCCCTGATGTTAGACGAGATGAAGAGCAGGGGCGCCGATGTCTCCCGGATACAGGCGAAGATCGTCGGCGGGGCCCGGATGTTCAACGTGTCGGAGAACAGCATGATGGGAGAGATCGGGAACAACAATGTCTTGAAGGTGAGGGAGGTTCTCGGTGAACTGGCCATCGGCATTGTCTCCGAGGATATCGGCGGTAACTACGGACGCACCATCGATTTTTATCTTGATTCGGGAATGGTGAAGATCCGATCCATGGGCAAGGAAGAGAAAATCATATAACAGCCGGCGGGCATGCCCGGCCGGCCTCCATATCTTTCATAATAATGAGCGCCACCGGCAGGTAACATTTCATGGACAGTATGACAGGCTACGCGTTTCTGGAAAAAAGCACAGAACAGTTCTCCTATTCAGTGGAGCTCAAGTCGCTCAATTCGCGCTACCTTGAGATATATGTCAACGTGCCGAAAATCATCAAGAACGAGGAAAATGATCTCCACAATCTCCTCAAGCAGCGCTTCGGCCGAGGCAAGCTCGAGCTGAATATCGATATCTTCGACTGGGTGGTTTCCAAGCCGATCGCCATCAATTCCGATATGATAAAAAAATATTACCGGGAGCTGCGCCACGTGCACCGGGAGCTGGGGATCGCCGAGCCGCTCCGCTTCGAATCGGTGCTGAAGCTTGACGGCATCAGCCAGCGGGACCGCTCGGCCATATCGCGGACCTCGCGGGGCGATATCTATGCCACCATCGGCAGGGTTGTCGACAGGGCCCTGGACATGCGGAGGAAGGAAGGGGCCGCCATCAGGAAGGACCTGGCGAAGCTCGTGTCGGAGATAGCGGGGCACATCGGGGCGATCAAAAACGCCACGAAGAATTCGGTGAAGGACAAGAAGGAAACGCTCAGGAAAAGGATAGAGAACGTCGCCGGGGCAAAGGTCGACGACGTGCGCCTCTGCACCGAGATCGCCATCCTGGCGGACAAGCTCGACATCAACGAGGAGATCATCCGCCTGAAGGACCATATACAGAAATTCAAAGCGATGATGAAGGCGGGCGGCCAGGTCGGCAAGAAGCTTGATTTTCTCGCCCAGGAAATGTTCAGGGAGGTCAATACCATCGGATCGAAATCAAACAACGCCGAGATCGCCCACATGGTGGTTGACATGAAGAACCATATCGAAATGATCCGTGAGCACTGCAGGAACGTAGTATGAAAACCACTCTTATAAATATCGGATTCGGCAATGCCGTGGTCGCCGAGCGGGTCATTGTCGTGATAACGCCGGCATCCGCGTCGGGGAAGCGCCTCCGCGAGGAGGCGAAAGAGAACAACCTCCTCATAGACGCGACCCACGGCAGGAAGACCAGGGCGATCATCGTCATGGACAGCAACCACGTCATCCTCTCGGCCATGCAGCCGGAGACCATCGCAAACCGGTTGATGAACCTTGAAAGCGAATAACCTGTCACTCGTTATAAGCGCTCCGTCCGGCGCCGGCAAAACCACGCTGATCAACAGGCTCCTGTCGGACGACAGCCGTTTCTGTTTTTCGATATCAACAACGACCAGGGCGCGGCGGAACAACGAAATTGACGGTACAAGCTACTATTTTGTCCCGGAAAACGAGTTCAGGGGCATGATTGATCGCGACGAGTTTATAGAATGGGCCCGGGTGCACGGCAACTACTACGGGACATCAAAAAAAGAGATTGACAGAATTTGTTGTATTGGAAAAATCCCGATATTCGACGTGGATGTCCAGGGCGCCAGGAGTCTGAAGGGCAGGCTGGAAGGCGCGGTTTACATTTTTATAGTGCCTCCCTCCCGGGAAGTGCTTGAATCGAGGCTGAGAAACCGGAAAACCGATTCAGAAGAGCAGATACAGATACGGATGCGCAACGCCCTCAGGGAACTGGGAGAGTATGCGCAGTACGAGTATATAGTGGTCAATGACGATCTCGACGTCGCTCTGAATGAACTCCGTTCAATTGTAACCGCAGAATTATGCAAAACAGGTTATATGTATCATATAATTACCGACATGCTGGAGGAGAACCGTGATAATTCCGCTTGATAAATTGCTTACGTATAATAAGAATAAATATATTTTTTCCCGCGCAACCATGGAGGCCGTGGAAAAAATAGGCAACATGAGGTCTTTTCCCGAGGACGATTCCAAGTGGAAGGTCGTTCCCAACATCCTGAAACTGATGCTGAACAACGACGTCAAGTTCATCAACTACGAGGAACCGGAGAAGGAACAGTAATTATAGCCGGCGGTGAGGAACATATCAGGTACGCGGTCCTGGTGGGGCCCACGGCAGTCGGAAAGACCGGCGTGTCCCTTGCGGTTGCCGGCATCGATTTTGAGATCATATCGGCCGATTCCGTGCAGGTCTATCGGTATCTTGATATCGGGAGCGGCAAGCCGGACCGCTCGGAACGGGAACGGGTACGGCATTACGTCATCGATTGCGTTGATCCGGATGTCCCCTTCACGGCGGGTGATTTCTGCCGGGAGGCCCGGGGGGCCGCAGAGGCGATCCACGCGCGCGGCAGGAAGCCCCTGATCGTGGGCGGCACCGGCCTCTACATCGATTCTTTCTTCCAGGGGCTGTCCGAAATTCCCGCAATTCCCCTGGAGGTGAGGAGGGCGGTGAAAAGCGAGGCCGCGGAGCGGGGCCTTCAGGCCCTCCACGACGAGTTGGTCAGGATTGATCCGGACTTCGGGAACCGGATACATCCCAACGATACGCAGAGGATCACCAGGGGCATCGAGGTGTACCGTGGGACCGGGAAGCCCCTTTCGAGTTATTTCAGCAGCAAGCACCGCTACGGGTCGGACGACACGCTTTTCATAGGGCTCCGAGAGGAAAAGGACGTGCTGCAGAGGAAGATAGACGAGCGCGTTGACCGGATGATGGAGCGCGGTTTCCTGGAAGAGGTCCGGTCGCTCAGGGAACGCGGTTTCGGTCCCGGTCTCAAGTCGATGAAGTCGATCGGGTATGCCGAGCTCAATGATTATATAGACGGCGCCTGCAGTGTTGACGAGGCGGTCAGGTTGATCAAGACCGTCACCAGGCAATACGCCAAGCGCCAGATGACCTGGTTCCGCAAGAACAGGCGTATCAACTGGTTCGGTCCCGGTGAAGTGAAAAAAATAGATGAGCTGTTGCGGCTATGGCTGGACAGCGGAACAAAATAAAAAAATAGAACAGGGAAAGGTTAAGCACAATGGCGGTACAATACAACAACTTGCAGGACCATTTTTTAAACACCGCGAGAAAAGAGAAGATTGATATCAATATTTATCTCGTAAACGGCGTCCCCATCAAGGGGAAGGTCTTGAGCTTCGATAATTTCACCATCCTCATGGAAGTTGAAAAGAGGCAAAACCTCATCTACAAGCACGCGGTGTCGACCATCGTGCCCCTGCGGCCCATACCATACAAAGATGAAGAAGGAAAATAGCCTGGACCGGGTTAACCTCAATGAAAAACTTTCTGATTAAAACCATTGCCGTTGTCTTCGTTGTCGGGATCGTCTACGGCCTCTTTTTTTCCGTTGAGAAAATTGATGCCGGGACGTTATGCGTGGTCCAGGACCTGCGGAGCAAAACGGTGGTCCGCGTTGCCCGGCCCATCGTCGGAAATTACGCCTTCGTGTGGCAGGGCGCCCTGCCCTGGTGGTTTTCGATATCAAATCTGCCGGTCAGGAGGTCCGCGGGTATCACAGTGAAAATAAGTTTTCCGGAACTGAGCCTCCTCAAGGACGATAATTACCACCTGTGGGTGCCCCTGAGGGTCGTATACCGGATTGACGGTGATAGCTTTGCCGAAACGGCCAGGCTCGGGGACGGGGGCCGCGGCCTTGATGAACTGGTAACCGCGCTTTTTCAGGGGGAACTGCAGGAGGAACTGCACCCCCTGCTTGCGCCGGCTTATCAGCGTGAAGTGCTGGCGGCCCAGCTGGCGCCCGCCATTGAAAGGGCGGCAAAGAAACTAGAGGGCGATTTCAAGACCTCAGGCATCAAGCTGGTAAGCGCGAAGATGAGCGGAACGCCGGTGCTTCCAGAGAAGGCGGTCTATAACGAGGCTGTTATTCACGCTGCCGATCTGCGCAAGATGAACCGGGCCCGGGAGATGGATCTTATCGGTATACAGGCCTCGCTGGAGCGCGATAAGCTGAAAAACGAGCAATTCTACGCGAATCTCCTCAGGATATCCACGATAATAAGCGCGAATCCCGACATTTTGAAATATATTTATATTGACAAATTAGGGGCCAATGTAAACGTGATACTCTCGTCGGATAGTTCGGGCATTCCGCGGATGCTTGAAAAATCGGATAAGCCGGTGAAGGGAAAACCGAAAGAAATTGACAATCTCAGGTAATACGCTATCCTGAAATTGTTGAACGATGTCATTTCGACGAATCCCCGTATTCCGGATTGAGGAGAAATCCTGATGATGTGGTTGTCGCGACAGGATTTCTCGCCCCGCGTGGCGGGGCTCGAAATGAAGAATGCAGAAGACAACAAGTACACTGTAGAATAGATATCATAAAATAAAACACATGGAGTGAATCAAGGAGCCGCTTATGCCCTGTGGTAGAAAAAAGAAAAGAAAAAAAATAGCTAATCACAAACGGAAAAAGCGCAGAAGGGCTAACCGTCATAAAAAGAAGCTATAAGGTGAAATGAAAAGAGATTGGCCTGATCATTATGAACCAATCTCTTTTAATTTAATAGGTATCGCATGTTGAAGAAAAAAGCCTCGAACATTGTTCTTGATACCGCCCAGCATACATGGAAAAAACGCCCCTCCGAGATTCGCGGCTATCAGAGGACCTTCTACATAACCTCGGAGGACGGCGACTACATACGTGTTGATTACAACCTCAAGGATAAGCGTGTCCGTCTTTACGTCGAGATAGAGGAAGAAGGCGGAAACGCGTACTATTCGGTCATTACCGACGGCAAGATAACGGCAGAACGGAGCGTATCCACCGGCAGGAGTTTCGGCTTCACCGAGAAATTCCGCGAACGGGCCATGATTTTTTCCACCCTCCCCAACAGCCAGGTGCTCAAACTGATCAACCGCAACTACGGCATCCAGCGGGGAAAGGCCGTGGAGAAGGAAAAGCCGCAAACGGAGAAAGAGAAGCTCCTCAAGGAAACGAAACAGCGCTATTTCAAACCGGAGTTCTACCAGGCGGGCGAGGACGAGGGAAGGGCCGGCGGGAGGATCTTCAAGACCCTGGGCCTTGTCGACCTCATAGACTTCATGATCGGCCTGCTGATAGCCGGTTCGGTATTTTTATATTTCGGTTACAGCTATATCGCCATGGGCGTGGCAGCCGCGTTTTTCGGTATCATCATCGGATTCGTGGACATGTTTTTCCGCGGCCGGTCCCCCGTAATCTCCAAAGTCGGCTTTTTCCTCCTTTCGGGCGCCGTCCTGTATGTCTACGGCTATTTCCTGTGACAGGGCCCCGTATAACCACCCGGATATCGTTCACACTGTCATTTGTTGCATGTATTTGCTGTTAACGCCACGTCCCCGCCACCTATCCCTACCATGGAAAGGCGAACGCAGGCATGGATCCAATAATTCGGAACCTTCTCCTTTTGAAAAGAAGAGAGGCGCCAATCAGGATGATTGAGTGCCGGACGAGGACAGGATGTCCTAAACGCCCCCGCGGGGGCGGAGCGCGGGTGATATCCCCGAGGGCCTTCCAGGGGTTCCGGGCTTTGAAAATCCTCATTAATAAATATTTTATACTTGAAAACTATATTTGATTAATTACAGTAGTACCGGACGGATGGTTGCCCTCGCGGGGAAAACCCCTGTCGGAGGATCGCAGCTCGGGAGTGCATGGTAACGCGCCCCGCGGCCAGGGGCCGCCGGGCGGTAGTGCAACACTACATTAAACGGTTGGCACATATGGAAAAAAAAGAAAACTTCTTTTCCTCTCTCCAGATCGTCTGTTTCAAGATCGGAAACGAGGAATACGGCATCGATATACTCCAGGTGCAGGAAATCCTGAAACTCCCGAAAGTCACCAAGCTGCCCAAGTCCAAGCCCTATATCATGGGCGTCATAGATCTCAGGGGCAAGGTCCTCCCGATCGTTGACCTGAGCAAGCGCTTCAGCATCGATGCCAATAAGCTTACCGAGAACAGCAGGGCCATTGTCGTGACCATCGGCGGGAAGAAGGTGGGGCTGGGCATCGATTCCGTAAGCCACGTTATAAAGGTAAATTCAGGCGACATCGAGCCCCCGCCCCCGGTTGTGAGGGGCATTTCCGGGAAGTATATTGTCGGAATCGCAAAAGTCGATGAAGGGTTTGTCGTCGTCCTTGATATCACCCAGCTTTTTTCCGCCGATGAGCTGGGATCCCTCTAAAACGCGTCAATACGCCGCTATCAGAATCGTCTCGATCTCGTTGGTGTTGACTTCCCGCGGTGTGTTGTCAAGGAAGGGATAGGTGATCGCCAGGTCAGCGATCTCCTTGAACAGTGACTTCGATATGTCGTAGTTCGAGAGCCGCTGCGGAATATCGACGTCCGATTCCAGCTTGCGTATCGCTTCCACCGCCTTGATGGCAGCCTCGATGACCGTTACCTCGCGCACGTCTTCCCCCATGACCTTCGACATCTGCACGTATTTGCCCGGCGACGACGTCAGGTTGAATTCCATGATGTGGGGGAGGATGATGCTCATGGCGCTTTCAATGTCAAGGCTGGTCTTCGAGACAAGTGCCAGCGAGATGGCAAGGGTTATGGACAGGAACGATACGGCGAAGGCGATCCCGGTCATGACGGAGGATGTCGAAAGGGCCATGCGCGGGGCGCTGTTCTGCGACTCGCGGTACGCCACCGGGATGTTCCGGAAGAGCATGTCGATGGACTTCAGGGCATAGGTGTTTATGATGTCGTTGTTCTTCTTGGAAATGACCGATTCCGCGGCCAGGGCCAGGGTGCTGATCCCGCTTTTCAGTATCTTTTCCTCCGGGCAGTGGAGGGTTATCAGGGGATCAACGATGGTGGCCTCCGGATAGAGGTCCGGGTTGTGGTATATCCTCTTTGTCAACTCGTGGATCTCCTCGAGGTAGAAGAGTGGGGCGATCTCGAAGCCGAACATGGGACTCCCCGGGATGGTGATGAATTTCATCGGCTTCCTGTTGAGCTTCGGGTTGGTGAAAAGGTCATGGCAAAAGTAATAATTGGTGGCCAGGATCGTCAGGGCCTTGGCCGCGTTGATCGAATCGATGCCGCCGAAGCCTATGATCAGGTCGCTGTTGGTTTTCTTGATATAGGCCGCGGCGGTGTCAATTTCCTCCGTGTTGGGAGGGTTCACGATCTCGTCATAGACGATGCATCCGACATCGGCGTCCTTCAATTGCCTGGATATCATCTCGATGACGCTGCCGTAGAGTTCCAGGTCGTCGGCGGTGGTGACCAGTATCGCGCGGGAGCCGAACCGGGACGCGAGTTTCCCGATTTCCTTGATGATGTCCTGCCTGATATAAATCTGGCTGGGGAGGTGGAAATCTGGTCTAAGTTCTGTTGTCACCGCTGATCCCGCCTTTACCGTCCTGTTGTCCCGCCGCAGCCGCCGGGCGGACTTCTATGCTACCAATTGCATAAAAAAAGCGGACATATCAATGGTATCTCCGCTTCTTGCCGTTTCATGATAAGATAGGTCCCGTCTATTTTCGCACCAGAAAGTTTGCTATTCTGTCAGCGACCATCTCCAGTATTTCGGGTTTATCAAAATTATATGACCCATTGGCTATCTGTTCCTTGATTTCCCTGACGCGGTCCACCCTGATATCGGATGCTTCTTTCACGATCTGAGCGAGCCTGGAAACCTCGGCGGCGTTCTTGGCTTCGGATGAAATCTGAACAGAATCCTTTTTCTTGGTCTCTTTCGCGCCCGCTACAGGATTCGATTTCTTCGGTTCGATGATGTTGTTTATGTTGCCTATTTTATCGATAACCATTTTGATAACCCTTGTTTATTCTACTATTACTATCGGCCAAATTTGTCAATTCTTTAATAAAAATGGCCCAACTGCCGCATAAATTTTTCCAAAGTATACAAATATCAATATTGTATACTTATTTGACCGATATTTACCCGCATTACGTAATTGTAACACCCCCGGAATATTTTTTATGGGTTTCCGACGCTGACTTTCATCATTATAAGTATAGCTAAAAATCCGATTCATTTCAATTATTTAAGATGCCGCTAAACTCTCATTTATGGGAAACCCGCTGGCCCTGGTTGAAGAGAAATCATTGCAGATGGTAACTGATTTGTGATTTGTTGCCAGGTCCTGTTAACGTAGGACTGGTCCGGAACGCGGCTGGAATGCCTCTACGTCACATCCGTATCATCATCGGGTTCCCCATTGTAATCCCTGATGTCGTTATAGACAATCACGGAAAATTCGCCTTTTTCTTTCACGGAATCGATGGCTGAGATGATTTCGTCCACTTTTCCATATATGAATTCTTCATGCAGTTTGGTCATCTCCCGCCCGATAAGCAGCATCCTTCCCGGAAAAACCTCCCCGATGGCGACGATAAGCTTTTTTATCCGGTACGGCGATTCATACAGGACTATGATGCCGTTGAATTCCCTGAACGCGGCCAGCTCTTTTTTCCTCCTGCCTTCCTTTTTACTCAGAAAGCCGCCGAAGATTATGCTTTTGCCGTGATACCCGGAGACAGACACGATGGCGGCCAGGGCGGAAGGACCCGGCACCGGACATACCGGGATCCCCTGTTCCCGGGCCGCGGAGACCAGCCTGCTGCCGGGGTCGCTGAGGCCCGGCGTGCCGGAATCCGTTGCGTACGCTATGGACTTCCCTCCCTTGATAAGATCTATGACACCTTCGATTTTCTGGGGGGACGAGTGGGTGTGAAGGGAGAGGGCAGGCACGGAAATTCCATAGTGGCTGAGCAGTTTTCTCGTCTGCCTGGTGTCTTCGCAGTATACCACGTCGACATTTTCACGGAGAAGCCTGACCGCCCTGAAGGTGATATCTTCCATGTTGCCTATGGGGGTGGCCAGGATATACAGTATACCGGATGACATGGGGGAACGTTACTCACAGGTCCGGGTTTTGTAAAATCATTTCCATTTACCGTGAATAAAAATTTTAGGGGCGTTAAAAATACTTGCTATTTATCTAAAATCAACTGAAGTTGATTTGACCCCGGCCATGCCGGCCGGCGGAAGGGGCTCCGGCGGGCATGGCATGTCCACGGCCCGTGCCGGGTCATGTGATGCAGACCCCATACAATATCTTCCGAGGAGGAACATGGTGCCATGAATTTTGACGAGATAAAAAAATACTTTACCAGGGAGAAGATACAGCGGGATTCCCTGGTCACTGCTATATTCATTTTCGCCGGCCTGGTGCTGTTTACCCTGATGTTTATCATGGCCTCTCTCTTCCAGAGGGGCGGGAGCATATACCACCTGCTGCAGAACCTGGGCATCTTTTTCGTCTTCGCGGGCATGGCCCTCGCCTTTGCGGCCATCCACCGCGGCAATGTCTCCCCGGGCGAGCAAACCGTCCGCTCCCTGGCCGTGGCCACGGCGAAGCAGGCCCCTGTCGTGACCGGCATCCTGTTCTGCTCGGTCATCGCCATTTTTATCGTCGCGCTGGCGGAGCTCGTCCTGTCGCTCATCGGATATATCCCGTACGCGGGACCGGTCATGGTCGCCCTCCTGTCCCTCCCCCTGTTCGCGGTCAACTTCGCGGTGATAGCCGCCGTTGTCATGGTATGGATGGTGCTGCCTCCCATGGCGGGCGAGGGAACGGACCTCAGGAAAATGCCGATGGATTTTTACACTCTGATGAAAAAACGCGGGCTGATCATTTTCGGCTACACTATGATCACCATTGTGATCTTTGTGGTCATCTTCGGCGGCGTCCTCATCGTCATCCGGTATGCCACCGGCATAACCCGTTCAGTGCAGTGGAACATAGCCCCTGCCTATCCGCCCGTCTTTAAGGCCATCATAAGCTCTTCGTATATCACCGACGTGATATCGAAGATCGCGCCGCGGACAGACCCGATCGCCGCGCTCCGCGAGTACGGGTCCGGCATTTTCAATTATATAGACATGCTCGGCACGCTGCTCAAAGTGATATACGGGGTAACGCTGGCCGTCATCGCGTCCTTTGTCCTGGGGGTTTTTTTCAATGTGCTCTCGCATTTATATGTCCGCGCGAAGAAGGATGTCATCTGAAAATTTAGTGCGGGATTTTCCCGAGACACGGAGGGTTTTATGGCGTGGGGATCGCCAGGCTGTGCGTATATGCCGTATCATGCTGAGCAGTACTGGAGAAGGTAAATGAAAAAGTACTACTTGTTGTGGCAGCTGTTATCCTGCCAAGTTTGATCATTGCCGTTGTCTGCCTCCTGCTGCCGTATGATCTGGCGATACGGATTGCGACCGGACTGGTCGGAGTTCTGTCGGTACTCATATTCGCCGGTAATTTGATCACTCTGTTCCGCGGGTCGCGGCCGGCGCGGTTTATCGTCGCCGGCTTCACAGGCCTTGTCGTCGGCATCGTCCTGTACGTGCTCAAGTCCTTCGGCGTCCTTCCGGGCATGTTCCTCACCGAGTGGGGGGTCCAGATCGGATCGTCCCTGGTGGTCATCTTCCTCTCCCTGGCCCTCGCGGACAGGATCAATATCATGGGGAAAGACCTGGCGATGCTCCTCGAGGAACAGCGGGAGCACGAGAAGGAGACGAAGGAGCGGGCGGAATACCTCGAGGGGATCGTGAACACCGCCGCCGGACTTTCCGAGAAGTTCGTCCGGGTCAACGCAAAGCTCCAGGCCATCACGGCCAGGTTCTCGGAGCTTTCCATGGAGCAGGCGGCGACAAGCGAGGAAATGCCCTCGACCTTCGAGGATCTCCTGGCCTCGGTGGAAACCATTTACCAGGCGACCATCAGCCAGAAAATCGGGGGGGGAGAAATCGAAACTGATGGTGGATGATCTCCACGTGGCCCAGAAGGATCTCATCGAGGAAAGCATGAAGGTGGAAAAAACGCTGAAGAAGATCGTCAACTCCACCACCTCCACCGGCGACAGCCTCCATAAGATGACCGACACGATGAACGTCATCAACACCGGCGGCAAGGAGATCAACCAGTTCATCGCCATGATCGACGACATCTCCGACCGCATCAACCTCCTCAGCCTGAACGCCGCCATCGAGGCGGCCCGGGCCGCGGCTTCGCCGTTGTCGCTGACGAGATCGGAAAGCTCGCCCAGGCCACGTCTGACAACTCCAAGGAGACCGCCCGCCAGATATCCAGGATCATCACCGACATCGAGGCCGGGGCGCGCATCGTCACCGACACGAAGGAATCGACCGACGTGATCTTCAAGATGGTGGGGGCCATCGGCGCGGGGATCAACTCGGTGCGGGAGCTGATGCTGAAGCAGAACCAGGCCATGGAAATGGTCATCAAGCAGGCGGGGGTCATCGACACCATGTCAAAAGAGGTGGTCACCTCGACCAACGAGCGGAAGAATTCCATGGCGCGCACCCAGTGGACCATCGACCGGCTCTCGGAAATGGCGCAGGAAATTTCCCAGTCCGACAGCCTCATCATTGATTGCGCGAAGATCATCCATGACAAGGCCCTGGAGCTTGACCGGGTGATACGCAGCAGGAGGGATGATGCCGGCGCCGTACCGGCAGGGGTTCCTGAACCGGCGCAGTCCTAGGCGTTCCGCACCTTCACCACGACAATACCCTTGTCCGGCCTGGTGGGGCACTTGAGCTCGCAGATGGCGCAGCCGATGCACAGGTCGGCCACGACATGGGGCAGCATAACCTTCCTGCCCTTAACGATTCCTTCTTTTACCCTGATGGCCTTCTCGGGGACCGGGCAGTGTTCCTCGCACACGATGCAGTTCTCGCCTTTGGCGTACGGTATGCAGATTGTTTTGTTGAACACGCCGGTGCCTATCTGCACTTTCTGTTTCCGCTCCAGGGGCAGCTCCGCTATCGCGTCCGTGGGACAGACCCGGCCGCAGAGGTTGCACCGGTATTCGCAGTAGCCCCGCCGGGTGTCCAGCACCGGCGACCAGGCCCGGGCAAGACCATCCGATATCGGCAGGGGCTGGAGCACATTGGTGGGGCACACCTTCATGCAGTTGCCGCAGCGGATGCAGCGCTGGATGAATTCCTCCTCCGGCAGGGCGCCGGGCGGCCGTATCAGCGAGATCGTGCCGGGCCGGGGCGGCTTCCGCGGACGGTTCGCCCTTTCAGCGGAGGGGGCCGCTGAAGCCGGCGGTGCCGCCAGGACCGCGCCGGCCATGGCTATAAAGCTTCCGCGGGTCATGAGGGCTCCCCCGGCCTGCACGGCGGGGGCTTCGGCCCGCTGTTTCCCGAACGTGAAGGCGGCCCTGTCATTGGGACAGAGGGCCACGCAGTCAAGGCAAAGTATGCATTCTTCCTTTATGTAGGAATTGTCCATCCTGATTGCATTCATGCGGCAGAGGTTGCGGCAAAGGCCGCAGTTTTTCTCGCACCGGCTCACGTCGCGCCGCAGCGGCGAAAAACGGGCGGGCAGGGCCAGGGCGGCGCCCAGGGGGCAGAGGTGCCGGCACCAGAACCTCCGCTTGATCAACGACAGGAACAGAATAACAAGAAGGATGATCAGGATGGAACCCGCGTGGTTGAATTCGGGAGTCGACAGGTTCAGGAACCCCTCGCGAAGATAATCGTAGGCCCACTCCAGCCACCCCGGATAATCCGCAGCCGCAAGGAGCGACGTGAACGCGCGGTCGATGGAGCCGCTCACCAGGGGATGTATGGTGAAGGAAAAGGCGCGCACGAAGATGGTGATCGGATCAAGGAACCACGCCAGCTGCACCCCCGCGAGGGCCGCGATGACGGTCGCTCCCAGGAAGAGATACTTTCCGTACCGCAGGGGAAGAGGATCGTTTTCTCTCTCTTTTTTCCGGAAGATTCTCATGACAAGGCTTTTACAGTATGAAAGAAAATCGAGGAGCGCCCCCAGGGGACAGATCCAGCCGCAGAAGCCGCGGCCCACGACGAAGGTGATGACAAGAAGGACGGCGGCGTAGATAAGCCCCGGCAGCAGCACCCGCTCCGCTATGGACGTGACGATCATGGCGAAGGGGTCAATCAGGAAGTAGAATTCAGGATTGATGTATCCCGAAAGCGGGTACCGCGTGTTCCAGAGTATATACGCCAGGACGAACACCGATACGGTCTGCGCCAGCCGGCGCAGCAGGAGCAGGCGCCTGGATGCCACGGCCTACACCGAGATTTTCCTGATGTTCGCCCCGGCTATATTCATGGTGCCCAGGCCGGCCTCCGCGCCGTTTTTTATATAGCCGATGTCTCCCGGGCTGATGCCGAAGAGCGTGGCCGCGTAGGCGTCCGCCAGGACCGGGTCGGTGCCGGCGATGACCGTTTTCGTCAGCTTGACGTCCTTGAGGTTCCCGCCGGAAGGGCCGTTCCGCAGCAGGATGCGGTAGGCGTCGATGACCGTCAGGTCAGGCCTGATGAAGCGCGTCAGATCAGTCAGCTTTTCGTCGATGTTCCAGTGCATCTCTCCCCGGTTGCCGCCGCAGATCCCCATCAGGTTTTTCATGGAGAGGGTGAGCCGCGAAAGACCGTGGTGCTTGGCGATGGGCGCGTTGATGAAGCAGTCGCACTCCACCGCGTCGCGGTAGATCGGCCACGATTTCATGGGGCTTGATTCGGAAAACGCTCCCGGGATGAATTTGTCTTTGTTGATGTGGGAAATGTGCCCGCCGGCCTTCTTGACCGCGTCGGCTATGCCGCTGTTGAGGTAGCACATGGGGGCCGAGTTGCAGGTATTGTCGAACACCTTAACTTTTTTGGCGCCGGAGTCGTAGCAGAGCCTGACCAGGGCCGCGACGACCTCGGGATTGGTGTTGGCGGCGTATTTCGGCTCGCGGTCCCAGCCGATGTTCGGCTTGATGACGACAATGGCGCCGGGCTTCACGAACCTGCCCATGCCGCCGACCGCCTCGACCGCTTTCCGGGTTATGGCCGCGGGGCTGTCGCCTTTGACCACGGCGAGGTCGCAGAGGGTCTTCACCGCTCGCCTGGGCCGGGGCTTAAGCTTCTCCGCGGCCCGCGCCTCCGCCGGCCGGAAGAGCGCGCGTATGAACGGGGTTGAGGCGAATGCGACGGCCATGCTGCGGAGAAAGTCTTTCCGGGACGTGCGCCCGGCGCGGTCCACGTTGCCGCCTGACAGGAATGAAAATATTTTTTTCATGGTTCCATCTCCTATCAATGAATTATAATCGGCCGCCGCTCAAATGCGGCTGGCGCCTCAATGAGAACGAGATTACTTGACTTCCAGCAGCTCCACTTCGAATATCAGGACTGAATTGCCCGGGATCGACTGGTTGTCCCGGTCGCCGTAGGCCAGGCCGCTCGGGATGGTAAGCTCGTACTTGGACCCGACCTTCATGAGCTGGAGGCCTTCCGTCCATCCGGGGATCACCTGGTTCAGCTGGAACTCGGCCGGCTGGTTCCTTTTATAGGAGCTGTCGAATTCGGTGCCGTCGATCAGGGTGCCTTTGTAGTGGACCTTCACCTTGCTGGTGGCGACGGGGGAGATGCCGGTCCCTTCCTTGAGCACCCGGTACTGAAGGCCGCTCGCGGTGGTCTTGACGCCCGCTTTTTCCTTGTTCTTTTTAAGGTACTCTTCGCCTTTCTTCAAGTTTTCACTGGAGCGGGCTGTCTGTTTCTTCATCATTTCCTCGGATATTTTCTGAAAGGCCGCGCGTATCTCGTCATCGGTCAGCCGGCTCTTGGTGCCTTTGTAAACGTCCTCAACGGCCTGATTGAAGGCCTTCATGTCGAGGTCCATGCCGCGGTTTTTCATGTCCTTGGCGAACTGCATGCCGATGCCGTAGCTCACCTTGGCGTTGTCGGAGCTGAGGTTGGCGTTGCACGATACGGCGGAAAAGACGAATAGGAAGCCGATTAAACCCAGAAAGTGTAGCAATTTCATTTGTTTATCCTTGGTTTTTATAGATTTGGTTCACAGTGCGTGATGATTACAGGTTCACGTTGAAGATAATTGTGTCAATTGATTTTTTGCATGGGGGTAATCGTCATCATAAGTGAAATCATTTTGATGAATAAGTAAGTCATTTGATAATAAAGTTACAAAGATGCCCGGTTTAAGGCAGGATCATGCCCGTTGGAAGTGGGGGTGTGTTTGGTGGCGGGGCAGGCTGCATATGAAGGCGGGTTACGCGATCCATCTGCGCCCCAATTTCCATTTGACATTTCCTCCCGGTATCCTGCAATACCTCCATGCAATTCAAGGTCATAGCTCACGATACAGAAACCGCAGCCCGCACCGGCGAGATAACCACCTCCCGGGGCATTATCCGCACGCCGGTCTTCATGCCAGTGGCAACAAGGGGCGCGGTGCGTGCCCTGTCGGGCCGCGACGTTGACGAGCTCGACTTCGATATCATTTTGTCCAATACCTACCACCTCTACCTGCGGCCGGGGCTGGACGTGCTGCGCGCGGCCGGGGGCCTTCACGGGTTCATGAATTTCCACCGGCCCATCCTTACCGACTCCGGCGGGTTCCAGGTCTTTTCGCTTTCCGATTTCTGCAAGGTCTACGACGACGGGGTCGAGTTCCGGTCCCACGTGGACGGGTCGCCGCACTATTTTTCCCCCGAGTCGGTCCTGGACGCGCAGAAGGGGATCGGCTCGGACATCATGATGGTGCTGGACCAGTGCACGCACTATCCCGTGGCCGAGAAGGAGGCGCGGGATGCCGTGGACCGGACGGTGCGCTGGGCCGGAGCCTCGCACCGGTACTGGCATGAACGCTTCGATCATGATAAGCAGGCCCTCTTCGCCATCGTGCAGGGGAGCGTGTTCAGCGGCCTCAGGAAAGAGTGCGTCGAACGCCTGCTGGAACTGCCCTTTCCCGGCTATGCCATCGGCGGGCTTTCCGTGGGAGAGCCGAAGGAGCTGTACCGGGAGATTACGGAATTCACCATGGCCCTTCTCCCGGAGGAACGGCCTCGGTACATGATGGGAGTGGGGAGCCCCCTGGAGATACTCTACGCCATCAGCCAGGGCACGGACATGTTCGACTCGGTCATGCCGACGCGCATTGCGCGCAACGGCACCCTCTTCACCTCCAACGGCAGGGTGAACATCAAGTCAGCCGCGTTCGAATCGGACCTGTCCCCCCTTGATCCCGCGTGCGGCTGCTACGTGTGCCGCACCTGTTCCCGGGCCTACCTGCGGCACCTGTTCAGGTCCGGCGAGATATCGGCCCTGATCTACAACACCTTTCACAACCTTTATTTCATGAATTACTTCATGAGGGAAGTCAGGGAGAGCATAGCCGGGGGCTTTTTTGTAGACGTTTACCGAAGATGGGAAGCCCTGTACGAGGGCGACATTTAGCTTTAAATGTATAAAAATATTCTTGACCAACCTTAATTAAAATAAATAATCTTGACATAAAAAAGAGACGCAATTATATTGTTGGCGGCATAATTTTTCGTAAAATGGCATAATGAGGGGGCTGGGGAGCACATGGATATTTCGACCAGATCAAAAGGAGATGTCGTCGTACTCGATATAGCCGGCGAAATTGATCTCTACAACGCGCCTGAAATAAAAGACATCATTAACAAGCTCATTGAAGAAAGAAAATATAATGTCATAATCAACCTCGAAAAGGTGTCCTACATAGATTCTTCCGGAATCGGCGCTCTCATCTCCAGCCTTTCAAACCTCAAGAAATACCAGGGCGGTCTTAAGATAATCAACGTGTTCGCGTCAGTGCGGAAGGTGTTCGAGCTGACCAAGCTCACATCCTTTTTTGAGATTTTTGATTCTGAGGACGATGCGGTAAGTTCGTTTGCCGGATAACGGTTTCGCCTTGCCATTATCGGGCAGCGGCATAACATCATTCTAAACCGATTATAATTATACTCAACGAGGTCACCATGAAGCGGATAAGTAATGTTTCGATCATAGCCATTGCCGTCATGTCCCTGGCCATGTGCATCGCGTGCCGGGCGAATATACCGATCCGGGAAATGTCCTACGCGAAGAAAGACATCAGCGCGGCGCAGAAGGTGAAAGCCGAGAAGTACGCCCCCGAGGAACTGGACGCCGCCAACAAGAAGCTCTTTGAAAGCCATGACCAGGCGGTCAAGGAAGACGACAAGGCGGCCAAGAAGTCGGCCGAGGAGGCCTCTAATCTTGCCCGGGTCGCGTACAACAAGGCGCTGCCGCTGCTGGCAAAGGACACCATCTCCATAGCGGAGAAGAGCATCGGCGAGGCCGGCGAGGCCTACGCCGAGCGGCTTGCCGCAGAAGAGTACCATGAGGCCGAGGAGGCACTCAAGCAGGCCAACGACCAGTTCCAGAACAGGCAATACGAGCAGGCCTACGCTTCGGCGGTCAGGGCCGATGAAAAAGCGAAGAACGCCCGCAACATTGCCCTGGGCAAGAAAGACGTCCTGCGCGACTCCATCGTCGAGGTGAAGCGGACCCTGGAGGATGCGGAGAAATACGGGGCGAAGAAATACGCGGCCGACAAGTTCAACCTTGCCAATGAAAACATCGAGGTGGCCGAGAAGGCCTACGACGCGCGGGAGCTGAAGAAGGGGTTTTCGGCCGTTGAAGTGGCGAAGCTGAACGCCGACGAGGCCCTCCTCGCGGCGCTGAAGAACACGGCGGCCGAGAGGCTCGCCGCCGCGGAAAAAATGGTGGGACAGGCTGAAAAATCGAAATACGCCTCGCAGAAAAAAGCAGAGATGAACGCCGCCAGGGAATCACTTGAAAACGCAAAATCAAAGCTGGCCGACGCTCAATACAAGGACTCGATCGCCGCTTCAGACGAGGCGATGCGCCTTGCCATGCTGGTCATGTCGAAAAAGACCGAGGGAACGGAAATCGCCGAGGGCGGCGACGTGAACCAGCAGCAATTCGATGAGAAGGACTACTGGGAATATACGGTCGTTTACCGCCAGCGTTACAAGGACTGCCTCTGGTATATCTCGAAGAAGTTTTACCATAACCCGCGCAAATGGAAAACAATTTACGAATTTAACAAGGACCAGATTAAGAACCCGAACCTGATATTACCCGGCTGGGTGCTGAAGGTGCCCAAACCTAAAAAATAGGAAGCAGGCGGCAGGATCAATCCCTTTTGCCGGCAGGTTACTATGCCGCTGTTGCACGGCGCTCCGGCGGCGGGCAGCGCGGGAGGTTGAATGTTCATTTTCCACTTCTGTTTACCGGGGACGTGATTTTCTACTGCGGCTGATATCATCCGCTGCTGTCCGCGGCCCTATGAATATGGCTTGACGGTATCCGGGGTTTGCTCCATCACTATCCTTGCCTGAACGCGGCGGTTGTTACCCGCAGATAAGGATAGCTCCCAAACGCCGCCATGCCGGCGGACAGGCAGTATCAACAAAGCGAACTGATCACGGTGATATGAAAAGACAGACCAAGAAAGGGCACGATGCCGAGAAAGACCGGGGCGAAAAGGACCAGGAAGCGACGTCTGATGTAATGCAGGGTCCTGATGCGGCCGATGAAAATCCCGACCTTGATTTCATTGATGATATCGACATCGACATCCGCAAGGTCACCTCGAACGTCAAGAAAAAAGAATCCGCAGGCTATTCAGACTCCTCCATTTCATGGTACCTTGACCAGATAAACAAGATACCTCTCCTGTCCCGCGAGGAGGAAGACCGCCTGGCCCGGGGCGCCCGGGACGGCGATGAGAACGCGAAGAACCGCCTCATAAAGGCAAACCTCCGCTTTGTCGTTTCGATCGCGAAGAAATACCAGACCAGCGGGATATCCCTCCTTGACCTGATCAACGAGGGGAACATGGGGCTTATAAAGGCCGCTGAAAAATTCGACCCGGACCGCGGCTTCCATTTCATATCCTACGCCGTGTGGTGGATCCGGCAGGCCATCATTCTCGCGATTTCGCAGAAGGCCTCGCTGATCAGGCTCCCTCTGAACCGCACCGCCGACATCCAGAAGATCGAAAAGGTCCACAAGAAGCTTGAAAGCAAGCTCGGCAGGGAGCCCAGCCCCGGCGAGATCGCCGAGGACCTCGATATGGACGACGACGAGATAAACCACCTGCGCAACATCACGCAGGACTACATATCCCTCGATTCATCCTACGGCGACTCCGAGGACACCACCATCCTGAGCATGATCGTGGACCAGCGGGTCGATTCCCCGGACAAAAAGGTGCTGGACGAGTCGCTCTCCTCGGCCCTGGATGACGTCCTGAAGACCCTGACCGAGTCGGAGCGGCAGATCATCAAGATGCGCTTCGGCCTTGACGGGTACGAGCCGATGTCGCTCCAGCAGATCGGCGACGAGTTCAAGCTCTCCAAGGAGCGGATACGGCAGATCGAAAAAAAGGCGATACGCCGCCTGAGACACCCCTCGCGGAGCCAGCGGCTGAAAAGCTTCCTCCAGGATTGAGCCATGTGGTATTTTTTCCCGGGATTCATAGCAGGCGCCATGGCGGCGCTGTTTCTCTTTTCCCCCGCTCCGGCGGTCGAGATCTGCCCCGAGTGGTGGGGCGGTTTGAAGAACCTATCCGCCATCGAGAAGTCCCCCGGCGGCACTCCCAAGGCCTCCTTCTTCGTGCGGGCCGGCGACCGGGACTATTTTCTCCTCAAGGGCGACGGCGGGGTCTCCGTTTCCGGCTCCGTGACCGACGGCCTTGCCGCCTTCAGCGGCAACGGTCTCTTCTATGCCAGGTACCAGAAGGTGGGGAACGATGTCGAGTTCTTCAACGCGAAGGGCGACCGCTTCTGGAAGATCGATTCCATGGAGTACCCGTACCTCTCCTTCGGCGGCAAGGTCGTCCTGCTGATGAACGGCGACCAGTCGGGCATACGCATGGTGGATTACAACGGCAATCTCGCGAACATCCGCATCTCCGGCAGGACCTGCACCGCCATCGCCTTTTCCGACGCCGGCGATTACAGCGCCGTGGGGTTCCTTGACGGATCGTATTACTTCCTCAGCCCGAAGGGAACAATGATCCATTACGGAATGACGCCGAAGGGAACCATGGTGAAGGGACTGGCGGTTAACCGCGACGGCTCCCATGGCGCCGTGCATTACGGGAACACGGAGACAGACCGGGTCCGTGTCGTTGCTATCGCTTCGGATGATTATGACGAGGTCGACCTTGCCCACGCGCATCCGGTCAAGACGTCGCTCCATGTCAACGGCGGCGGTTACTGCACCATTATAGATACCGACCGGGTCCTCTATATTTCACCCTCGGGAAGCGTGAAGCTGAACATCCCCGTCCCGGCGAAGCGGGAGGGCCATTCGTCGATAAGTTGTTCCGGCGCCCTCTATGCCGTTTCATACACCATGCGGACCGGCCCGTCCAGGCTCCTCCTCTTCCGGGATGACGGCGTCATGCTCTTCACGAAGGATTTCCCCGGGGAATCGTTTCTCGACGCTTCGCTGCGGGAGGGGCTCCTGTTCCTGCGCGGGTCCGACAGCGTGTTCTGCTACAGCCTCCACGGGATCCAGACGCCCTGAAGCCGGGTGCGCGTCTTTCAGCCCCTACAGGAAGACCATCATCAGTATGAATCCCGCCAGGGATACGACCGCGGAGACCACCAGTGAAATGCGGAACCGGTCAGACTTTCTCTTGTTCCGCATCATGTTCATGCCCATGCCCCAGACGCAGAGCAGGAAGTTCAGGAACAGGAGCACCTTCGCGATGATGACGCCGGCGCTGAAATCCACGAGGGACTGCCGTATCGAGTTGTAGCTTGTTCCCGATGGGTGCGTCATCTGGTAAATGAAGAACGCGAGGATGACCATCAGCCAGGATGCAACGCTGCAGAAGGTGATCATCCTGGCCATGGTGTCTGGCCCCCGCCTGCGGTTTTGAATAGCCATATACCCCTCCATCGTACGTATTGAATGGCGGCTGACAGTCCCGATAGTTGATCAGCGGCCATGGTCTCGTATTTGTCGTGTGAGGATTGCCGTGTTGAACGTGTCCCACGTATACTCCATGGTGCGGGAATAATCAACATTATTTTTCAACAGTCCGCGCCGGGGGACGCTGCTCCGGCAGGTCGGTCTCTTCCAGGAGGAATTTCGCGTCGGCGGCGGTCGCGGTCCCTCCGCCGATGCCGGCGATGAGCGAGCGGAGGCGGCCGGCGAAAAAGTCCCGGTCCCGTTTCAGGGCCCCGGCAAGGAGGATGCGGGCCTTCTCCAGGGCCATGGCCTCCGCGCTGCTGCGGTATTCCGGGGGGAGGGCGACGCCGTCATCAGCCAGGAGCTTCACGATCGAATAGACCCTGAAGCGGTCCATGGCAGGGTACCGGGCGGAGAGCTGGTCCCGGTGACCGCCGTGGCGGACGACGAGCTTCTCGGGGATGAAGCCGACCCGTTCCCGGGCGGTGACCCTGAGCCAGAGGTCGTAATCCTCACAGGCCGCCAGGTCCTCGTCGAAGGGGCCGTACCGGTCGAAGCACTGCCGTGACAGCGCTGTTGCCGAGGGGCTTATCAGGCAGAGAGCGAGGGATTCGACGAAAATGTTTCCCTCCCGCTTCAGGTGCCGGAGCCTCGGGTTCACCCGGCGCCCCTTCCGTATCCATTCCTCGCCGGTCTGGTGGATCGCCACGCCGGGGTTCTCCCTGATGAAGCGCTCCTGGCGCGCGAGCTTTTCCGGGAGCCACCGGTCGTCGGAATCGAGGAAGGCGATCCAGGGGGAGGATGACACCGTGACGCCGGCGTTGCGGGCGGCGCTCACCCCGCGGTGATCCCTGCGGAGGTACCTGATGCGGCCGCAGTATTCGTCGGCGAGGGCCGGGGTGCCGTCCGTGGACCCGTCGTCCACCACGATGAGCTCGAAGTCGGTAAAGGTCTGGGCCAGGACCGACTCGATGGCGTCTCTCACAGAAAGATGCCTGTTGTATACCGGTATGATGACGGAGAAGAAGGGCATGCTAATGCTGTGATGAAGGAGTAACGCGGTGGCAACCACTTTTTTATTGAAAAACGGTCCCGTGAAGTCCCGGTGCCATTACGGGAGCGGCCTAATCTCGTGGACTGCCCGCGACTGTGAAAAAGATGTTGCAAAGACACGGGGCTCCCGGCATGGTAAACGATCCCTTCAGCGGACCGGCGGAGAAGGCGGGAAAAAGCGGTTTGAGGGGTTGTACATTCCGGGAATAGGAGAAAACAGGGACCCCCGGTTCTCCTGGAAAGCTCATGATTATTGAATATAGCTCAGTCTGTTTAAACGAAGACAATTACATCGAAAAAATCGAGGAGGCCCGCGGCCTCGTTTCCGCCGCTGGCTATGAATTCGGCGTTCAGATACACAATTCCATAGACGAATCGTTCCTATGCAAGCTGGTTCCCCTGGCCGGCGAGCTCCCTTTTTCCGTGCATTCGCCGATTCTGGCCAAATACTTTCTGAACCTTGCCGCGGGGGACATCGGGACGCTCAAACCAGACCTGGTGTCCGCGGCGTCAAAGCTCGCACTGTTCGGAACGGACCTCTTTTTTTTCCATGGCTTTTTCCTCACCGATAAGCCGATCGTTCATGACATGAAAAATTACCGCGCAGCGATGCGCGAGGGCATCGGCCCGGAGTATTCGCTGCGCGGATCCTTCATCATGGACCCGGCGTTTTTCGAGACAGAACAGTACCGGGCGATGAAGGAAAATTTCAGGAACAATCTGGCCGCGGCAAAGGATCTGTTTCCCGGCCTGACCGTCGCGCTGGAAAACGATTTTGTCGGCATAGGCAGCGGCCTCCAGCGGCCGCAGGAGATCGTCGAGCTTGTAGACGACCTCTGGTTCGATACGGGCCACTTCTGGTGCGCGTCCCTTGTGCATGGGTTCGATTTCCATGAGGAGTGCCGGCGCGTCCTGGACTCGGTGAAGGTCCACGGGGTCCACGTCAATCATAACCTGTTGACGGACGCCGATCCCCCGGAAACCATCAGGGACAGCCATGCCCATCTGTACGCCCCGTCCGGGCAGAACCTGAAACCCATCGTACGGTATATCCGTGACCGGAATATTCCGCGGCTCACCCTCGAGATCGTGGATGGAGACATTGAAGACCTGAAGATAGTGCTTGGCTGGATGGATTAGCGTCGGGTGTAAATAATAGGGCCGGGTTTAAACCCGGCCCTATTGTGGAGCTGAAGGGGATCGAACCCTCGGCCTCTAGAGTGCGATTCTAGCGCTCTCCCAAACTGAGCTACAGCCCCGTGAGGTGTCATAGGTAAATGTATTGAAAGGCCCTTAATCTGTCAATACTATTGTTGCATAATATTTTCAATAGTGCCCGAATCCGGCCGTTTATTGGTGTTTTTGCCGGCGCCGACTTGCCGGTTTCTATGCCCTTCAGCGGACGCCCCTGAAGAATCCCCTGGCTAATAGCGACGCGTTTCCGACGGCTATGCACACGGCACACCCTATGAAGGTATGCCAGGTATAATCGATACCCGTAAAAAACAGCACCCCCGCCATGGTTCCGATTGCGGAAATAAAACCGGCGCATGCGTCTATGGTCCCCGTTTTTTTGAAGAACAATCCCAGGAAGAAGGTCCCGAGGAGCCCCCCGTAGGTGATGGACGCGATTTTAAGCCCCAGCTCCACGACCGGGTTCGTGGTGTGTGTGAAGAGCATCGCCCCGCCCGTCAGGGTAATCCCCCACAGGAGCGTGAACAGCCTCGACCAGAACAGGCCACCGTCGTCAGGTATGCCGGCGCGCTGACGCGCGGGCCTGAACAGGTCGAGGTACGTCGATGAGGCGAGGGAGCTGATCGACGAAGACAGGGAACCCATGGCTGATGCGAGGACCCCGGCGATGACGAACCCGGAAATGCCCGCGGGCAGGTTGTCTATTATGAATTTCGGGAAGATCTCGTCGGAAGAAGCAAGTCCGAGCTGCTGGTACGTCACGCCGCCGTAAAAGGCGTAGAGGCAGAGCCCCAGCACGAGGAAAAACAGGAACTGCACGACGATGAGCGTCGCGTCGAGCATCAGGGCCTTTTGGCCGTCCCGGGCCGACCTGCACCCGATGAGCCGCTGCACCAGGAGCTGGTCGGTCCCGTGGGAGGCCATGGTGAGGAACGTTCCTCCCAGCAGGCCGCCGATGAGGGTGTAGGGGGATGACAAAAACCCGATGAGGCTGTTCCCGAAATGACAATTGATGACCTCGAATTTGTTCGCCCCCTCAGTGACGGCGAACGACATCACGTCGTCCCATCCCCGCGGCAGATGGTTCAGGATGATGTACATGGACAGGGCCGCCCCGCCGACGTAGATGAAGAGCTGGACCACGTCCATGGCGACGACGGCCCGCAGTCCCCCGGTATAGGTGTAGATGAGCGTGAAAACGCCGATGACCAGGATGCAGACGCCGTAGTCCCACCCGGTGATAATGTGGACCGGTATCGAAGTCGCGAAGAGGCGGACCCCGGAAGCGAGCACCCGCGTGACGATGAAAACCGAGGACATGAATTTTCTGATAAAGGGGCCGAAGCGCCTGCCGAGAAAGTCATAGGCGGTTTCAAGCCCGCCGCGGTAGTAGGCGGGAATGAAGACCAGGCTGACGATTATCCTGCCGATAAAATATCCGAACACGAGCTGGAGGAAGTGCATGTTCGATTTGAACGCCAGGCCCGGGATGCTGATGAAGGTCAGGGTGCTGGTTTCGCTGGCGACGATGGAAAAGCCCACCGCCCACCATGACATGGTCTTCCCCCCGAGGAAATAATCATTTACGGATTTCTGTTTTCCCCCCGACAGTATGCCGAACCCGGCCACGCCGACCAGGTACACGGTGATGACGATGTAATCGACAAGCCTGTCCATGGGGAGCCTCGCTTTTTTTTGATGCCGCCGGGACCAGGGGTCGGCGGACCTGTTGATGAAAACAGGCAACGGGGATACCGGTCAACAAAAATTCAGCGGCATGGCGGCCGGCGTGAATCATAACCGGCCGTAAGGGCCGGGGCCCTTCGGCACCCGTCGTCCCGTATTTATCTATTGACAGTACCGCGTTCCCCGGCGTTGATGTAAGCTCCCCAAGGCTGGCCATTGATTCAAGGCCGGATAGAGCGTCGGTCGCCCGTTCCCTTGTGCTGGAGGGCGAGTTTGTCGTGAATTACGCGAGAATGGAAATGGCGGTGTGCGTTCCCGCGTCCTACTTTTCCCTGCTGCTCCCCCAGGCGCTGAAGCCGCGGGATTGCCAGCGTCCTGGCGACTCTCCCGCTGATTCACTGGCAGCGGTGCTGGCCCTTAATGCCGCGCTCTTCAGCAGCTGTATCGGGACCTTCATGAAAAAATACCGGGGGGCCTCGCGTTCCTGCCGGCGAACACGACCTGCATCCCCCTCTACGAACTCATGGATCTCATGGATGACCGCGATCTCCGGATACTGCTGCAGAACATCCTCGTGCCGAAGTATTCGGCCGGCATTGCCAGGTTCTTCAATATCGGGGTGACGGTCAGGGCAGAGGGGGAGGAGGGGGATGAAGGGCCCCGCGTGAAAATATTCCAGGTCGCCTATGACAGGGAACGGATCAACAGGATGATCCCTCCCCTCATTATCGGGGAAATGGACCGCCTGAAAGATTACACGCCGGCGGAAGAATTCGATTCCTTCAACAAAAAGCTTCTGAAGGAGATATCAAAATCGATTTCCGCGGGCACCGTGATGTTTTCTTGCAGGACGCGGTGTATATTCACACACGAGATTTTCGACATCATCAATGAGGAGGAAGCGCGCCGCCTGGGCGAGCTGCGCTCGCAGGGCATTCCCTTCGGAGCGATGCGAAAGCTGTCGAACAGCGAGCTGATAAACCTCGTCAACAAGATCGGCAACCATGACCTCTGCAGGAGTGTCATCGACAGCGAAGGGGACATCCCCCTGCTCATGAACTGCATGAGCAGGGGGAGGAAAAGACAGTTCATGTACGGCCTCGAATACTACCGGCGGCAATACGCGGGCGGACGGCTTGCGGCGGAGGAAATGATCGCGGCAAAGCTCAGGATTAATTCTTTTCTGGAGAAGAAACGCGCTGAGGGTATCTGACTCAGTCCTTCTTCTGGAGCTCGATGGATATGCTCACCTTGTTCAGCCCGGCCTGCTTGGCCGCATCGAGGACCTTGACGAAAAAATCCACCGACGCCCGCTTGTCCGCCTTGACGATGACGCCGTTCTTTTTCGCGTCCGCAGAATACCTTTCAAGCTCTTTGTGGAGCGCCTGTTCCGACACCCTGTTGTTGGCGATATAGATCTCGTTTTTCGCGGTCACGGCCACCACCAGAGGGTTCTCGCCCTTGATCTTGGAAATGGTCATCCCCTTGGGCAGGTTCACCTTGATCTTCGACTCCTGCTGCGGGTTGAAGGTGTACAGGAGGCTGAAGGTGATGAAGAAAAAAATGAACATGTTCATGACGATATCGGTCATGGCGACCGACTCCAGGGTCAGGAATTGCTTGTTGGTTGTCCGTACCTTCATTTCTTCTTCCTCGAAGAGATGTCTTTCAATACATGGACCAGTTTTTCGCCGTAGTGGTTCATGTCACGGGCGATGCCGTTTATCCTGTTAATATAGATGCTGTAGATGATGTAATAGGGAATGGCCACGCTAAGTCCGCCGGCCGTGCTGATCATTGCCTGGTAGATGCCGCCGGCGAGTTTTTCCACCGTGACGGCCGCTCCCGCCGCCTCCCAGGCCATGAAAGCGCCGATGAGGCCGATGATGGTGCCGAGGAAGCCCAGCATCGGCTCGACCCCGACGATGACCAGGAATACGTGCATGTTCTTTTCAAGGAGGGCGACCTCTTCGTTGCCGATGTGCTCCATGTGGCGCTCGATCTCGGCCGGTTCGTTTCCCCGGTGGCTCAAACCCACGCCGAGCACCCTGCCGATGGGGTGCTCGGTCTTTGCGCACTCCTCGATGGCCAGGTCGACGTGGCCCTTTTCAAGGAGGGAGAATATCGTATCGGTGAATTTCTTCACATCAAGCCTGATTTTCCAGAGGAGCATGCCCCGCTCGACGGTAAGCCCCAGGGCGACGATGGAGCCCAGGATGATGGGAATCATGACCCATCCGCCCTTGACGATTATATTGTTGGTGAGAATATCCATGTAAAATACCTCGAGATTATATATGTCTAATGGACACCGGGAAAAACATTTTGTTGCAAAGAATACAACGTCGATCGGATTTTCTGATCATGGTCATTATTCTTGCAAATTCGTCAAATGATTAATCACGATACACACAAAATCAAGCCCCCCGTCCCCCTGAGGGGGCGTTGAGGAAATGATGATATGGGAAAATGGATTAATGCGAGTTATATGATAGATATACATCCAAGTATGAATTATTAAATTCAATTGCATCGTGCCCCCCTCAGGGGGGCAGGGGGGTGTCAATATAGTTAATGAACAACTGTTCCGGAGCATGTGCATAAAAAATACTTGTCAATCTCCTCCAATAAACCGTATCATGCGGCCGATGACACGCCAGAGAAGAAAAACCAGGCAGGTCAGGGCCGGCTCCCTCGCCATAGGCGGGGGGGCGCCCGTGTCGATCCAGACCATGGCCACTGTCCCCATCGAGCGGACCGATGATGCTATCGCCCAGGTGCGGGCCCTGGCGTCGGCGGGGGCGGAGCTGGTCCGGGTCGCGCTGCGGAGCGCGGAAGCGGCCGAACTTCTGCGGAAGCTGATCCCGGCCGTGCAGGTGCCCGTCTGCGCCGACATCCATTTCGACCACCGCATCGCCCTGGCCGCGATCAGGGCCGGGGTGCACAAGGTGCGCATCAATCCCGGCAACATCGGCGATCCAAAGGGGGTGCGCGAGGTCGTGGCCGCGGCGCGGGACCGCGGCGTGCCGATCCGCATAGGCGTGAACAGCGGCTCCGTGGACCGGCGCAGGTTCCCGGAGGTGACCCCGAAGAGCCTGGTGGCCTCCGCCATGGAGCACGTGGTGATCCTCGAGGAGAACGGATTCGCCGACATCGTGGTGTCCATCAAGGCGTCGGACATAGCCCGGACCGTGGCGGCCAACGAGCTCTTCGCGTCGCAGCGGGACTATCCGCTCCACGTGGGCCTCACGGAGGCCGGGTACGGCATGACCTGCATCGTGCAGAGCTCGGTGGCCATCGGCCATCTCCTCATGGAGGGGATCGGCGACACCATCCGGGTGTCGATGACCGGCGACCCGGCGGAGGAGATCATCGTGGCCCGGAAGATCCTCGAGTCCGCGGGCGAGCGCGAGGCGTGGGTGCGCATCGTGGCGTGCCCCACCTGCGGCCGCACCGATCCCTCCCTCGATATCCTCGTCCTGGCCAAAGAGGTCGACGCCGCGGTGACCGCGCGCTTCGAGAAGACCATGCGGGAGAGGGGGAGGACCCTCCACGTGGCGGTCATGGGGTGCGAGGTGAACGGCCCCGGCGAGGCGAAGGACGCCGACGCGGGCCTTGCCGGCATCCGCGACGGAAGGCTCCTCCTTTTCGCGAAGGGGGCCAAGATCAGGACCGTTGAATACCGCGACGCGGTCGCGGCGCTCATGGAAGAGATAGAAAGGATCATATGACCAGAGAACGATCCCCGGTCCCCTTCGACGCCGGTTATTTCAGGAAAAAGGCGGAAAAGGGGGAGCGCTTCACAACCGCAGAGGCCTTTGCCCATATCTATGAGACCAATCACTGGGCCGGAAAGGATTCCGTCTCCGGCGAGGGGTCCGATCTTGTCCAGACTGCCGCAGTACGGCAGGAGCTGGCGAATATCCTGAAGGAATTCAATGTCAGTGTCTTCCTTGACCTTCCCTGCGGCGATTTCGGCTGGATGAGCTCGCTGGAGCTGCCGGTGGATGCCTATATCGGCGGCGACATTGTCGAGGACCTGGTGCGGAGGAACAGGGAGCTATACGGAAATGAAAGGAGGAAATTCATGGTCCTGGATATCACCGGGGACACCCTGCCGGCGGCGGACCTCCTCTTCTGCCGGGACTGCCTGGTGCACTTCTCCTTTGAAGATACGGGAAAAGCCCTCCGCACGGTCCGCGGCTCAACCATTCGGCATATCCTTACCACCACGTTTCCCGAATGCGAAAAGAACGACTATATCGTCACAGGGGACTGGCGGGTCATCAACCTTGAACGGCCGCCCTTCAATTTTCCAAAGCCGTTAAGGCTCATCAATGAGCGCTGCACCGAGGGCGGCGGCACCTACGCGGACAAGAGCCTGGGGCTGTGGGAGGTGCGGTCGCTGCCGGCGTGATGATAAATTATTGTTTTACAGGCCGATATTTTTTATTGCGCTGATCATGCCCCTGTCGAGGCTCATCAGTTTTGACCTTGTCCTCAAGGCCAGTTCTATATAAGCGGCATCATAGGATGACAAACCATATAATTGGGTTATCTCAAAAACGTCTTTTAAATATTGAGCGCCGTAGATGATATCGGTCTCCAGGGGCAGTTTCCCCAGCAGTTCCATTACTGTTGATGCGTCATTGAAACTTAACCGCTTTCTCTTCGTCGCGACATTCAAAACATTTGTTGTCTCATGCCACCAGAGCGAGGGTACCAATACCTGGTCGGCCTGTTTCAGATTGATGAAAAAATTCCGGGCATGATCCGATTTTTCATCGGGCAGGAACAACGCGGAAGAAAAAGAGCAGTCTATCACGTATTTCATCAATACTTTCTTCCTTCGTTGATGTATTCCCTTGTATCGGTTTTTCCTTTAACTGAATTCCTGATGGCGTCCAGCTGGGCGATTATTTCATCCGGTTTAACGGCATCGGCCGTGTCCCCGTATTTCGCCAGCCTGGCGACCGGTTTGCCCCGTTTCGTGATGATGAATTCAACGCCCCTCTGGACCTCGTCAAGCAGGTGCGCCAGGTGGGTCTTGGCGTCGAATGACCCGATCGATTTCTGTTTTGTTTTCATAAAACTAGTTTAATAAACCAGTTTTAAAATGTCAATGGCTTATCGCTGTTTTATGTAAAATTGTTTGAAGGAGCGTTCAGGCAGGATAGATAATACCGGGGGCAGGGGGCTGGATCCCCAATTATTTCTTTCTTGGAAGCGAGATTGTGTTTGATTATTTTAATGTTACCCATCCCAATGGCATTTCACTGATTGAAAACCATGCCCCGCCCCAACCGGCGGGAACCATGCTAACAGGCTGATTTCCATGAACGAAATAGTAAAATCAATAATCCTCGGCGTTGTAGAGGGGGTTACCGAGTTCCTGCCGATATCCTCGACGGGGCACCTGATCATCATCAACCGCTTCATCGACTTCACCGGGCCCTTCGCGAAGGCCTTCGACGTGGTCATCCAGCTGGGGGCGATCCTGTCCGTGGTCGTGTATTTCTGGAAAAGGCTCATCCCCTTCGGCCCCCACCTGGCGCCGGAAAAGAGGAGAGACGTCTGGGACTTGTGGAAAAAGACCATTGTCGGGGTCATCCCCGCCCTGGTCCTGGGGGCACTCTTCGGCGGCATCATAAAGGAATACCTCTTCAACCCCATCACCGTGTCGATAGCGCTGATCGCCGGCGGCATTGTATTGATCTATCTCGAAGGACGGCACAAGTTGGCGGAAATAACATCCGTCGCCTCCTTGGGCTACGGCAAAGCCCTTGCGATAGGCCTGATACAGTGCCTTGCCATGGTGCCGGGGACGTCGCGTTCCGCCGCCACCATCATCGGCGCCATGTTCCTGGGTGCGTCCCGCGTGGTGGCCGCGGAGTTTTCGTTTTTTCTGGCAATCCCGACGATGTGCGCGGCGTCGGCCTATTCCCTGCTCAAGGTCGGACGGATGCTGACGCCGGATGAGCTTATAGTGCTCGGCGTGGGCTTCGCGGTCTCCTTCATCGTGGCGCTGGCGGTCATTGCGGGATTCATGAAGTTTATTTCCAGGAGGGACTTCAGGCCCTTCGGCTATTACCGGATTGTGCTGGGCGCAGCGGTGCTTGTCTATTTTCTCATCATTGCCGGATGATTACACTTCGGCCAGGCATTAATCTTCGTTATACAGGGGAGGGGGTCCATGCGGAATGCGGTTCTCTGGATGCTTTTTTCGTTATTGCTGGCATCGGCATACGCGTATGTTGAGATACTGATCATGGCTGTTGCCCTGAGCAATTCACACTATTCGCTCTATTTTGCCCTATCGGGCGCCGCCGGCTTATTCTGCTGGATCCGGGGGCTGAAATCATACCGCATTGCAGCGGCAACGCCGGAGCGGAACACAATCGGATGGAATATTGCGTTCAAATCAGGAAGCCTCCTCTTCTTCTTCGCTCTGGGACTCGGCTGCCTGGGACTGCTGGGCAATATATACTTCCTGATCCTGGGGAAAATGTCCTGACAGGCAACGGCGCGTAAAACATGTTCAATCCTGAAATCTTGTTAAAACTGGTAACGGTACGGATGCCCTTCGGCAAATACAAGGACTATATCCTGTGCGACCTGCCTGAACATTATATCATGTGGTTCCAGAAGAAGGGGTTCCCCCGGGGGGAACTGGGAATCCTCCTGGCCGCCCTCTACGAGATACAGCTCAACGGGCTGGAGCACCTGTTAAAGCCGTTGAGGAAATAGGGCTGTTTCGGGCGAACATTAGACCTCGGATGCGCCGGGTGATTTTTTCTTTAAATCATTCATGATCTACGTCTCAAATAATCCGCATAACACATTAATGCTGTTGACAGATTCGAATTGTAAGGCCACAATTCATCATTCAAGTCAAATACAGAAGACACAGTCTCAAAGGAGGCAGTATGAACAAATTTGAAGAAATTATGCTTAAGATATCAAAGATTTTCGGTCTCGCCCTGCTGTCATGTACCCTGCTGCTGATAGTAACCCTGATAATCGTCCAGATTGTTATGTCCGGGGCAAAGCTTCTGGAGAAAAAAACGCCGAAAGTCACATTCCAGAAATATGATTTTGTCGAAGCGTCCCGGCAGACAGTGGATGAAGCGCGTCCGGAACGTAAAACCGCCATAATGGTAAAAGACGCTGTCGCCGAGATGAAGCCGCTGTATGAAAAAAAAGTGGATGCCTACCTCCAGGAAAAATCCGAAGAATTATTTAAAAACGCGAACACCAGGGAAGAAAAGAAGGCCAGTTACCGGAACGACAAGGTCGCTTCCTTCGAAACCGGCAGTCAAAATTCCCTGAACAATGTAATTCAGGACCTTGAGGAAAAATTCCGGAAGCCGTATGTTGCCGGTCTTGTTAAGTATGTGAAGGAAGCTGACAATGAAGGGATTGAAGCCTTCACCCAGAACAAGGTCCCGGTCGCGTCGATCGCGTATTCAAAGGTGTTTTACAAATACAACCAGGAATTTTCCAGGCAGATGAGGGAAATCAAGGCCCGCGAACAATCGGATTCAGGAATCCAGGGGCTTCTGGAAAAATCCGCGGTGTATATCATGTTGTTCTTCCTGATATCAATATTCCTTATGGTAAGCGTGATGTTTGCCATAATACGAATTGAAGACAAGATCAAGTATCACTTCGTGGCCCTGAAGAAATAGGATGCCGGAATACATGCCCGGCTGAGGGTTCCGCAGGCAACTGATGGTTGCGGCCCATGTTTTTTTCTTGCCATGATTAATCTCCTCTGGTATTGTTTCCGGGGTTTCAACCATACATGGAGATGTCAAGCGCTTCACTCGTCATAACCAAAACAAGCTATAAAGGAGGATCCATCATGAAAAAGATTTCAGCCGTGGTCGCGTCTGTTGTTTTCCTTGTTGCAGTTCTCATACTGTCCATAGCGGTGTCAGCCGCTAATAAAAAAGATCCAAACTGCATCAACAGGTGCAATGTCGACTATACTTCCTGCATGAAGGTCGCCAAAAACAATAATCCGAACATCATAGACCGCATGGCCAGCGAGGATGAATGCCTGAGGGTGAAACGGACCTGCTATGGATTGTGCTCGGAAAGATTGCAGTAGTAAAAAACCCCTGAGTACCTCAGGGGTTTTTTAGTTTTCTGTGGGTACCCCGGGAATCGAACCCGGAACCTACTGATTAAGAGTCAGTTGCTCTGCCAATTGAGCTAGGTACCCGAAAACAGTTCCATTATTGCCGGATTGTTCATACAATAAATTTCTTCTTTCATTGTCAAGGATTTTGTTTGATTTATTTTCACTAATAATGGCGATGTCGTATCCATGAATATACAATCGAAGCTACCCGCAGTGGGGGTTACCATTTTTACCGTGATGTCCCGCCTTGCCAACGAGCAGGGCGCCATCAACCTGTCCCAGGGTTTTCCCGATTTCGACGTCGACCCGGAGCTCATCGGCCTGGTGGACCACTACATGAGGCAGGGGAACAACCAGTATGCCCCCATGCAGGGCGTCATGGACCTGCGGGAGCGGATCTCGGAGAAGGTCCGGGAGCTCTACGGCGCGGTGTACGCGCCGGCGGAGGAGATCACGGTGACCTCCGGCGGCACCGAGGCGCTCTTCGCGGCGATCACCGCCGTGGTGCATCCCGGGGACGAGGCGATCCTCTTCGAGCCGGCCTATGATTCCTACGCGCCCACCGTGGCGCTCTGCGGCGGCACGCCGGTCTACTGCCCCATGCGCTTCCCCGGCTATTCCATCGACTGGGACATGGTGAAGGATTCCATCACGCCCCGGACGCGCTGCATCATCATCAACTCGCCGCACAACCCGTCGGGGGCGGTGCTGTCCGCCGCCGACATCGAGGCCCTGAAGCAGGTCACGGCGGGCACCGGCATGTACATCGTGAGCGACGAGGTGTACGAGCACATTCTCTTCGACGGCCGACGGCACGAGAGCATGTCCCGCTACCCGGAGCTGGCGGCGCGGAGCTTCGTGATCAGCTCTTTCGGAAAGACCTATCACGCCACGGGGTGGAAGATCGGCTACTGCCTGGCGCCGAAGCCCCTCTCCGTCGAGTTCCAGAAGATACACCAGTACCTGACCTTCGCCTCCAACACGCCGGTGCAGTGCGCCTACGCGAAGTTCATGGAGAAGAAGGAAAAGTACCTGTCGGTGCCGAAGTTCTACGAGGCGAAGCGGGACCTCTTTCTCTCGCTGATACAGGGGTCGCGATTCAAGGTCACGCCCAGCAGGGGCACCTACTTCCAGATGCTCGACTACTCGGAGATCACCGATGAGGCGGACACGGCCTTCGCCCGGAGGATGACCATCGAGCACGGGGTTGCCGCCATCCCGCCGTCGGTCTTTTACCATGACGGCCGGGACAACAGGGTGCTCCGGTTCTGCTTCGCAAAAAAAGACGAGACCCTCGAGCGGGCCGCGGAGCGCCTATGCGGGATCTGAACGTAACCATCATACAAACCGACCTGGCCTGGCACGACGCGGAGACAAACTGTACCCGCCTTGACGGCGTCATCAGGTCCATTGCCGGGCCGACCGACCTGGTGCTCCTCCCGGAGATGTTTTCCACCGGGTTCACCATGGAGCCGGCGGCCTGCGCCGAAGGCATGGACGGCATCGCGGTGAAGCGCCTCCTCGAATGGGCGCGGGAGAAGAACGCCGACGCGGCCGGGAGCGTCGCCGTCAGGGAGGAAGGCCGGTTCTACAACCGCCTCGTGTGGGCGCGGCCCGGCGGCTCCGTCATCACCTATGACAAGCGGCACCTCTTCCGCATGGCCGGCGAGGAGAAGGTGTACACGGCCGGCGGCGCCAGGCCGGTGATCGAGCTCAACGGCTGGAAGATCAGGCCCTTCATATGCTACGACCTCCGCTTCCCGGTGTGGTCGCGGAACAGGAACCTGGAATATGACATTGCCGTCTACGTCGCCAACTGGCCGGAGAAACGCGCCGCGCACTGGCGGGCCCTCCTCAGGGCCCGGGCCATAGAGAACCAGTGTTACGTCATCGGCGTAAACCGCATCGGCGCTGACGGCAACGGCGTGTCCTACTGCGGCGATTCCGCCGTGATAGATTTCACGGGGAACACCCTGTTCGAAAAGGGGAACGGCGAATGCGCGGCCACCGTCGCGCTCTCCTTCGGCGTCCTCGCCGACTACCGGCGCGCCTTCCCGGCATGGAAGGACGCCGATGAATTCGTCCTCCCGTGACGGCATTCGGCCCGGCAATTCAGGATAACAACAATGAAGATCATATCATCATGGAGCGGGGGCAAGGACAGCGCCCTGGCCTGCTACCGCGCGATGAAAGAAGGCCACACCGTGGAGTGCCTTCTCAACCTGGTGTCCGCGCAGGAAAAGCGCTGCTGCTTCCACGGCACCGATGCGCGCCTTCTCGCTGACCAGGCGCGGTGTATCGGCATACCCCTCGTCCAGAAGGAGATGGGCGAGGACATGGGGGAATACGAGCGGGATTTCAAGGAAGCCGTCCATGGCCTCGGGTCCTCCGGCATGGAGGGGATGGTCTTCGGCGACATTTACCTTGACGAGCACCGGGAGTGGGTTGAGCGGGTGTGCGGCGATATCGGCATCGTTCCCCTGGAGCCCCTCTGGAACAGCGATCCGCGGGGCGTGATAGACGAGTTCCTCGACGCGGGTTTCAGGGCGGTCATCGTCAGCTGCAGGGAGGAGCTGGGAAAGGATTTCGTGGGCCGCGAGGTGGACCGGGAGGCGCTGGCGCGCCTTGAACGCCTCGGCCTGTGCCCCTGCGGCGAGCGCGGAGAATATCACACCATCGTCGTTGACGGGCCGATCTTCAGCAAGCGGATACGGATAACAAAGGCGGAGCCCGTGCTCAAGGAAGGGTTCTGGCGCCACTGGTTTCTCGATATTCGGGAATATGAACTGGAGGATAGATGATGGTTCAGGCAAGACGCGGCGATTTATCCGAAGAGGAGAAGGGAAGGCCCTATGCCGGGTATTATTACCGGGAGCCGGCGCCGGTCCCCGGCGCTATCCTGGAAGCGATCAACGGCGGCCCCATTGATCCCCTGGACGCGCTTTCCTTCAGCGAAATAAACAGACTCCTTGAACCGGGGTACCTCCCGAAAGAAACCGGCCACTGCATCCGGCGTGGAGATGCGGAGCCGCTTCTGGATCGGCGGGAACCTCAGGGTCAACTGGCTCCCGGAGCGGTCGCCGGTGAACCGGCCCGTCAACTCGCGCCTCGTCCGCAGGCTGGCGCTACCCCGGGACGCGGCGCTGCAGATGGCCCTCCATTGCGCCCATGAATACAACAATCTTGCGGCGATACTGCCTGAGTTATACCGGGATTATGGAAAAAACGGGTGCTGATTGCCGTCCGCGGGCCCGCTGCCGCGCGGCATGATGAGCGTCAGTCCTTGAGGAGTATGCCCGGGTTCACGGCCACGTCGCCGCGCCGGACTTCAAAGTGGAGGTGCGGGCCCGTGGTCCTTCCGGTATTCCCTGAAAGGCCGACGACTGCCCCCCGCTTGACCGTGTCTCCCGGGCGGACGAGGGGGCGCGACAGGTGACCGTAGTAGCTCCGGTAGCCGCACTCGTGCTGGACAACCACCAGGTTGCCGTATCCTCCCTCGAAGCCGGTGAAAATCACCTTGCCGTCGCGGGCCGCCAGTACCTCGGAGCCACGGGGGCATGACACGTCAACGCCGGAATGAAACTCGATGTCGCGATAATTGAAAGGATTGCGCCTTTTTCCAAAGCGCGACGTCAGGTGCGGCGCACGTTTCTGCGGCAGGGGATACATGAAGCCGGTCCCCAGGAAAAGGGACCGTTCCAGGTTGGATATCTTGCCGCAGGGTATGAAGAGATATTTTTTTTCGAAGCCGCTGCACCTGTTCACCCGGTACACGTATTCCGGGCGTATCTGGTTTTCCCGGAGCATCCGGGAGATTTTTTTCGCGTCGCTGCCGCTGACGACGGTCCCCCGCATGTTGGGGATGTAGATTTTCCTGCCGGGCACGATATCCTTCGGCGTCGAAAAGCCGTTGACCGAAAGGAGCGTGTCAATGTCCTGGGAGGAGCGGGCCAGGATCGTCCAGAAGGTGTCGTTTTTTTTAACGGTGTAGGCGTAGAATTTCAGCTCCGGAAGCTCATGATCCGGTCGCCTGCTTTTTATCACGTAGATGCTTTTCCTGACATCGTTCCTGATCGATTTCACCGTCTCTCCGGAGGAATCCAGGGTTGCGAGCTCCCTGACCTGGTCAACGCCCGCCTCCGCCACGAAGGGAACGACAAGCACCAGGAGGATTGTACAGACGGAAATTATTTTCATGACTGCGATCAACCGTACCCGCGCAAATAGGTAAATCCTGCCGTGATTCCCATGAGAGCCTGGAATGCTGCCCCGTTTCATGCCTAAGGGCGGCGGTTCATGGACCGACAGGTTTGGAACACGTCTACTTGTTTTTCGGTACAATACGGCCGCGGGTTTAGAGAATATCTAATCCGACATAATATTTTTTAGCGGTGTCCGTCACGGGGAGGCAATGTTTCCCTCAGAAGCCGTAATACATTCCCGCCCATGATGAGGCCGACCTCGTCTTCGGAAAAAGCGCTGTTGAGAAGGGCGTCGGCCAGGCCGGGCAGGCCGGCAGTGTCAAAAGGGACCTGGACCAGGCCGTCGTAATCGGAGCCGAGCGCGACATGCCGTATGCCGGCACGGTCAGCGGCGTACCGTATCGAACGCACGACGGCATCAATGGATTCGCCGCAGGTTGCCTTGGGGAAATAGCCGATGCCGATGACGCCGCCTTTTTCCGCTATCATCCTGATATGGCGGTCGCTGATGTTGCGCACGCCGGGGCAAACTCCCCGGACACCGGTGTGGGACACGACCATCGGCCGGGTGGCCATGGCAAGGACGTCATCGATGGTCCTGGGCGACGCGTGTGCCAGGTCTATGATCATCCCCTTCGCTTCCATGAGACGAATCATTGTCTTTCCTTTCTTCGTGAGGCCGTATTTCTCCGCGCCGTGGGCCGAGCCGGCCATGTCGTTATCGAAGAAATGGGTGGGCGACATCATGCGGAAACCGGCGCGGTAGAGGACGTCGATGTTGGCCGTGTCGCCTTCCAGCACCTGGGCGCCCTCGATGGAAAGAAGAGCGGCGGTGATGGCCTGGTCCTTCGCGCGGCGCTCCAGGTACCGGTTGAGGCTTTCCACCGAGGTTATAATGGAGCACCGGCCTCCCGACGTGCGGCAATACTCATGCAGCCGTTCGGACTGGTACAGAGCGCGCTCCCTCATGCTGAACCAGGTGCGCGCCGGCCAGCGCTGAGCTATGAGTCCCATCGTCTCAAGGTCGCAGCTGTCGCGGACATTGTCTCCGTATCCCATCATGCCCAGGGGCGCTTTGGATACGACGGAAAAAGTCTGCAGGGCCGCACCGCCCTCGATGAGGCGCGGAATATCCACGTGGCCGCGGCTGTTCCGTTCGCGGAGGTCCCGGTTCCACAGGAGCGCGTCGCAGTGAAGGTCGGCTATGAAGCTCTTTTGGACCAGGGCCCGGGCCCGTGATGACGGACGAGACAGGGGCTTTCCGCCGATGCGGTTAGTAAGAGTGTCGAGGAGGACCGGAAAGAGGGTAAAGAAAAAAACTGCAAGAACGGAGATGATGATGCCGGCGACCTTGAGGGTTTTTCTTATCATGACAGGCTCCTGTATGGTTGCATCATGTCTGGATATACCCGAGCAGATATGGCGGGAAAAGTAAACCACTTTCTTTTCCCGCCATAATGTACTTGACCGCAGTCGGAAAAAGTATCAAACAAAACAGAGCGGTTGGATGCATCATGGGTATCAATTATCAGGACATAGCGGGGACCTATGATAACTGGCGGTCATATTCTCCGGACGTGGTTAGAACACTATGCCGGCTGGGGAATCTTCGCGACGGCGCACGTGTGCTGGATATCGGGTGCGGCACCGGGAGCCTGGGATCTCAAATCCATGAATACGCCGGAGCTACAGTGACCGGTATTGATCGGTCGCTGCAGATGCTCGCGGGTGCCGGAGGCAGATACGTGCGCCCCTTATGCGGGGACCTTGACGGGACAAGCCTCCCTTTTAAAGATGACGTCTTCGATGCGATAATCGGGACCTACGTCATCCACCATGTCCGCCATCTCGGGCCGCTCTTTTCGGAGTGCTTCCGGGTCCTGCGCGCCGGCATGATCTTGCTCCTCACGTCGAGTCATGAACAGATAGAGTGTTATCATCCCGTCTTAAAGAAATTTTTCCCCGGTTTTGTGGAGCTCGAAAAAAACCGTTTTCCAGATATCTGCGCTGTGACATCGCTCCTTGATCGCGCAGGTTTTCGCCATGTCGAGTTCCATGATGTATTTCTGGAGAAGATCGTTCTTGATCGTGCATATCTGGAAAAAGTCGAAGGGAAATTCGTTTCGACATATCATCTGCTTCCGAAGGAAGAATTTGACCGCGGGGCAAGAATGCTCAGGCGCTATATCGAAGAGTCCGGAGCGCCGGTATGTCAGGAATGGCGCGGAACTCTCATTGCGGGTAAAAAATATACCCGCCCCGTAAAATCATATTGACAATAAAAATTACACGGATGTATAGTGGCCGCAAATGTCTAAGAGATAAGAGGTCAGTATGGCTATCGCAAAGGCAAGCGGTGATATAGCGAATAATGTGATCGGCGAAAATTCCTATTTCACCGGGACCTTCCTTATAAACGGATCGCTCAGGATCGACGGGAGGTTCGAGGGCAAGTACCTCCAGGCCGAACAGCTTTATATCGGCTCCACCGGCAAGATCCGCACCAACATTAACGCGGTGTCCGTCATCGTTGAAGGGCTGGTCATAGGCAACATCAACGCCTCGAGCCGGGTGCTCCTCATGCCCACGGCCAAAATACTCGGCGACATCAAGACCCCGGAGCTCATCATCCAGAACGGCGTCATCCTCGAGGGGCGCTGCACCATTGCCAACGATCTCCGTTCGTCGGCCAAGGACCTCATCGGCGCCGAATACGAGAAGAACAAGATAATCCCTGAGGAGTTTCTTGCAAAGAGAAGTTCTTAAGCTCGGCGTTACCGCGGGGGACCCCGCCGGTATCGGACCCGAGGTGGCCCTGAAGTCAATCAACGCCCTCGACGACCATTCGATCATTCCAATATTAATCGGCCGCGCCACTGCGCTGGAAAAGAATTATCCAGGCCTGTTCTCAGGATATGAAATCATTTCCCGGCAGGATGAAAAGCCTGTGCCCGGGAAGAAGTATCTGCTTGACGTTCCCCTCGACCTTCCTGTCCCCAAACCGGGAGGCGGCACTATTGATACGGGCAGGGAGGCCCTTGCCTGCATCGACGCGGCCATAGAACTGTGGCGCTCGGGAGCGATAGACGCCGTTGTCACCGCCCCGGTGAGCAAGGGCCTCATAGAAAAAACCGGCGTTCACTTCACCGGCCACACGGAATACATGGCTGAAAAAATCGGCGAAGCGGACCGCCCCCTCATGATGATGTTTTCGGAAAAGTACCGGGTGCTGCTCGCGTCGACCCATGTGCCGGTGTCCGGCGTAACCGGGAGCCTCGGCCTCGATCGGATACTGGCGGTCATCAGGGCCGGGTACGCTTCAATCAGGTCAATCGACGGCGGCGCCGTCAGGCTTGCCATCACCGGCCTTGACCCCCATTGCGGCGACGACGGCGCCATCGGGACCTTCGACCGGGAGGTCACCTCCCGCGCGGTTGCGATTGCCCGGGAGGAAAAAATTCCGGTCGAAGGGCCCTTTGCCGCTGACACCCTCTTCATCCCCTCCGTGTGGGAGCGCTACAGCCTGGTTATCGCCCAGTACCACGACCAGGGCCTTATCCCCTTTAAGATGCTCGCCTTTGACGAAGGCGTCAACGTTACCCTCGGTCTCTCCATGGTGCGTACCTCCGTGGACCACGGCACGGCCTTTGGCATAGCCGGGAATAACATGGCGCGATGGAGCAGCATGACCGAAGCGATCATGCTTGCGCGGCGCCTGGCGTCAGTGCGGGGCGGGCAGGCGACATCAAGGCGGGGATGTCATACTGCGCCGTAGTATATCGAAGATGATGCATCAACCGGTACCGGTCGGAGCGGCGGCCTGGTTGGGTAGGCCTCCTACTGCTTCGCCAGCGTATCGTTTACAACACGGGCAAAATTAAGCAGTATCTGCTCCCGGCTTGCACCGGAGGCCGTGACAAAAAGGGCCTTGCGGAGGACCCTGTTTGATTTGCATTTGATAAGGGCTTTTATCTCGCCTTTCGTCTGCGATTCCTTCATGGCGTTATTATCGTTGTAGGAGAATTTCTCAATGCCCTGGGAGAAATAATATATTATGATTTCAATCCGGTCATAGCCGCTCCTCGTCCGCATGCTGCCGGGAAGGTCCGCCCGCACTTCATCTTCCTTCAGACTTATGCCGGCCGGGATTTTCACCACCAGTTCGCCGACGGGAGGTGCGGCAAGGATAATTGACAGGACTATTGATAGCAAATGCATATTGTTTCCGCCGGGAGAATTTCTATCCTGCAACTTTTACAGGGTAGAACATACGCGTTTAAATGTAAATACAATAACGGAACCATGGGCTTTTTCCATGAAAAACGGGGTGCGGATTTATAATCATGAATTGATCATTTTGTTCCGATTACTAATAAGGAAGCATTTTATATTGCCAGACCCTGTACGCTGTTATATAATGATATATGAGGAATGGATATGAATGAAGCATTGATAATAAAGTCAGTATTTCTCTTTATGGTGGTATGGACAATCGGGATTGCGATGCTCTGGTTCAGGCCCAGGGTCGAGATTGTATGGAAGATCATTGCAACGGTCATCCTGGTGTTTTATACATGGTTCTTTTTCGATGAGATCAGCAGCGGCTATAACAGCTTTTCCGCAGGATGGTACGGCTTCATCCTCAATTTCCTGAAGGAGGTTCTCTCCCTCGTGTTCGTGAACCTTTTCTTCATATGGCCCGTGGCCCTGATCATTATATTCTACAAGGCGGACGCCATCGGCGCCGAGAAACTCCTGAAATTTCTCTGCGTCCTTACCCTGGTGCTGTGGATCGTTTTCATCCTGTATTTCTTTTTCAGCAAGGGTATCGACGAGTTCATGATCAAAAACTTCAAGGAAATGGTGCCCGGTGCGAAATAAATTTTTCATGGGGGCCGCCGTCGCTCTGTTCGCGTTATCCCTTGCGGCAACGGCCGGCGCGACCCCGCGGGAAAATTCCTCGGAACTCTACCGCAAGGGAGCCCGCCTTGCCATTGACGGGCAGCTGGACAAGGCAATCCTGGTTTTCAAAAAGGTGGTGGAGATAAGCCCCTATTACTGCATGGGACATTACGGCCTGGGGAAGGCATATCTGTATAAATACGGCATGATGAATGACGCCATTCGGCACCTGAAAACGTCTGTAAAACTGGACAGGAAGCTCGTGAAGGGGTATTTTTATCTGGGCATAGCCTATTTCATGGGGAAACATTACCGGGAGGCCGCGTCAGCGTTCAAGTCCGCCTACAGCTATGATGATACCTATCTTGAAGCCCTGTACAACCTCGGCGTGGTGTATGAAATAATGGAGCAGCAATACAAATCATCGGTTTATTACAATAGATACCTTGAGGAAAGGGCAAAGGAATCGGAAGATCTTGTCTTTTAGAATCCCCTGACGTTCAGCCGTTTTTCATGTAATTCCTGACAATCCGAGCAATGGATTTGCCATAATGCCTCTCGATCTCGTTGAGACAGCGATATTGCTCCGATGGTGTTTCTTTGCGGATGAATCCGTAGAGGCACAGGCCGGCTATTATTTCGTCAGTGGTCATCGTTTATCCTGCTGATAGTAGAAATTTCGCACATTGAGCATGGCTGTTGAATCGGGCACTGCCGTGCGTGGCGGTCCCAAGCCCTTTCTCCTTGCATCATGCCCGATAGTCACTATAGTTATCGGAACAATAGGCGCAGGATATTAATTCACTATACTTTGAACAGGCTCCCGGCCTTCTTTTTGCCCAACTCGTGATCGTAATCGCTGTAATCGACGAACACGAGATCGGGAAGTTTCTTCTTCGTCCTCATCACGATCTCAAATTTACCCCCCTGGGCCTCTTTTGAGGTGACGTATTTAAATTCCCTTCCGCATGAAGGGCATTTTTTCAGGTCCTTGAGCTCTATGCCGATCTTCTTGCAGCCGGGACAATGGCCGTACTTGTCATCAACCATTACAATGTGTTCCTCTATGTCCTTGATGTCGACTTCGGTCCAGACTCTTAAATATTCCATATCTTGCTCCTTCCTGGTTTATTGCAATCATGATGCCTTGAAGGCAATTCCTGTTCTGATGTCAAAATGCCTGATTGATTCGTGACTGTTTCGGGTAAAGTAATCGTTAACGATGTCGATGATTGGCCCGATGGTTTCTTCCTTTCGTATCCTGGTGAAAAGCTCGTGGCCGTACCGCGCGTTCTGTGAGTAATAGACTGAAAAACGGTGGCTCCTGCTTTTATGGAGACGTTCCGGCAGGTATTCCCTGATGCGCTCGAGCGTCCTGATGAAAATATCGCGGACATTGACTTCCAGGCCGGCCTCCCCGGTATTGATCAGGTCCGCTGCGAGCCTGAAAATCCAGGGTGATTTGACAGCTTCCCGTCCGATCATGACGCCGTCACATCCGGTTTCATGCATCCTTTCAATGGCGGATTGCGGCGTGTCGATATCCCCGTTGCCGATAACCGGAATTGATACGGTCTGTTTTGCCAGGGAGACCAGACGCCAGTCCGCTTTCCGACGGAAGGAAAGCCTGGCATACCGTGGGTGAACGGTTATGAAATCGACACCTTCGCCTTCGATCATTTTAATGAAATTGATGAAGCGCTCCTCATTGCTGTCCTCGTAGCCGGTCCGCATTTTCACCGATAGCCGTGTCGGACAGGCTTTACGGCAGGCCTTTATGATGCTTTGCGCCCGATTGTTATCGGTCAGCAGGTACGCACCCTGGCCTTTTTTTACTATATCATGGTTGGGACAGCCCATGTTGATGTCCACGCCGAAGCATCCGGTGTCGGAGAGAATTGAGCAGGCCCTAGCCATCACGCCGGGATCTGACCCGACGATCTGGTAGATGAGAGGGTCGTCAAAACCACGCCTGGTAACCATTGGCTCATTGTTGGGTGCGTGGGCTGCGATCGCGCCGGCGCTCAGCATCTCGGAGAAAAGAACCGTTTCCGGGCATATTTCCTTTATGACATGGCGCAGGGCCGGCGTTGAAGTTTCAGCCATGGGGGCCAGGAAGAGTTTTCCGGGCAGTATATTCATAACCTTCATTGTGAGCTCAAGTTGTAAATTGTCAATTTGAATTTTACAGTATTTGTTCCCGGATGGGTTTGTCTGTGACAAGTACTTTTTTCCGATAACTATCAGGCAGGGTCGATCAAATTGTTAAGAAAAATTGCTTGGAAAACGCGATCTGGAAAAAAATTTCATAAATCATTTTCTAAATCGTAAGTAGTAAAAAGTCTTCATGCAAGAGGTTTGGTTATGAATATAGATACTACTATTAATATCAATTCACATGTTTACGGATTGCTTTCCAAAGCGATTGTATTGACCGGTTATTCCAAAAATCAGATTATATCAAGCCTGATGCGAAGGATCGGGGATGATCATGATGCGATGATCGCAACGTGGACCCGCATTAGATACCAGAAACGCGGGAATAAAGAGGATTGGCGCCAACTGCATCTGACACTCAGGCCTGATGAGTATGAGTTTTTTCTTGATCTCAGGAAGGTGTTCAAGTTTTCCGTGTCATGCCTTGTAGCCTATGCAGTTGAGAAATATCTTGATGAGATTTTGAAAAAGTTATATAAAGGTGACGATAACTATAGATATAAGAACTATATGTTTCAGCGTATTATTGTTGATGGTGTAGTCTGCTGGATGCTGTCCTGGGGAATACCGCAAAGCATAGTTGTCAGTCATTATTGAGTTAATAGCTGATTTGCCGTATATTTGTAGGATTACACACCAACCATATTGATTTTACGAACAATCTGCATAGTTCTTGACGGCATGAAAAAATATTATTAAAAGGACATTTAAATAAAATAAGGAGTCTATCGTGGAATTAAAAAGGCAGATAGGTTTGGTTACGGCAATGATGATTATCATAGCCGATGTAATAGGAACCGGGATTTTCATGACTACCGGTGAAGTGCTTGGCATGACGGGGAGCGCTGTGGCAGTGCTTGTTCTTTTCGGCATAGGAGGTGTCATTGCCTTGACCGGTTCCCTGTGCTATGCGGAACTGGCCACCATGTGGCCTGAAGATGGCGGTGAGTATGTTTATCTGAAAAAGATCTATGGCCACCTGCCTTCATTCCTGTCTGGATGGATCTCCCTTATCATTGGTTTCTCCCTGGCTGCTTCAATGTCTGCAATAACAGCTGTAAACTATGTAAACAAGCTTTCCCCTGAAGGCATTTTCACCGGTTCATGGCTCCCGAAATTTGTCGCAGCAGGAATAATTGTATTTTTCAGCATGATACACCTGATCGGTGTGCAGAAAGGCAGTCTGGTGCAGAACATATTGACGATATTAAAACTTTTAGTAGTCTTTTTGTTCATAGCATTAGGTTTCTATTTCGCGGACTGGTCTACGGTTGGCAGATTGTCCGATAACTATCAGGTGGGAGATGGATCCTCTGTCTTTAAATGGGGGTCGGCCCTCATTATTATTATGTATGCTTACTCCGGATGGAACGGCACAACCTATATCGCGGGAGAGATACGGGATCCCGATAAGAATCTGCCCCGGGCCCTGTTTCTGGGAACGCTTCTGATCACCGTGATTTATCTCGCCATGAACGTGGTATACCTGATGTCGGCTCCCGGGGATGTGATCATGACTGAAGGGAAGTACACCATAGGAGCGCTGGCCGCGAAAAATCTCTTCGGCCCGAACATAGGCCCTGTGTTCGATGCCAGCATCGTCCTTATCCTGCTTTCGTCAGTATCAGTTCAGATGATGATCGGCCCCCGCGTAACCTTCGCAATGGCCAAGGACAGGACTATATTCGGGTCCCTGGGGCGCGTAAACCTGCGCTTCCAAACGCCTGACCTCGCCATTGTGGTGCAGATGGTCATCGCTGTTTTTTACGTGTTCATCGGCTTTGACGCGATCCTGAAAATGCTTATTTACATGGGGTTTGCCCTGAGTATTTTTCCTCTCATGACAGTTATCGGAATGGTCTACACCAGGATTAAAAAACCTGAACTGGCGCGTCCCTTCAGGGTGCCGCTTTTTCCGTTGATCCCGTTGATATATATCACCCTGATGATTGCAGTTATTATTACAACATTAATTGAGAAAACAGTACCATCATTGTTTGCCGTTGGCGTAGTTCTGGTGGGAATTGTTATTTTCTTTATAAGAAGCAGGATAGTGAAGGAGTAGGATAGTATGCCGGCGCAATTCATGAATGGAACGGCGCCGGCTCGTTTTATTTCTCCGATGTATAAAACTTGTTCTTGCTCGCAGTTCCCAGGTCCGGGCGCAATTTTTCCGCCTCATGAAGATACACATGCTTCATTTCTTCCTGTTTAAGATCGGTATTGACGTGCAACAGAACGCGGATGCAGCTTTTTAGGCTTCCCTGAACCGGTATCTCCATCGTGCAGAAAAGTGGTGTGTACAACCACCCCATCTGGCGGGCGGCAACTGCCGGGAATTCCGCGTTCAGGTCTTCGGTTACTGAAAAAATTGCCGATGCTATGTCATCAGTCCGGATATCATTGAGCCTGACCAGTGTCTCAAGCATTTCCTTTGTCCTGGCCACGATATCGCTTTTCGTGTTGGCGGGGGCCGTTGTGGCACCCCGTATTCCGCGTACCGCCATAGTTCTACTCCCTACGGGTAATATCTGCGCCGATTGATATCATCAGATCGGGAAAATTCGGAAAAGTGACCGAGACCGACTCGGCCGTTTCAATGATGGTCTCACCCTCTGCGGCGAGCCCCGCCACTGCCAGGGCCATGGCGACGCGGTGGTCATGGTGTCCTTTGACACGACATCCCCGGAGAGAGCTTTTACGTATTACCAATCCGTCGGGACGTTCATCAATGTCCGCTCCCATTTTAGCGAGCTCGTCGTGCATGACCCTAATGCGGTCAGTTTCCTTGAGGCGGGCCTGCGGCACGTTGATGAGACTGGTTTCGCCCTCGGCGAAGCAGGCGGCAACCGATAGCGCCGGCAGTGCATCCGGTATGGCGTTCAAATCGAAGACTCCACCCTTAAGCCGGACGCCACGTATAGTTATCGTCTTATCGCCGATGTTCACCTCGGCGCCCATGGCTTTGAGGATATTAACAACCTCCTTGTCGCCTTGGGTATCGTTCCAGTCGGGCCCTTTCAGCACAAGTTCGGAACCGGTAATGGCGGCGGCCACCAGGAAGAATGTCGCCGATGAAAAGTCGGCGGCGATGTATTCGCGGAAATTCGGATAGCGCTGCCTGCCCGGTATCGAGAAGGACTGATAGTTATCGGTCGTATACCTGATGCCCAGCCGGTCGAGCCAGCTCATGGTCATGGTCACGTAAGGTTTTTCATTGAGCAGGGGAACCCGGATCACCGTATCACCCGTGGCGCAGGGCGCGGCTATCAGGAGCGACGTCAGGTACTGCGAGGTGACAGCCTTGATGGATGTTGTGCCCCCGGCGATTTTTCCTCCGATAACAATCGGAGGCATACCATTGCCCCTGGTCGAGTAGGCTGTGCCGCCCAGGTCCTGTATGGATGCCATGAGACCTTCGGCCGGACGGCTGCGGATCTGGTGGTCGCCGGTGAACACGGTGTATCCGTCGGCAAGGGACGCGATGCCGAGCCCGATATACAGGGTCGTCCCCGAATTCCCTACATCGACCACGTCGTCAGGCGCTGTCAGGGCGCCCCCGGTCCCGGTGACGTTCCATCCGCCGGCCGATTCTTCTATACGGGCGCCGAACCTCTGTATCATTGAGCGGCACGAGCGCGTGTCAGATGAGTCGAGAGGCTCTTCGATGAATGATTCGCCCGATCCCAGGAGGGCGAATACAAGGGCCCGGATGGTATGCGACTTGGATCCGGGGATGATGACGGCGCCTTTCAGGCGCGATGGCTTGACTATGAATTCCACGATTCGCTATCCATTGTGTTCTGTATCGGTCTATAAAAGACTGATAACCTGTCTATCGGAAAAGCATTCTGGCGCAGAAAAAATCACTGGGTATCCTTCGGTTTTTCGCGCAGGTAGATGCTGATATAGTACGGCTCGGATATCGTGCTCTTCTCGAGACCGTAAAGCCTGACGAATTCGTCATGATTATCATCGATTACACCCAGAGCTGCGTCGGTCCCGGTCTGGAAATAGGCATTGAAATAATTGGCCAGGAGGAACAGGTCGACCGGGTAATAGTCGATGGAGCCCTTGACGAACTTGAACTCGTTCAGTGTCATGACGGTCTTCAGGTCGTCCCGGAGGTAGTAGTCGTTATGCAGGGGGAACGCCGCCTTCATGAAGTCATCATAGATTCCCTCGATGTCATCATCGAACAGGACGATACCCGCCATGAAGAGGACTCCGTCAAACTGGAGGGCCCGCCTGAATTCATCCACGACTTTCCCCGATTCGAGAAAATCCAGGTTGTCGATACAGACGAGCAGGTCCGCGGCGTAGTAATCTATCGGGAACTGGTTGAATTCACCGTTTATAAAGTGGATCTTCTTGATGACCGGGTCCTCGAAATGACCGTCAATGAAATCCCTGATGATCTTCATCGACGGCTCAACCACGACGATATAAGCCTCGGAGCCTTTCGCGAGCTCGTAGAGCAGGTGGCCGCTTCCCAGGCCGGCCTTGACGATCACGCCCGGATTGTAGGTGGCTATGACGTCAAAAAGGCTTTCGTGGAGTTTCGACGAGCGTTTTTCCGGCTCGATGACGACCCTGTTGGGGAAGTCGTATTGTGAAAATAAAACAATATCATTCAACCTGCTCATGAAGGACCTCTCTGAACGGTTTATCATCGGCGGTTTCGTTTTATGCAACCATTTTTTTATAACGCGGCAGTACCGCTATCTTTTCTATATGACATAATCGGAATTCTTATTGACAGGCTGACAAGCCGGGTTAATTATTCACACCAATACAATAAGACCGAGTGCAATCGCCAGGTGTAACGATGGCGCTCACGGCTCGCCCGGCGGCGCCGTTATCAGGAGACACAAGGAGGAATACATGAAGGACAATTCCGTGTACTACGATTCATACAAAGAGGAACGGGACCTTATCCTTGAATACAATCAGGTTGACCTGAGCGATGCCAGAATTACCAACATCATGGGTGTGGGGGTGGATAATATCACCAGGGCCCAGGCCGTGGTGCGCATCATGGAAATGATAAAAGCAGGCGGCGTCTACCATGTCATTTCCCTCAACCCGTACAAGATACAGCGCTTTAAGAGCAATGCGGACCTTCGCCTCATTTCCGGGGCCGCCGACATGCATCTGCCCGCCGGCGCCGGTATACAGTGGGCGGGCAAAGTCCTGAAAACCCCCATACGGGAGAGGATCCCCACCCTGAGCTTCATGATGGATATTGTCCGGATCGCGGAGATCAAGGAATTCTCCATATTTCTTGTCGGTGGAAAGCCGGAAGTGGCGGAGCGGGCCTTTTTCAATATCAAGAAGTCTTTCCCCAAGATTCGAATAGTCGGACGGCACGGCGGTTATTTCAACCCGGAGCGGGAAAAATCCGTCATCGAGGCGATCAGGAAATCCGAAGCCAACATAGTTTTTGTCGGGTTGGGCTTCCCCAAGGAGGACCGGTGGATACACACCATCAAAGGCGAATTTAAAAACACGATCTTCATCAGCGTCGGGGGAAGCATTGATATTATTTCAGGTGAAATAAAGAAGGCCCCTGCCTATTTCATGGAGCGGGGTCTTGACTGGTTCTATCGCATCATTTCCAAGCCGTGGCGCATCGGCAGATTCGTCAGGACCATGATGTTCTTCTGCGGCGTGATTTTGAAGAGGCTTTTTTCCAGGAAGTAGCGCTATTTTTCGTACCTGCCGCGCTTGGCCATGGTGTCCCGCGCATTCATAAGTTCGGTATTGCTGATCTTCCCCCTGCCGAGGGTAAAGTTGGTGAGTATTTCCTTGTTGTTGCAGGAGCGGCACTGAACGATGGCCTTTCCGTCAGAGGTCCATTCCGATATTTCCACGAAGCGCGAGTTGCAGTTTCTGCAGAAAATGACCGACACAAAATTGCTCATGGCCCCCCCCCTTTTTTTTCTCTCTATAGGAGAATGCTGACGTCTCCGCGTATTTTTTGCAAGAAGTTTTTGTTGCGTCTCAATCCACCCGCAGCACGATGACGGATATATCTTCCCTGATCCCCAGCTCATCGGCGAAATCGCGCGCAAAACCGAGGATTGATTCGATGATGTCCTCCGACGGATCGAAACCTCTTTCAAGGAAGCGCATAACGCTCTTCAGCCCGAGGTGCTTCCCCATCCGGTTTTTTATCCTGAGAATGCCGTCGGAGACCACGACGAAGAGGTCCCCGGCCATGAGGGAAACCGCGACGCTTTTCGCCTCTTCTATATTCTGCCCCAGGCTCCTCTTGCCGAACCTGAGATAGCGCGCGACGCCGTCCCGCACAAGGATCGGATAGGCGACGCCGGCGTTGAGGAAACGGAGCTTGCTTTCCGGAAGATCAAGGACGCCGTAGAGGAGCGAAGCGTTGCGCACGGGCCTCTCGTCATGCTCCATGATCAGGTGGAGCAGCCTCACCAGCTCGACCGGGTTTTTTCCTTTTATCTTTGCCAGGGCCCTGATGGCGCCGCTCACGATTGACGCGTGCAGGCCACCGGGCACGCCCTTGACGTGCAGGTCGCCGAGGGCGATGCCGATATGGTCGCCGTCAAGGCGGAAGATGCCGTGGAATTCGCCGCCGATCTCGCGCGCCGTTACCGACTTGGCGGTGATCGTGATGGGGCCGAGGCGCATGTTGACGTCCGGTATCAGGGCCTCCTGGATCGTCCGCGCGGAGGTGAGCTCGCTTTTTATCCGTTCCTCTTCCAGCGCGTTCTGGAAGAATATGGCGTTCTGCACCGCCAGGGAGGCCTGTTCGGCGAACACCTTGAAGAGGTTCATGTCTTCCTCGGTAAATCCGGGCCGGTCTATGGGATTGATCGCCTGGATGACGCCGAGGAGCTTGCCCTTGAAGAGCAGGGGCGTGCAGATGATCGATCGTGTCGTAAAGCCGGTGATCTTGTCGAATTCAGGGTCAAAGCGACGGTCTTCATAGACGTTGTTGATGAAGATGGGCTTGCGTGTTTCTGCGACCCATCCGGCAATCCCCTGCCCCAGCCGCACGCGGTAGCGCTCGGTGAGTTCCTTGCCCGCTTCTCCCAGGGCGACCTTGAAGACGAGGTCGTTCTCTTTTTCCTCGTAGAGCAGGAGCGTGCTGGCCTCGGTCTCCATGATGTCCTTGATCGTTTCCATGATGACGGTCATCAGTCTGCCCATGTCGAGGGTGGAGTTGATCATGCTGTTGATATTGACCAGTTTGGTCAGATTGAATATCTGGCGTTCAACAACAGCGAGGTCGGCCAACGGCTGCTTTTTTTTGAACATAGTACGGCGGTTTCCGTCCTGTTATGTGTTATGGGATGATCGGGAGCCGGCACATTATCCGGCGTTATTATCAGTACGCATGCTGTATCAGAGTTGGCCATAGCCCGTTGTGCAATAAAAAGCAAGCATTATTTTAATAATTTTGCCGTCTTGAAGGATACAGTCCCCGGCTTCATTGTCCTCGATTTTGTTGTTGTATGGGGGTGATGTGTTGTGCCGTTGAGATGGTTTGTAACGTCTGTTAAACCCGGATGGATCTAAGATTGAACACCTGTTATACACAATGTCATTTTTAACCGATAAAATCAGTTCCACTAAAAAAATATATTGACATAATATTTTGCATATTATAATTTATTAAAAATAAAAAAGGAATAAAGCCTGATTCTGATAACACCTGTACGTGAGAGCGGGGCTGTTGGGGTCAGGTATTTTATTATTCAGAAGTCTCTTGCTTAAGGAAGATTTAAACAAAGTCTTTAAATTTATTAAGGAGGACAGTATGAAGAAAACGTTAGTAGTGTTGGGAGCAATCCTGTTTGCTTCTGCATTCATCGTAGGCGATCTCTATGCCTATACGTACAGCCACAGCACAAGCTTTACCAGGACCATGGCCAGAGCGGCGACCGTCAGCACGCCGGATTCTGTCTATTATAACCCGGTCGGCTTGGCAAAAATTAAAGATGGCCTGTACCTCGACCTGGGGAACCAGCCCGGTATGAAGCGGTACGAGCACAGGTTGGTCTGGGCGAACTACCATGACGCGACTCCGTCATTTACCATACCGAACTTCGCTCTTGCCTACAAGAATGGCAGAGGGGCGATCTTCGCGGCTATGTACATTCCTGCCGGCGGCGGTTCAGTTAACTACAAAAAGAACATGGGGATTTTGACCGGTTCGTTGTCCGGTATGATGCCGGCAGGGTTCCCTCCTCCGCAGAAAATCAAGGCCACTAATTTCTGGATACAGGGAGCAGTGGGCGGCGCTTTTTCTCTGACCGATTGGCTCGCTGTAACGGCCGGTATGAAATATAGCCAGTTCAGCTATGAAGTGCAAATGGGTTACTATGGAACAGGGTCTGTCATGAAGCAAAAGACCGCGGCAAACGGCTTCTCCGGTTTCGGCGGCATCATGATCACCCCCATGGAAAAAATCAACTTCACGGTCCTTTATTCCAGCCAGGTCATAGCCCGTGGCAAGACCACTGACATGAAATTGCACTATAGCCAGATCGCTGAAGAGCGGCTTCCCGATTACCTGCTGGTCGGTATCAATGTAAAACCGGCTGATCCTGTCGAGATCCAGTTCTCCTATCAGCTGAATTTCAGCCAGCAGCGCAATTACGGAACGACAAATACCATTAACCTGGCCACCGGTGCCGCACTTCACGAATTCGGGTATGCAGGCTATGATTCTCTGGGCAATGCCATCCTCGGCGGAAATACCCAGAATTACAAAGGCAAACTGCAGCATAAACTCGGCCTCGGCATTGAAAGCAGGGTCCACGAGATGCTGCTCCTGAGCGCAGGGGTATCCTATGAAACACAGGAGATTTATCCCCGGGTGCAGAACCCGCTTGATCCGGACCTCGTGAACATCGGCGTCGGCATAGGCGGCAAACTCATCATCAATGAGCAGATCAGCCTTGAGATCGGCGGAGCCAGGTATTTTTATTTTACCGACCGCGCAATGTACGGCTTGATCAAGATGAACAAGAGCGTCACGTCTTTTGGAGCGGGCCTTACCGCGAAAATTCTGTAACAAGCAGTTTAGTTAGTAACGTAAAGGGCTGTCTGACCGGTGTCGGACAGCCCTTTTTTATCACATTTCCATCATCGCGACTCCGGTACAGCTTCCAGTCATAAATCTATTGAATTATTTCCCCCTTTGTGTTAGATTGCATACAGGTATAGCATACCATATAAAGCCTTTGCGAACATTTGCAATAAATTCAGGGAAGATGGCTGCTGCATTGGAAGGCATGGTGAGATGGTGGATAATGAATAAATCTCTCAAGGCGAGAGGTCCCATGTAATCGGGACTCACGATGATGAGGGAAACAATAGGTTTGTGAAGGGGCTGTATTGTTGAAGTTGGCGGCCTCTCGGGTCGTCTTTTACGTCAGGTGCATGACTTAATCTACAGTTTTCCAGGAGGACCATATGAAAAAACCGTCAATCATGGCTGGATATTTGCTGTTTACGGTATTATATTTTACGACGAATATTTTTGCCTATACGTACAGCCATAGCACAAGTTTTACGAGGACCATGGCCCGGGCGGCGACCATCAGCTCACCCGATTCGGTCTACTATAACCCGGTCGGCCTGGTGAAACTGAAAGATGGGATGTATCTTGACCTGGGAAACCAGGGGGGCATGAAATTGTATGAACACCGGCTGGTATGGGCAAACTACCATGATGCGACGCCCTCATTTACCATACCGAACCTCGCGGTTATCGGCAAGATCGGCAGGAGCGCGATTTTCGCGGCCGTTTACATTCCGGCCGGCGGCGGATCGGTGAAATACAAATCGAATACGGGCATATTCACCGGTGCCCTGTCGGGGATGATGCCCTATGCGATGCCGCCGCAGTATATCAAGGCCACCAATTTCTGGATCCAGGGCGCGGTGGGGGGCGCTTTTTCTTTCACCGACTGGCTGGCGGTCACTGCCGGCGTGAAGTACAGCCGGTTCAGCTATGAAGTATCCATGGGCTACTGGGGCGCCTGCGTCATGAAGCAGAAGACCGCGGCGGACGGCTTCTCCGGCTTCGTCGGCATCATGATCACGCCGATGGACAGGATCAGGTTCACGGCCCTCTATTCCAGCCAGGTCATAGCCCGCGGCAAGACTACCGACATGAAGTGGCACTACAGCTCCATCGCTGAAGAGCGTCTTCCCGATTATCTGCTGGCAGGCATCAACGTGAGGCCGGGCGATGCCGTCGAGATACAGGCGTCATACCAGCTCAATTTCAGCCAGCAGCGCAATTACGGCACGACGAATACCATGAACCTGGTAACGGGCGCCGCCCTGCACGAATTCGGGTTCGCGGGTTATGATTCGGCGGGCAATGTGGTACTCGGCGGCAACACCCAGAATTACAAGGGAAGGCTGCAGCACAAAATCGGTCTCGGCCTCGAGGGCAGGGTCCATGAAAGGCTGATCTTAAGCTGCGGCGTATCCTATGAGACCCAGGAGATCTATCTCCGGGTCCAGAATCCCCTTGATCCCGATCTGAGGAACATCGGCGTCGGCATAGGCGGGAAGGTGATCGTCAGCAGGCAGGTCAGCCTCGAGATCGGCGCCGCCCGGTATTTCTATTTCACCGACCGGGCGATGTACAACCTGATCAAGATGAACAAAAGCGTAACGTCATTCGGTTTCGGTCTCACCGCCAAACTCATATAGAAAAGATTTATCTGATAACACGGAATGCCTGATGGGCGGATACCAGCATGAAAATGAAAAGGCGCGGTATTTGTCCCGCGCCTTTTCTGCGTTCAGCTTTGTTTGGCCCGCTACCTGATCTTCTCGGCCGTCATCAGGTTCGACTGTCCCGGTTTATAAACATATCCGTAGCTGAAGGGAAGCCTGCCGGTGGACTTTTCGTCCATCGCCTTCTTTAAGTCGCGCTGCATCCGGTTGGCAAAGAGGCCGATGGGTCCGTCATAGTAGCCGTGGAAGGCGAGCTTCCACCTGTCCGGCTTGAAGTAGCGGAGGGGTATGCCGGAATCGTCCTGGACCAGGTAGTTGGTCGACTCCAGTATCGCGGCGCGGATCTTCGTGAACTTCACGTTGTCGTTGTGCATCAGGTACGATGCGGACTTGATGATTGTCGCGTAAGGGCCTTCCTTCCTGAGGTAAGGGAGGAAGTTGGGCGAGCTGGTCTCCAGCGCATGGTCGATCACGTTAAGCATGTAATAGCGGACGGTTTTCGTCTTGCCGGAGCCCTTGCGGAAGCTTATTTCCACGCCGGGGATGCGGGATTTCGGCGGGTTCTGCCAGTTGATGCGGTCGTCCGAATCCGTGCCCGGCACCACGGTGCTTTTCGCGTCAATGGCGATTTTTCTCGCGTCAACAATGGTGTAGTCGTTGGTGGCGAGAAAGTACATGATGATGCCGCCGATGCTGTTGAAGGACTTGTTGCTCATTTCCGCCGCCATCCCCTCGGTCTTGAAAAAGTTCATGTGAAGAATGTCGCCAAGGGATCCCCGGAGCCCGTTAAGCCCGCGGGTGATCTGGTCGGCCGACATTCCCGCCGGGTTCGGTATCACTCCCGGCGGCTCCAGGCCGAACATGATGATGCTGTCGCAGTCCGGGTAAAAGGTGAGGGCGTTCATGATGTCTGGCCCGCTGAAGGGGTACAGGACGCTTCCGCTGGGCCGTGACGGACGGTGCTTCTGCCACCAGTCGGTTATTTTCTGGAGGTTCGGCTTCTGCATGCTGTTCCAGGACGAAGCCATCTGCTGCCGGTACGATTTGTAGAAAGCGGACTGGCTGTACCGGTACAGCTTGGATTCCTTCGGCAGGTCCTTGCCGGCAAAGAGGAGCGCCGTGTCATTGATTTCGGGTGACGATGTGTTTTTGGCGAATCCATTCTCCTTCTGCTTGCAGTAAGTGAAGGAAGCAAGAAGGATGAACAGTGTTGTCAGGATAACCGACCTGTGTCTCGAGATGTTCATGCATGTTCTCCAGGTGATATAATGTATGCCTGTTTCTTCTCGTTGTGGCGGTCAGGAATATCCAGTGATTAAGACGAAGAAGAAGCAGGTCTGATTATGCCGGTGACCGGCACTGTGAATATAGGAAGTTTGAATCGGCCATGTCAAGCTTTTATGGAGGAGGGGTATATTTTTCTTGACTAAAATCAATTATACGAGCAGCTTGTTTTGAAAGCTGCCGTTTAAAAAGCGCGGCCGATGCATACATCTGAAACAGCCCGCGGAACATCACAGCAAGTTTATATAGGCGAGATATGAAAATGAAAAGCATAAAGACGGCATTGATTGCAATCCTGGGCGCCGGCCTTGTTTTCACCGGGTGCGCGAAGATGCCGGAAAAGCTCGTATCCCCGACCCTCAAGATAGAGCCGGTGGTCAAGGACAACAAGGAGTTCTACAAGCTGTCGCTGAGCACCGGAATCCAGAATGAAAACAGCGATACCGCCTTCGTTGACCTGAAAGGACTGATTGTTTTCAAGGACGGGAAGACCCGCGTGCTGACTGTTCCCTTCCATCTTCCCATCGTGCTTCCCTTTGATACCGGAATCATAGAAGCGGAAAAAACCTTTACCGAAAGCGAGATCATGCCCCTGGTGACTCTCCTTGGCTCGGACAGGGAAAAGCTCCTGAACGAAAAGGCCCTTGAGCGCTCTTTTATAGATGAAAAAAACATCGGCTTTGAGCTGACCGGATGCGAAAAAAAGAACATTCTCGATGTGCTGAAGGATAAAGTGAATGAAAAAAATTGATGACAGCAAAATATATCTCATTACGGCCGTAACGACCCTGGCGGTCGCCGTGATTCTGGCTGTGGTCGCCTATTATTCCATCCTCTCCGTCGAGCCGAAAGTTGAACAGCTGCTCTCCGCGAAGGACAATATCAGCACCAACTACAAGAAGGCATACCTTATCCTGCGCGATCCCCAGGTCTTTGCCGGTTACAGCTATTTTGACGCCGAGGGCGTATCGGTCAAGAATTCCCTGGCCTTTTTCGATAAGCGGGTCTACAACGGCGAGGAAATCGACACAAACCGCAAGGCGTACCTGGAACTCCTCCTCGAAAGACGCAAAAAAGGTTCGGTCCTGACCAGGAATACCATGGTCTTTTTTCTGGTCCTTTCGCTGGCATTCTGGGCCGTTTTCGTCCAGGAACGGCGATCTTCCAGACGATAATCCCCCTTTATTTTAGTCTTGACAATTGCTCCTTAAAACGCGATATCTAATGCAGCCGTGATTTCTTTGCATTATTGATGGTTTGCGCAGTTATTCATGGTTGCGGAATGACTGACGCTTGATTGGTTTTCGTAAGATTATAATGAAAAAAAAGATAATGGTCATCGACGACGAGGAGCAGATACGGAAGCTCCTGGTGCGTATCCTGTCCTCTTCGGGCTACGATGTTGTCACCGCTTCGAACGGCAAAGAGGCCCTGGAACGGCTTGAGTCCGTATCCGTTGACCTCATCATGCTCGACATGAACATGCCGGAAATGGACGGCCTGAGCTTCCTTCGCAGGTTGAAGGAAACCAATCTCACCCATGTGCCGGTCCTGATGGTTTCCGGAGAGCACAATCCCGACAACATAGTGGAAAGCTACAAGCTTGGCGTGTATGATTTCATCCGCAAGCCGGAACAGACCGAGGTCATGCTTAAAAGGGTGGAAAACGGCCTTAAGATCGGCGAAATGATCAATTTCAACGAGTTCATTCGGGTTGAGCTCCTGATGGCCCGGAAGCTGCAGAAATACCTGTTCCCTGAACCGAACGTCAATACCGATAAGGTGAAGATCAATACCTGGTCGATGCCGCTGTCGGATATCGGCGGCGACCTGTACGACTATGTCATATTTCGCGACGGCCGGGTCATCTTTTTCATTGCGGACGTTTCCGGTCACAGCATTTCAGCTTCGCTGTTCACCGCCATCGTTAAAATGGTGTTCCGCAACGCCCTCCAGAAGACCGACATCCCCGGCGACATCATGACCATGATGAACCATGAGCTGACCGGAAACCTTCCCGTCGAATCCTTCGTTACCGCCTTCTGCGCCCTCTTCAATCCGTCGACCAGGGAGCTGATGTATGCCAACGCCGGCCACCCGAACCCGTACTGCATCGACGGCGGCGGATTTATCCAGCTTGAAGGGAATGATTCCTTCCTGGGACCCATTGCCGGCGCTGATTTTGAAACCTATGCCATCAAGTTGAACGGGCCTACGAGTATTTTCGCGGTAACCGACGGTATCCTGGATATAATCGACGGAGATGACCTGCCGGTGGGGGAAAAGCTCGTCAGCGATATCCTCATGATGAAGGGGAAAACACCCATCGACAAGTTCAGAATGATACAGAAATTCGTGACGGGCCCCGATGTCGTTGTCAATGACGACTGCACCCTGATGCTTGTCGACCTCGCGTGACCTGCCATGCAAAAAATACTGGTTGTATCGGATTCCCACGGGAGCCACGGCAAGCTTGCCCGCATACTGGCCCGGGAATATCCCTTTGATTGCCTCGTCCACTGCGGCGACGGCGTCAACGACCTCTTTCATGTTGAGATACCGGACGGGGTCACGGTGGTGCGCGTGAGCGGCAATATTGACCTGGCCCGCGCCATCGACATGGAGCGGGTCGCCTTTTTCGATGCCGGTCCGGCCCGGTTCATGGTGGCGCACGGCGACCAGTTCGGCGTGCACAACGATTACGGGCCGATCGAGAGGGAAGGGCGCAACAGGAAGGTCGATGCGGTGCTTTTCGGCCATACCCATATCAAGTACCACAGGGACGGGAAACCGGCCCTGTTCAATCCCGGACCGGCCACTAGCGGCATGTACGGGCTGGTGATGGTCAATGGCTCACCGCGGTTCAGTCACGGCAGTCTTGAAGACTAAAAAAAGCGGTTGTGATACCGCTTTACACGCTCCGGTTTATCGAATGAAGGATCAGGCCGAGAAGGTCGGTTCTTTTTTTATCAGGATTTCCTTTATTTTTGCGTCCCCCGCTGAAAAATAAATTATGGGGGATTCCATCAGAGAATATTCATCAATCAGCCGGACGAAATCCTCGTCACGCTTGAGATCAATAAGATCGATTTCCCTGAATTTCCTGTTCCCGATAAATATTGCTTTCATGGTAGATCCTGTCTGATGTTGTTGATGCAATTTTCACGATGGGGTCCATGATATTGCACTGGTTCATTGTAAGGCAAACGCTGCTTTAATAGTCGCAAGAATAAAGTCTGTACTAGCTTCATACGGCAGAATGGCAAGTATTCTATACATTGCAACGTTACAACTATTAATTTATTTGTCCAGTATTTTTACTGTTATTTTTTAATGGAGAAGAAAATATTGCGAAAAAAAATTATCGTTATGTCTGATAAGTTCGTTCTTTTAAGTGCGGATTTTGGTCAACCATTAATTAAAAAAAATTTTTTTACTATCCCGGTGAATTGCTGATTCCTAAATTACTTGAAGTCTGTTAAAATCATTCTCAATTCAAGGCCCTGTTCTTCGTGATTATCCCGTCATCCATTGTTCTGTCGCATTCGCCGGCAATAGGCGTGATGAAATCATTACTGACGGTGTGATAATTTCCTTTAACGCTGCGGTCAGGAGTCCCGGAAAAGCAGGGCCGTCCGTTCTGACTGCGGTTTATGAACTGACACTGTCGGAGCGGCTATGGTGCGGCTATAATATTAAATTTCCGATTGACTTTTAAAGGCACGATAATATACATTGACCCCAAATTTAGGTCTGTTTATCTTACCGGCAGGTTCATTATATCATGAAATTATCTGGCAGAGCGGCACTGTTTGTATCGATGATCGCATTGATTGCGGTTTCGGCCACCGGTCTGTATGCATTTAAATTCGACTTTACCACGGTCAGTGATATCGTCGATAATATTAAGAGCAACTTCGGCAAACTGGATTCGTACCAGGCCAATTTTACCATTATGTCCGATAAAGGCGGCAGGACGAACCAGCAGACCGGCACGATAAAATACAAGGCCCATAACAAGCTGTGCATAGAGTTCAGCCAGCCCTATGGGCAGAAAATCGTTTCGAATGGTAAGACAATGTGGATTTACATCCCATCCATGAATGTCGTGGCTGAACAAGACCTCAATTCCGAATCGGGTATCTTCACCACGGGGTCCAGGAGCGGCCTGAACTGGCTGTTTTCGAAATATCATTACCGTTTCGCCTCCAAAGAACAGCCGGAAACACAGGATGACGGCACCAAGCGATACACTCTCATCCTGAAGCAGAAGGAGAGCCGGAGCGGTTACCGAAAGATGAAACTGTGGGTATCGGAACGTTATTTTATCGTCCGGGCCCAGGGCGAGACGTCAACGGGAAAAAAGGTTGACATAAAGTTTTCCGAACTGAAAACGAACGTCAGCCTGCCGAACGGTATTTTCAAGTTTGATGTGCCGTCACGGGCCCGTGTAATTAAAAATCCAATGATATCAGAGGAGTAGATCTTGGAAAGCATCGGCGAAACTTTACGTCAGGCGCGGGAAGCCAGAAAAATATCCATCAAGGACGTTGTCAAGGAGACCAATATCAGCCCGATATATCTCCAGGCTCTCGAGGAAGAGAAATTCGACAAGTTTCCCAGCGAAACCTATCTTATCGGTTTTCTCCGCACGTACTCGGAATTCCTCAAGCTTGATGTGGAAGCCATAGTACAGGCTTACAAGGGATACAAGATCGGGGAAAGCGCAACGCCCCTGGAAGAACTGACCAGGCCGACGAAGTCCAATATCAGCATGGTGGCGTCTTCGTTCCTTAATAAAAACCGCAATGTCCTCCTGATCGCCGGGATCGTCATTGTGTCCATTTTCCTCATCTGGGGGATCAAGTCCCTTTTTACGTCAAATGTTGATATCTCCAGCGATGATTCCACCGATACTATAAAAGAAGAATACGCGAAAAACAAGGAACATGAGATTGAAAACCTTCGCAACCTCCAGCTTTCCAACAACAAGGGCTTCATCCTGGTGTATAAAAACGAAGCCGTCCAGTTCCTGGTCGACAACAAGGAAGTGGTATTTCTCCTGAAAAGCGTCAATGGAGAGACCGTGGCCCTGGAGCTCCTCCCCGGCAAAAAGGTCGTCAAGCTGAAAATTGAAGAACCCAGGACCCTCGCCATCGAGGGATGCCCCCGGGACGTGACCTTCACCCTCAAGGGCCTCACCGAGAACAGGGCCAAGATCATGGTTTCTCTGGGAGAAAAGAAGGAAGTTGAAGAAACGGTCGCCAAAGAGGATGAAAAAACGACCGCCGACAGCACCAGCGTCGAGGCCCAGAACCGCCAGAGCCTTAAAATCGTATTTGAGGCTGAATTTGTGCAGAAATCCTTCATAGAGCTGTATCTGGACGGCGTTCGCAAGGTCCGCGGGTTCATACCCCAGGGCCAGGTTGAGCGCTGGGAGGCGACCGAGTACATCCAGATTAAGATCGGGAATGCCGGCGGCATCAAGGCCCGCATCAATGGAAAGGAATTCTCCTTCGGGGCAGCGGGCCAGGTGGCAAACAAGGTCATAACCTGGAAAAAGGACGTCCAGAACCCGAACCTGTACCATATCGTGGTCAAGGACTGGTAAGAGACAGTTGTCCCCGTCCCCCGGAGGGGGCTGATGATCCCCCCGATCCCCTGAGGGGGCATCTGACATCGGCTTTATTATTCATCACAGCATGCCCTCCGTCCACCGGTGTATATATATGCTTTTCCTGGTCCCCCGCGTGGGCATGCATCAGCGGCCGCAATATTAATCCCAATGATTATGTGTGAAATAATAATTGCAGTGTCGTATAATAATAAGCCAGTAGGTATGAACAAGATAGTATCGGTTGCCACGGGCCCCCTCCGGGGGACGGGGGTCAGGAATTCGCTAATCGATTGAACATGATTTGAGGTAACCTGCCGTGTTTTCATCCCGGGACATCTCCTGTTATATCATTTCCCTCGGGTGCGCCAAGAACCTGGTCGATTCCGAGCGGATCAACGGAGCCCTGTCGGCGGCCGGCTACTGTCATGCCGAATCCTCTGAAGATGCCGATATCATCATTATCAATACCTGCGGTTTCATCACCGAGGCCAAGGAAGAGTCTATCGAGGTCATTTTTGACGCTATCGAACAGCAGCAGTCGTCCGGGAAAAAGAACCTGAAGCGGTTTTACCGGGAAGACGGGCCGGAAAAGCGCAATTTTGGCCGCAGGGTGGTGGTGGCAGGGTGCCTGTCCGGGCGGTACCGAGAGGATATCCTCAGGGACATACCGGAAATCGATTTTCTGTACGGCCTGCCTGACGGCCGCTTCGTCGAGCGGATGAGCAGGGATCTCGGTATCTCGACATTGCCGCCGGAGCCGCTCCGGGAACCGCTCCTGCCGGGGCTGTCCTACGCCTACATCAAGATCTCGGACGGGTGCTCCAACAACTGCGCGTACTGCGCGATCCCCCTTATCCGCGGGCCCCATGAGTCGTGGCCGCCGGACCTGGTCCTGGGCGATGCCCGGAGGGAGGCGGCGCGGGGAGTGAAGGAGCTGGTCGTCGTGGCGCAGGACATCGCCGCCTACCGGTGGCGTGACACGGGTCTCCGCGGGCTGGTGGAGGGCATGGCCCGCATCGACGGCGTGGAGTGGATCCGGCTGATGTACTGCCATCCCGATCACCTTGACGACGGCATCATCTCCATACTTGAGGGCGTTGACAAGGTGGTGCCCTACATCGACATACCGTTCCAGCATGTGAGCGGCCCCGTCCTCCGCTCCATGGGGCGCCGGGGCGATGCCGGGACCTACAGCTCCCTTGTGACGAAGCTGCGCGGCCGCGTGCCTGACATCAGGATCCGTTCGACCTTCATGGTGGGATATCCCGGCGAATCCGAAGGGGACTTTGAGGAACTGCTGCGTTTTCTCGGAGAGGCGATGCTCGACCGGGTGGGGGCCTTCATGTATTCCCCTGAAGAAGGCACCCGTGCGTGGGACCTGAACGACCCGGTGCCGGCGGCGGTGAAGAAGGAACGCTACAACCGTCTCATGGCCCTGCAGCAGGAACTATCGTCGCGGAAGCTCGCCGCCATGGAGGGAAGCGTGGTGCCGGTCATCGTGGAGGAGAGGATCGATGACTCGACCTGGGCCGGCAGGTCCATCTACGACGCGCCGGAGGTGGACGGTATTTTTTACTTGACCGCAGGGGATGTTCCGGTTAATTCGATTGTCAATGCACGGGTTACCGGAGCGACCGAGTACGACCTGGCAGGTGAAATCGCATGAAAATACCGAGGTTCATCTTTACCATACCCAATCTGCTCTCTCTCTCGAGGATCGTGCTGATCCCGCTCCTCATCTATCTCATATACGAAAAAATGTGGATCTACGCCCTCATCCTGTTCGCGGTGGCGTCCTTTACCGACATGCTTGACGGATGGAGCGCCCGCAAGCTCAACCAGGAATCCGAGTTTGGGATATTCATCGATCCCCTCGCCGACAAGTTTCTGGTCATATCGGTCTTGGCCGCCCTCATGGTCCTTGACCCATACCTCGAAATTTTCGATTTCTGGATGATCCTGGTGATCGTGGGACGCGACGTGCTGATCACCTTCATGCGCTACCTGGCGATCCGGCGCGGCCAGATCCTCAAGACGAGCCGGTTCGGCAAGGTCAAGACGGCCTTCCAGATGATTTCCATCGTCATTATCATAATGATATACTTCGTGCGCAAAACGGGGATCTACATAACCCACCAGTCGGTTCCCTACTGGATCATGCTGGGTGTCACGATCCTCACGGCCCTGTCCGGCCTGCGGTATCTCTTCACCAACTGGCGCCTTTTCCTCCCTGAAAAACCGAAAGAGGACACGAATACCCAGGCATGAGGATAAAGGAATTCCTGTTCACCGCATTTTATGCCGGGCACAGCCCGGTCGCTCCGGGTACGGCGGGGACCCTCGTGGGCATGGCACTCTATTTCATCGTATTCCTGCTCTCCGGCGAGATCAGCTGGGTCGTTAACCTCATCGCTGTCGTTGCTCTCTTCTATCCCTTCATGAAGCTTGCCGATGACGGTGAAAGATACTTCGGTGTGAAGGATCCGGAGCAGGTCGTGATTGATGAAATTATGGGATACTGGATCAGCGTCCTGTTCTATCCCTTCAATATAAAGATAGCCGTTGCCGCTTTCTTCGTATTCAGGTTCTTTGATATCCTCAAACCGTGGCCCGCCGGAAAATTGCAGAGCCTCCGGGGCGGACTGGGAATTATGATTGACGATTGCGTTGCCGGGGTGTATACAAATCTTATTCTTCTGGCGGCGGTCCTTGTGTTAAAGCTCTTTCATGTCGATATATATTAAGAGGAGCCGTTTAACATATGAAACATATCGTGATTCTATCATCCCTGGCTGTTTTTTTTCTTACGGCTGCCGGAGCGCCCCTCCAGGCCGAGAAAGAGAAAAAATCCGGCGGCGGGAATGAAACGGATTATTGCGTTTCCTGCCACGAGGGCCAGGGAAACCAGCAACTGAAAAAGCCCGTGGACGAATGGCGTAAAAGCGTCCATGCGGCAGCGGGAAACAAATGCTCCCTGTGCCACGGCGGCGATCCCACCGTCAACGACAAGGTGAAGGCGAAGAGCAAGCTCGCGAATTTCATCGGCAAGCCGGTGCGGAAGACCATTTCCGAGTTCTGCGGCAGGACCGGCTGCCACGTCCTGGCCCTGGAACAGTTCAAGCGGGGTCCCCATTACGAAACTGTCCAGAAAAGCGGCGAACCGGGATGCTCCTCGTGCCACGGGGCCCACAATATCCAGCGCTCCTCCATTGATATTATCACCGTTGATTCATGCGTGTCGTGCCACCCGGCCGAATATTCGAAGAACATCATTTCGGTCATAGCCGGCATCGACCGGAACTTCAGCGCCATCGACAGCAATATCAGCTTCATCACCGAGAAGCAGGGCGAGGTTAAGGGCCTGAAGGAGCGCATCAACAATGCCCGGCACCTCTTCCACCAGTTCGTGCACGTGTTTTCCAAGCAGGAGATGGACACCACCAAGAAAATCCTGGAAATGGAGATGCAGAGCCTTGACTCGGAGACCAGGATGAAGGTCGCGTCCATCCGGCGACTGGACGTTCTGTACCTGGCGATGCTCATCTTCGGCGTGGCCATCGTCGGCGGAATATCAACGTATTCGATCGTCATGTACGGCAAAAGAAAAAAAAGCTAGCGGTGCGGCACCGGGTCCCACAGTAGCGGTCCCGGCCGGCCGGCGCTTATTCACGAAATGGCCTCCGACACAGGTGGATAATCCTTATGAGCGACTATCTTTTCAATACCGATAAGCTTAAGTATGTCAAGGGGGACAAGCCGAAGGTGGAATGCATCCTCTGCGCTATCAGGGACAGGAACCCCGATGTCAGGAGCTTCGAGGTTGCGCGCCGTGACGGCTTCATTGTATCCGTAAATCTCTATCCCTTCAATCCCGGTCACCTGATGATATTCCCGGAACGGCATGTGGAAAACCTCCATGATCTCACCGACCGGGAAGCGCTGGGACTTCACCGGCTCCTGGCTGAAACCATCACCATCCTTAAGGAAGAATTCGGCCCGGATGGCTTTAATGTGGGATATAATCTCGGCCGCCACAGCGGCGCCAGTATTCCCCACCTCCATGCCCATGTGGTCCCCCGTTACGGTAACGAAGTCGGTTTTATGGATGTCCTTGCCGGAACCCGTCTCGTCGTGGCCGATCCGGTTGAGTCTAGGGACCGCCTCAGGAAGCGCTTTGCGGATAAATAATGGCATATTCTTGCTCTGACCCCTGCCTGATTGCCGATAACAATCGGTAGCTTCACGTCCGGATTATCCTGATCCCTACTGATCCCTAAGTTGCTCTGACCCCTCCCATTAATTTTTTAAAATTAATAGAATAATTAATCTTGACATTAAATAGAATTTATTACAATATCATATCTCGTATGACATTATAATACATAATATGATATTATCGGGGATAATACGTGGGCAATAATTATGGAATAATTATGGTGTCAGAGTAAAATACAAGCAAGAGATACAGACCGTGCCAGGATCAATCCAATCACTTAAAAAAGCTGCAAGGATACTGAATCTTTTCACCCAGGACTGCAAATTTTACGGAATAACCGATATTGCGAAGAAACTTAACCTTCCTAAGCCGACGGTCCAGAGCCTGGTGCGGACACTGGAAGAGATAGGATACCTTGAAAAGGACCCCCTCACCAGCAAATACATGCTGGGCCCGGCCCTTTTCCAGCTTGGCATGAAGTTCATCGCCACTATGGACCTGGCGGTGATTGCCCGGGTCTGGATGGAGCGTCTGTGCCGCCAGTTTGACGAGGCCGTCCACGTGGGCATGATGGTGGGCACCAAGGTGGTGATTGTGCTCCGGGCCGACCCGGCATCGCGGTATATGGTATTTCCCCAGGCCGGATCGGTGATTCCTGTCCATACCTCGGGCATCGGCAAGATCCTCCTCGCCTTCATGGAGGAGGATCGGCGCGACGAAGTGCTCGCGGAGTGCTCCTATCCCAGACTGACGGAGAGGTCAATCGATAACCGGGCGGATTTCCTGTCTGAGCTTGAACGGGTCCGGAGCGACAGCATCGCTTTTGACCGGGAGGAGTCGCTGACGGGACTGTCCTGCGTGAGCGGCCCGGTATTCAACAACAAGGGGCAGTGCCTGGCGGCCTTTTCGGTTTCGGGTAACGCCCAAGCCATTGAGACAAAACGGGAGGAGATCATAAGCGCGGTGCGCTACGTGAGTTCCCAGATTTCATCCCAGCTGGGATATCGCAGGGAGTACTGATCCATTCTTTACCTGCGCTATAACGGCAGGCAACCATAGAGGTAACCGGTGAAGAAAAAAATTGTCTCTCTCTCAACGCTCGGTCCCGAGCTGTTGATGGTGATGATGCGGAACAACGGCATTGTAGATCCCGACAATGTGGAGGTCATCGGGGCGAACCACCTGCCCGACAGGAATATTGTTGAGCTGGTGAAGGACGCCGATGTCATCTTCGGAGATTTCTGCTTTAACAAGAATATCACCGCCGAAATGGCCCGCGCCGCTAAAAAGGCTAAATTGATACAGCAGCCGAGCGTTGGTTACCAGAACATCGACGTCGAGGCCTGCACCGGGGCGGGGATTCCCGTGGCCAACACCGCCGGCGCCAATACCGTGAGCGTGGCAGAACATGTCGTCATGACCGGCCTCTGCATGGTGAAAAACCTCCTGCTGGCGCACCGGGCCACGGCGGCAGGGGAGTGGCGCCAGATGGATATCGGTGCGGGCGAATTGCAGGGAAAACTATGGGGCCTCATCGGCATGGGGAGGATCGGCAGGGCCGTGGCGGAGCGGCTGATCCCCTTCGGTGTCCGCATGGCGTACTATGACGTGGCGAAACTGGATGAACATGACGAGTCAAGATACCATACTGCCTACAGCGGATTGGAGGATCTCCTGAAAACGGCGGATATCATCAGCATCCACTGTCCCCTCACCGATGAGACGCGCGGGATGCTTGGCGCCGGCAGGCTTGCCCTTATGAAGCCCTCGGCATTCATCATCAATGTGGCGCGCGGGGAAGTGCTTGATGAGCAGGCCCTGGCTTGTGCCCTGAAGGAAAAGCGCCTGGCCGGCGCCGCCCTCGATGTTTTTTCCGAAGAGCCGGTCGGCAGGGACAACCCGCTCCTGAAACTGGAAGGAACAAACCTGGTGCTGACGCCGCATATCGCCGGCGTGACACAGGAAGCCAAGATGAGGATAATCACCGCGGCGGTAAGGAACATGGTTGCCGTCCTCAACGGCGGCAGGCCCGATTTTGTCGTCAATGAAGTGAAATAAAAATAGACCTGCTGATAAACTGTCATTTCGACGAATCCCGGTAGTACGGGATGAAAAGAAATCGTACCGCCATGCATTATTCAAGATTTCTCACTTCGACGAGCGTGGTTTGAAATGGCAAATATTGGAAGGCAATTAGTTCAATCATTAGAAAGTACGTTACGGAGAAGAACATGAAGAAGCCAAAGAGCGCACCCATATTCAACGAGAAGGACTTTCCCCTCAACCTGATCCGCGGGAATTTTTTCCACGGCACGGGATACGAGATCAATGAGCTGAAGGAAAAGCCTTTCATCGGCATCGTCAATTCCCGGACCGATATCAATCCCGGCCATGCCCATCTTGACACGATCGCGGGGCGCGTTAAAGAAGGCGTCCACGCCGGCGGGGGGATTCCCTTCGAATTCAACGTGCCCGCGCCCTGCGACGGCATGACCGAGGGGCACGAGGGGATGCGCTTTGTCCTTGCCCAGCGAGACCTGATCGCCGATATCGTCGAGACTCACACGCGCAGCATGCTCTACGACGGCCTGGTATTCATCGCCAGCTGCGACAAGATCATTCCGGGCATGATCATGGCCGCGGCGCGGCTGAAGCTCCCGTCCATTTTCATCACCGGCGGTCCCAACTCGATGCAGGTCAGGTACCGTAACCGAAACAACCGGAGCGTTGATCAGGAATCCTATACCGACCTTATGGACAAGATGGCCACGAACACCTGTGCCACCTGCGGCGCCTGTGAGTTCATGGGCACGGCCAATACAATGCAGTGCCTCACCGAGGCGCTGGGGCTTTCAATTCCGCGGTCGGCAAATTCCCCGGGCTACGGGACCGAGAAGCTTATGTTCGCCCGCCAAGCGGGGAAGCGCATCGTGGCCATGGTGGATGAGGGCCTGACATCGGACAGGATTCTCACCATGAAGGCCATCGAGAACGCCCTCATGGTGGACCTGGCCATCGGCGGCTCCACCAATTCTGCCCTGCACCTGCCGGCCATTGCCCGGACCATCGGGATGGAGCTGCCCCTGAAGGCCTTCAATGATTTCGCCAAAAAAATCCCGACCCTCTGTGCCATAACCCCCAACGGGCCCCATGGCATAACTGAATTCTACATCGCCGGCGGCGTCCCTGCCGTGCTGAACAGGATCAAGGACGACCTCCACGGGGACGCCCTCACCGTCACCGGCGCGACCATCGGCGAGATAGCAGCGGCGGCGAAGGTCGTTGACGAGGAGATCATCCCGGACAGGTCAAAGCCGCATTCCCCCGAGGGTGGAACGGTGATCCTGTACGGGAACCTGGCGCCCGACGGCGCCGTGGTCAAGCAGTCGGCGGTGGCGCCGGACATGCATGTCTTCACCGGAACGGCCCGGGTCTTCGAGTCAGAGGCGGAATGCCTGAAGGCGATCCATGAGAGAACCCTCAAGGAAGACGAGGCCGTGGTCATCCGGAACGAGGGGCCCCGGGGCGGCCCCGGGATGCCGGAAACGCTGATGGTGACCATCATGCTGAAGCTCCTCAAACTCAGGCGGGTGGCCCTTATCACCGACGGACGCTTCTCCGGTTATTCGTCGGGGCCCTGCATCGGCCATGTGTCGCCGGAGGCGGTCGTCGGCGGGCCCATCGCGGCGGTGCGCGACGGCGACCGGATCACCATCGACATACCGGCGCGGCGCATCGAGGTCGATCTCACCGATGAAGAGATACAGAAGCGCGTCAAGGAGTGGAAGCCGGTGCCGAGGGAAATCCCGGCCGGGTACATGCGGCGCTATGCCCGGCTGGTTAGCTCCGCTGCCCGGGGAGCGGTGCTGGAATAGATTTTTCGCGCGGTGCCGCGTTTAACATTTCAGCGGCATCGCGCCGCAGTTCAATGGTTCATCCGGGTCTTGCTTATGGCAGTAAACCCGGAACCTTCATATGCTATCCCGCAAATTCCGATAACAATCGGGCCTGATAGTGTTTTTTCCACTCCTGTCCCGCATTGTCTTGACATTATTTTAAACTTGTCCATATATTGTTGAACCATGATTATATAACTTTGTTCAATTATGTATGCTGTTATTACTTCCGGAAGTACCCTGGTGCCTGCGGGGATGATCTTACATGTCAGATAAGGTAAAACCATGAACAGGATTTTCAATTTCTTTCTAAATAAGTATGACGACAGCGATTACCGCCTGCGGCAGAAGGTCAGGGTGCTTGTGGCTATCAGCGGCTTGGTATTTATCCTTCTCATGGTGCTGAATGGCGTGTACATTTTCTCGGCGGGCCGGGGATTGCTTAATGTAAGCGTTCTCGCCATCTTTACAGTGCAGGTCATCCTGATAATATCCCTCGTGCTGCTCAAGGCAGGTTACTACATCGCCGCATCGCATGTGACCCTGGGTATTATTATGGCCGCTGTGTGGGCTACCTTCTTCTCAGCCTCGCAGAAAGACATGATGACGAAAATGAATACCGTCAATTACCTGTTTCCAATGATAATTCTGACCACTATGATAACCAGCAAGCGGTGGGTCATGATATACACCGCCGTCAATTCAACGCTGATTGTAGTGCTGGGACAGTTTTTTTACCTGCAGGACAGGCTTGAGCTGTATCAGGTAATTGATTTTATCGCTGACGGCGTAATAACCTATGTCATCAGCGGCGGGTGCTGCGTCGCCTTCGTCTATATGTCCGATAACGCCCATAAAAAGGTCCTGGCCGCCCTCGGGGAAAATGAGAAATACAGCGGCAGCATCAGGGAAATTCTTCGTGAAACGAAAGGGGTCGCCGAGAAGCTGGCGGTTTCCACGGATGAGCTGACCGGCGTCACCGAGTCCTTCTCGTCAAATGCGCAGAGCCAGGCGTCTTCGGTCGAGGAAATCACTTCGACGGTGGAAGAGGTCACCGCTGCCGGCGAGAGCGTCCACAACATGGCGCAGCGGCAGGTTGACCTGACGCAGAAGGTGCGGAACGAGATGGAGCAGCTATACGCCGTGGTGGAGAGCTCGATGAATAAAATTCGGGATGCCGTAGCCGTCAGGGGAGAGCTGAATGACATGGTGGAAAAATCAAAATCGGCCATACAGGAAACTCTGGGAGTCATGAAGAGCGCCACGTCACGCTTCAGGAACGTCCAGGAAACGGTCGACATCATCCAGGATATTTCCGACCAGATAAACCTCCTGAGCCTGAACGCCGCCATCGAGGCGGCGCGGGCGGGAGACCAGGGTAGGGGCTTTGCCGTGGTCGCCGACGAGATCGGGAAGCTGGCGGATAATACTTCTACCAACGTAAAGTCGATCAATGATCTTTTCACGGGAAGCAATACCGAGATCAACAAGGCCTACTCGACCCTGGAGATGTTCATCGGAACATTGAACAGGATGATAGAACGTATTGCGAGCTTCAGCGGTATGCTGGACATCGTCGCGGATATAACCGGGCAGGACCTCGCCCTCAATCAGCGTGCCCGGGACTCCCTCGGTGATGTCATCGGAGAAGCAAACAGCATTCTCGTTGCCATTAGCGAGCAGAAGGTCGCCTTTGATGAGGTTTCCAGGAGCCTTACCGTGATAAATGAAACGGCCCAGCAGACCGCCGCCGGCGCGGAGGAACTGCTGGGAACGTCGAAGGAGGTCGCGCAGTCCGCTCAGGACCTGATGGCCCTTTCAATAAAGGTGGAATAAACCGGCGGAGAGCGCGGAAGGGTGACGCAGGGAACGCTATTCCGGCTTCAGCTGGCTGCGCCCGTCCTTCACCGGAAGCTTTTCCATGTCGCTGATTGATAGCTCCTTCAATACTTTGCCGTCTTTTATCACCTGTACCACAGGGTACTCTTCCGGAATGTGCTTGTTGTATTTAATGAACAGGAACTCCGAATAACCGCCATCCATCGAAGGAATGGAAACCGCATATATGCCGGGTTGTGCCGGCTTTAAGGGCTCAAATTTCCCGGATACCTTGAGCTGGCTCAGCTGGTACTGTGACCGGTTGTCCGATACTATTTCCACGGATATGGTCCGGGGCCTGCTGGAAAATTCAACCATCCGGCAGGATGTGATAAGCGCAGCGGTCATCAGAAATGAAAGTGCGAAAGCAAGGCATTGTTTCATGGCATCACCCCGATAATAATATCTGCTTTTCAGCATACTTCTTTCTATAATTAATGCAATAGTATTTTTTAAATAAATCAGCATTATTAAAAAACATTACCGATCCGCAAATTGCAATTTGATTAAATCCTTTACATTCCGGCTATTGTATTGTAGCAGTGCAGTTGATTATTCAGTGAGGATCCCCCATGAACCAGACATCCTTTGCGGAAAAATACGGGCCCTGGGCGCTCATTACCGGCGGCGCGTCGGGAATAGGCGCTGAGTTCGGGCGGCAGCTGGCCGCCCGGGGCCTTAATCTGCTGATCGCTGATATACAGGCTGCCATGATGCGGGGCCACGCGCATGCCCTTGAGAAGGAATTCGGCGTTACGGTGCGCACCGTTATGGCCGATCTGTCAAGGCCGGATTTCATGAAAAGGATCCGTCCCGCCCTCCGGGGCATATCGGTTGGACTTCTGGTGAACAACGCGGCGTGGGGCTCGGCGGGGGAGTTCATGAAGACGGATCCGGCGGATATGCTCCGCGCCGTCGAGGTGAACTGCCGCGCCCCCCTGGTGCTGACCCGCGAGCTGGGGCCCGCCATGATCGAGCGGGGCAGGGGCGGCATCATATTCCTTGCGTCCAGTTCGGCCCTGCAGGGGACCCCGATCGTTGCGAACTATGCCGCGACCAAGGCTTACAACCTCATTCTTGCCGAGGCCCTCTGGGACGAGCTTCGCCCCTGCGGCATCGATGTCCTGGCCCTCTGTCCCGGCGCCACCAACACGCCGGCCTTTGCGAAGTCGGGGGCCCGCATCGACAACGTGCCGGGCATGCCCTTCATGGAGCCGGCGGAAGTCGTGACCGCGGCGCTTAATGCGCTGGGGAAAAAGCCCGGCGTGGTGCCGGGGAGGGTGAACGGCATTTCTTCATTTATCATGACGAGATTCCTGTCGAGACGCAGGGCCGTGGCCCTGACGGGGAAGAACACGAGGCTGCTGTACCCGGGATTATGACGGGCGATTTAACCATCGGTCGTTATGGAAACCCGGATATAAATAACCGGAGGCTATCATGAAAAAGAGAATACTGCTCACGGCAGTGACCGCGCTGGCCGCAGCGGCGGCAGTGATTTACCTGGCTCTTCCCGGGGTCCTCTACCGCGGTTTTGTCGGCCTGGACCGATGCCGGGCCGGCCTGACGGAAAAATCGGTCCAGGTGGATGATCACCGGATCGTTTACCTCGAAGGGGGATCAGGGGCCCCGGTGCTCCTTGTCCATGGGTTTTCCGGCGAGAAGGACCACTGGACGCGGTTCGCCCGTCACCTGACCCCGCGCTATCACGTCATAATCCCGGATGTGCCCGGGTTCGGGCAAAGCTCGAAGATCGACTCAGCGTTGTATGATATCAAAAGCCAGGCGAAGCGCCTGGAGCGGTTCATGGAAATCCTGAAAATAGAATCCTTTAACGTCGCGGGGAATTCAATGGGGGGCCGCATCGCAGGCCAGCTTGCCCTGGACAAGCCGGAACGGGTCGTCACCCTGGCGCTTTTCGACAGCTCCGGGGTGAAGCCTCCGAAAAAGAGTCCCTTCCAGGTGGCGTGGGATAGAGGTGACAACCTTCTCCTTGTTGAAAACGCCGATGACTATGACCGGGTCATGAAGCTCACTTTTCATAAACCGATCTGGCTCCCGACACCGGTGAAGAAGTATTTCGCTGAAAAGGCCGTCAGGGACAGGCCTTTCAATCATAAGATAGAAAATGATAATCGCGTTAGGCCGCAGGAGCTGGAGCCGTACCTGGGACTCATCAGGGCCCGGACCCTCATACTCTGGGGCGATGATGATAGGATCCTGGACATGTCGGCGGTTAAGGTCTTTGAAGCGGGGATCAAGGACCATAAAACCGTGATCATGAAGCAGTGCGGCCACGCGCCGATGCTCGAGCGCCCTGAAGAAGCGGCGCGGCATTTTCTGGAATTTTTGCGGGAAGGGGAGGCGAAATAACGTATACCGATAGTTATCGGCAGGTCATGTCGCCGTCTTACAAGCCCCTCCATCCCACGGAGGGGGACTTCAAGAAACATTATTGATTAGGCCCCCCTCATGGGGGGGTGGCATAACCGCATGCTTACGGATTACATTTCCAGATAAGGCCGTCTTCTGGACAGCAAAACGGACAGGCGCCGTTGGCGCATGAACAATCAAAATCAATAGGTATAGATAACAGCCAGGCCCGGCCCGAAAAAGAGGTCACCCTTGTTCCCGTAGGAGTCGCGCACTTTTTTGATATAGTACAGATACTGTATGCGGAACCCGAGATTGACCGTGACCCCCGCCTGGGCGATGTAGTAGCCGAAGTCCATCTGGCCGTTGACACCGATGGCGCCGGCAATGGCGGCTTCGCTCTTGAGGGTATACGAAATCTTGTACGGGTTCTTCTCCTCCCACCCGACAAGGCCCACCATGGATACGTTCGGCAGAAAATAGAAACCGGCGGCGATGGGCACCGTGAAGGCGCAACCGAACCCCATCGCGATCGAATGGTACACCACGGGAGTTGATTTAACGAATAAGAACTTCTCATTATACCGGTATCCCTGGTACCGGGGACCGAAGAAGAGCCGCGCGTATTTCGACAGGGTGACCAGGGCCAGCAGGTCACTGTCCATTTTCTGGACAACGAAATGGATCTTCCCCGGTATTAAGAAAGGACTGAAATAAAGGAGGGCGCGCGCATCGGCGACATATCTTCCATACTGGAAATTCCAGGAAAGGGCCCACCGGTCATTGATGGTGAAGCCCAGCATGGGGCCGAAGATCGCGTTGGGTCCCATCTTGTAGGTGAAATTATCCACCCCGTTGTTAACCTCCTTGGCCACGTATTTCTGCCATACCGGCTGCCACCAGAAACACCCGACCCTGAAGCCGACGCTCACGTGCCACTGGCGCTTGGTGTCGGCCTCGGTCTTTTTCTTCACCTCGTATATTTTCTGCTGCTTCGCCGGTTGTTTCGCCGGCTTCTTCTGCTGCGCCTCCGCGGGAATCGGCATGACCAGCGCAAACAGCACCAACCCTGCGATACATGCTGCGGATATTGATGATAATGGTTTCATGTTAACCCTCCGTTAATAGCATCGTGATTTATCATGATACGCAGTAACCGGGTACCGTGGCGTGCCCGGCAGATCATGGTTCTGAACCGTGACACGGCATTACAGGCTCGGTATGCTCTGGATGTCTTTGGGCGCATCCTGCCTTTTCATCGTACCCTGGGTGCCCCCGGTTTTCTTTTCAGAATCACTGGTTATCTCGTTGAATTCCTTAAGGGCATCCTGGTCAAGCTTCTCGTTGACCTTGATATCCTTCATCTCTTTCTTTATGTCGGCGCTTTCTTTCGGGGTCATGGGCACCACTTCAAGCTGTTTTTTTCCGGCAATGATCTCCTTGGCGAGGTCTTCGCTCACGACGATCTTCTTGTCGGCTTCCAGCATTTTTTCGATACCGGCGGCCAGTTTCCCCTCCCTGGCCAGCTGGACGAGTATTTTCCCCTTTAACACGTAAATCCTTGAATCCTTTGGATCGGACACGACCATGAAGGAAGTGCCCCTGATGGCGGCAATCGTTGTCCGGGTTTTCACGCTGAAGCCGGATTCCTTTGAGAGCTTCGCCATAACCACAAGTATTTTTCCTTTGTCCATGGCAAACTGGACCTGGTCGGTCCCGGTCTCTGTTTTCAAAGCTGTCATCTTGACCAGGGAATTCTCAACCAGCCGTATTACACCCCGGGTGCCGAAATTGATGTCCACGAAGGATGACGCGCCGGTGACTATGATGTCGTCAAACGATACAGGTTCCCCGGCCCTGGCGGCCTTTTCACCGCTTGCGGTTATGATTGTAACGTCGCCGACGGTAAATTGAACTGAAATAACATCCTGCGCCGTCTTCTTGCAGGTCGGGAACGCCATCATTGCCCCCAGCAGCAGTGCCATGATTGTTCTTGTTTTCATCTTATATCCCCTTGAATTGGAATGGATGTTCATCACTTGCCAGAATAATTATTAAATTGCAACATGTTTTTTTGATTAATTGAATCGATGCACCCCGTGATTCATGTTCGATATCAAATGAAGAGCCCGGTCCGGCGGTTTTTTGACATCCCGGCACCGGTTCGCGGAATTATTTCTACGGTCTTTATTGTACTGCCATCTGTTCCGGTGAATCTGATGCATATGGGATTCCCCCGGTACATAATATAAAGGCATGGGTATCGGTGCTGATGACTGGCAGTGCTCTGACACCTTGCCGGTGGCGATTGTTATCGGTAATGCCGGCCCTTACGTCTCCATCACCCGCACCAGCCTCTTCCTGGTGATCCTGGTCTCCCGGGGATAGCCGAAGGCGTTGTTGATGTACAGTATCCCGTCCCGCTCGATGCGGCGGTTCACGTGGGTGTGGCCGTAAATATGCACCTGGGGCCCGATCATCCGTATCTGTTTCTCCAGTATCGCGGTTCCGAGGACCGGGTAAAGGAAGCGCTTCTTTTCCGGGATGATCGACGGCATCAGGTCGATGCGCGGCATGAAATGGGAGAAGGTGATGATTCGGTCATTGCTGGTTGAAAGGACGTCCCGGTTCATGGCGGTGAAATGGCGGGTGATGGCCGCTTCATCATAGCCTTCCGGCCACGAGCAGGCCATGTAATCCATCCATATGAATGACAGCTCTTCCGATGGCCTGCCGAAGGAGTAATCGTACCAGCCGTGGAGGGGGATGATGGAGAGTCCGCCTTCCGTGTAGGGCCCGGTGCGCACACCGTGGTCCGCCGCCACGTTGAGCGCGTGATCAAAGGCGGCCAGCGAATCCGCCATGCCGTTCCGGTAGGTCCAGAGGTCATGGTTGCCGGGAACGTAGAGGACTTCGCGGAATGCGCGCTTAAGGCCCGCAAAGGCAGCCGCCATGAGTCCGGTGATGTCGGCGACGTCACCGGCCAGGATGAGGATGTCATCGCGGTATTCTTCAGTCGACAGTCCCGAAAGCCATGTCCTGTTTTCAGCGTAGTCCACGTGGATGTCGGATAGGGCGAAAATTCTCACGTCATCACCTGCATTTTTGTAACCGTCCCGGTTTGGGGCCAACTATATTTTTAGTGCCGTTATTTGCAAATTGTTATTGAATTTTTTTTACCATGGGCGATAGGTCAATAATGATTATCGCCGCACCGGGATGAGGTCCACCCCCTGGCGGGGCCATACACCGAATCAACCTCAGGGAGGTTCCCATGCAGCCGAAAGATAAGGATGTGAAGATTGAGGTCAAGGTCGACGAGAACGTCGCCATGGGCATATTCTCAAATTTCTCCAATGTGAGCCACTCCCCGGAGGAGTTCGTCTTTGATTACATATTCGTCCATCCCGCGCCGCCACCGGGATTCGGAAAACTGATGTCGCGCATTATCATGACGCCGGGACATGCGAAGCGGTTCCTTCTGGCCCTGAGCCAAAACATAAGGGAATACGAGGAGCGTTTCGGCGAGATCGACATGCACGCCAAGGCCGACGAGGGCGGACGGCTCCAGTAGGTGACGCGCTTGAACCGGCTGAAACATATCAGGCTTATACCGGTCTTCATCATCGCGATGACGGCGGGCGTCTATTGGGGGAACGCTCCCGGATCATGCCCCTGCCATGAAAGCGGGCTCTGCGCCATGGAGCCCTCCGTGGGAGTTAAGAATTTCTTCCTTCTCCAGAAGCACTACCAGTCATGGCATGACGGCTATTTCGGGAGCCGCCACTATCATGAAGGAAAGCTCCGCGAATTTTTATTGAGGCTCCTGGGCAGGGAGGTCACCACGGAAAACGACTTCACCCTGGTCACACCGGAGGGGAATGACGACAGGAGCGTGGTGTGCGTGTTCCAGTCGTACCGGTGGCTCTACATCCACGGCAAGCTGGACGCGGAGTCGTTGAAAAACGCCGTCGGCAACGATTTCGCTCCCCGGGGGGACTGGGAACGAAACCGTATCCTCGTGTCGCTCTCCGGGAAAGTGAAAAACTTCAAGCTTGACTGGGACGCCCGGGGCGATACGGTGCACCTGTATCTTGAGAAGATCACGGTGTTCGCGGATAACGGAAAAAAGTAAAACCAACCGGATTTTTATATGTCCTTATCATTTTTTCATTATCCAGAGGTATAGTGATTGACATAATCCCCCTGATTTGAAGAATATAACTGACTGGCGGGATTATTCCCGCCTTTTAAGTATCATCAGGAATGCGATACTATCCCGGCCGTCAAAACGGTCCAAACAGATCTATATTACAGTCACGAGGTGGCAATGATAGTCATAGAAAGTATCAACCATATAGGAATCACCGTCTCAAGCCTTGAGGAATCGGTAAAATTTTACAAAGAACTGTTCGATTTCGACGTAATCGACAAGGCAAGCGGACCGGGCCTCACGTTTATGCGGGTGGCCGATATAACCATAGGTCTCTATGAAGTTCCGGGTTTCAAGAACCAGGACGGATCCAAGAACAGGATTTCCTTCTATGTTGACGAGGAGGATTTCGAGGACGCCGTTGACGAGATCCAGGAAAAGGAAATAGAGATCATATTCGGGCCCGAGGATATCCGCAAGGGTAAAACCGTCGTGTTCCTCGACCCGGACGGGAACCAGATAGAGCTTTCGTACCCCATGGTAGGGTAATCCGGAGGATGGATGCCGGTGAAAAGCGATCTTGTATCGATACTTAAAAAAAACAGGGTCATACCGGTAGCGCAGTTTGATGATCTGCAGTCCGCCCTCAAAACCGCGGAACTTTTACAAAAGCATTCAATCAATATCCTTGAAATAACGCTCCGCACGGAGAGCGCCCTTGAAAGCATCAGGGGCGTGATCAGGGAGTTCCCCGGCCTCCTGGTCGGGGCCGGGAGCATCCTCTCCATGGACGCACTCAAGGGCGCCCTTGACGCCGGCGCGGCCTTCTGCGTCGCCCCGGGCATGGACCTGGATCTGATCGACCACGCCGCATCCCGCGGCACGCCCTTCATTCCCGGCGTCGCCACTCCCACGGAGCTGAACGCCGCCCTCAAGAAATGCGCGGTGATCAAGCTCTTCCCGGCTTCGAGCCTGGGCGGCCCGGAATACATCAAGGCCGTGGCTGCGCCGTTCCGCTCGAAGGACTTCCACCTGGTCCCGACGGGGGGCGTGAACCAGGACAATTTCCTCGACTACCTGAAGCAGGACCGGGTCATATCGGTCGGAATGTCCTTTATCGTCGACAGCGCCCTGATCAAGAAGGGCGATTACGCGGCCCTGGGCGAGCGGATGAAAAAAGTCATGTCGGCCCTGCCGTAGCTGATCCCCGCGATGCAGATCGAATCCCTCCTGACAAAAGCCGTGCGTAAACGGGAAACGCTTCTCGCCGATGCGGCGACGAACTGCTGCCGCCTTTTTAACGGCGCCGGCGACGGCGTGCCGGGTCTCACCATCGACCGGTACGGCGATTATATCCTCATGCAATACTTCGATGAGGGCCTTGCTCCCGCGACCGGCGACATCCTTGCAGCCATAACCCGTGTCATCCCGCTACTCCCGGAACGGCCCCTGGGCATCCTCCTTAAAAAGCGCCTCAAGCCGGACGATACCCGGGACATCGCCTCGGCGATGAAGAGCGTGGTCCTGGAGGGAGCGGAGCCCCCCGGGGGATACTGTGTCCGCCAGAACGGCATCCTGGCCGCGGTCGACCTGGTGGGGGGCCAGAGCACCGGCATATTCCTGGACATGCGGGAAGTGCGGGACCGCCTGGCAGGCTATTACCGCTCCTCTGACACCATGCTGAACCTCTTCAGCTACACGGGGCTTTTTTCGGTCCACGCGGTCAGGAACGGCATAACCGGCGCGGTTAACGTCGACCTCTCGAAGGGGGTGCTCGAGCGGGCAAAGGAAAATTACCGCCTCAACGGGCTGAAAGTTGATGAGAGGGATTTCATCTACGGCGACTCCCTTGAATGGACCAGGCGCTTTACCAAAAAGGGGAAGAATTTTACCCTGGTAATCTTCGATCCTCCCACCTTTTCCCGGAACAGGAGGAGGACTTTTTCCACGAAAAAGAATTTCCAGGGGTCCCTGGACCTCCTGAACGGCCTCGTGGAAGATGGATTTGTCCTGACTTCGGTCAATTCCTATTCAATCACGCGGGATGAATATCTTTCCTTTCACCCGAAGGGATGGGAACTGGAATTTATCGCCAATGAATCTTCGGATTTCACCCACGGCGGGAATCCCTATCTCAAGGCCGGGCTCTGGAGAATAAAAAACTCTTGACAGGCCCCTTTTCTCAATAAACACTTTGTTCAATCTTTGACTGCTTGGTAATCTATGTTATACCTTTCATTGGCGCTGATTTTCCTTGGGATTGTGATCTTCCTTTTTTCCATACTACTTGATGCGAAGAGGCGGCATGAAGGTCAGCACGACGCCCCGATGCGCGGCGACGCGGCAGCCCGGCAGGACTCCGGTGCCGTTCACGGCGGCAAGGAAGGCCCCACGCCGGCGGTAAACCGCGGGAAACGGGTGCCGCAGGGCGGTCCGGCGCAGGCAAAAGCTTCTCCGGGAGCAGCAGCGCCGGCATCTCCCAGGGAGCAGAAGGCGGTCCTCTTCGAGGACAAGTCCAACGTGATCGATTACGGCAGCGAGTCAGGGAGCATCGATCCCAGCCTGGAAAAATACAGGAATATCAAGAGGATCGGCGAGGGGACCATCAGCGTTGAAACGGGGGGAATCACCTTTTACATGGGTAAAAAGCTTTACCGGTATGATTTTCACCGGATCAGAGACATCAAGGCGGGTAAAAGCCATCTTGCCCTGTTCCTGATGGGGAGCGGCTCCATTAAGCTTTTCATCATTGAGCAGGGGAGCGCCGTAATAACGGCAGTCATCGACGCGTTCCGGGACTACGTGAGGAGTTCAACATAGCATGTACGACAGATATAAAAGCAAAAGAAAGAACACCGGCATATTCAAGTTTTTAGCCGTCATCATCTTGGTCGCCGCGGCGGTCGCCCTGGCCATCAACTACCGCCACTACCTGGCCTTTTGGCGGTACAGCCACAATAAGCTGGAAAAACGCATAGACGCGGTGAAAAAGATCAAGGACCGGGTCAAAAAACGCGAGGCCCTTGCAGATTTCGCCGATCTCTATGAGAAGCAGAAGGAAGAGCGCATGGTCGATGCGGACCTGTTTTTTCTCTCCGGCGAGATCCACTACCTTCTGGGAGAAACCTACCTGGGCGGTAATTTTTCCGAGCTTTTCATCAATGACCGAATCGGGGAGGTCAGCAGGGAGGCCAGGGTCGAATTTCTGAAGGCAATCAAAGATATTAAAAAGGGATGCGCCCTTGATAACGACGCCCCCGACGACAAATACAGCTACATGCTCGCCAAGGCGGCCTATTACACCGGCTTTTACAGCCCCCGGGACATATTTGAGATGATTGAAAAAACCGGGGAATCGGTAAAGCAGATGGATGTGGAGAACATCAGGTTTTATTCCATGGCCAATATCATTCATAAAAAAGAGGATTACGGCCTGAAATTCCTGTCCCAGTACGGCATGGTGAAGGACAACATCCAGGGGCTCCTGTTTTTTGCCACTGCGGAGCGCGTTGCGAAAAAATATACCGGCGCCATCGTAAGCTATAAAGACGTTCTCGCCCGCACGTCGGACGACAGCATACGCAAACTGGTCCATGTCAACCTCGGAAAGATATATTTCAACCAGTCGCTGTTCAGGGAATCGATAGACCAGTTTAACCTGGCGTTAAAAATTGACGTGAAGGACACGACTCCCAAGATCTGGATAGGGAAAAATTATTCAGCCCTGGGTGAAAAGGACAAGGCGAAAGCGATCTGGAGCGAGGTGCTGACAACGGACGGAACCAATGCCGAAGTGAAGCGCCTGATGGGGACCATGTAGCATGGCCCTGGCGTGAATCATGGACGGCATGGGTGATTCCCGCCGGCAACAATGAAGTTCGCCCCGCTGCAGGCGGGGCTTACTTTATTAGAAAAATCACGTTATTCACTTGACAAAAATGGTGCTTATTGTAGTAGAAAGTCCTGTAATCAGTATTTAATGCCATCGAAAAAGCCGGCTGAAAGTGCCATTACAGAAGTCACAGCAGGACCGTCCTGACCCCCCGGAGGGGGCTTTTATTTATCAGGATGATTAAAAACGCGACTGATCATAGGAGTATATACATGTTTCTTGATTCGCTCTACGGGATGTTTTCAAACGATATGGGCATCGATCTGGGCACCGCGAACACGCTGGTCCATGTCAAAGGCCAGGGGATCGTTCTATCCGAGCCGTCCGTTGTGGCGGTGCAGACCAGCACCGGCAAAGTCCTGGCAGTGGGCCACGAGGCGAAGCGAATGCTGGGAAGGACGCCGGGCGATATCGTGGCGATCCGCCCGATGAAGGACGGCGTCATCGCCGACTTTGAAACCGTTGAAAAAATGATCCGGTATTTTATCACCAAGGTGCACAAGCGGAAAACGCTGGTGCGGCCGCGGGTCGTCATAGGCGTTCCGTCGGGCATCACCGAGGTTGAAAAGCGCGCGGTGCGCGAGTCTGCCGAGCAGGCCGGCGCGCGCGAGATATTCCTTATAGAAGAGGCGTTGGCGGCGGCCATCGGCGCCAATATCCCCATCCATGAACCGGCGGGCCACATGGTGGTCGACATCGGCGGCGGCACCACCGAGATCGCCGTCATATCCCTGGGCGGCATGGTCATCGCCGATTCCATCCGGATCGCCGGCGACGAATTCGACGAGGCCATCATCAAGTACATGCGGACGCAGTACAACCTGGTCATCGGCGAAAGGATGGCCGAGGAAGTGAAATTCAGGATTGGGAACGCCTTCCCCGAGAAGAAAATAGAAATGATGGAACTGAAGGGGCGGGACGCCATATCCGGGCTTCCCCGGACCCTCGAGATAGATTCAACCGAGGTCCGCAAGGCCCTGAAGGAGCCGGTGGACCAGGTCCTCGACGGCATCAAGCACGTCCTGGAAAAGACGCCGCCCGAGCTTGCGGCGGACATCGTTGAGCGCGGCATCGTCATGACCGGCGGCGGCTCCCTGCTGAAGGGCCTCGACAAGTACATCAGCAAGGAGACCGGGGTGCCGGTCATCCTGGCGGAGAACCCCCTGACCTGCGTTGTCCTGGGGGCCGGCAAGTTCCTTGAAGAGCTCAAGCACCTGTACCGGGCAAACCTGAAATAGCCCCCCAACCCCCCAGAGGGGGGCTTTCGTTATCAAGAGGCGTTAGCAAGTCCCCCTCCGGGGGATTTAGGGGGCTTGTAGGATATCCTGGTTGTAATATTCTTAACAGCATCAAATTAAAAAAAATCAGTAGAAAAGAGAATTATCTGATTTGGAATTCATTATACGACATAAAAGCGTGGTAGCCTTTATCTCTTTCACGCTTTTTTGCATTATATCCCTTTCCATACAGTCGAGCACCCTGGTCCTCACCCTGGAAGGGGTCATAAGCGCGATCACCATGCCGTTCCAGAAGGCCTATGACGGCGCGCAGAGCGGCGTGTCCCGCCTCTGGGCCGGCTTCACCGAGCTGACGGAAGTCCGCGACGAGCTGAAGAAGACCCGGTCCAACCTCCAGAAGTACGAATCAATGGCCGGTGAAATGAGCGAGCTGAAGCGCGAGAACGACCGGCTCCGCGAGCTCCTCGGCATGAAGGAGCGGGTGGAATACGCGTCGATTCCCGCGACGATCATCTCCAAGGACCCGGACAACTGGTTCCGCACCATCATCATCAACAAGGGTTCGGGCGACGGCATCAAGGTGAACATGCCGGTCATTGCCTACCAGGGGGGGCAGAAGGCCGTCGTGGGCACGGTCATCGAGGTGCGCGGCAGCATATCGAGGATAGCCCCGATCATATCGCCCACCGTGAGGATCGGCGTGAAGCTCCAGGAGAGCCGGTTCCCGGGCCTTCTCTGCGGCTACTCCGGCAATTCCAACCTCTGCAAGATGGATTACATAAGCCGCGCGGCGTACATACGGTTCGGCGACATGGTCATAACCTCCGGGCAGGGCGGCGTGTTCCCGCCGGGGCTGTTGGTGGGCACCGTGATTAAGTCCTATTCGCTGGAATCGAGCGCCTATCAGCGCGCCATCATCAAGCCGGTCATCGATTACAACCTCGTTGAAGACGTGTTTGTCATCAAAAAGGACCTGGACAAGGACCTCTTCGAGATATTTGACGAAGACAAGGAAAAAGAGAAGTAACAATGATTGTATCGTATATCTACACGGCGCTGATCATACTCATCTCGCTCCTGGTGCAGGGCCATTCCTCCTTTGACGTGGTCCGCATAGCCGGCGTGAAGCCCGACCTCATGTTCATCGCCATCGTCTATCTTTCCTATTGCTTCGGGTCGTTCTACGGCGAGGTCACGGCATTTGTGAGCGGGCTTCTGCACGACGCTGTCTCGAATTCGCCCCTGGGCCTCCTCACCTTCCCCAAGGTGGCGGTGGCCTTCGTCGTGGGCATGTTCGGGAGATCGCTCTTCAAGAACAACATCCTTACGACATCGCTCCTGCTCTTCGCGGCGTCCCTGGTCAAGGGGTTCCTGACCCTGTTCCTCAGCTACGTGTTTCACGAGGCGTCGGCGTCGTCCATATTGAGCATCATCCTGCCCGAGTCGTTCTACAACGCGCTGCTCGCCCCGCCGCTGTTCTTCATATTCGACAAAATATTCGAACGGGAGCTGGAGCGAGAGGGGTACATGTAAGATGCTGATGCAGTCGTCCTTAAGGGCCAAACTCCAGGAGGCGTTCCGGTTGCGCATGTATTTCTACATGACGGTGACCGCCGTTGCCTTCGCGGCGCTGCTGCTTCAGCTCATTAATCTCCAGCTCATCCAGGGAAAAGAGTACAAGGCCAAGGCCCGCCTCAACATGGAAAGCAACGTCCCCATACCGGCGGCCCGCGGCGACATCTATGACCGCAACTTCAGGGAGGGCGAAAAGAACGTGGTCATCGTGTCCAATAGGCCCTCGTTCAACATCACCACCATTCCGGCCAAGTTCAAATCAAAAAAAAAATTGTATGAGATACTCGATCTCCTGTCGCGCCTATTTGCCATCAACAAGGATGAAATCATAAACGAAATAAACAACGGCAATCCCTGGGAGCGGGTCGTCCTGAAGGAGGACGTCGAGTTCGATACCATCGTGAAGCTGGCGTCGCACCAGGACAGGTTCCCCAACATCGATTGGGAGGACGCCTCGGTCCGCGTCTACAATTTCAGCGAAATGTTCGCCCATGTCATCGGATACGTGGGGAGCATCAGCAAGGATGAATACCGCAAGCTCAAGTTGGAGGGCTACAAGCACTACCAGAAGATAGGGAAATCCGGCATCGAGAAGCAGTATGACCGGCTCCTCCGCGGCCGTGACGGGTACGTGCGCCGCATCGTCGACGTCCGCCAGAGGACAGAGGGAGAGGAAGTGGGGCAGCGGCCCATTGCCGGCGAAAACCTCGTCCTCACCATCGATTACAATATCCAGAACACGCTCTACGAGGCCATGAAAGACATGAAGGGCGGCGCCATCGTGCTGAAGCCCGCCACCGGCGAGATCCTGGCCCTGGTGAGCAAGCCCGATTTCGATCCGAACCTCATCATATCGAAGAACAACGCCGATGTCATCAAGCAGCTGCAGAAGGACAGGGAGCGCCCCTTCCTGAACCGGGTGATCCAGTCCAAGTATCCCCCGGCGTCGACTTTCAAGCTGGTCACCGCGGTCTCGGCCCTCGAGACGGAAAAGGCGACCCCCGAGAAGTCATACTACTGCCCCGGCAAGTTCACCCTCAAGGGATACAAGGACCACGATTTTTACGATTATGACGTGCACGGCACCGTCGACCTCTACTGGGCGATCGCCAAATCGTGCAGCGTCTATTTCTACCAACTAGGCCTCCTGACCGGCCCCACGATCATCATGCGTTACGCCGAGGACTTCGGCCTCAACCAGAAGTCGGGCATCGATATCCCCGGCGAGGTCGCCGGGTTCGTGCCGTCGCGTCAGTGGAAATACAAGACCTTCGGCCAGCCCTGGTTCGACGGCGACACCGTCAACATGGCGATCGGGCAGGGCTTCCTGCACGTGACGCCCATGGGCATGTGCGAGTTCGTGTCCGCACTGGTCAACAACGGCATCGTGTACCAGCCCCACGTCATCAAGGAAATCCGTACCAACGACAACAGCCGCGTCCTGAAGACGTTTCCCCGCAAGAAGATCCGGGAGATACCGCTGTCGCCCCTCACCCTGCAGGCGGTCAAGAAGGGCATGCGCATGGGCGTCATGAGCGGCACTTCGGGACGCCTGGGATACCTCAAGGTGCCGGTGGCTGGAAAGACCGGCACAGCGCAGACCAGGTCGATACGCCAGGAAAAGTATTCTCAGCACGCCTGGTTTGTCGGGTTCGCCCCCTATGAGAGCCCCCCCGAAAACGCCGTTGTCACGGTTGTGCTGGTTGAGTACGGCGTCGCCGGCGCCGCAAGCGCCGTTCCCATCGCTGAAAAGGTCTATACCAGGCTGAACGATCTCGGTTATTTCAGCGTTGCCCCCGCAGCGGCGGCGCAGCAGCCCGAGGCAAAAAAGGCCGGGGCCGTCCCGGGGAAGCAGGTCATGCTGCCCCAGCCCCAGGTGCAGCCGAAAAAGAACGCCGCCGCCCCCGGCGTCCCCGGGCAGGCGCCGCAGAAAAAGCCCGTGGCGGTCAAAAAGACGGACTGAGCATATGACATGCGAGGAAGCCAATGTTATTCAGTAAAGAGGGATTGAGCAAGATCGATTATGCCCTGGTTATCGCGGTGGTGCTGACCGTCTTCATCGGGATACTGATGATTTACAGCGCGGGCTTTGATCCCATCGACAAGGTCAACAACGGCCTCTACCGCAAGCAGCTCCTCTGGTTCATTTTCGGGTTTATCCTGATGATCGGGCTGGCCATCGTCAACTACCAGTCCCTGGGCGAGTTCTCCCTGCATATCTATGTCATACTCATCATCCTGCTGATCATAACCACTATCTTCGGCACGCCCGTGCGCAACACCCGGGCATGGCTCAACTTCGGCGTTTTTTCCATACAGCCGTCGGAGTTCATGAAGCTCGGTCTGGTCATCATCCTGGCCAAGTACCTGGAAATACGGGAGAGAGACATCACCAGGCTCCGGGAGCTGGTGGTCCCCGCGCTCCTGACCTTTATTCCGATGCTCATTATACTCAAACAGCCCGATTTCGGCACGGCCATCATATTCATCCCGATACTCCTGACCATGCTTTTCGTCGGCGGCGCGGACATCTCGCACCTCCTGTCGATCGTCCTGATAGCGACGATCGCGATGGTGGTGCCGATGGTGCTCACGTACCGGGAATGGATCGGCGCCGAGGGCTCCAATTTCCTCCTCGATTTCTTCCAGGACGTCAACCTTCTTCTCGTCGTATCGGGGGTGCTGCTCCTGGTGACCCTGGTCACCTTCGTGCTTCACTTCTTTTCGGTGAAGAAGTTTTTGCGCAAGATCTATATCCCGGGAGCGGTCATATCCCTGGGGCTTATGACGTCGGTTGTCATTCAGAAGCTCTTCAAAGTGTACCAGAAGAGGCGGATCCTCGTGTTTCTGAACCCGGACCTTGACCCGCAGGGTTCGGGGTACAACATCATCCAGTCCAAGATCGCCATCGGGTCAGGCGGGTTTTTCGGCAAGGGTTTTCTCAAGGGATCTCAGTCCCAGCTCGGGTTTCTCCCCGAGAAGAGCTCTGACTTTATTTTTTCCGTCGTGGCCGAGGAGTGGGGTTTTTTCGGCGCCCTGGTCCTCCTGGCCCTCTTCGGCTTTATCATCTTCCGCTGCGTGCAGACGGCCTTCGAGTCCAAGGACAAGTTCGGCGCCCTCCTGGCGAGCGGCATCGGGACGATCCTTTTTTTCCATATACTCATCAATATAGGCATGGCGGTGGGCATCATGCCGGTTACGGGACTGCCGCTCTGCTTCGTGTCCTACGGCGGGTCAAACCTGATGATGTCCATGATCTGTATCGGCATAATGCTCAACATCAGGGCGCGCAAGTTCGTTTACTGATGAGGCGATGCCCCCCCGGCCCCTGAGGGGGTGTGTGGGAATTGAATTTTTTTCATCGCGAGGGGCAGTGTAGTGCCCCTGTGTTTGTTTATTAAATCCCGGTTTGATGTTAAATTTTTCGTATTGTGCCGCGTGCCCCCTCCGGCGGTCAGGGGGGTCTATACTGAAAATTATGCATACGGATAATAACATTGATATGCAAAAAGAGCAACTTTTTCTACCTGGAAAAACATGGCGTTTCAATGCGCCTGTATAATGATTTAACAGATTGCCCCCATGCTGCCGTTGCCTACCAGGAAACAGCAGCGGGACGCGCGGAAGAATCCTATCATGAAAAAAGCGCTTTTATCTATTATAACATAGAAGGGAGCGATACGTGGATAATCGAGGATGTTGAGTATCCTGTTGATAAAGATGATGTGGTAATAGTCCCGCCGGGGAAAAGATTCTATTTCAAGGGGAATTTGAAGCAACTATGCATAACCGTCCCTGCATGGGAAGAGCAGTTTGGACATCATGTAAGGATTGTCACGGTTCCATGAGACCGGCGGCGCTCATGCGGGATTGATGAATTGCGCCTCTTCAGGTGATGCTAATGAAACAAAAGCAAATCATACCATGCCTCGTGATGCTCGTACTTCTTTTCCGATGCTCCTTCGCGGCCGATGATGCGGCAATCTACGGGAAGACGAATCCCGACGATTACGTGACCGGCAGGTTCAATCCTGCAAAGCACGAGCTGTTTGTCTCCCTCGCGGATTCCGGCATCCCGACCAACAAGTGGCCTCACCTCCTCAGGAAGGAAGCGGCCGGCGCGCTGAAGGAGCTGTACGCCGCCTTCCGCAAGGAACACCCGCAGGCCCCCTTCTGGGTCCAGAGCTCGACCAGGAGCTTTGTCGACCAGAAAAACATCTGGGACGGCAAGTGGAACGGCACCATTGCCGTGAAGAATGTCGGCCTCAGCAGGAACGTGAAGGACCCGATGAAGCGTGCCCTCGAGATCCTCAAGTTTTCATCGATGCCGGGAACGTCGCGTCACCACTGGGGCACCGATTTCGACCTCAATGTTCTGGAAAACAGCTATTACGAGACGGGCGAGGGAAGGGTCCTGTACTTCTGGATGAAGGAACATGCCGGGCGCTTCGGCTTCTGCCAGCCCTACACGGCGGGAAGAAAAACGGGATACCATGAAGAAAAATGGCACTGGTCATACAAACCGCTGGCAAGGATTTTTCTGGAGCGCTGGAATTCACTGCACCGGAAGAATCCCGGCGTCTTTTCGCGCAAGGGTCTTTTTGGCGGGTCAGAGGTGTCGGGCAAGCTGGCGCCGGTGTACGTGAACGCGATCAACAGGGACTGCGATTGACCCGGGGGCGGGGCCTTCCGGTTAAAAAATGAGGAGCAGGCCCAGCCCGATTGACACCCCGGTGGTATCGTAATTAAACTCGCCCGTCTTGTTGCTGAAGTGGGATATCCCCGTCAACCCTGCATTGAACCTCGTATCCTCCGATGTGCGGACCAGGAACCCGAAGCCGTAGTGCATGGTGAAGGAGTTGATGCTGTATTCCCGGACGGTTCGATCAATCGAGGAGGATGCGCGCAGGAAAAACTTCCGGTAGCCGTACCCGATACCGGCGGTGAGATAGGGGGTGTAGGTGTTTTTTTCCAGGTCGAGTACGGAGTAGCTGAACTTGAAGGGAAGGTTGAATTCAACGATGTGGCCGCTCATCCTGGTGCGGACCAGGCTGTCCATCAGGTCGCTTTTATTCTTTCTCAAGGATTTCGCGTTGGAGTATACGACGCCGATGTCGAAGGTCATGGTAAACCGGTCATACAGGACCCCCAGGGGCGCGGACAGGCTCGCACTGCCATAGCCTTCCCGGGCGTCCAGTCCGCCGCTGAGGCCCATGATAAAGCGCGGGACCGTGCGGGCCAGTTCCCTGTTCTTGTAATCCAGGACGGTGCCTTTTTTATACCTGTTGTCCCTCCCGGTTTCCCTGTCCTCTATGTACTGAGCGGTTTCCATGCCCCCGTCATCGGTTATGCCGGCGGCCAGAAGATCCGACGGGCCGGCAATGAACAGGATCGGCAGGGCCGCGGATATCGCCAGGATTGAATGGATCAGTTTTTGTGTCATTTCGGTCCCCCGCAGGAATGCATAATGCCGCTCTCCGGCCTGACGGCCGGGACGGGTATACACAGAGTGATCATCAACCGTTACAAAATCAAGTAAAATAGAACCGGTATGCGGCTGAAAATCAAGTATATCCCGCAGAACACCCTGCCTGTTCCGCAGAGGTACGGTTAGCCCTGATTACCCGGCCCGGGCCGGGGATCGGTTATATCCAGGCCAGGCTGTTCAAATAATTGTTGATAACCGCTTCAGAAACGGCGGATATATTCTGGCAGTCTGCATCAAGACAAATTTTATATATTCTGGTCATAGTGATAACCTCGCAAATTCATAAAATTATTAAATAATAATGATTTTCCCGGGACAAGTCAAGTTTACCCGCTTTTTTCAGTGTGTTGACAGGCAGTGCAGTATTACATCAATGTAAAATTATAATTATCCTGATAAAATGTTTAGCAGGAATTAATGGTATTATGATATATTGATCTTGGACTGATTCCCGATCTGTGCCGTTTGAAAGATCCGCTTGGCGGGGATTACCGGGGAAAGGCCGTGGATTGTTATGATTCAGGGCAGCCTGAATAATAAACGGGAGAATGACACCATGATAAGCACCGGATTACCGTATCTCGACAAGCTTACCGGCGGATTCAAGGCAGGGGACAATGTCGTATGGCAGATCTCGGACGGCGTTCCCGTTGAGCATTTCATACGAAGTTTTTTCAATGAGGCGAATGAGTTCAATGAGAATGTCATTTACGTGAGCTTCAATTTTTCGCCCCATACCATCCTGAGAAGATATGAATATCTTTTTAAAAAGAAAAACGCGATACTGATCGACGCGTTCACCCATGGAAAGGGAAACAGCGATCCGGTGTTCCTTGATTTTTACAAAGGAGGAAACTACGACAGCAGACAGTTCCGGTGCGTTGAAAACCCGCGGGATATTGCCCATTTTATCGAGATGATGAATGATATAGAAAAACAGTGCCGTGAGCAACCTTTTTATATTTTTGACAGCCTTACCGGCATGAACGAGCTCTGGAAGGACGAGGGTGCGGTCCTTGGTTTTTTCACCTTCACGTGCCCGAAACTGTACGAGCTGAACACCCTGGCATACTGGTTCTTCGGGAGGGACGCTCATACAAAGGAATTCATCGCGGGGATCATGCAGGTAACGCAGATCGTGTTTTCCATAAGCGCTTCAGACACGGGTTACTATGACTTGAGGATAAACAAGCTGGAGGAGCGCACCTCCCTGTTCGGGTCCCAGCCCAACCTCTTCAGGGTCATCAACCAGGATATCTGCTTCGAGGAGGACCGGAGCGCGGACCTTTTCAAGATCGGGGACAAGGTGAAGAACCTGAGAAAAGAGTCGAGGATAACCCAGGCCGAGCTGGCATCGTCCCTGCAGATGACCCCCGGCGCGGTTTCGCAAATAGAGCATGGCGTCGTTTCTCCCTCTCTCCAGACGCTGGTCAAGCTCGCATCGGTCTTTAAAAAGCCCCTGGATTACTTTATCGGCGGTTCGGCGACTGCCGGCGTGCTGAAGGGTTACCTGGTGTCAAAGAATAACCCCCGGATCGCTTCCCCGCATAAAAGTGTTTCCATTCGCCAGCTGTTGGTTGCGGAGGAGCTTTCGATAAAATCGTTTCTGGTGAGCATTGACGGAAACATGACCGTCGAAGGGCCGCTGCTGCTTCACAAGGGCAAGGAGTTTATGGCGGTAATAAGGGGTTCCCTGAAGATCGTCATAGACAACGAGACAAATATTCTGCAAGAGAATGATTCTCTCCTTGTCACCAATTCATTTGTCACCGTATTGCAGAACGCCGGAGACGGAGAGTGCGTTTTCATGTATTTCCTGTTTTAGGTTTCAGAATGGATGTCCGTGCGGCGACGCTATCCCCTCTGCTGTCCGCTTGACAGGCGGCACCTGTTACTTGAATAACCTGCTGAAAAGGTAGATAAACCGGTTTTGCAGGGAGTCTTCCATTATCTGGATTTTCATCGACCTGCCCCACAGCACGGAGCCGTCAAGTTTCGCACACGCCCTCTTTGCTTCCGATATCGACGTCATATCGACAAAGCCGAGCCCCCTGTTCCTGTTCATCCTGATCTTTTTGATGTCTCCATAGGTTGAAAAGAGGTTGTCAAGGTGCTTCTCCGTCGTCATGGTATCGAGGTTTTCCACCATGAGCCTGCTGGTTGTCATACGCTATCTCCTTGTGCCTCCGTATTCAGCAACAATTATAAAATAGGAAAACCAGCAGCCGGGGACAATACAAATACTGCAGCCGAGGTTACGGCCATGTAAAATGAGCATGTTCCCGTAATTTACGCTAAATAATGCGATGTGAAAATATAGCGGCGCTGAATTGATATCGCGCGACATGCAGGTTGTCCGGTAACGCAGGGTTGTGGACGGGAGCGTCAAGGAAATTGCCGGAGCCTGCTGCGGCGCAACTCGGCAACCATGGCCCGTCCTTCCGCCCCTGATGGGGGGCGCGGGACCTTTACGTTTGATGACTCAGATCCCCCGCCAGCTGCAGGGCGCCGGCAATATCTTTTATTGTTCTCCCCTCGGGTAGACAGGGGCGCCGCATATAAATCCGGTTTCACGTCTTTCCAGGACATGATTTGTTACGGCGATGTTACGGCGGTGTTACTTGATTGTTAAATTTGGCCGATTCGGGGTATAATGAAAAATTTCATTTTGACGATGAGAGCGAATGTTGGTATTCATTGATGGAAGTGTTGAGGATATAATCATATAATACAACAACTGTTATATGAAAAATGTTTGTATTCTCTGCTGACTGCGAAGGCTTCGGGCCGGCAGTACTAGATAACAATTTGAAGGAGGATCGCCATGATAAATTACACTGATACGGCCTGGATGCTCATCGCAACCGCCCTGGTAATGATCATGACCCCGACACTGGCGTTCTTTTATGGCGGGCTGGTGCGGAAAAAAAACATACTTTCGGTTCTGATGCAGACCTTCGTGATTCTTTCGGTGATATCCCTGCAATGGATCCTGTTCGGATACAGCTTCGCCTTCGGGCCTGACCTGGGGGGCGTGATCGGAAGCCTTGACTTCGCGGGCCTGAGGGGAGTCGGCATGGAGCCGATATCCGGACAAACCATACCGCACCAGGTATTCATGCTGTTCCAGATGATGTTCGCGGTCATCACGCCGGCCCTGATCATAGGGGCATTTGTTGAACGGATCAAGTTCAGCGGTTTTCTCCTGTTTGCCCTGCTGTGGACTACGTTCATTTATGATCCCATGGCCCACTGGGTCTGGTCGCCCGACGGATGGCTGGCCAAGCTGGGGGCCCTCGATTTCGCCGGCGGCACCGTCATCCATATCCTGGCCGGCATATCGGCCCTGTTGATGGCCATCATGCTCGGCAGGAGGGACGGTCTGCCCAACGGACATGCCCCCCACAACCTTCCCCTGGCGGTGCTCGGGGCCGGCTTTCTCTGGTTCGGATGGTTCGGCTTTAACGCGGGGAGCGCCCTTGCCGTGGGGCCGGTGACCGTCAGCGCCTTTTTGAACACCAACACGGCCGCGGCCGCGGCGGGTGTTACCTGGATGCTCATGGACTGGATCGAGAACAAGGTCCCGACCATGCTCGGCGTGATCACCGGCATCGTGGCCGGACTCGTGGCCATAACACCGGCGGCGGGCTACGTAAAGCCGATGGCGGCCATAGCCATAGGCGCGTCGGGGAGCATCGTGGGCTTCATCTTCGTGACGAAGATAAAGGCGCGTTTTAAATATGACGACTCGCTCGACGTCTTCGGCGTCCACGGCATGGCCGGGATCACCGGGGCCATCATGACCGGGATCTTCGCGACCAAGGAGATCAATCCCGCCGGGGCCGACGGTCTCCTGTATGGAAACCCGTCACAGCTGCTCGTGCAGGGTCTGGCGGTCCTGGTCGCGATCGTCTTTGCCGCAGCGGGGACCTTTATCATCTTTAAAATCGTGGACAAGACCATCGGACTCAGGGTCGACGCGAAGGACGAGCATATCGGCCTCGACCTGACGCAGCACCATGAAGCCGGCTACACGGTGATGGAATAAGGAGGAGTGATCATGAAATACGTAATCGCGATAATCAAGCCCCATACCCTGGAAGCGGTGAAAACAGAGCTGGAAAAGGAAGAGGTGCACCTCATGACCGTCACGGAAGTCCTGGGATGCGGAAGGCAGAAGGGCATCACCGAGGTCTATCGCGGCGTGAGGGAGGTCGATAACCTTCTCAGGAAGGTAAAGCTCGAGATCGCCGTCAACGATAATTTCCTCGAGAAGACGATTGACGCCATAACCCGCGGCGCCGGCGAAGGGGAGATCGGTGACGGGAAAATATTCGTCTTTGATCTTAAGGAATGCATCAGGATCCGGACCGGCGAGCGGGGCGGCCAGGCGATCGGGTAGATATAATCGTTGCATGCCGGAGTCCCCTTTTTAAAAGTCCCTCCCTGATGCCAGGGAGGGACTTTTTATCTCTTTTTTCATACTTGAAAAAAAATGATCATGGTAATAGAGATGTAATCAGGCAGAAATAGCGTCCCGGCGTCTTCCATCGCCTGTGGAGGCCGGGCTGAGTACGGTGCTGTCAGGTCAGATCCTGAAGCGGAAAAGGAACAAAGGCATGAACATACTGGTCATCGTCGCGAACCCCCGCGAAGGGAGTTTTAACAACGCCATAGCCCAAAGGGTACAGCAGACACTCCGGGAGATGGGCCATTCAGTGCTGTATCATGACCTGTACAGGGTGGGCTTCGGCCCGCTGCTCACCGCTGCAGAGCTACCGAAGGATTGTGTCGTGGATCCCGGCATCATGGAGTATTGGGGCGAATTGAGGTCATCGGACGGGATTGTCATTATACACCCGAACTGGTGGGGTCAGCCACCGGCGATACTGAAGGGTTGGATCGACCGGGTCATCAGGCCGGGCATTGCCTACGAGTTCCGGGAAGGTGATGACGGCGAGGGAGTACCGTTGGGATTGCGTGCCGGGAAAAAAGCCCTAGTGTGGAAGCGTTTTTCCTGATAGGGAGATGCGGATATGTATTCCTACAGAACAATAAGCAGGGAAGAGCTGGATATCATCAGGCCCCTCTGGGTAAAGCTGAATGAGATGCATTACAGCGACTCGGTTTATTTCAAGGACCATTATTCATCCTTCACCTTCGAGAAACGAACAGCAAAATTCAAAGCATGCGACCCTGATGCACTAATGGTCGAAATCGCTGAAACGGCCGGCCGACAGGCGGCCGGCTATTGCATTTCCACCGTTTCCCCTGACAATACCGGCGAGATTGATTCAATTTTCATTGATGAGGGCCACCGGGGCAACGGCATAGGTGACAGGCTGATGCGGGACAGCATCGCCTGGCTGCGGATGCGGGGGTGCGAAAGAATCAGGGTGTCGGTAGCCCATGGTCACGAATCGGTCTTCCCGTTCTACCGGAAATACGGCTTTTTCCCCAGGATGACCTGCCTTGAAATGAAGTGATCCCTTTGGATATCAGTTCCGATAGTTATCGGTGCCATTAAGCCTGCGTCTTTTCCGGCTGTTCTGCTCTGTCCCTCCTTCGTAGTATATACCTAAATAGAACCGATAACTGTCGGTCAATAGAAAGCTTTTGCTCTGACACCACGCATAAAACAGCGATTTAGATCATTATTAAATTAAAAAAAAGATGACATTTCAACAGATACGTGTATAAATGCTATCCTATTGCTACTACCTTATGAAATATCCGTCCCTGATTATTAATACCGGCGAAAAATACCTGTTGCCGGGCCCTGACCAGATCAGGTTTGCCGCGCAGGGGCAAACCCTGTCGCTGGTCCTGGGGTCATGCATTTCCACGGTTTTCATCGGCAGGAGCAGTGAGTACATACTGGCCGCCAACCATATCATGATTGCCAAAGAGCGCCATGCCGGAATAATTGCCAAGAAGAGCGCGCGGCAGCAGATCGACGAAATCCTCACCGCATATCATGAAGAATTCAAGATCCCTGATCATGACATACTCTGCCTGCACCTCGTTGGGGCGGGAAAGAAGGTAAACGATGCCACGTTTCGCGTCCATGATGAAAATATCGCCGAAACCAGGGCTGTCCTGACGGAAAAGAATATAGTCCCCTTTTTTGACGATACCCGGAGCTATTACTTCGCCACCTATTCTTTAAGCGGCACTGATATATCCATATTCATTGAGGACAAGCTCGGGGGCTCGCACCTCTCATATATCATCGATCTCAAAAAACTGTTTTCCCTGGAAAAGCAGGAGCTGCATGATCTCCCGGCTTCGGCCCTCAAGCCGTGCAACAGGGGCTTTGAAAAATTCGTCGAGCTGGGCGCCATTGTATTCATTACCGGCGAAAGAAACAGGCCCAATGTCTGATTGCAGCCCCGGACCGGATTACGGCCCTCCCTGTCTATGCCCTGTGCCGCTGTTTTTTAATTATTCTGTTTGATTTTTATCCGGGACGACAGGAATCTGTTCACGGTGGCACATGATGTCAAATTCAATCAGAAATGATGCCGATGTCATGGCGAAAAATGTCCTGGTATATTCCGATAAACTCGCCAGCTTTGACTTCGGCCCGACCCATCCCTTCAAGCCGTCCCGGGCGAAGCAGATGATGGACCTCCTTTCCCGATATTCCCTTCTCTATGAAAATAATCAGCTGATCATCGAGGCGGGCCCGTTTCCCGAGGAGGAGCTCTATGTATATCATGACAGGAAGTACCTGGACATCCTTAAAAATGCGGAAAAAGGCGGTTTCACCATGGATATGCTCGAGGCCGGCCTCGGCACCGAGGACTGTCCCGTGGTCCCCGGACTGTGGGATTTCTGCCTGAACGCTTCCGGCGGGACATGCCGGGGCGCCGCGATGCTCGCTGAAGGAGCGGCGCGGGTGGTGTTCAATCCCCTCGGCGGCTTCCATCACGCAGGGCGGGATCATGCCGAGGGATTCTGCTATATAAACGACCTGGCCGTGGCCATCACGGATCTGACCCGCCGCGGGATGCGGGTCGCCTACATCGACATCGACGTCCATTTCGGCAACGGCGTGCGGGACGCCTTCGCCGGCCGGAAGGACGTGCTGTGCATGTCCATCCATGAATCCGGGATGACCATCTATCCCTGGTCCGGTTTTGTCGAAGACATCGGTGAGGGCGAAGGGACAGGCTACACCGTCAATATTCCCCTCATGGAGGGGAGCGACGACGAGGTGTTCCTCGGGGCCTTTGAGGCGGTGGTGCCGCCCCTGGTCGGGGCCTTCAAGCCTGACGCGGTGGTCGCCGTGATCGGCGGGGACGCCCACCGCGATGACCTCCTCGGGCACCTGAACCTCACCAGTATCGGGTACGAGCGGGCAATCAGGATCATCAACTCCCTTGCGCCGAAGCTGCTGGTGACCGGCGGGGGAGGCTACAACGTCTACAAGACCGCTGCGCTCTGGACCCTTGCCTGGGCTGCCTTCTGCGGCCTTGAGCCGGCGGACGCCTATGCGGGACTCATAGGCGGGATGATGTACGGACCCGAGGCGCAATCGGGCACCCTCCGGGACGATCCCTACGTGGTGACCGGGCACCTGAAGGAACGGTGCTCCGAGTACGCCCGCGACATGGTCGGGTATCTGAAAAAGAACGTGTTTCCCATCCATGGCATATCCTGACGCCAATAAACAACTTGACCGTCCCGCTGAATGTGTTACAACTGCTGGCAGCCCATCCGATGGAGGTATCCCATGCCGAAACTGATAGACTGCAGCATTGCCATAGAGAATGATCTTCCATCGGACCCGCCGATGATGATTCCCAGGATACAGTACCTTGGGCATGATTCCGGCGCTGACCAGATGAAGCTGTTCTTCCCCGATATTGACACGAAAAAAGACCTCCCCGGCGGCAAGGGGTGGGCCGTTGAAATCGTCACCCTGAGCACCCACGCCGGCACGCACCTTGACGCGCCTTGGCATTACCATCCCACCATGGACGGCGGGGCCCGGGCGCTGACCATAGACGAGGTGCCCCTGGAATGGTGCATCGGCCGCGGCGTGAAGCTGGATTTCCGCCACTTTCCCGACGGCTACCTGGTCACGGCAAAGGACATGGAAAAGGCCTTCAGCGGCATCGGCCATACCCTGGCCGAAGGGGATATCGTGCTGGTGAACACCGGCGCGGATGCATGGTGGGGCAAACCGGAATATCTTCTCAGGGGATGCGGCATGGGAAGGGAGGCCACCCTGTGGCTGTGCGACCGCGGCGTCCATGTGGTCGGGACCGATGCCTGGAGCTGGGACCGGCCGCTTCCGCTTATCGCCAGGGATTTCAAGGAATCGGGGGACCCCTCCATCGTCTGGGAAGGGCATTTTGCCGGCATAGAGAAAGGGTATTGCCATATTGAAAAGCTGACGAACCTTGACAGGCTACCGGCGACCGGCTTCACCTTTCACTGCTTCCCGGTGAAGATCAAGGGAGCCAGCGCCGGCTGGATACGGGCGGTGGCGATGCTGGATGAATGAGGGAGCTTATGCATTCCCGGGGTCAGAGCACATGCGGTCAGCAATGGATCCCCTTCATGATAATCTGGAAAAATTCTTCCGCCATTTTCTCAATATCCGCCGGATTATTGCCATTGTTCTTATTCAGGACAAAGTAAAAGTAGTCAACCCGTAAAAAGGCGCCGGCGGCGATGTTGGCCGCCAGCTCTATATCGAGGTCGGCCCTGACGATGCCAAGCCTGATCCCTTCCTTGAGGTAAACAATGATATAATTGAGCATCTTTTCCTCGAATTTGACCAGGTAGGGCTCAAAGATTTTATTAAGACCCGGGCCGATCCTGAGGTAAATGTTGCAGAGATCCTCATTTTCCCTGAAAAACTTGAAGCTTCTCAATATCAGAAGCTTCAGCAATGAATTAATATTCTCTGATTTAAAATCCGCGAGGTCTATTGAAGCCGCTTCCTCCCATTCATTGAGAAATTTGATAAGCAATGATATGAACAGGTCTTCCTTGTTTTTAAAGTAGCGGTAGAAGGTGCCTTTCCCGACCCTGGCTTCCTTTATAACTTCTTCAACATAGGTTTCGTAATATCCTTTTTCTGAAAATAATTTTTTTGAAAAATCAAGAATCTGGTTTTTCCTGAGCTCACCTTTCATTCTTTTTTGCATGATTTTATGGAAAACTCCTTTCATATCTTAAAAAAAATACCGGTTGGACGGTATTTTTAATTGACATTTTACAAGTTTATTTGTTATTTGTCAAATATATATATCAGACCGGACGAGTCCGGATTTTTTTTAAGCTGACATGGTAATATCGTTTTTGGCAGTAAATAGATAGTTGGTTGATTGTCCAATCAAAAGAAAGGAGGTCCATGGCAAACCTTAATCATGCAATCAGATATTGAATCAACGCAGATAGAACCATAATAATAACGTTTAATAAAGGGGCGGAATAGTATGAAAGCATCAACTAAAATTATGATGAAGAAGCATGGCTGGAGATATGACCGTTTCATTCACAATTATATATATTTCAAGTTTTACCATCCCTATGTAAAATTCGTCTATTACCTGTTTAAGTTCCTGTCGCAATACCTGTTCTGGTTTAAACCGATTAACGGGGTTCTCTCCATGGCCCTGGCTCGGTATCATTCCAAGGTGCTTTCCTACGGCGACACGAAAAAAATATTCACATTGAATGAAAACATATCAGCCATTTCGGCTGAAAATAAAAAGATAGTCCCCTTCAAGTATGCCTACAAGATTCTTTTCATGGAGCCGGAGCACATCGCCGTCATGGACTGCCCCTGCAAGGTGGCCCTGGGCGACAGGGATGAGAATATCCTCTCCTGTCTGGCGGTGGGGAAGGGATTATCGTCATTCTGGCTCGAACACGGGAAGAAGTATAACGCGCGGCAGATCAGCCAGAAGGACGCCCTCGCTCTTATCGAAAAATTCAGGAAGATGGGTTATCTTACCCAGGCGTTCTTTAAAGTCGCCACGGGGGGCTCCACCGGCGTCATCTGCAACTGCCACCCTGACACCTGCGTCAGCCTCCAGGCCACGAAATTTGCAAAGAAGTTCGACAGGAAGTTCACCATGAACGCGGCCGCCGGTTACTCCGTGGAGTTTGCGGAAAAGAAGTGCAAGTGGCACGGAACATGCCAGGAGGTATGCCCGGTAGGTGCAATCAAGGTGGATAAGACTTCAAAGAATTGGACCTATGACAAGGATGCCTGCATCGGCTGCGAGCTTTGCGTTGAGCACTGTCCGGAAAAGGCCCTAAGTTTCTACCGGGACAACGCCAAGCCGGTCCCGCTTGATATTGAAATTGTTAAAAAAGAATTTGTCACACCTAATTAAATTCTCGGGGAGCAATGCCATGAAGAAAGAACGGAAGAAAGAGTATGACGTGATCGTGGTCGGGAGCGGCGCGGCCGGGTGCACCGTGGCCCGCGAGATGACGAAGAAGGGGAAGAAGGTCCTCCTCCTGGAAAAGGGGGGCCGCATGGAGTGGCTCGGCACCACGGCCACCGTGGCGTCCATGATCGACATCCCGACCCTGCTGCGCAACTACAAGGATATCGTTATCTTCGTCAACAACTACGGCGGCGCGTCGAACATAGCCGCCGGCTGCGCCCTGCCGCCGCCGAAAAAGGTCTTTGCCCCCCTGGGCATCGACCTGACCGGGGAGGCGGAGGAGGCGAAGAAGGAGCTCTGGATACAGCCGATGCCCGACGAGCTGGTGGGTGAAAACAACATGCGCCTCCTGGAGGCGGCCAACAGCCTGGGCTACCACTGGCAGAAGGTGGAAAAGTTCATCAACGCCGATAAGTGCACCGGCTCGGGGAACTGCATGCTCGGGTGCAAGACCGGGGCCAAGTGGACCGGCCGGGTCTTCGGCGACGAGGCCGTCGCGGGCGGGGCCGACCTGAAGCTCCATGCCAGCGTGAAGGACGTGATCGTCGAGAACGGGAAGGCCGCGGGCGTGGCCCTGAAGAACGGCGAGCGCTATTACGGCAAGGCGGTGGTGCTTTCCTCGGGGGGCCTGAACAACGTGCACATGCTCCGCAGGGCCGGCATCGACGAGGCGGGGAAGGGACTCTGCTGCGACTGGCTCTCCTTCGTGCAGGGGATCATCCCCGGGACCAATTCCCTGGGCGCGACGCCGATGAGCGTGGGGACCACCGAGCACTATGACGAGGACGGTATCTGCATCCTCCCGGTGGCTCCCAACTGGGCCCTCTTCCTGGGCATCGTGGCCCTGTCCGGCCCGAAACATCTCCTGAAGCTGGCCAACTTCATGAGATACACCAGCATCATGGTGAAGGTGCAGGACGACATCGTCGGAGAAATAAAGAAGGGGAGGGCGTTCTCCAAGCCCCTCACCGCCAACGACCGGAAGAAGATCGACAAGGGCGTCCAGATCATCACGAAGATATTCAAGAAGGCCGGCGCGAAGGAGAGCAGCATCTACCCGATGAAGGCGGCCGGCGCGCACCCGTCGGCGACCTGTAGGATCGGCCACGTGCTGGATGCAAACCTCGAGACGCAGATCAGGGACCTGTACTGCTGCGACGCCAGCGTGTTCCCGTCGTCGCTGGGCGCGCCGGTGGTCTGGACCGTGGTCTCCCTGGGCAAGAGGCTGTCGAAGCACCTGGAGGCTCGGCTCAAGTAGAAGCGGCTACGGAGTTGTCTCCCCCCAACCACCCATGGGTGGTTCCAGTAATCAATGATGGTTATTCAAGTCCCCCTCCGGGGGATTTAGGGGGCTTAAGGGTTAGCCGGTGTGTAAAAGGTATAATACTATCGGGGAGGGTAAACCGTGAAACAATCGACCAGGGACATCATTAAGAAACATGGATGGCGCTGCGACAGGGCCCTCCATAATTATATTTATTTCCGCTTCTATTATCCCTATATCAAAACATTGACCACAGGGGTGCTTGCCCTGAAGAATTTCATGTGGTTCAAGCCGCTGAAGCCGGTGGCGAATTTCATCTTCCACCGCTACCATTCAAAGGTGCTGTCGATGGGAGACACCAGGAAGATCTTCGAGTTGAACCAGGACCTGCGCATGATTTCCGACGAGAACAAGCAGATCATACCCTATAAATACGCGACGAAGATAATCTTCCAGGAGCCGGAGTTCATCGCTGTCATGGACTGTCCCTGCAAGAAATCGACCCATGCGCCGAAGGAAGACCTCAATTCATGCTTCATGGTCGGAAAGGCTGCGCGGTTCTGGCTGGACAACAAAAAGTATAACGCGCGCCAGGTCACCCAAAATGAGGCCCTCGAGATAATTGCGGGGCTGAGAAAGAAGAAATACATCACCCAGTCCTTTTTCAAGGTGGCGACCGGCGGGTGCACCGGCGTCATATGCACCTGCCATCCGGACTACTGCCTAAGCCTCATCGCGGCACGGCTAACGAGAAAACTGGGGGACGGCGTGGTTCCCGTTTCCACGAAGTCCGGATACTCGGTAAAGCACGATCCGGGGAAGTGCAGGCAGTGCGGGACCTGCGCTTCGATCTGTCATTTCGGCTCGATTACGTTTGCCGATGGGAAGCGCGGTTACGGGTCAGCTGAATGCAGGGGGTGCGAGCTCTGCGTCGAGAATTGTCCCAACGGCGCCCTTACCCTGTATGTGGACCGGGAAAAACCGCTTCCGCTGGATATCGACCGGATCAGGGAAAAAGCCATGGCCTGATTCAGACCCGCTACTCTATATATTACCCCTTAATTGCCGAAATGGCTAGGCCCCGGGAAGTATGTACTCCCGGGGATTTTTTTGCGGTCATGGCCGCGGCGCGGGGATGTTCTTGTAGAGAACACCGAAAAACAGCATGTTGAAGAATTCATCCACAAGGGTTTCCAGGTTGTTCAGGGCGGCTTCGTCGTTTTTTAAAATAAAATAATAATAATGCACCCTGAAGAAGGACCCGGCAATGATGTTGGCCGCCAGCCTGGTGTTGAATGTCTCGTCAAGGAGCCCGAGGCCGCGGGCTTTCTCCAGGTCATTGATGATGTAATCCAGCATCTGGGTCTCGAAGTTCTTCAGGTAGGGCTCGATGATGGCGCTCAATCCCGGCGCTATGCGGAAGTAAAGGTTTGACAGTTCTTCGTTGTTTTTAAAAAAGGTAAAGCTCTCAAGGGCAACTTTCTTTATATAATCCAGGTAAGGAAGAGAGGTGTTTTTGTCGACGCCGATGGATACCGAACTCTGCCAGTCATTGAGGAACATGAAGAGCAGCGCTACGAAAATATCCTCCTTGTTCTTGAAGTTCCGGTAAAAGGTGCCTTTGCCCACCCCAGCTTCCTTGATGATATCGTCGACATAGGTGCTGTAAAAGCCCTTTTTTGAAAATAGTTTTTTTGCAGCTTCGATAAGCTTCTGCTTGCGCATCTCGTTTTTCTTCAATTCCATGTTGCATTCCTGAAATTGGTCAAATCGGCAGTGTTAAACTAGGATAATGCAAGTTTGAAGGCAACATATCAATCATTATGAGACTTTTCAATTAGAAAATAATCTAAAAGTTGTACAGAATTATTGATAAAACAGAATTTAATTATTGTTAATTTTAATTTAATTTAGATAATTAATTATAATCTAACCGTCTGGTTGGTATATTAATCTTGACGTTGATAAGGTTTATTTGTTATATTGGTGAAATGGACCTGACGCGTCCGGTATTATTTATAAAGGTCAATTAAAATGCAAAAATGGTTTCATGTATTAAATATAGACCTGACGCGTCCGGTCATAAAAGTGCAGTTATAACAATCATGAATCTTAACAGGAGGAGGAGTGATGATGAGAGACTCGACAAAGGTTTTAATGAAAAAGCATGGCTGGCGCGTTGACAGGGCAATCCACAACTATCTTTATTTCGCATGGTACTATCCCTATGTCAAAACAGTGTCTCTGGCATTCAAGCCTCTGGAGTATCTCACCTGGCTGAAGCCGCTGAAATATGCCGGCAATTTTATCTTCAGCCGGTATCACAGCAAGGTGCTGTCCGCCGGGGACACGAAAAAAATATTCGAGCTCAATGAGAATATCAATATCGACGGAGAGGAGAACAAGCGGGTCGTCCCCTTCAAGTACGCGCGCAAGATCCTGTTCACCGACCCGGAGTTCATCGTCGTCATGGACTGCCCCTGCAAGAAAGCCCTCGGCGATAAGAAGGAACATATCAATTCATGCCTCTGTGTCGGCAGCGGCACGGGGAAGTTCTGGCTCGACCGCTGTAAAAAATACAATCCCCGCGTCGTTTCCCAGAAAGAGGCCCTGGACCTGATCAGTTCTTTCAGGAAGAAGGGATACATCACCCAAGCCTTCTTCAAGGTGGCAACGGGGGGCTCCACCGGCGTCATCTGCAACTGCCACCCTGACACCTGCGTGTCCCTTAGGGCAACGGCCCTGACAAAAAAGATCGATCCGAAAACCTATATGACCGAAGTGTCCGGCTACTCGATAAAGCACGACGATAAACAATGCAGGCGGTGCGGGACGTGCGTGCAGACATGCCACTTCGGCGCCGTGAACATCAACGGCAAAGGGTGGACCTATGATAAAGACAAATGCCAGGGCTGCGAGCTCTGCGTCGAAAATTGCCCCAACGGGGCGATTCGCCTCTACGCCGATCCCGAAAAATCAATGCCCCTTGACCTGGACCTGATCAGGGAGCGGGCGCGTAAATCCGCCGATGCGTTAAGAAATTAATAGGGAGCAATGCCATGAAGAAAGAACGGAAGAAAGAGTATGACGTGATCGTGGTCGGGAGCGGCGCGGCCGGGTGCACCGTGGCCCGCGAGATGACGAAGAAGGGGAAGAAGGTCCTCCTCCTGGAAAAGGGGGGCCGCATGGAGTGGCTCGGCACCACGGCCACCGTGGCGTCCATGATCGACATCCCGACCCTGCTGCGCAACTACAAGGATATCGTTATCTTCGTCAACAACTACGGCGGCGCGTCGAACATAGCCGCCGGCTGCGCCCTGCCGCCGCCGAAAAAGGTCTTTGCCCCCCTGGGCATCGACCTGACCGGGGAGGCGGAGGAGGCGAAGAAGGAGCTCTGGATACAGCCGATGCCCGACGAGCTGGTGGGTGAAAACAACATGCGCCTCCTGGAGGCGGCCAACAGCCTGGGCTACCACTGGCAGAAGGTGGAAAAGTTCATCAACGCCGATAAGTGCACCGGCTCGGGGAACTGCATGCTCGGGTGCAAGACCGGGGCCAAGTGGACCGGCCGGGTCTTCGGCGACGAGGCCGTCGCGGGCGGGGCCGACCTGAAGCTCCATGCCAGCGTGAAGGACGTGATCGTCGAGAACGGGAAGGCCGCGGGCGTGGCCCTGAAGAACGGCGAGCGCTATTACGGCAAGGCGGTGGTGCTTTCCTCGGGGGGCCTGAACAACGTGCACATGCTCCGCAGGGCCGGCATCGACGAGGCGGGGAAGGGACTCTGCTGCGACTGGCTCTCCTTCGTGCAGGGGATCATCCCCGGGACCAATTCCCTGGGCGCGACGCCGATGAGCGTGGGGACCACCGAGCACTATGACGAGGACGGTATCTGCATCCTCCCGGTGGCTCCCAACTGGGCCCTCTTCCTGGGCATCGTGGCCCTGTCCGGCCCGAAACATCTCCTGAAGCTGGCCAACTTCATGAGATACACCAGCATCATGGTGAAGGTGCAGGACGACATCGTCGGAGAAATAAAGAAGGGGAGGGCGTTCTCCAAGCCCCTCACCGCCAACGACCGGAAGAAGATCGACAAGGGCGTCCAGATCATCACGAAGATATTCAAGAAGGCCGGCGCGAAGGAGAGCAGCATCTACCCGATGAAGGCGGCCGGCGCGCACCCGTCGGCGACCTGTAGGATCGGCCACGTGCTGGATGCAAACCTCGAGACGCAGATCAGGGACCTGTACTGCTGCGACGCCAGCGTGTTCCCGTCGTCGCTGGGCGCGCCGGTGGTCTGGACCGTGGTCTCCCTGGGCAAGAGGCTGTCGAAGCACCTGGAGGCGAAGATGATATAATCCTGATCTGTCGTCGAGTACATGATCGGGACAGGACCATTACACGGGGACTGCTGGATCGATGCTGCGATCGGCGGCCCCCCGCAAATAAAAAAGGGGAAATCTGATGAAAGAATCCACGGCGCAATTATTCAGTCTTCACGGGAGAAATATCTTCCTCAAAATCGACGGGTACCTGTATCTCAAGTATATCTCGACCTATGTGGGGATAATAGCCCGGGCCTTTGCTGTTGTAAGCAGGATTATAAGCGATTCAAACAAGTTTATTTTTCTTCCCATAGTGAGATTCCTGACCAGCAGGTACCACGGGAAGATAATCCTTCTATCTGACGCTCGAAAAATCATCAGGCTTGATGAGGATGTCGCGGTCCCCGATGATGTCGCTAAGTCGGTCATTCCCTATGACATGGCCTACCAGATCATTTTCCGCAATCCGGACTCTATCGTCGCGGTGGAATGCGCGTGCCGGAACGCCAGGAAGCATGATTGCCAGCCGGCCAACAAGTGCCTGATGATCGGAGAGCCTTTTTCGTCTTTCATGCTGGAGCATAACCGGAAGGCAAACCCGATCAAGCTCACCCGGGACGAGGCCCTTGATCTTCTCGCGCTGTGCAAGGAAAAGGGTTACGTGACGAACGCGTATTGCAAGGACGGCGCCGGAAACCAGATGTACGCCATCTGCAACTGCTGCCCTGAATGCTGCGTATCCATATCGGCGCACAAGCTGTTCGGATCACTGCATATCAAGGAAAGTTCCCTCGCGCATTCGGGCTACAGCGTATCGATAAATGCCAGAAAATGCGGCTCGAGGAAACGCTGGGATAACGTGGCGTGTGTTCCAATATGTCCCTTCGGGGCGATTTCCATGAAGGAGGACGGATCGGGCCCGGCTGTTGATCCGAAGCTCTGCATGGGCTGCGGGACATGCGCGGAAGCGTGCCCGGAACATGCTATCGAAATGATAACATCAACGGAGAGGGGGGTGCCGCTTAATATACATGAACTGGTGCCGGCCTCTGCCTCAAAGTGAGGTCACGGCAGTTTGTTTGAATTATTCTGATGAAAACGGTGATGATCCATCACCGGTAGAGAAAGACGTGCTCATTTCAAGCCGCTCTTCAGCGGCTTTTTTTATCATTTCCGTAATGCATCGAAAACATCGAGATAACCAGCCTGTCGAGGAGCCGGTTGGGGACCATGGTCTCCAGCCATGACAGGAGCCTGTTCCCGGCGATGATGTACCGTTCGCGGGGTCGTTTTTTCGTGACGCACCGGTAGATCTGCTTCGCCGCCTTTTCCGTGTCCATCCCCCGGGTGCCCCCGGCGATGAACTTTTCCCTGAACAGCCTGAGGGCCGGGCCGTATTTCCGGTCAGCGAAGGAGGAGTCCTGGTTCAGCGCCTTGTTCCAGATCGGAGTGGCCACGCCCGCCGGTTCCAAGAGGATTGTCCTGATGCCGAAGGGGTTCAGCTCCCTCCGCACGGAATCGCACCAGCCCTCGACGGCGAATTTCGAGGCGGTGTAGGGCGACAGGAAGGGAAGGGCGACCCTGCCGGCAAGGGAGCCGTTCACCACGAGGCGGCCCCGTCCCTTGATGAGGCAGGGTACGATTTTCTGGGTCAGAATCACCATGCCGAAAAAATTGATCTCCATGACGTCGCGGTAAATGTGGGGAGGAAGGTTCTCGAAGGGCCCCCCCAGGGCCACGCCCGCGTTATTGATGAAGTATTCAAGGCGGTGCCCCTCGCTGCAGTAGCGGTTGACCAGGGTCGCGAAGGAATTGATCGATGCCTCGTCGCGGAGATCAAGGCGCCAGGCGATGATGCCGCTCCTGCCGGCAAAGGGATTGGCGTCAAGGTATGATATGATGACCGTGTAGCCTGCATGTGCAAATATGCCGGCCAGCGACTTGCCGATGCCGCTGTCGCATCCGGTAATTGCAGCAAGTTTCATGGGGGCGCCTCCTGATCCGAAGTTTGGCGGACGTGCTCAGACAGGGGAACTGTAATTAATGTAATTTAATACCCGCGGCATGTCAAATAGATAACCGGGGCGGAGAGATCCGCAGGTTGTTATAAACCCGCAACCGCTTCCCGCATCCTCTTTAGGGACTCTTCCAGTATGGACCGCGGGCAGGCAATGTTGATCCGCTCGAATCCGTCCCCTTCGGGCGACCCGAAGATGTAACCGTCGTCCAGGGCGAGGCGCGCCTTGTCGCGCATGAGCCGCTTGAGCGATTCCGTATCAAGGCCATAGTCCCTGAAATCGAGCCAGACCAGGTACGTGGCTTCGGGCTCGATTACGCCGATGCGGGGCATGTGCGCCGCGATGTAATCCTTCAGGAAGGCGAGGTTGCCGGCCAGGTATTCCATCAGCTGGTCGAGCCACGCGCCGCCGTGGCGGTACGCTGCGATCAGTGCCTCGGCGCCGAAGAGGTTGGGCCACTTGAGGCCCAGGCAGTCGATGGTGCGGGCGTAGCGCTGGCGGAGGTCCGGGGCCGCCATGACCAGGTTTGCGGTCTGGAGGCCCGCCAGGTTGAAGGTCTTGCTCGGGGCGGTGCAGGTTATGGATTTCATAAGGTAATCCCTGCCGAGTGATCCGAAGGGAACATGGCGGTATCCCCGGTAGGTAAGGTCGCAGTGGATCTCGTCGGATACGACAAGGATGTCATGGGCCAGGCAGATATCGCCGATGCGCTTCAGCTCTTCCCTGGTCCACACCCTGCCCACGGGATTGTGGGGGCTGCAGAGGATCATGAGCCTGGCCGAGGGGTCTTTGGCCTTTTGCTCAAGGTCGTCGAAATCGACGCGGTACACCTTTTCCTCGAGCCTGAGGGGATTGTTGATGACCTTCCTTCCGTTGTTCTTAATCGAACGCATGAAGGGATAATAGACCGGCTGCTGGACGATGACGCCGTCCCCTGGCTCGGTGAAGGTCTGGATGAGAAGGTTCAGCGCCGGCACAACCCCCGGGGCGGTCACGATCCATTCGGGGGCGATCCGCCACGCGTGGCGCCTCTCGAACCATTCCGCCGCGGCCCGGTAGTACTCCGGCATCGGGGCGGTGTATCCGTATACGCCGTGCCGCGCCCTTTTCACCAGCGCCTCCACCACTTCCGGGGGCGACTCGAAGTCCATGTCCGCCACCCAGAGGGGGAGGAGCCCGGCCCCGCCGAAGATGCCGTCCACCAGGTCCCACTTGAACGAGGCGGTGCCGGTGCGGTCGATGACCCTGTCAAAATCAAATTTCATCTATACGATACTGTCCTGTGGCCTGCGCCGGTAAACACTATACCGGCCGGGGCAACAATGTCCAGTCATTTCACGCGCAGTCAGAGTTCCGGTGCCTGATTTCCTTCCGCTTCAGGAGGGAATCGGCCGCTGTTCCTATCCTGCCTCCATCATCAAAATCATAGGATCCCAGCCGGACCTGCCGGCGAAGCTCTTCAATCCTGGCGGCGCGGCAGGTATCATAATCCTTCTCTAACGCCCGCACCATCTCCCCGATTTCCCGGGAAAAGCTCATGATCGATTTTACCAGTGGCGTGTTGCTTTTCTCAAGCATCCGCATCCGGGCCGCCTCGGAGATATCGACTATATCTGCTCCCTTTCCTTCCGTTGTGACCCTGCGGAGGAACCGCGGAGACCGCTCCGGTTCTGACTGCATGCTTTTCCCGTAGTGCCGGTATTCTGTGGTTTTGTTGATCATCATGGTCGTGCTCCTTGTTGCTGTTCTATTGTCGTGACATAATTAGTATCGGAACATATACACATATGTTTAGATAATTTTTTGTGTAGTATTTTTTTCTTCAAAATCTGGATCCCGTAAATTGTATTAATTTTTAAAAAATAACATTTTATATTGACAAAATATTGATTAAATATTAATTACTACTAATTAGATAGGATAACTAGTGTATAAATATCAGGAGGATCTTCATGAGCAAAATTGACGGAAAATTAAAGATTGAATCACTGGCACTGCATGGCGGCCAGGAGCCGGATCCGGCAACCGGGTCCAGGGCGGTACCGATCTATCAGACGACTTCATATCAGTTTAAAGATACCGATCATGCCGCCAGCCTGTTCGCCCTGGCGGAGTTCGGCAATATATACACAAGGCTCATGAATCCTACCACCGATGTGTTCGAGAAACGCGTTGCCGCCCTGGAGGGCGGTGTCGGCGCCCTGGCCGTGGCGAGCGGACAGTCGGCGATCACACTGTCGATCCTGAACATCGCCCAGGCGGGAGACGAGATCGTGTCCGCGGACAACCTGTACGGCGGGACCTATAACCTGTTCAACTATACCCTCCGGAGGCTGGGCATTAACGTCAGGTTCGTGAAGTCGAACGACCTTGACGCGATGAAAAAGGCCATCACCCCTAAAACGAAGGCGGTATACGCGGAATCGATCGGCAACCCGAAGCTCGATGTGGCCGACCTGGAAGGCATATCGAAGGTGGCCCATGACAACGGCATACCCTTTATCCTGGACAACACGGTGGCGCCGTATCTGCTGCGGCCCTTCGACCATGGCGTTGACATCATCGTCTATTCCGCCACCAAGTTTATCGGCGGTCACGGCACCTCCGTCGGGGGCGTTATCGTCGATTCCGGCGCGTTCGACTGGACCGGCGGCAAGTTTCCCCTCATCGCGGATCCTGATCCCAGCTACCACGGCCTCAAGTTTGTCGAAGCCCTGAAGCCGATCGGGAATATCGCCTACATCATCAAGGCGCGGGTAAATCTCATCCGCGACCTGGGCCCGGCGGTCTCGCCCTTCAATTCGTTCCTGTTTCTGCAGGGTCTTGAAACGCTCCACCTGAGGATGCCGCGTCACTCGGAGAACGCCCTTGCCGTGGCGCGGTATCTTGAAGATCACAAGGGCGTCGAATGGGTCATCTATCCCGGCCTTGATTCCAGTCCGGACAGGGCGCGGGCGAAGAAATATCTGCCGAAAGGAGCCGGCGCGATAATCGGGTTCGGGATCAGGGGAGGCGCGGCAGCCGGGAAAAAGTTCATCAACTCGCTCCAGCTGGTGTCGCACCTCGCCAACATCGGGGACGCGAAAACGCTGGCGATACATCCGGCGAGCACCACGCACCAGCAGCTGTCCCCCGAGGAGCAGCTGGCGACCGGCGTGACCCCGGATTTCATACGGCTCTCGATCGGGATAGAGCATGTCGACGACATCATAGCTGACATCGACCAGGCGCTGAAGCAGGCGGTGGGGCGATAGCGGCTTAATACAAGGAGCATGAATATGAGCAGGATATACAATGACATAACGGAAACCATCGGCCACACCCCCCTCGTCAGGATCAACAGGCTGAACAAATCGAACGGGGCCGTCATACTGGCCAAGCTTGAGTCGTTCAATCCCCTGTCGAGCGTCAAGGACAGGATCGGCCTCGCGATGATAGAGGCCGCTGAAAAAGAAGGGAAGGTCAATGACAATACGGTCATCATCGAGCCGACCAGCGGCAATACCGGCATCGCCCTGGCCTTTGTCTGCGCCGCCAGGGGATACCGGCTGATCCTCACCATGCCGGACACCATGAGCATCGAGCGCCGGCAGCTGCTGCAGATCCTCGGCGCGGAGCTGGTCCTCACCGAAGGGTCGCAGGGCATGAAGGGGGCCATCGCAAAGGCGGAGGAGCTGGCGAAAACCACGCCGAACAGCTTCATCCCCCAGCAATTCAACAATCCCGCGAACCCGGAGATCCACCGTAAAACAACGGCCGAGGAGATATGGAGCGACACCGACGGCACGGTCGACATCTTCATCGGCGGGGTGGGCACCGGCGGCACCATCACCGGCGTGGGCGAGGCGCTCAAGAAGAAGAAGCCCTCGGTGAGGATCATCGCCGTGGAGCCGGCGGATTCGCCGGTGCTTTCCGGGGGGAATCCCGGCCCGCACAAGATCCAGGGGATCGGCGCGGGGTTCGTGCCGCAGATCTTCAACAGGGACGCGGTCGATGAGATCATTCCCGCGGTCCACACGGACGCGGGGGAAACGGCCCGCCGCCTGGCGCGGGAGGAGGGCATCCTGACCGGCATATCGGGCGGGGCCGCCCTGTGGGCGGCGCTGAAGGTCGCCAAGCGAAAGGAATCTTCGGGGAAGACGATCGTCGTGCTGCTCCCTGACACCGGCGAGCGGTATCTTTCCACCTGGCTTTTCGGGAATAACGGCGCCCGGTGATATTATTGAAGGAGAACATCCGATGAAGCTTTCCACCCGTTCCCGATATGGCGTCAGGCTGATGCTGGCCCTGGGCATAAGCGAGAAAAAGGACCCTGTCTTTCTAAAGGACATTGCCCGCGCGGAGGAGATATCGGAAAAATATCTGAGCCAGCTGATCATTCCGCTCAAGGCCATGGGCCTGGTGACCGCGTACCGGGGCGCCCATGGCGGATATATCCTGGCCAGGGACCCGGCCCGGATTACCCTGCGTGAAATCATCGAGCCCCTTGAGGGCGAGATGAGCCTGGTCGACTGCGTGTCAAGCCCGGAAGTGTGCGGGCGCGCGTCGGAATGCGCCACGCGGGACGTGTGGTCCCACATGAGCGTTCTTCTGCTGGAGTTTCTTAATACCTTTACCCTGGCGGACCTCATTGAAAAATACAGGGATAAAAGGGAGCACGGCAAATGCCCGGATGATTATTCGATATAGCATGGCGGCAGAGTAATATTAATTCATCGAAGGTACATGTTTCATGAAAGTGGCGGTTGGCATGAGCGGCGGCGTCGATTCGTCGGTGGCCGCGGTGATATTGAAAGACCAGGGGTACGATGTCATCGGCATTGCCATGGCCATATGGGACGGCCCGGACGCGTGCGCGTCGGCAGGCAGGCACGCCTGTTACGGCCCGGATGAAAAGGACGATATAGCTGAAGCAGAGCGCGTGTGCGGGCACATCGGGATCCCGTTCCATGTTTTCGATTGTTCGAAGGAATACCGGCGGACCGTCCTCGAATATTTTAAAAATGAATACCGGTCGGCGCGGACGCCGAACCCCTGCGTCGTGTGCAACCATAAAATAAAGTTCGACGCCCTCCTCAGGGAGGCTAAAGCTTCAGGGGTCCCCTTTGATATCTTCGCCACCGGCCACTACGCCAGGACCGTGGTCGACCGCGGCACCGGAAGGACCCTCCTGATGAAGGGCATGGACCGGAAAAAGGACCAGTCGTATTTCCTGTACCGGCTGTCCCAGGCTCAGCTGTCGGGAGTCCGGTTCCCCCTGGGTGACCTTTCGAAGGAGCATGTGCGGTCCATAGCGCGCCTCCACGGCCTTGAGGTCTCGGAAAAGGAGGAGAGCCAGGACTTCTACTGCGGCGATTACCGCGAGCTCCTCGACGTTGAGGATGCCGCCGGCGACATCGTGCTGGGCAGCGGGCAGGTCGTCGGCAGGCACAACGGCCTCTGGAACTACACCCCGGGACAGAGGAGGGGCCTCGGCGTGGCGTATGCCGAGCCTCTCTACGTGGTGAAGCTTGACGCGCGGAACAACAGCGTGATCGTCGGCACGAAGGACGACATGGCCGTGTCGTCATTCGCGGTCAATGACTGCAACTGGATCTCGGTCGAGAGGCCGGCGCCGTCGTTCAGGGCGTCCGTAAAGATACGGTCATCACAACAGGAGATGGACGCCTTCGTGGAGGTCGAGTCCGAAAACGAGGTCCGCGTGACGCTCCATGACGCGCGCGAGGCGGTATCCCCGGGCCAGTCCGCCGTGTTTTACAACGGCAATATCGTGATCGGCGGCGGTATTATAGACCGGACCCTTTGATCATTGTTTGCATATTCCGGGCCTTTCCTTTTTCCGGCCGGATATAGAAAGAAAAGATATGCTGTCTATTATTTATTTGACATCATCATCGAAAGCGGCATACTAGCTATTAATGCGGTTTTTACCGGGTGCTTGAATTAATCCTGTCCTTGTACCCGGTATCAGGCCCGCCTTTGCGAAGAACCGGTTTGGACGTTTTGTCACACGATTGTCTTTCCCCGGATGCGAAAAAAAGGATGAGCGAGGTATGATATGACGGATACTGGCAAGAAGCTTTTCGACGAAGGGCTGCACGTACTGAAGCCGGGGGAATATTTCGCCACCTCGAGCGACCGGATCATCGGCACCGTGACCGGGTCCAGCGTGGTGGTGTGCCTCTATGACCGGGGGAGAGGAATAGGAGGCATGTGCCACTTCATCGTGCCGGGGACCATCGGGACCGACGGGATTGTCGCGGATGAGATCGCGCGCCATGGCGTGGCCAGCATGGAATTCCTCCTGGGAGAGATCGTCAAGCTGGGAGGCGACCGCAAGCAGCTCAAGGCGAAGCTGTACGGGTCGGGATACGTGGGGACCGACCAACAGCGCAGCGATATAGCCATGGGAAACATCCAGTTCGTGGAGCAGTACTTTGAACTGGAAAAGATCGCCGTCGAGGACGAGGACCTTGGCGGATCGGAGAGAAAAAAAATCGTCTTTGAGCCGAAGACCGGGACCGTCCGCAAGGATTCAATCAGCAACGATGACGCGGCCCTCTTCGTCAGGCTTGAGGCCGAATACATAGAATCGGTCTTCAAGAACAAGGGTAAGACCGGGGACGTGCGCATTTTTTAGGAACCGGAAAACCGGAAAGCCCCGTAACGGGGCTTTGTTGTCTGCGGATGCCGCCGGATTTATCCGGGATGCGGCGGTTCAGCGTTTCGGAGTTTTGGAATATTTTTCCTGGAGCCTGTTCATCTCCAGCCGGTATTTCCGGGGATCCAGGCTGCTGCCCAGGAGGCACCGGACGATGTTATAATTGCTCCTGTCGAGACGTTCCCGTTCTTCTTGGGTCAGAACCGGCCTGTTTTTCCTGTAATCCTCCACGACAGCCAGGTATTTTTCAAAAGTATCGTCGGCGCATCGGGTCCCCTGGCAGGCGCAGGCTTCTTTCTCGACCGCGGCCAGGCGGTCGGCGTAGGTCTTGCCGCAGCCGGGAGCCGCCGCCAGGAAGCAGGCGACAGCGATCACTGCAATGCTCTGTTTGATTTTCATTCCCATGACGTTTCTGCTATCGCGATCGATCCCGCGGCATGCCGGGCGCCCTGCGCACCCGGCATGAGCGGCGTCATGATTTCTTTACTTGAATTTCTGCATTTCCTGCTGGATTGTGAGGGGTGAAACACCCTTGGCCATGAGGCATTTGACGATGTTCGCGGTGCTTGTCCCGAGCTTCTGCCCGTCCTCGTTGGACACCTTCGCCTCGGTTTTCTTCATGTCCTCGACAACGGCCATGAAATCCTTGAAGGCCGCGTCAGCGCAGGTCTTGTCGGCGCAGGCGCACGCTTTTTTCTCCAGATCGGCCAGCTGAGTAACGTATGACTTCCCCTTGCAGCTGAAAGCCGCTCCCATGACAAACCCGATTGCCACTACGATAGCAGTATTTCTTAATAATTTCATCCTGACCTGTCTCCTTGGTGGAATTTTATAAATGGTGCATGATTAAATGAAATAGTCAAGACATAAATTGATCCGGTCTGCTATCACAGACCTCACCCCGCCTCCGGCGTGCACTAAGCGACAGGATGTCGCGCATGCAGCAGCGTACATGGAAGTACTAGCTGCTGCTTCCCACAGGGAGAGGGCTTCTTGACAAATTAATTTCCCTTTGATCCCCCCTCTCCCTGCGGGAGAGGGGGTTAGGGGGTGAGGTCTTACATTCTTCGCGCCCCCTCCGGGGCACCGGGAGGAGTGCGTTAAAAATAGGCCCTGGTTTTGAATACGTTCTGGATGTCCATGCCGATGCCGAAGATGAATTCGAACCCGTAGGGCCGCACGTACACGTCATGCTGGTCGAAGCGGTAATAGCCGCGCACGCCCAGGACAAAGGGGACCTCGATGGAGAAGAAGTGCATTTCCGCGCAGAGCTCCATGCCGGCGGAGCGGTAGTATTCTTTCACCCGGAGCTTTTTGCCTTTTTCGGCCATGGACACGGCATAGTCGCCGAACAGGTTGGCGAAGAAGCGCTTGAAGTGGAGCACGTGCACCAGGTTCCAGTCCGGGTTGAAGATCGGGAAGGTGTAATTGAGGCCGGCCTTGGCCGTGTGGCGCGAGAACTCGTAATCGTAGCCCCGGGCGAAAAGGATCTCGCTGGCGAACTGGTAGTCGCGGGGCGCCTGCAGCTCATAGGCCCCCTGGAGGAAAAGGCTGTGGTGAGGGAGGACGCCCGGGAAGTAAAAGGTCCCGCTCACCGAGAGAAGGCTCCCCTTCGTGTGGCCCCTGAAGGGAGTGTGGCGATACACGATATCGATCGACTGTCCCCATACCGGGTACAAATCGGCAAACCATTTGTAGCCGTTGTAGAAGCTGGCGAAATACGAGATCGGCACGAAGCCGCCGTTGTGGTAGCGGTTTGCCGTGTAATAGCGGGGCAGCAGCTGCATGTCGTACGCCTGGATATAGCTCCCGCGCGCGCCCAGGGTGAGCAGGGTGGTGAAGCGGCTCCGCGAAAGGTCCAGGGGGACCTTGACGCCCAGCGAGGGACTCAGTTCGCGCCACGTGTAGTGGTAGGTCTCCCGGATGGCCCCGTAATAAAATGACGTGTCATAGGTCGAGGCGCGGGTGCCGTAGAAAAGGCTGACGTCGATGACCGGGTACAGGCCGCCGTAGCTCACGCTTAAAATGCCGGCGTGGGTCTTCTCGTTCCAGTTGTAGTTGTATCCTGCGGCAATCTCCGTGGTCCCCAGGAGGTTCCGCGACGAGACCGTCAGGGTAAGGTTTTCCGAGAAGGGGTCAGCCATGGGCATCCAGCTGTAAATATAAAAGAGGTGCGTGAAGTGGTTGAACTTTTTCGACTCGTACGCGCCTTCGGGGATGTCCTTCGTGATGTCTCCCCCCGCCTCCTGGGCGATGAGGGGTTCGTAGTATTGTACGCTCCGATCCCGCACCTTCTCGATGGGGACCCATTTCGCCGGGTCAAGGTCCATCTCCACCGCCGTGTACCCCTCGGCGGTGACGTCGTTGAAGGCGAGCTTTTTCCCGTCCGGCGACAGGGACGGGTAATAGGCGCCGAACTTCCTGCTCGTCACCTGGAAGATTTTTTTCGTGGCGATGTTGACCGCGTAGATGTTGTCGATGCCGGAGTGGGGCGACACGAAATAGATGAACCTCCCGTCCGAGACCGGGTAGTAGAGGTTCTGCGCCGTGTAGGGGACGATGGTGGCGGACAGGCCGGTATCGCTGTTCACGATGGCGATGGCTTTCCCCTTCAGTCTGTTGATTTTAGTGAATACGATGGATTTCCCGTCAAGGGACCAGTGCGGTGTCTGGATGAATTCCCTCTCTTCGGCGGCGTACCGATTCAGCTCGGCCCCGGTGTCAGCGTCGATAAGGACCAGGGAGCACTCGTTGGTCGATGTATATTCCACGGCGGCGATCTTTTTCCCGTCAGGGGACAGGGCCGGGGCGAAGAGCCTCGTGTTATTGGCGAGGGTGCGCTTTTTCCTCGTCTTCAGGTCGTAGGTCACGATGACGGAATAGCTGCGCTGGCCCCAGCGTATATCGGGAACCTGCTCCGACCATGCCACGCGGCCCCCCGCCACGGAGGGCGCGGTGAAATTTATCTGCCCCGGGTAGCAGAGCCGGGATTCCTTTCCCGTCGCCGGGTCTATCCTCATCAAGGAGTAGATGCCCTTCATGCCGTACCGCAGGGTGATGACGCTCCCGTCCGGCGCGTACTGGGGCGCGTTGTTGTAGGTCCAGTATCTGGGATCGGTCTTGTGGAGCGGCCTGGCGTCGGTGAAGGAGAGTCCGTCGAGCTGTTCCTTCCAGAGGCGCTCCATTTCGTCCATGGTGTCCTTGTACAGGGAGTAGGCGCTGCTGCCGGTCTTCTTGATCAGCATGAAGTCGAACCAGTGGGGCACGAAGGGGGCCCAGGTGGCCCGGTACATCATGTCCGCCCACACGTCGGGCCCGTATTTCCGCTTCACGTGGGTCGTCATGTAATAGCCCAGGAGGTAGGGCGACTTGAGGGGGTCCCAGTCCCTGTAGGAGCCGAAGAGCGCCTTGAAATACTTGTAGCGCTTTCCGGAGAGGAGGAGGGCCCGGAGCTCCACGTCGAATTCCGGGATGCGGCCGCGGCCGCTGGAGGTGAGGGCCGTTTCCGTGCCCACGGCGTCCCCCTCGATGAACCACCAGGGCACCGACAGGGCGCCCATGACAAAGGCGGCCTGCTCCCCGAATATGACGTACAGGGCCTTGTTGAAGCCGCGGTTCAGGCTGTCCATCTGCACGATGTGCCTGAACTCGTGGATGGCCAGCTCCGTGTACCAGTCGTTGGTCCCGGCGAAAGACCCTTGGGGCGGTGTGTTCCACCACTGGCTCCGCCGGGGCATGTAGGCCGCCATGCCGTTCGATTCGACCGACTGGTTGTAGAGGAGCACGGACAGGCGCTTCGGATGGAACTTCAGGGTCTTGGTGACGTGGGGATAGGCGTGCTCCAGGGTCGCTGCCACGCGCTGGGCGTCCTTCTCGATTTCCTCCGGATAGATGACCTTGAAGTGGGGCGTCATGATCACGCGCCACCTGAGGCCGCAGGGGTTCTGGTTGGCGTTGATGGCCATGGCTGGTGCCAGGCCGGCCATCAGTATGATGGCGCAGGCGATGAAGACCGACAGCGGCCTGTATTTATATCGTGACCTGTAAGAGGGCATATAATTAATAAAAAAATTATCTTGATATTTGCCTTGGAATCAATAGACTTGTTTTATGGATTGATAGTATTTAAAAATCTTACCCCGCCGGAAGCGAAAATACTATCAGTGAATAAAATCCAGTTACAGTGCCGATATAATTTTTCCTTGTCAATTATTAAACTGTAACTTTTGCCGTGGCCCGGGTTCGCATTGCCGTACCGTTTGCAATGATGTGAAAACCATTCATTCAGGGAGGACCTCAATGCTTATCGTCCATGTCAATGTCCACGTAAAGCCAAACCGGATTGATGATTTCAAAATGGCCACCATACAGAACGCATCCGAGAGCGTGCGCGAGCCGGGCATTGCCAGGTTCGACGTAGTCCAGCGGGAGGACGATCCGTCGAAATTTGTCCTGGTGGAGGTCTACCGCGATACAGACGCAACGTCACGTCACAAGGAAACCGCCCATTACGCGGCGTGGCGCGATGCCGTGGCACCCATGATGGCGGAACCGCGGAGCAGCGTGAAATACTACGGCGTGTATCCCGATGATGACAGGTGGGCCTAGCCATGACCTTCGAGTTTTCCACCGCCGGCAGCGTTCTCTTCGGCGAGGGGGCTGTGCGCCGGCTGCCGGAGATAGCGACTGCCTTCGGCAGCAGGGCTTTCGTGGTCACCGGTAAAACGCCGGGCCGGTACGATGCCGCGCTGAATACATTATCCGCCGCCGGCATGGCCGTGGAGGTTTTTCCGGTGAAGGGGGAGCCCACCGTGGCCATGGTCGGGGAAGGGATTGAGGCGGCGCGGAAGTACGGCGCGCAGATAGTTATCGGTATCGGCGGCGGGAGCGTCATTGACGCGGCCAAGGCCATCGCCGCCTTTGTCACCAACAGGGGCGACCTCATGGACCACCTCGAGGTGATCGGCGGCGCGCGCCCCCTGGAACTGCCGGCGGCCCCCTGTATTGCCATACCGACCACTGCCGGCACCGGCTCCGAGGTGACCAGGAATTCAGTGATCGCCTCGCCGGATCACCGCGTCAAGGTAAGCCTGCGGAGCCGGCATATCATGCCGCGTGCCGCCGTGGTGGACCCGGACCTGGCACTCTCCCTCCCGCCGGAGGAGACCGCCGCCTGCGGCCTCGACGCCCTGACCCAGCTCATCGAGCCCTTCGTTTCATCCCGGGCGAACCCGTTGACGGACGCCCTCTGCCGCGAGGGGATGGTGCTTGCCGCTGCCGCTCTTCCCGCGGCATATCATGACGGAAACGATACTGAGGCGCGGCGCGACATGGCCCTTGCAGCCCTCATGAGCGGCATGGCCCTGGCCAACGCCGGCCTCGGCGCGGTCCACGGCCTGGCGGCCGTGATAGGCGGCATGTTCCCCGCGGCCCCCCACGGGGCCGTGTGCGCGGCCCTGCTCCCCCGGGCCCTCCTGGCCAACTGGCGCGTGGTGCGGAACCATGGAAAGCCGGAAAGCCTGGACAGGTTCAGGGAGGCGGCCATTCTCATCACCGGCGACCCCCATGCCGCGGCGGAGGACGCCGTCGACTGGATCGGGTCCCTCTGCGCCGAACTGGCGGTCCCGGGACTGTCCCGCCATGGCGTCGGCGCTGAACACGTGGACGCCATCGTGGAGCAGGCCCGGAAGGCGAACAGCATGAAGGCAAACCCCGTTGATCTGGCCGCGGAGGAACTGGCGGGCATCGTCCGCGCCGCCCTGTGACCATCGCGGCCTTTCCCGCGGATTGGATAAAAATCGTATGACTTTATAATAACGGTCGATTAATAGATAGCCTTATAGTATACTTTTTTTATAGCCCCCTCAATTCCCCGGAGGGGGACTTCGATAAAAGTATCGTTTCCTATTTTATGTGAGCCCCCAAGGGGGGAGGGGTGTGAAGCGATAATGATTTCTTCCCGAGGTGACCCCATGAATTTCACGAATATCCTTGTCCGTTTCCTGCTGCGGCTGATGGCGGTTATCTACAACCGGCGGCCTTCAAAGAACGCGTACCTGATCTGCGCAGACGGATGGATAAACTTCACCATCGGGGTCCGCACCGAGGACTCCTGCGTCCGTGCCGCCATCAGGTTCCGGGACGGGACCGTGTCGGTCATGAAGAACATTCCCGGCGACGCCGACTCGGTCCTTGTCTTCCGGGACGGCCCGTCCATCAGGGAGGCCATCAACCTGCCACCCAACGAGATGGTGCTCTTTTTGATCAAGGGGAGGCTCCGGATCGAGGGGAACTTCGTGTATCCCAATATCTTCAACTACCTGATTTCCAACCTCCTGCACGACAGACATAAGAAAATGCAGGATAAGATGATACGGGAGCACCGGCGCCAGAAGCTGGCTGATTCGCTCCAGGGGGACCTCAAGCCGGCCCCCGCGGAAAAAAAGGTGAGGGAAGGGATGCTGAAGGCGACAGTCCGGGACCCGGGCGTTGAGTACCTCGAGGACCAGTTTCTTCCCGAATATTCCCTGGCGGATTTTCCCCGCCTGAAGAAATTCCTCGATATCCATTTCACCGCCAAGCCGGAGATCTGCCACGAGCGGCCACAGCTCATGACGCGCTGGTTCCGCGAGAACGGCTTCGAGAAGAAAAAGGACGGCACGGACTGGTCCCCGGAGCTCCGGCAGGCCCACGCCTACCGGTACCTGATGGAGAACCGGAAGCCGATCATCCGGAAGGACGACCTCGTCGCCGGCACCTCCACCACGAAGGAGATCGGCGTCATACTGTATCCGGACGCGGTGGCGACCATGATATGGAGCGAGCTCGGCAATGTGGCCGACCGCGAGCTCAATTCCTACGCGATTTCGGAGGAATCACGGCGCGTGCTCCACGGTGAGGTTTTTCCCTTCTGGACCGGGCGCAATTTCCGCGAGTGGGTGCGGAAGGAATACGGCAATCCCCTGTGCCAGCGCATCGACGAGCGCTTCGCCGTGTATTTTCTCTGGAAAACGGTGGCGCTGTCCCACACCATAGCCGATTTTCCGAAGCTCCTCAGGATCGGAACGAGGGGCTGCATCGAGGAAATACGACGGGAGCTCGCAAAGACGTCCGAGACCGGCAAGCGGAACCTGCTGGAGGCGATGATACTCTGCCTGGAGGGCCTCGCCGCTTACGCGAAGAACCTGTCGATGCAGGCGGGGCGGGACGCGGGGGATGAGCCGGACATGGCGAGGAAGCGCGAGCTGCTCCGCATCGCCGAGATCTGCCGGAAGGTTCCCGAAGGCCCCTGCACGACCCTGGACGAGGCGGTGAACGCAGCGTGGATCGGGTGGGTGGGCCTCCACATGGAGAACACCAATGCCGGCCTCTCCCTGGGCAGGATGGACCAGTGGTTTCAGCCGTATTTTAAAGCCGACATGGAGAAATGCGCCACACAGGAAGAACGCGACGCCTGCATCAAGAAGGCCATCGAACTCGTGGGCTGCTTCTACTTGCGCTGCACCGACCACCTGCCCCTGGTTCCGGACATCGGCAACTACCTCTTCGGCGGCAGTTCGTCGGACCAGGCCATCACCCTGGGCGGCGTCACCCCCGACGGCGAAGACGCGGTCTGCGACATGACCTACATCTTTCTCAAGGTAACCGAGATGCTCAGCATCAGGGACCCCAACGTGAACGCGCGCTTCAACCGCGAGAAGAACAGCGAGGCCTATCTCAAGCGCCTCTGCGAGGTGAACCTGATGACCGCGGCGACCCCGTCGCTCCACAGCGACTCGGCGGTCATGGCCTCCCTGGAGGAGTTCAACTACGACCCGCGGGACCTGCGCAACTGGTCCGCCACGGGGTGCGTGGAGCCGACCCTGTCGGGCAAGCACATCGGCCACACCAACTGCATGATGATGAACATGGTGGCGGCCCTGGAGATGGCACTGAACAACGGCCGTCACCCCCTCATGGATTGGAAGGTGGGGCCCGAGACCGGCGTGATCGAAAGCGGGAGCTTCGCCACCTTCGAGGAATTTTACGACGCCTTCGCGAAGCAGTTCCGGTTTCTCATAGACAATTCCGTCGAGTACAACAACATGCTGGGGAGGGCCCACGCCTATCTCAGGCCGACGCCGCTCCTGTCGGCCCTCATCGACGGCCCGGTGCGCAAGGGCGTCGACGTGACGAAGGGCGGGGCGACCTACAACAGCTCCGGCGCGGCCTGCATCGGCCTCGCGGACGTCACCGATTCCCTCATGGCGGTGAAAAAGCTCGTGTATGACGAAAAACGGGTCACCCTCCCGGAATTCAAAAAGGCCATCGACGCCGACTACGCGGGGCACCCGCAGCTCCATGCCATGGTGATGAACCGGGTGCCGCGCTTCGGCTCCGGGAGCGACGAGGCCCTGGCCCTGGCGCAGCGGGTGGCGGGATTCGCCCATGACGCGTACTACGCCCATGAAAACTACCGGGGCGGCCGCTACACCGCCGGGTTCTGGTCCATGTCGAACCACGTGATCTTCGGCAACATGACCGGCGCGCTCCCGTCGGGGAGGCTCGCGGGCAAGGCCTTTACGCCGGGCCTTACGCCTGAGCCGAATGCGTCCAGGAACCTGCTGGACAACATCCGCGACGTGGCGCGGCTCGACCCGAAGACCATGAACAACAACATCGCCTTCAACGTGAAGGTGGTGCCCAGCGCGAGCGAGACCCACGAGGCCATGGTGAACACCATGTACTCCTACGTGAAGACCTATTTCGAGCTGGGGGGAATGCAGATGCAGATGAACGTGGTATCGTCGGCGGTCCTCCGCGACGCCATGGCCCACCCGGAGAACTATCGGAACCTGATCGTGCGCATATCCGGCTACAACGCCTACTTCGTCACCCTGAACCGTGAGATGCAGATAGAGCTGATCGAGCGGGCGGAGTACGGGGTATGAGACGGGCGCGCGCAGGGGCGCGGTTTGCCGTGCCCCTGCGCGCGCCCGCAACATAAAGTGATAATAATCGCGACCGGACCGTGTCCGCTCTGCCGCAAATGTCCCCTCCCTTGATGGGAGGGGCGGGGGGAGGGTGAACATGTATCTGCCCTAGTAAGATAATCACCCCCGCCTTACCTCCCCCCTCAAGGGGGAGGAATTTTAGAATGTATCAGTAAAAGAATCATGAATACAAGAGTATCAGATCCTCTCATTTTCGAAATAAAGGGAAACTCCCTGGACGACGGGCCGGGGATACGCACCGTGGTCTTCTTCAAGGGGTGTCCCCTGTCCTGCGCCTGGTGCCACAACCCGGAAAGCAAGCGGCGGGAGCGGGAGCTTTCCTTCGATAAAAAAAAATGCGTGGGGTGCGATGCCTGTATCGCCGTATGCCCGCAAAAGGCCCTTAACCGGGACAACCCCTATTTTGTCGACCGCGACCGGTGCACCCTCTGCCTTGACTGTGTCGACATCTGTCCCTCCGGGGCCCTCTCCGCCGTGGGAAAGGCAATGACTGTGGAAGAGATCGTCCGCATCATCGAGAAGGATATCCCGTTCTTCAAAAATTCCGGCGGCGGCGTCACCCTCTCCGGCGGCGAGCCGACCCTGTTCATGGACTTCACCGCCCGCCTGGCTGCGGAGCTCCGGCGGAGGGGAATTCCCGTGCTTCTGGAAACGTGCGGCCTCTTTAACTTCGACGCCTTCATTGAGCGGATCTATCCGCACCTGGCCATGATATTCTTCGACATCAAAATGATCGACGGGGACGCGCACCGCCGCCTCTGCGGCCGGCCCAACGGCGTGATACTGGACAATTTCAGGAAGCTCCATGGGCGCTGCCGTGACGGGGGCATTGCCGTGCTGCCCCGGGTGCCGCTGATCCCGGGCATCACCGCCACGGAGGAAAACCTTTCCGCCATTGCCGCCTTTCTCCGGGGACTGGGCGCGATGAGGGTGGCCCTGCTTCAGAACAATCCCCTCTGGTTCGAAAAGAATGAAATGCTGGGAAGGGCCGCCGATGCCGCCGGCGAGGACATGCGCTCCTGGATAGGCCGGGACCGCATGGGCCTGATACGCTCGATCTTCAGGGATTTTGAGATCGTATAGCGGCAATCCCGGCGTCAGTCGTACTTGATCTTGAAGCGGGACATGACCGCCTGGAGCTCCTTCGAGTTTTCCCCGAACTTAGTCGCGGCGTCCTGGATGATGGACGCCTCTTCCGCCGTTGCCTGTGAAATCGTGTTGATCGATGTCACCGACTTCATCAGCTCGTCGTTGGTATGCTTCTGTTCCTCGGATGAATTTTTTATCTCGTTCGATATCCTGTTCAGGTCGTCTATCTTGAGCTTGATCTCGTCATTCATCTTCATCAGTTCCTGCGTGAAATCAAAGACTTTCCCTATGACGAGGTCGATGCCGCTGATGCTTGCCTTCATGGTGTGAAAGGTGTCCACCGAGCGGGTCATCTGGGAGAGCTCGGTGTTGATGTTCCTGGTGTGCTCGCTGATCTCTTTCTTGATGATCTTGGCCAGCTCGGTGGTCCGGTCCGCCAGCTTGTTGACCTCGTCGGCTACCACGGCGAAGCCCTTGCCGTGCTCCCCGGCCCGGGCGGCCTCGATGGCCGCGTTGAGGGCGAGGAGGTTGATCTGGTCGGCAATGTCGTTGATCATGCCCGCGGTCTGGTCGATGGTGTCCATGTATCCGATGAGGTTGGATATGGTCGACACGGACTTGTTGATCTGCTTTTCCCCTTCCTCCGCTATCGCGACCGAGTCCCGGGCCTTTTCGCTCAGGGTCCAGGTCTCTTTCGCCAGTATGCCGCTCTGCTCGCTTATGCGGGAGATGTCGTTTTTGACCGATACGGACTGCTGGACCTGACGGGTGACGCTGGCCATGTTGGATTCGGACGAGGCCGCCATCTCCTCGAAAGAGCTGGTCAGCTCCTCGATGATGGCCGCCAGCTCCCGGGCCCGGTCGGACTGCTTGTAGGATGAGTTTACCAGGTCGCCGGTCGATTTCTCGAGGGTCTCCACCGTGCCCGAGATGGCCTCGACCAGGGACTTCAGGTTGTTCCGCATCTTGAATACCGACATGTTGATGACGGTCAGCTCGTCCATTATGGCTATTTTGGCCGGTGCCGCGACCAGGTCGCCCGTCCCGACCTTGTCCAGGAAATCGATGATTATTTTCACCTTGTTGATGATGGTCCTGTTCAGCACGGCCGCCACCAAGACCGAGCCGATCAGGCCGATGACGGCAATGATGGATATTTTCACGTATGTCATGGTCTTGTCAAAGTTGAAGTCCGAAATGAAAACGACAAAATAGGTCAGGAGTATGGCGAAAGGGATGAACGAGATCATCATGATCGAAAAAGTAAGCTTGGCGAAAAGGCTCATCCTGTTTTTTATCTCGGTCCGGGGCCATCGCGGAAAGATGCCGGTTTTCAGGATTTTCTGGACAATGAGCTCCGTAAGCAGGTAATAGAGCACGGCGCCCAGGGGAGCGTTGATTATGAGCATCATCCACATGCCGAAGGTCTGCTGGGGCGTCATGGCGCCAATGATCTGCATCGGGATGATGACACCGCCCAGACCGGCTACCCATCTGAAAAAGGCGCCGATGCCGTGGATGCGGGGCAGATAGAGCAGCCGGCGGTGGGCCTTCTGGTAATCCTCGTCGGTGACTTCTTTGCCGCCTAAAATTTTATTGAAATAACGCGAGACCGGCGCCACGGCGATATGGTTGTTGATCTGGGTCGTTATGAAGGAAACCGGCGTGACAATGAGAACCATGGTGAAAAAGAGGTCCCACTGCCCGGGCGTGAAATTAAGGCTGGACCATACGTTGAACACGATCAGGGGGACTATGGTGAAATAGCTGATCCCCTCGGTCCGGATAGTGAATTTGAAGAAGAAGTTCTTTATCAGTTTTTCATAATCTTTCGGTTCTGTCATGTTCTATCTCTCTCTCCTGATCGCAGGTTAACGATATGACGAACCCCCCACTTCTGCCCGGTTATGACAGTATGCATTTACATAACGGGGATGCTATTTTTCAATCATTAATTTGCGTCCGCAAATAATTTCGAAACCGGACGCGGGAATAAACTGATTTGAATTTATGTCCATCGAAATAGTTCTTGTCTTAATCGTACCCCTGAATCATCCTGATGCGAAATCATTCCATCAACCCGGGGGAAATTCATGAAAAAGCCGATAGCCCTGATAACGGCGCTGATACTGCTGGCTGCACTGCGGTTGGTCGCCGATCAGTCCATTGAAAGCCTGAAGCTCGGCACGGGGGACCTGCCGCAGGGCTATGCCTTCGGCGCGGAGCTCATGGCGGTTTCCGTTCAGCCGGTCACGTTCTACAAGATGCCCGACGCTTCAGGCCTCATGCCGGGTCCGGTGAAAAAGGACTTCCAGACCTTCCTGTACGAAGGGAAGCCCCGGGGGTCCCTGCTCCTTTTCCAGTACGCCAGCGCCAAGGAGGCTGACGGAGTGAAAAGCTTCCTCACCGGTCTCCTGTGGGGCGAAGACAGCGGCCCGACGGAAAAGCATCCCGATGAGATGTATGTTCACGAAAATGTCGTGATGATCTTCTGCTTCGGATACCGGAGCCGGGAGTCGCTGCTGGTGAAATCGTTCCTCCGGGAAAAGAGAAAGATAGACCTCTTCACCCCCGAGGACCGCTTCATGGCGGTGATCGCCCGGGCCCAGAAGTTCTACAATGTCAGGGACGTGCAGAAGGGGATCGATCACCTGAAAAAGAACTATGACGACATCAGGGCCCACAGCTTCGGCCACTTCTTCCTTGCCGAGTTCTATTATATGGCCCATGAATGGGACAATGCGAAGACCCATTACCGGAGCGCCCTTGATCTCCATGAAAAAACAAACAGGCTCCCCGATGAGGGCTCCCTCTGGGCCGCGCATCACGGCCTCGGCATATCCTGCGCCATGACCGGCCGGGTGCAGGAATCGGTGGGACCCTTCAGGAAGTCCCTGGAGATGGCCCGCGCCCTGAAACGGCCTGCGATGGTGTCCGGATCGGCCTACGACCTGTCGTGCTCCCTGGCGGTTCTCGGGGAATACGATGAGGCCTACGAACTCCTGGCGGAATCGATCAGGCTGGAAAAGAAATACCGCGACATGGCGCGGAAGGACGAGTGTTTCAGGGACGCCCTGGTTCAGAAACGCTTCAGGGACCTCCTCAAGTAGGGCCGACAGGCGCCCTGCCGGCCGGTTATTTCCGTTTAATGACGATGGCCGTCAGGTCGTCCTTGAGGGCGGTGTTGCCGTGGAAGGCGGTGAATTCGACGATGATATGGTTCAGGATTTCCTGGGCGGAACCGTTGGGGGCCTTCCGCAGGGCCTCCATGATCCCCGTTTCGCCGAAGCTGCCGCCGCTGCCGTTTGCCGCTTCCAGCAGGCAGTCGGTATAGAGGAGGAGGCAGTCGCCGCTCCCGAGCTTGAGGGAAAGGGACGGGAAAGGCTTGTTGATGCCGGCCACGCCGAGAAAGGACGATTTGTTCTCAGTGCCGGTCCTCTCCAGGATCATCCCCACCTTGCCGGAGACGCCCGACCTGAACACGATGTCCGGGTGTGCGCAGTTGACGTATTCAACGCGGTCGTCCAGGAACCTGAGTAAAATCCCCGTGATGTAGTTGTCGATCTGGCCGATCTCTTCGACCAACTCCCTGTTGATATTCTCGACGATGCCGCTCAGGGGCTGGTCTTTCCGAAAATTGAAATGCCGTGAAATGATTGATTTCGAGAGGAGGGTGAGGAGCCCGGATGAAAGGCCATGGCCCGAGACGTCGAATATGCCGACGCCCTTCAGCTCCCCCTCGCTTTCATAGAAATCGAAGAAGTCCCCGGACACCTCGCTCCAGGGGACGTAGGTGAAGGCGATGTCATAGGATTGGTACGCGGGGGCCTTCCGCGGGAGAAACCCGGACTGGACGCTCCCCGCGAGGTACATGTCCTTCTTGCGGATCCGTTCCGTATCCTCCAGCTCCCTGTTGACCCGGACCAGGTTGTCGTTCATCGCCTCCAGCTCGTTCATGGCGGCCTCGAGCTCCTCGGTGCGCTCCGCCACTTTCTTTTCCAGGTTCACGTTCATGTCCAGGAGGAGGTCCCGGGCGACGCGGAGCCGGTTCCTCATGTCGTCGACCTCGGCGATGACATCGCTGAATTCGTCGTGGGCGATGAGCTCCCGGTGCGGGGCCTCGAGGTCGCCGCCGCCGATGCGTTTCAGAAACGCCACCACGGCGTTCATCCGCTCCCGGATCGTCATGTTAAGCAGGATCGGGGTGAAGAGCCCGAAAATAATCGATATTCCGATGATGACGCCGACCCGCACGTACAGCAGCATGGTGCCGATCCTGTTTGTTTCCACGGTTATGTACATGAACATGAAGAGCAGGAATACCGGCAGGAGCACGGCGGACACGGAGAGGACCGTGAGGCGCTGGACCAGGCTCAGCCGGGGCGACAGGTCTTCGCTGGTTTTCCGGGAGAACACCCCCCTGTTTATGATGCGCTGTATGTAGAGTTCGGTGATCGTGAAGTAGGACATGATCCCCAGGAGGGAGCAGAGGGGCGGTCCCAGCCACATGTTGACCGCCTGGGGGACCGTGAGATCGGCCATGATGTTGATCACGAGGATTGGGAGGGAAAGGAGCAGCAGCCAGCGGAACAGGGCCCCGACGGCATGGATGACCGGGAGCCTGAAAAATCGCTTCTTAGCCCTGGCATATTCCCCGTCCGGCACCTCTTGGCCTTTCCGGAGTTTTTTAAAGTATTTCAGCACGGGGAGCAGCACGATCCAGTTGTTCACCAGCACGAAGGCGAGGCCGAATGCGAAAAAAGGGGGCCATGTTTTGTTAAAGAGCTCTAACTGCGCCGGCGTCAGCTGGATGTTGGCCCAGACATAGAACAGCACGATGGGGACCACGACGAAAAAGCTCAGGCCTTCGGTCATGACATTGAATAGAATAAAAAAGTTCCTGATCGCTTTTTTGTCGGCACCCTGCTCCATCGATTCCTCCCTGTTGACGGCGCTGTTAGACGGCCTGTGGGTATCATGGCCCGCCGCGGCCATTATGAAAACATGGAAATGGAAAAGACGCAAGCTTTTTTCTGGGCGCGTACCGAGGGGGTGCGGGGGTGCGGTTGGGCGGGGGTCAGTTTTTCTTTATCAGAATCGCGGTAAGGTCGTCCCTGACGGGGTTTCCTTCCCTGAATTCATTGAACGTGTTCATGATATGGTCCAGCATCTCCCGGGCGGTCCCCGCGGGGGCGTTCTGCAGCGATGCCATGATCCCCGTTTCCTCATAGGAACGGCCGCGGGGGTTCTTCGCTTCCGCCAGGCAGTCGGTGTAGAAGAAGAGGCAGTCACCGCGCTCCATGGCCATCGTCACCGCGGCAATGGGCTCCTTCATGGCGGCCACGCCGAGAAAGCGGCCGGTGCAGTTTACGCCGGCGCTGTCCAGGACCCTCCCGACCCTGCCGGTCGATCCCGACCTGAAGAGCAGGTCCGGTGACGCGCAGTTGACGTACTCGACACGGTCCCCGTTAAACCGGACCAGCACCCCCGTGACGTACTGTTCCGTGGCGCCCATCTCGGCTATCAGGATGTCGTTGATCAGGTCCATGATGGTCCCGAGACTTTTATCCCTGTTGAGATAGAAGTTGCGGCGGATGATCGACTTGACCAGGAGGGTGAGGAGGGCCGATGATATGCCGTGGCCCGATACGTCGAAAAGGCCCGCGCCCTTTAACTCGCCGCCGTCCTCGTAGAAATCGAAGAAATCGCCCGAAACCTCGGTCCACGGCCGGTAGACGAAGGCGACGTCAAGGGTGCGTCCGTGAGGGACGCTCTTCGGGAGGAAGGAGGCCTGCACGCTCGCGGCCAGGGCCATGTCGTTCCTGCGGACCTGCTCCGCCTCTTCCATGGCCCTGTTCATGGCCACCAGGTTGTCGTTCATCGCCTCCAGCTCGTTGTTGGCCGCCTCCAGCTCCTCCAGTGCCGCCGCCAGGTCCTGCGTGCGCTCGGAGACTTTTTTCTCCAGGTTAAGGTTCAGCTCCAGGAGCTCGCCGCGGGACCGGCGGAGGCGGTCCTTCATGTCGTCCACGTCAGCTATGATGTCGCTGAGCTCGTCCTGTATCGGCACTTCCCGGGGCACGGCGTTGAGGTCGCCGTCGCCGATCCGCTTGAGGAAGTCCGTTACGATCCCCGTCCGGTGGCGGATGGTCTTGTTGACCAGCGCGGGGCTGAAGAACCCGATTATCATCGAGAAGACCACGAACACGGCCATCTTCCCGTACAGGAACGGCGTCCCCATGCCGGCCGTCTCGACCGTGATGATGAAGAAGACGGAGAGGAAGAGGACCGGCAGCAGGACGGCCGATACCGACAGCAAGGTCAGGCGCTGCAGCAGGGTCAGGCGCGGCTGGTTTTGCGGCCCGGGGCCGGATTGAAACACGCCGCTGCCGATGAGGTTCTGCACCGCGATTTCAGTTATGGAAAAATAGGAGAACACGCCGACAAAAGCGCATGAAACGGCCCCCATCCACATGGTGGCGATCTGGGTGCCCGACAGGTCTGCCATGACAGTCATGAGCGCGATGACGATGCCCAGAAGCACGAGCCAGCGGAAGAAGGAGATGGCGGCATATGTGAAGGGGAGCCGCAGCAGGCGTTGTTTGGCCTTCAGGTATTCAACATCGCCGACCGGTGTGCCGCTGTTGATGCTCTTCAGATGCCCGGTTATGGGCAGGAGGACGAGCCAGTTGGTGGCCAGTACGAAGGCAATGCCGAAGAGCAGCATCGGCGGCCAAATGCTGTTGAATATCGCGAACTGCTCCGCCGTGAGCCTGATGGACGTCCACACGTAGAATATCGTAACGGGGACCACGATGAGAAAGCTGAAGCTGCCCGTGAACAGGTTCAGGGTGATGAAGAAATTCCTGGTTGCCTTTCTGTCGCTACCGTAATCCATGACCCCCCTGTGCCGCGTACAGGCCCCGGTATGTATTGCGGCGAATTTGTTGATCGGTTTTTAACTGGAAGATAACCAATTCCAGTATCCTGGACGACCGGGGCGCAACATGCAAGCAATTTTTCGGATAATGACCGGTATCATATAATAATTGACAATGTCCGGCGCGTCATCCATGCTCAGGCCTGACACGCGGGGCCGGCTGGGGCATCGGTCCGGCCGGACCTGCAAAACCATGCGCACGGGAGGACGCTATGCCGACGCCAGCATCAGTGCAGGCTCTTCAGGGGCTGAGGGATTTGTCAATGCTCAAATGGTACGTGATCCCGCTTCTGGTCATAGTCGCGTACGTCTACACCATGGAGGTCAAGAAGGCCCGCGAATCCGGCGTCTGGGACGCGGTCTTTTCCGGGATGACCGTCTTCGGGATGGATTTTTTCAACGAGACCTGGAACGGATGGGTGTTCCACCTGACCCAGTATTCGGCCTTCTGGACGACGCCGGGCGACACGGCCCTGCGCACCGCGGTCGGATGGAACATCGAGATCATGTTCATGTTCTCCATCCTCGGCATCGTCTACTATCATTCCCTTCTGCCGGATAAAACAACACGGATACTGGGGGTCCCGAACCGTTGGTTCTGGGCGGCGGTCTTTGCCGCTGTCTGCGTCTTCATCGAGTGCGTCCTCAACTGCGGCGGGCACCTGGTGTGGGAATACCCCTGGTGGAACCGCACCTTCGCCGGGGTGTGGCTGATATTCATCTTCGGCTATTTCGAGTTCTTCGCGGCCGTCATGTTCATGCTGAGCCGGAAGACCATGAAGGGGAAGCTGGCGGTCATCGGCATGATCTACGCGGTGCCGGCCGCGATGAACATCATCGGCCTGGGTATCCTCGGGTTCACCTACTGAGCATGCCCGGCGAGCCACGGGAGAACGTCGGGAAAATGATCCCTGACCGGGTCCCGGTGGGTGGCCATGGTCACATGGTCGTAGTTATGCAGATTGCCGTTTTCTCTGCTCAGCGGGACATGCCGGTATGCATGGTTCCCCGATTCATGGATGAAGTCCACCACGTCTGAAGGGTGGCCCAGGGACAGGTCATTCGCGGCCGCGAAATAGAGGGCAGGGGCAGGGTGATCCTCCGCGCCGCTTTGCCATAGTCGAAGCCGTCTTGGGTTTCTATCCACTCCTTCTCCTCGACCCACCGGACGCAGAAAGCGTGGAACTTCCCGCTCTTGTCGTCGATGCCCAGGCCGAAACGGCTGGACGGGGCATAGTCGAAGATGTTCGAGGCCTTTGCCGCTTTCATTGTAGAATCTCCTGCCGTTCTCAATGCCGCCGTGCAGCATAAGAACGGGCGGGTCCTGGGGATCGCGGAACATCCTCATCACGTGGAGGGTGTCCGTTTGGTTCACGGGTATGAAGACCGGTTCGAAAGTCACGATATCTTCTCCACACTGCAGGGGATGTACCGGTGGAAGGGGGTTCCGGCAAACCGGTCCCGGTGGGAGCCGCTGGAGAGCCTGTTGGCATTGGCGCCGTAGACCCTACCCTGGTGTTCAAGGCCGAAGCCGTGGGGGATCATGACGTATCTTTTACAGGTGCGGTCCGTCACTTCAAGTTCTATTTCCACCGAACCAGCATCGGTTGTTACCCTCACCGTGTCCCCGTCTTTCAGGCCGAGCTGTTCCGCGTCGGACGGGTTCATGATGCAGGTGCAGGCGCGCCTGCCTTCGTTCCATGCCGGGTCCCGCATGATGGTGTTGGCGTTATAGGGCATGTGCCTCCCTGACGAGAGAATGAAGGGATGCTTCGCATCATGTTCAAGCTCCTTCCGCTCCCGTTCGGTCTCGATCTCCGAGAGCCAGTCCTTCATTTCAGGGACGTGGAGGTTGATCTTCCCGTCTTCGGTGCTCAGGTCGGAGAAGTTGTCTTCCGGGTCCGATTTGCCGATCCAGAGCCCCTCCGGATGGTCCAGTATGGCCTTGAATATCTCATCGCCCATGAGGGGGCCCTTGGTGAAGCCGGCCCGTACCGCGCACTTCTTGAAGCTTCCCGGGGCGACCATGAGCATGGCCCAGAGGTTGGCCAGGTTCCCCGATCCCATCTCTTTGCCGAGGGTCTTCGCGACGATGAAGGGCATGACTTTGAGCGCCGCGGGATTGGCCTTGGCGAAGTTCATCAGCTCCATGCCGAACTTGATCCTGTTCTCCTTCGCCGCGGCGTACAGGGCCTCCGGTATCTCCGGGACGAATCCCATCTTCTCGGCGATGCGCAGGTGGATTTCGCCGAGTTCGAGGCGTTCGCCCTCGGGCTCCACCACGGGGCGCCTCATCTGGAAGTATATCTCCGGCCAGGTCCAGGTGAAGAACGTGCTGTCCCATGACTCGTACCCGGTCCTTGCCGGGAGCACGTAATGGGCCAGCTTCGCCGTTTCGGTCATGGCCACCTCGCATACGACCAGGAGCTCGAGGTTCGAGAAGGCCTCCTCGTAGGCGGCGGTGTCGGCGAAGGAGCGGAGGGGGTTGCACTGGGTGCACGTGACGGCGCGGATCCGGTCCGGCCTGCCGCTCATGATCTCCTCGGGCATGACGTTCGGCGGGAAAACGGCAGCCAGCGCCGGGTAACCGGTCTTCTGCGTGCGCCAGGTCTTCTCGTCGCGCTCGTCGCTGTGGCCCACGATGGGCATGATCATTCCCGGGATGACATTGCCGCCGGGAACGCACAGGTTCCCGGTTATGGTGAAGAGGATTATTTCAAGATATGTCGTCAGGGTGCTGTGCCGGTTCATGTACACGCCCAGGTCCGGGTGGCAGCAGGCTTTCCGCAGCCGCATCTGGCGGCAGACTTCCTTCACCTGGTCGTAATCGAGGCCGCAGAATTCAACGGCGGCCCTGGCGTCGAAACCGGCGAACCAGCCTTTAATCTCTTCATAACCGGAGACGTGGTTCTTGATATATTCCTCGTCGGTCCATCCCTCGTCGATCACTATGGAGATCATCGCCTTGGTGAGGAGGGCGTCGGTCCCCGGCCTGATGGCGAGATGTATGTCGGCGATCTCGGCCGTTTCGGTTTTTCTCGGATCGATGATCACGAGGAGCTTGTCCGGATTCTTCGCGAATTCGCGGAGAAAGAGCGGGGCCCGCGGCATCTGGTGGCTCACCATGCCGTTCCAGCCGATGCCCACGAGCATGTCGCAGTTGTGCTCGTCCGGTATGGCGAACTTGTACTGCTTGCCCGTGGCCCGGCCGTAGGCCCAGAAGAGGCCGGTCAGCTCCTGGCCGAGGGCGTTATAGTGATACCGCGACCCGATGGATTTCATCAGGGTTACGCCGGACGCCGCCTCGAAATGGCACCCCTGTCCGCCGCCTCCCATGTAGGCGTAGGACTTCGGCCCGTTTTTGCCCACAATGTCTTTCAGCTTTGCCGCGATCTCTTCAACGGCCTGCTCCCATGATATGCGCTCAAAACCCTTGTCCGTCCGCTTCAGGGGATATTTCAGCCTGTCCTCATGGTGCTGGTGATGGGCTATCTTCATGCCCTTGCGGCAGACGTAACCCTTGCTCCGGGGATTGTCCTTATCGCCTTTAACTTTTACGATCCGGTTGTTCTCGACCTCGACCTCGAGACCGCAGTTTTGCGCGCAGAGAACGCAGCCCGTTTTTTTCCATTCTCCCATGGTGAACCTCGCTAAACCTTTTTTGTGCTGCCGCTGTAATGTCTGGATTTTTTCGGTTTCTTTTCAGCCGAATTATTTATAAATTCGTTTTCTATCTCCCCGAGCCACCGGAGCCTCGTCTCCAGGCTCATGATGCAGTACCTGACGATCATGAGGTGCAGGCTGTCGAAATTCCGGCTCTTCATGTCATCGTAGGCGTCCTTGAAATCCCTGATGGAAGCCTCGGTTTCAGCGATCTGGCCCCGGACCTTGTCCGCGGACGCGGCAGGGTCCAGGAAGCGGAAGTACATGCACTTGTTCAGGAACCCGTCCTTGCGGATCATTTCGTACCGGAAGGCCCGTTCCTCGCCCTCCGACCCGGTGAGCCAGGATATGAAATCCTTCCTTCCGGCGTCGGTGATGTGGTAATTGTGCCGGTTGGGGCCCGTCTCCCGATACTCGATCTCTTTTCTGATCAGGCCTTCATCGGTCATTTTTTTGAGCAGGGGGTAGAGCTGGCCGTCATTGATGCCGAACTCCTCCATCACCTTAACCGTGCCTTCCGACTTCAGGCTGTACCCGTGCGCCGGGCCGTTCATCAGGGCCCCCAGTATCATGTGTTTGGTGGACATATCTGCACCCTATATATATTAACAATAAGGTATATCAAATATATACTATCCTGTCAAGCCGGATTTTTCAACAGCGGGGATCTGTGCGCTGAAAAAAATTAATGACAGGGAGGTGGCTGCAGGATGATATTCGCCCGTCATGAAAAAGCTGAAACGTGTCATTATTATCACTGCTGCCCTGGGCATTCTTTCCCAGGCCGCCTGGATCGCGATTTACCTCCATGTCCATTCCGTGGCGGACCGGTATATCGTGAACGATATCGGTGACATTCCACCGGCCCATACCTGCCTGGTCCTGGGGGCCGCCGTGTATGGGGACGGCAGGGTCTCGGACGTGCTCTATGACCGCATGATGAAGGCCCTTGAGCTGTACCGGGCCGGCAAGGTGAGGAAATTTCTTTTGAGCGGCGACCACAGCACCTTCTATTACAACGAAGTGAGGCAGATGAGGGACTTCATGCTGCGCAGGGGCGTGCCGCGGGAAGCGCTCTTCCTGGACCATGCGGGCATAAATACGTACAGCTCCATGGTGCGGGCACGGAAGGTATTCCTCGCCGATGACTGCATCGTCGTGACCCAGCGGTTCCACCTTCCCCGCGCCCTCTACATCGCCCGGAAGGCGGGGCTCCGGGCCCGGGGCTTTCCCGCGGACCGGCGGCGCTACCTTCACCGCCACCGCTACGCGGTGCGCGAGTATTTCGCCTGCGCGAAGGCATTTCTTGATGTCATGATTGACCGGGAGACGCGTTTCCCGGGAAAGATCATCCCCATAACCGGAAGCGGCGCCCCCGGCAGGGATGCCCGATGAACCTGCCGCGCGTCCATTGCTCGGGGACTTCACCGGGTTGAGAATTCCACCTTCGATTTAAACGTCGCCCTCCGCCAGGGCAACGGACGGGCTACATCTTCTTAGCCACCATGATGTTGGACTGGCCGGGACCGAAGAGTATGCCGTACCCGAAATTGAAGGGAAGGGGCGGCACGCCGGCGCTGTACTGTTCCTTCAGGTCAGGCTGCGACACGGGCATGCAGTATTTCAGCGCCATGGCGGGGCGGTATTTCCCGAACAGGGAGACCTTCCAGCCCCGGGTGAAAAAACGGTAGGGAATTCCCGAATCGTCCTGGACCATGACGATGCTCCGCTTCAGGATGAAGTCGCGGACCCCGTCGAAAGGACGATGGTGCAGAAGGTATACCGCTGACTTCATCATGGTCTTCATGCCGTTCAGGCGGCCCAGGTATTTCCCTTCCGGCGTTGACGGGTCCACCGAGCCCGGGCCTATCTTCATCGAAAGATAGACCAGTTCCCGGGCGCTTCCGTCCCTGCCGGTGAAGAGGATGCGGATCCCGTATATCTTTCCCTTCTCTTTCCGGGGGCTTCCGGGTATGGACACGAGATCGCCGGAATCGCCGATGAAAACGTTATCCACGCTTTTTATGACCAGGCCCATGCGCGCCATGAAGATCAGGAGTGCCGGCGCCGTGCCCGGGAGGAGCCTGTTGGTCATTTCCTGGGACATGACCTTCGACTGGAAGTAGTTGTTGACCCCGTAGAGGTAAATGCTTCTCTCGACCGGCACCAGGCCGTCAATGAGCCTGCGGGACTGGTGGTCTTTCAGCACCGAGGCGTCGCCCTCGGGCTCCATGGCTATCATGAGGTAGCGGCGCGAGCCGGGAAAGAGGGTGTGAAGGTTTATGAAGTCGGCGCCGCTCAGGGGATAAAAAGCGGTTGCCCGGCTGCCTGCCGAGGGCACGTTCCTGTCGCGCCACGGTTCAATGATGTCAATGGTTGATTTCTGGATCTTGTCCCAGAGCCCGTCCATGAAGCGCCGGTGGTCGCTGTACCGGGGCTCCTTCGTTTTTTCCCAGAGGAGGCTTTTTTCCCGGACTTCCATGCCGGCAAGGTACCGGGCAACATCGTTCCAGTAGGGATCGACGGCGACGTCCCGGGGCTGCATCAGGCAGGTAAGATTGGCCCCTGCCGCCATGAGCGGGAAGACCAGGATGCAAAATATGAGGATACGGTTCACGATATCGACGGGTTTCTTTCTGATGAGGCTTTTCCCGTAGAGTCTCTTGTTCTGGTTCGTTTTCATGGAATGTCCCTGCGTGACGGAATAGTTCTGGGTGCCAACTATATACAGGGCCGTGCGGGTTTAAAGCATTTTTTTCGCTTGCGGGGACCGGGGGCAAAAAATGATATCATGGAAAATAGAGGTCCCGCACCAGGGACTGGGAGGGCCTGTTCGCGTTGACCGCCAGTGAAATGGGGCCGCCTTCGCGGTACAGCGCCTTCATTTTTTTTGTGAAATTGAGGCTGGCGGTTTTGCTGTATTCTTTACCTTCATAACTGTAAGTGTATATGATATAGCCGCGTGATCCCTTTATGCGCACTATCTTGATGGAGCCGGTGACTTCAGCCCCGTTTTTGAATACGCCGAGGACGGAGAGCAGGCGGGCTGCGATAACACCTGCGGCAAGAAGCGTGGTGCCCAGGGCCGATTTGAGGTAATTGGGCGCGTCACTCCCGGTCAGGGGGGAGGAACTCCAGAATCCTTCGGGCATAAAGGGATAGATGACTGTCCACAGGCAGAGGGCCCAGGTAACGGCCGTTATGGCCAGGGCGATTTTGGATGCCTGGTCCGCTTTGATGATGTCAATGACTTTCGGCTTCATTTTTTTACTGCCTGTGCTTGAATACATCTAACATGGCAGTATATTATTATTGCAACCATTTATTGATGCCGGATTGACTGCCGGCTGCCGGAGGACGTGGAGCCATGAAGAAAGAAGGGTATGTCAAGATATACTCGACCCTCAATATCGCCGAGGCGCATACGATCAAGTTCCTTTTTGAAAATAACGGCATTGAAGCGGTCATCGAGAACCAGGAGATGAATCCATTCTTCGGCATGGTCGCGGCAAAAGATGCCGAAGCCCAGGTCTGGGTCCCGGAGAACGCATCGAAGGAGGCGGCGGCCCTGCTGGCGGAATCGTCATCGGTCGACCTGGCGCATATCAGGCTGTATAAATGCAGGCGATGCGGCGAAATGGTCTGCACCCTGTTTGATTACTGCTGGAATTGCATGGCGAGTATGAAGACCGGCAGGGTTGACCTGCCGCTGGAAGAATCCCAAGCTGATGAAGAGAAAAAACAGTCGCGGTTTCCGGCCCTCTACATTCCCTTTGTCATTATCATCGCCCTGATGCTGATCGGCTTTGTCGTCAGCCGGTTTTTTCGTGGCGGATAAGGCGATAACCATCGCTGCTATGGTTAATCTGAAACCGTGACCGACCCGGGAATCACCGATAACTATCGCCGTATTTACCTCTCCCGGAGGATGTGGCACGACCTGCCGGGATTCTTGCCGAAGTAATCCTGGTGATGTTCTTCGGCGACGTAAAATTTACCCGCCGGTCTTATTTCCGTAACTGCTGTCTTCTTGAAAACGCCTGACCGGTCGAATTTCTCCTTCGATTTCTCCGCCGCCTTCTTCTGCTCCTCGTTGTGGTAAAAGATGGCGGAGCGGTATTGCGTGCCGATATCCGGCCCCTGGCGGTTAAGCTGGGTCGGATCGTGGAGGCGCCAAAAGTAATCAAGGAGCTCCTCGTAGGTTATCACCGCCGGGTCATACTCCACCTGAACCGCCTCGGCGTGGCCGGTATCTCCGGAGGACACGTCCCAATAGCCGGGATGCTCGGTTGTTCCCCCGGTGTATCCGACCGTTGTCTTTGCAACACCCCTGACCTTCTTGAATATATGCTCGACGCCCCAGAAGCATCCTGCGGCAAAGGTGGCCAGCTCGGTTTTTTTTCCGGACGAAACTTCTTTATTAAAGAGCTTTGCGTATTCCCCATATCCTTCCTTCTCGAGGTTTTCCGCCGGAATGAACCTGAGGGCTGCGGAGTTCATGCAGTAGCGCAGACCCGTGGGCGCAGGTCCGTCCTCGAAGACATGGCCCAGGTGCGAATCCCCTTTTTTGCTGCGCACCTCGGTCCGCACCATGAAATGGCTTGAGTCTATCTTCGCGACGATGTTCTCTTTTGCCAGGGGCCTGGTGAAGCTCGGCCACCCGGTGCCGGAGTCGAATTTGTCAAGGGAGCTGAAGAGCGGCTCGCCCGAAACCACGTCGACATAAATGCCGGGGCGGTGGTTGTTCCAGTATTCATTATGGAAGGGCGGCTCGGTGCCGCATTCCTGTGTCACCCGGTATTGTTCCCGGGTCAGTTTTTTCCTTAGTTCGGTTTTATCTTTTGTATTCATGGCTGAATACCCCTCTTGTCTACAGGTTGTGCAGAACGGAAGTCCTGCCAGTAATGCTATTATTAAAGAAAGTTGTATAAACCGGAGCATAAAGACTCCATAATATTCTAAAATATTAAAATTATGATAATGTGTTGTTAATTTTTTATAAAGGATACAAAAAATCCATAAAGGGAGGAAATATAATGAAGGGCCGGTAGTTATCGGTATTAATTAAAAGTATCGTGTCTATCAAGGATTTCTCATATCGGGGTCAGAGTAAATTCAGAATTTACGTTTTGGAAGTAATCAAACCTTAACATAAAATTATTTTTGTCGATATATAACAGATTGTTATCCCCATTATTAGCGGCATCCTGCCCCAATCAAGGCTTCGGTATCCCTGTTTCAGCCTGTTTTCTTGGTTTTATTGCAATACGGTGGTGTCAGAGTAAAAAAAGCTTGTAATAACCGTTCATTGCGGGTCAAATACATCCATTCCGTAAAAAAGTTCAAGCTATGCCATCATCCATCAGCCATATCGTCGCCGGCGCGTCCCTGGGATACTCCTTAAGCGGCGGCAGGAGAGGCGCGTTGTTCTTTTTTTCTGCAGCGCTCATCTCCATACTGCCCGACCTGGATGTGCTTGCTTTCGGTTTCGGCATACCCTATGGAGACATCTTTGGTCATCGGGGATTTTTTCACTCCCTGGTGTTTTCGGCAATCATGTCGCTGGCGACGGTGCTGATATGGTTCCGGGGCCGTGATGGTGCGGCAGCGGAGAGGGTCCGGCTTTGTGCAATGCTCTTTATCATCGCGGCCTCTCATCCGGTCCTTGACGCACTGACGAGCGGCGGACGTGGCATCGGGCTGTTCATTCCTTTCTATAATGAAAGGCTGTTTTTTCCCTGGAGGCCCATAGCAGTTTCGCCAATCGGTGTCAGGGAATTTTTCAGCGAGTGGGGATTGCGCGTAATGAAGAGCGAATTGCGCTATGTCATTGTACCGTCTTTCATGATGATCATAGTTGCGTTCATTATACGTTTGGCGCTCAGGCGCGATGTTCAGGATTAGGGGGAGGGCGACCATGGATGGTCAGGGTTTCGGGCGAACCGCCGCGGCGGTTTTTGTGTCGAGCGGCATTACCTTCGCGATGGTCATAGCGCATGAAATGGTGCGGTATTGCACCGGGAGTCCCATCATGGCCATCGACTGGGCCGCGAACGCGCTGATGGTGGCGACAGCGCTGTACCTCCGCGGCCGCGTCGACGTGGATCAATTCAGCAGGGCCGTGACTGAGACCGTGCCGGAGGGAAGGCCGGTCAACCCGATGCGCTTCATCAACGGCATGCCCGCAGCGATTGCCGTCAGCTTCGCGGCGGCAGTCGCGATCCGCTATAATTTCATGGCCGGGATGATCCTCTATCTGGCAATGCAGGTCTTCCTGATCTACAGCTTCACGGGGATCCTCCCGCACGGTTTCCGCGATATCCTCGCCGGAACATTGCGCATATATTATACCGTTGTCGCGGTGCTGTGTCTCCTGGTGCCGGCGGCCATGTTCTACCTGTTCATCCACAACGGCCTGCAGACCCTCGTGGTGGTCCCCTACATGTTGTTCCTGAGCCTGATGACGATGATGACCTATTTTGCCTTTGCCTCGTCGGACCGGCCTTTCATGTTCAGGCTGGCCCCGGTCATTGCCTCAACGATGTTTGTCGTTTCGGACATCATGGTCGGCTATGATGCCTTCAGGAACCCCGGCGACAAATGCTATGCCGCCATATCCATGACCTATATCACCGCCATGCTATTATTTAACGTCACGATACTGTTCCTGAGAACTGGAAAAGGCGAGGAAGTGGTGTCATGAAATCCAGCGGCAAGGGTGCGGTTATGCGTTTCCTGCCGATCACTGCCTTGGTGCTCTGCGTTATGGCAGTGGTGCATGCTCCTGCCGAAACCGACAGATTCAAGGCGGACGATGACAGGAAACATGCCGGGGACCGCGGCGCCCGGGCGGATGAAGAAACATCCGGTTTCGGTAACAAGGCTCTCAAAGAGGCGGAAGAGGAACGGTCGTACCGCAGGGACAATGTCGTCATCACGGTGAGGAAGCTCTATGCCGAGGACCGGTACTACTGGAATTTTGAGGTCACCGTTGTGAACCAGAATGACATAAAGAAAACGGTGGAAGGCAGAATCTGTCTCTACAACATGTACATACAGCCGCGGGAATGCGGCTCGGAGGAGTGCGGCGTGAACATGGCGGTCCAGCCTAAGTCAGTCCAGACCCGTAAGTTCAGGTGCAGGGGCAAGATGGACATGAATTCATGGGCCTTCCTGATTGTAACGGTCCATAGTTATTAGCATCTTCGCGGCCGGGCGCGCTGTGATGTCCGGCCGTCGCAGGATATATACCATTACGGAGGTGAGGATAATGAAAAAGATTTTATTGTATTCATGCTCGGTAATAGCGGCATTGTTTTTCGTTGCGGTCGTCGGCCTATCCCAGGACCAGGACCAGGAAGTTGCCCCGAAGGGCGGAAAAGGCGTCTGCAGGGCGGATGTCGAAAAATTCTGCAAGGGCGTCAGACCCGGGGGCGGCCGCATATGGGCATGCCTAAAGAGCAACGAGGCCGAGATCTCCCAGCCCTGCAGGGACCGGATGGGCCAGGCCCGGGAGAGGGGAAAGGAATTCCATCAGTCGTGCAGGCCTGATATACAAAAGTTCTGCAAGGGCATACCTCGCGGCAAGGGCAGGATCATATCGTGCCTGAAGAGCCACGAGGCGGAGCTTGCGGAGCCCTGCAGGGCGTTTTTTAAAAAAAACTGATTAAAACAAGACTAACTGCCGGGAAAGCCGTTCCACTAACGAACGGCTTTTTTATTAATATTATAAAATATCACTAAAATAGTTGTATTTAAATGAAACAATATATATATTCATATAATTTCAATAATTTTATGGAGGAGAGTCCACAATCATGATGAAATATTCAATAATTACGGTAGCGGGAATAATGATTTTCATATCCGCATATGCGTTTACACAACATGGGGGTCGAGAAGCGTCGAAATATGCATCCGAAACCGCTTATGTTTCCCTTGGTGGTACCGGCCATAAAACCAGTATCAGTAAGGACCTTGTCGTTATCTATGACTTTGATAAAAAACCTACCATGGGGATGGTAATTGTTAAGGTCCAGGTACACAACAAGAAGGGAGACAAGGTGACATCGTTGAAGATAACCGGCGATTCCGGTATGCCTTCCATGCGGGGCGCCCATGACTCCGGTGAAATGCTGTTCAAGTTAAACAAGAGAGGTGACTATCTCCTTCCGGTTAATGTGGTCATGCCCGGCGACTGGCAGATCAAGGTTAAATTCATGAAGGATAACAAAGTCGTTTTTCATGGGGTGATACGCTTTGATGTCTAGAGGCGCCATGGCAGGCGTCCTTGCCTTGCTTCTCATCAAGGCGGCGCCGGTACTGGCCTCGGGCACACTCCTGTATCTTGAGTCCCAGGGTGTTGCGGGATATTCATCTGCTGAGAATAACGCGATATTTTATTCCATGCACGAGGAAGATTCCATGCAGAAGCCGAGCGCGGGCTTCGATTATATACAGAAATTTTCCGGCGAATCGGGCGATATAGCGACCCTGGCTGTGCAGATCAGGGCCGCCTTTGACCGGAAGCGCAGCAATGCCATCTATATCGAACCGCAGCTGTACAATGCCTATGTTAAATTTAAAACTCCGGCCTTTGATATATGGATCGGCCATGACCGTCCGGCCCTGGGGCTTTCCTCGTATTTTGACAGCCACGGGCTTCTCCTGCCGACCCTGGCGATGGTGGGGTTCGGCTTCGACCGCGACTGGGGCGGCGGCCTGTACCGGCAGTTTGATTTCGGCGATATGAGCGTGTCCGCAACGACCGGGTCCGGTATGCCGGTTTATTTCAAGGGGAGCTACTTTACCTCGGCCCGTATCGGCGTGGGTGTCCTCTCACGCGATAACTATACCATAGGTTTTTCCGGGGGGTATGGCCGGCTTCTTGATACCAAGGGGATCAACATCATGTCGCGGGACCTATATACGTTCGGCATGGGCGGTATTGACTACGCCCAGCTATGGAACAATTTCGAATTCCGCATTGACGCCCTTGCCGGGAAAAAAGAAGGGGAATTCGCCGTTGCCGCCATGTTCAGGGTGGGGATTAATCTCTTGGAGGAAGACAGGCTGAAAATTGAAATTCAGCCTGTCTACTGGCGGACAGGCCATGAGAATAATTACCAGGCTTATGGGAGCGTATCCTATGCCATCACGGAATATCTGACGGTGAGGTCTATGTATGTGTATGATTATCATGCCAATGACCACAAGGTTGTGGGGCAGTTATATTTTTACTGGAGGGTTTGACGGCGATAACTGATCGGTCAAGGAGCGATAACTATCTATATAACAGGAGATGCAAGGATGAAAAAAATAATTATTTTTGTAATTATGTTGATCTTTTCCGCTCCACGACTCTACGCCGCCGTGGGATGCGACCTGAACGATCCGGACCGTGACGTCAAGCGCCTCTTCCCCGGATCCACCGGTTTCAAGACCATCTATGTATCCATTGACCGGAAAGGCGGACAGCCAATGCTCCAGCGCATTGAAAAGAGATTGGGGGATTCCTTCCATGGACTGTATGAGACCATTGATGTGCCCTATACCCTGTATGAGATCTACCGGGGCAAGGAAAAAATCGGCTACATCCATGGCGTGAACCAGAAGGGGCAGTATGGCGGTATCCAGGTTTTCCTGTCCCTCGATCTGAAGGGGGTCATCAGGTCGCTCTATTTTCAGAAGCTGACCAACAGGGAAGCGGCGCTGCTCCGGAGCCCGGCCTTCGGCATTCAGTTCACGGGGCTCACGCTGGGCAGTTTTAATGGATATGATGTGAAAACGGGAACGGCGACGCAGGGACCGGTGGCAGCCATCAGGAACCCCGCCGCGGGGGCTGAGCAGGATTTCAGGGCGACCCTCAGGGCCGTTAAAAAGAATCTTATCCTCATGGATGAGTTTGTCTTTGGAAGCCGATAGGTATCGGCTTAAACGATAACTATCGCTATAGGGAGGTCAATCATGATACGGATCTGGCAGATAGCATATAAGAATCTTCTCCGCAAGAAGGTGCGGAGCATCCTCACCATAACCGGCATTGCCATGTCCGCGTGGGTCCTGGTGAGCCTGCTCGGCTTCAACAAGGGCTACGAGAACGCCCTGAATAGGGACATCGATTCCATGGGGTACCAGGTCCTTGTCGCGGCAAAGGGGTGCCCCTACGAGGCGGCGACCCTGATGCTCAAGGGCGGCACCGGGCTCCGGTACATGGATGAAAGTATCGCCCGGGACATTCAGAGATACAGCGAGGTGAAGGTGATCACCCCCATGGTCATGCAGGCGGTCTTTGACCCGAACAAGGGCGAGAGCGGCGGCATCTCCGCGTACCTGGGCGTGGACCCGAAGACCTTCCCGGGGATGAAGGGATACTTCCAGTTCCAGCAGGGGAAATGGTTCACTGATCCCAATGCCGCTGAGGCGGTCATGGGCTACGAGGCGGCGGAGTTGGAACAGCGCGAGGTGGGCGATAAGATCCTCATCCCCGAAAAGAACGTGGAGCTCGCGGTGGTGGGAGTGTTGAAGCGCACCGGGACCCAGGACGACGGCACGATCTTCGTCCCCTTCAGGACCGTCCAGCGCGTCTTCGGAGTGGCCGGCAAGCTCACCGCCATCGGCGTGCAGGTGGACAAGAACGCCAGGATTGCCGACGTGGAGCAGAAGATGTATGATCTTCCTGACGTGCAGGTGGTTTCACTGGCGCAGGTGAAGCAGACCATCATCAGCCTGGTGGCAACGGCCCGGGTCATGGTCTTTTCCATCGCGGTCATCGCGGTGCTCATCGCCATGGTGGGGGTGGTCAATACCATCCTCATGTCGGTGTTCGAGCGCTTCCAGGAGATCGGCATTCTCAAAAGCATGGGGGCTCTCCCGGGGGACGTGTTCAGGCTGATATGGATCGAGACCTTCATCCTCTGTCTGTTAGGCGGGATAGCCGGCAATGCCCTGGCCCTGGGCCTGGTCCGGGTCACCGATATCCTGATTCGGCGGCTCCTTCCCTATTCGCCCACGGGGTCACTGGTCATGATCGACCTGCCCCTGGCGTCGATCGCCATGGCCGCCATCATCGGCGTCGGGCTTCTCTCCGGGCTCTACCCCGCCTGGAAGGCGGCGCGGATACGGCCGATTGAATCCATCAGGAGCCAGGAGGCGTGACATGAATGACACCGGCATCGCGATAATCGCTGAACACATCAGCAAGATATATCGCCGGGGCAGCGACAAGATCACGGCCCTTGACGGCGTTTCGCTCCGGATCAGGAGGGGCGATTTCGTCGCCTTCGTCGGCCCGTCAGGATCGGGGAAGACCACCCTCCTGAACATACTGGGCTGCCTGGACAATCCAACGGACGGGGCCCTCTCGGTCGGCGGAACCGACGTGTTCGGGGAGGGGACCCGCCTCGGCGAGAAGGAGCTGACGAAAATCCGCCGGCAGCATTTCGGCTACATATTCCAGAACTTTTATCTTCTCCCGACCCTTACGGTCCGGGAGAACGTCACCGTGCCCTTCTCGTTTTACCGCAAGGATAACGCAGTGACGGACATCCCTGCCCTGCTGGCTTCGCTGGGGATCGAACGGCGCATGAACCATCTGCCGGGGCAGCTCTCCGGAGGGGAGATGCAGCGGGTGGCCATAGCGCGCGCCCTGGTGAACCGACCGGAGATCCTTCTGGCCGATGAGCCGACGGGGAACCTCGACTCGAAACGAAGCAGGGACATCGGCGAAGTGCTCGGGTCCCTGAACCGGGACCAGGGCATAACCATCATCATGGTGACTCACAACCCCGAGCTGGCCGCGCTGGCGGGCAGACAGATCGATCTGAGGGACGGGAGGATTTAACATCGAGCCCTTCATGATCCAGCAGCTCTGCTGATAAAAAATGCGTTCCGAGCGTCCAGGCCGGAAAGCCGGTGTTATTTCAATCGGTAATTGGTTCCTTTCCCTGAAAAGTTCTTGTAAATACCGGGCCCCTGCGGCACTTCATGCTCAGGTAGAGAATCGATGAAAAAGCATATTGTCATAACCGCCGCGGCCGTTATCCTGGTGATGGCCTTCGGGTGGGGCTGCAAGAAAAAAGGCGAGGGAATGGAGGATTTTTCCGGCGCCCTGAACATGCAGTACGAATCGTACAGGATCATTAAAGACAACAGGGACAACCCGGCCCGGGCCGGGAAGCTCTTCACTGCATATTACAAAAAGAACCGCGACGCCATGGCCGCCGCCTTCAAGCGCTATTACCGGAAATACGGCGACGGGTCGCAGCTTACGAAGGAAGAAACGGATTTTCTCGACGGTGAGATGCGGAAGGTGAACGACCTTCTGTCGGACGCTGAAATCCGGAAGGTGATGGACGACCCGGCCTTTATCGAGGAGGCCCGGGAGGGATCCGGCATACTGACCGGGATCAGGGAGGGGGCGAAATAGCGGTCCCCGCTCCCGCAGGTTGCATGGATGAAAAAATTCAAGTTCAAGAAAATAGATGCCTTTGCCAGCGGCTCGTCGACGGGCAATCCGGCGGGGTGCGTGTACCTTGACGGCACCGGCGATATCACCGAGGGGGAGATGCAGTCCATCGCCGCCCAGCTGAAGGGCTTCGTGAACGAGGTTGTCTACATCTTTCCTGAAGACGGCGGATTTTTCCTGCGCTATTTTTCCTCGGAGCGGGAGGTCGAGTTCTGCGGCCACGGCACCATAGCCGCCATGTACGACCTGGTCGCGGGCGACGGAAATCTGCGGTCGCAAAATAATCTCTCCATCCGTGTCAGGGATGAGCGCCTCGATGTGGTCAATGACATCGACGGCGGCGACGCGGTGTACATAACCGCGCCGCTCCCCCTGATCAAGGACACCATGATCGACGCGAAGACGGTATCGGCCGCCCTTGAGATCGACGCGTCCGCCATCGACACCCGGCAGCCGATAACTATCGTGAACGCGGGCCTGAATACCCTCATAGTCCCCATACATACCCTCGATGACTGCCTGAAGATGCATCCGGACCTTGAGGACCTGATGGTTTTCTGCCAGGACCATGGCATTGATATCATACTCGTCTTTTCCGCGGAAACCGCTTCAGGGCAGCGCCGGTACCGGACGCGCGTCTTTGCGCCGCGGTACGGCTATCTCGAGGACCCGGCCACCGGCTCCGGCAATTCCGCCTTTGCCTGTTATCTCCTCCATATCGGCGCGTGGGACGGCGAGGCCCTCGCCATAGAGCAGAACGGCGACCGCTCCAACCCGAACATCATCCGCCTCCGCACCGTCATGAAGGACGGAACGCGGCGCGTCCAGTTCGGCGGGGGCGCTGTCGTGAGGATCGACGGCGAGTATATTCTCTATTAATTCAGACCGTACAGGATGAATAGCCCGCATGCCGTCATGTTGAATCCGTGATAAAATCTGCTTGATTTTTTTCTTTGTTAATAGAACAAATCTGGATAACAATCAATCAAATACCTGTACCGCAATCTGCTGGGTTTCGATCAGAGGCAGAATCAAAATTTTATACATGCAGGCGGAAATGTCATGAACAAGATATGCAGGATAGTTCTGGTCGTTCTTATTATTCCGATCGCAGTATACGTGTCCGCCCTTTCAGCTATGGATCAGGAAACAGCCCCGCGGTTGAACAGGCCCGTGGCTGCGAACAACGAGTTTGCCTTCGATATCTACCGGAAAATGGCGGCGCCGGGAAAAAACCTTTTTATCTCTCCCCTCAGCATGGTGACGGCCTTTTCCATGGTCTACGCGGGATCACGCGGCGTCACCGCCAGGGAATTTGAAAAGGTCTTTCATTTCAAGGTCACCGGCGAAGACATGGCGCGGGACTGGAGCGCTCTGATGGAAGACATGAATACGCGCGCGAAGGGCGGAGCGTACCGCCTTGATTCTGCGAACCGCGTATGGATCGGGAAGAACGTAACCCCTGTGGATACCTTCATCGATGTCATGAAAAAGTATTATGATGCCGGGCTGAAGCAGCTTGACTTCGCCGGGAAACCGGAGGAATCGCGCGCGGCCATCAACAAGTGGGTCGCCAAAAATACCAATGACAAGATCACCGGCCTGGTGCCGGAAGGGGCGATCACGAAGGCAACGAACCTCGTGCTGACCAACGCTGTCTATTTCCTGGGAACCTGGGAGCGTCCCTTCGACGACAAGGCCACGGCGCGGGCCGATTTTTTCGTCACTCCGGCCGTGAAAAAAGAGGTCGACATGATGAAAAGTTTCGGCCATTTTAAATATTTCGAGAACAATGAGCTCCAGGCCGTATCGCTTCCCTATAAAAACAAGGACGGCAGGGGAGACGGCCTGTCCATGATCGTCCTCCTGCCGAAGGGAAGGGCCGGCATCGCGGGGCTTGAAAAGAAGCTGACAATTGATAACTGGAAAAAATGGAACACCCGACTGGAAAAGAACGAGGTCAGCGTCTATCTCCCGCGCTTCGAGGTGACTTCCTTCGCGAGCCTGGCGGAGGTTCTTCGTCAGATGGGAATGAAAACGGCCTTTACGCCCCGGGCGGATTTTTCCGGCATGGCGCCCGGCGTGGCCATCAGCGAGGCCTTCCACAAGGCCTATGTGAAGGTGAACGAGAAGGGCACCGAGGCGGCGGCCGCCACTGCCGTTATTATGGTCAAGGCGAACGGCGGGAAGAAATTCACCTTCCGTGCCGACCACCCCTTCATGTTCGCCATCTGCGACAACGGCACCGGAGCGATTCTCTTCATAGGCCGCGTCGAAGACCCGGGAAAATAACGGCGCGCGATGGAACGGATCCTGAAATACCAGCGGGGGTTCATCCAGCGGATCATTGACCGCTGCGGGCCGCGCCTTCCCGGCTCCGAGGAGGAACAGCGCGCCGCCGCCATGATAGCCGATGAGTTTATGTCGGTGACGGGCAATGTCACGGTTGAAGAGTTCAACTATGCGGCAAAGGCCTGCATCGCCGCCATCCCGGCCTTTGGGGCCGGCCTCATGGTGGCTGGCCTCTTCTTCTTCTGGCTGCCCTTGGTGACGCTGGTCATGACGGCGGCCCTGCTTCTCTTTGCCGTCCCGCAGATCATCCTCTACCGTGAATGGTTTGATGTTTTTTTCCCGAAATCGACTTCGCGCAATGTTTACAGCATCATCGATCCGCCCGGCGGGGCCCGTTACGTGAGGGCGACCCTGGTCTTCTCCGCCCACCTCGACTCATCGTGGCACTGCCCGCCCTTCGCGGAAAAAAACCGGCTGGCGCGGTACAAGCTTAACTACGGCGCCTTTTCCTCTTTTATGCTTCTTCTTCTGTCGATCGCGCGCTACTTCGGCACCGATTTTCTGGGGGTGATTCCCTGGACGATGTGGTGGACCATGGCGGTCGTGCCGTTCCTGTTCCCGGGCTTTTTCTTTCTATTCCGCTATATGATATACGACAAGGAAACGGCGTCACCGGGTGCCATGGACGACCTTTCCGGGATCGCCACGCTTTTGGGCCTGGCCAGGATATACCGGGCGCAGCGGAAAAAAAGGCCGCGGAACATACGGCTCCTCATGGTCGCCTTCGGCGCGGAGGAGGCCGGCCTCAGGGGATCGCGGGCCTTCATCAGGCGCCACCGCGACGACCTACTTTTCGGCGACGTGTGGGTCCTCAACGTGGACGGCGTGGCGGACCGGAACGATTTCATCTGCATGGAAGGCGAGGCCTGGCAGAGGGTCCGCTATGACCGGGATTACGTGGATATGGTGGAGGGCGCCATGAAGGAGATGGGACTCCGTTATCACCGGTGGACCATGGACGCCGGGGGCACCGACGCGGCTGAATTCGCCAGGGCCGGCATCGCCAGGTCCATAACGGTATCTGCCCAGGACAGGACGCCCGGTTCAAATTACCATACCCGGTACGACACCCTGGACCGCATGGACCCGGAGGCGATGACATTGATGAATGATCTGTGCATGCGCGTCATTGCAAAGGTCGATGCCAGGTCGGCGGGGAGCCAGTGAGGATGCCGGCCCCGGAAATTCACGGTGCCGCAGACTCTGTATCGGCTCAGTACCGAGGAAAAGATGCTTCTGAATATCTACGGGGATGATTTTGAACGGTACCGGGCGTCAACCTGGCGCCTGATACCGCTTGTATTCTGAAAATGATGTATCAGCTTTACGAAAATCAAGTTTAAGATAAAGCAAATGTTCATACTTTACGTTTTTCTATGATGTTAACAGAAAAACCCCAGATGAGCTTCCAGAATATTATGTTATCTACCACTTCTCTGATAACCGTATAATTTCGAAATTGATAGTTATCGCTAAAATTCCTAGTTAGTACCTCATCTAAATAATTTTCCACTGCATAGGCAAGGAGAAGAGAAACTGACATCTTAAACAGCTTCCGGAGATCCAGAAAATATTCATAATCGTCCATCCGAAAACGCACATGAAAGGTGCGCCATTCGTACGGTTTCCTCTTTTTCTGGTATTGAACCATTTTACCCAAGTGAGTTGTATCGGGAGCATCATTCATAACCTTTTTAATGAGAAGAACAATCATATCTGAACGAGATAGGCCTTTACGTTGTGCGGCCTGTGAGATTTTTAAAAGAATATCAACTCGTACATTTAACGTGGTTTTCATACTTTATCCGCTCCTGATTCGGTATTTGCAGGATATACGAATAGAGATTACTGATTGTAAAATTATTTCGCGGCGGCAATGCGGTTGCCCCCCTTGCAGCGGGCCCTGAACATGGCGTCGCGGGCGCTCTGGGCAAGGGTGGGGGCGTCCAATCCATGGGCGGGGCGAAGGGATATGCCGATGCTCACGGTGATTTTAACGCCGGGATCGCCGGTTATCTCGCCTATATCGATGCCGTGCATCACGACACCCAGGTCGCGGGCCATGGCGATGGCCTCTTCGCGGCCGGTGCCGAGGAGCACCGCGGCAAACTCGTCGCCCTGGAAGCGGACGGCCGTGTCGGTGTCGCGAAGGACCGATTGGATGAAAATGGACATGAGGATGAGTATCTTGTCCCCCGCTTCATGGCCGAACCGGTCGTTGATGTCCTTGAAGTTGTCCGGCTTGATGATGAGCAGGGCCAGGGGCCGTCCGCTTGGGGCGCGCAGCTCGTCGTATTCCTCCAGCAGGTAATACATGTTGTAGAGGCCGGTGAGCTTGTCCACGAGCATCTGCTTCTTGAGGTCCCGGACCCAGCGTGTCTTTTCGCTGATCATCCGCTGGGTTTTCCTGATGCGCTCCGTGATGATCGCCAGGAGCTTGTATGTCATCCGGGCCGACATCTTCGGGTACTTCTGCAGAAACATCGGAAACGTCATCCCCTCGCGGGGAAACACGAGCAGGTCGCTGTCCCTCATGGCGACGGCCGTGGCGTCCCTCGGCGTGTTGCCGATGAGGTCCCATTCCCCGAAGGATTCACCGGCTATGAACTGGGCGATATCGATATCATCATCGCCGCGGTGACGCGTGATGAGCACCTCGCCCTCCTTGATGACAAAGAGCTCATTGCCCGGCGAGTCTTCGGTGAATATGAGCGATCCCTTGCGGTAGCGGACGACCTGGCTGTTGTAGGCCACTATCTCCAGCTCATTGCGCTCCAGGGTTGAAAAGATTTCCATCTTGCCGAGGAGATTGATTCTTTCATTTACATTCGGGTCTGTCATTATTGGGTCCCGGCAGCCGGTCACTTGCCTTTTCTCGTCAATCGTCCAAACATTCCAGGATAGGTTTTTCGAGATATGAAGCCCGGCCGGTAGGCGCGGACCTCCTCGATGGTGATGAAGGCGCCCGGCTCCAGGATATTCACGATATCCAGGTAGCGGGCCAGGTTCTTTTTCGGGACCAGGGAATAGATGATGTAGACCGGCCCTTTCAGCCCCAATCCCTCGCTGATGGTGACCCCGAAGCCTTCACCGCGCAGCATGAGGGGCAGCGCCGACACCTCCTTTGTCGTTATGACCCGTATCGATTTGTAGCCGAAGGGAAGGCGTGATTCGAGGAGCATTCCCACGTAGTTTCCCGTGGCAAACCCCGCCGCGTACACGAGGTAGCTGTATACGCTTTCCAGGTTGGCCAGGGCCTTGCTGATGGCGGTGATCCAGATGAGAACTTCAAAAAAGCCGAAGATGGGCGCCACGTACCGGTATCCGCGGGAGATGAGGACGATCCTGACGGTCCCGATGGAAACGTCCACAATGCGGGCAAAAAATATGTAAAGCATGGTTAATAGTTCGGCCTGTGACATGGCATTGATCCATTAATATAAGGCGAGGCCTGTCTGATGCTGCCCGTATCCCCACACCCGGAGGATGTCATGCGTATGGTATGGATTGCTTATACCGGTTGTCAAAATAATTTTTTGCCTATCAATTTTTTTCAATTGATATTACATGGATGTTGTTTATTATATGATAAACACATTCATTAATGCAATGGCCCGGCGTCGCTTCCAGGCCATTGGCGCGGAACGCGTCATGGTTTCATATAAAAACAGGTTTCCCTTTAAAATAGGCACCACCTCGTTTATCCTCCCGGTCAAGGAGGAAAGCGTGGTGGCCAACGTGGTGTATCTCAAGGACAGCTTCGACCTGGTGCAGCTCCTGTTCTTCGGCCGGGAATATCTGGACGAGGTGATGTCGCCGAAGATCATCAGGGACTTGAAGGCCATCAGGGACGAAAGCGGCCTCAGGTACACGGTGCACCTGCCTTCGGACCTGGAACTGCTCAATCCGTCGGCTTCCGCGATGGAGGATTCCATCGGCGTCATTGAGAAGATCATGGCTGAAACGGAAATCCTCGATATCGACGGATACGTGCTCCATGTCGACAGGCTGGTCAAGGGCTCGCCCAGCGTCGAACTTGACCGGGAGCAGTTCAACCTGTTCCACCGGGCGCTTGACGCCATTTCCGTGAAGCTGGCGAATTCCGCCGGCAATATATTTATTGAAAACACCAACTATGACCTGACGTTTTTCAGCAGCCTCATCATGCGGAGCCGGTGCTCGGTCTGCATGGACGCGGGCCATATAACGCTCCATGGCCACGACTACGGGAGGTTCATCGAGGTGTTCCACCGGAAGATCCGGCAGGTGCACCTCCATGGCGTCAGCGGCGGCAGGGACCACCAGGCATTGACCGCCCTCGATGTCGTTTCATCGGGATTGTTCAACCATTTTCTGAAAGATTACACCGGCTCGGTCGTTATCGAGGTCTACAACCTTAAAGACCTGGTGAAATCCGGGGAGTTCGTCGAGCGGTTCTGCAAGTAAAAAGGAATGCAGCCGCACATAACGACTGGGAGTTTATGCCCGGCTTTATCCGGATAATGTTACAAAAATTTTAAATTTTTCTGGACATTAAAAACTCCGATTATATGGTGTGCTTAAATACGTTATAGATCAAATACTTTTATCTTAATGCATTAAGGGGGTTATAAATGAAGAAACTAACTGTTGTAATGCTTGCCGCAGTATTCGCCATCGGTATATGCTTCACGCCTTCCGCTTCGCATGCTGTTGAGGCGAAAGTCGGCCTGTACATGATGGGCGACTGGTGGCAGCCGGGCTTTATCAAATTCGAGAGGGAATCCGCCGCAAAGCTCTTCGGCGATAACCTCAAGCATGACAGCGAGGGATCGTTCATGTTCGGTCCCATGTTCTGGGTGCAGCTGACCGGCGCATGGAGCCTGGGAGGACAGGTCCTCTTCGGCCTCAGCAGGAATGAATTCAAGTACTCGTCAATAGCGGCTGATCTTAATCTGGCAAGGGCGTTCCCGGGAGGTATTTTTTCCGCGTATTATGACGTGGGAGAATCCAAGTGCCGCAGGTACGATACGGACCTGACCGCGGAGTGGGCCTTCCATAAGTACTTGAACCTTCTCATCGGCCTCAGGTTTAATTATGATGATGGCGAAGGAGATTCAATCCGCCTGGGTTTTGCCGGCCCATTGCTTGATATGAAAAAAGAAGAATACAGCGCATGGTATTTCGGGCCCTCCATCGGCGTCGGTTTCCACTATGAATTCATCAAGGGCCTTACCTTGAGCACCGGATTGTCGGCCATCATTCAGTTCGGCGAATACAACAATGAAAAGAAATATCTGTGGTCATTCCTCACGATGATCCCCTATGAATATAAAGTCGGGTATTTCTGCATCGGTCTTGACATGAACGTGAAGCTGGCCTATCTCATCCAGCCCGCTCACCTCGAAGTGTTTGTCGGCGGCCGGTACATGATGCTGCCCCATATTGCCGCAGGGGATGACAGTTCCGGGCTTGATATCAGCTATAAGGACGAGTGGATAAACGGCGAGATCGAGCACTGGGGAGGCATCTTCTTCGGTGCCGCGTACAAGTTCTAATAACGGTCCAGCATAAATACAACACATGATAAAACCGCCGCGAAAGCGGCGGTTTTGCTGTATAAGCCAGGTAAGGGCGCGGGGAGGGATCTTCATGAAAAAGTGCATTCTGATAGTACTTGCTGTTGTGCTGGTTGCCGGGCCGGCGGCCATTCCTGCCGCGTCAAAGCCGAAAAAGCAGAAACCCAGGAATGTTACTATCACTGCTGTGCCGAAGCCCAGACCGGCGGGGCTGAAAAATGTCGAGGTGAAGCTTGGCCTCGCCATGGCCCATGACTGGTGGATGCCGTCCTTCGCGCGAATGGAAAACGGCATGAAGGGCAACCTGACAGCCAGGAACCTGAGGACATCCTGCGGCGGCTCATTCATGATGGGGCCGGAATTATGGATCCGGGTCGGTCCCGCGTGGAACATAGGATTATCGGCCCTTATCGGCCTCTCGAAGGACAGGATCAAGCATACCACCCAGGCCCTTGACAATAATCTGCTTTATCTCACCATTCCCCAGACCATGGTGAGCGCTTTCATTGAAGACGGGACTTCCAGGACCAGAAGGTATGAAGCGGACGCCTCGGCGGCGTATTCATTTCATAAGTTTTTCCGCCTGCTGTTCGGGGCCCGGTTCAGGTATATCGACGGCAGCGCCAGTTTTCAGAGGTTATCAACCCTATACTTTCCGATAAGCCAGACGAAACAGGAATACAACGCCTGGTATGTGGGCCCGTCGGCGGGCATCGGGTTTTATTACGGGATAAAAGGTTTTTCGATACAGGCGGGCGTGTCCGCCCTTATCCAGGGAGGCACCTATTACTGCAAGAACAGTTTTATCAGCCCCCTGTATGGATTGGTTCCCTTCGCCTACATACCCGATGAATACGCCGTCGCCTACCTTGCCCTGGGCGGGGCGGCGGACCTCCGGCTTGCCTATTTCATCAATCGGATCCGACTCGAGGTCTGGATCGGAGGGCGTTATGCCATCCTGCCCCATGTGTCATTGTACGATGCCGGGTCGGCCTATAACGGCAGTTACAAGAAGGGATGGATCACCGGCGAGTTCGAGCAGTACGGCGGCCTGAATTTCGGGGCGGCGTATAAGTTTTAGGTCTCCTCTGATAGGGCGGGGTTTAAACCCCGCCCTATCAGAGGAGGCAATCATTGATGTTTGATATAATTAAACACCTTGTCAAAGGAACTCCGGTCAACGGTAAAAACTCCATAACCCCTCTGCCAGTATAGGCCCGGTATTTTATACGACGAATATCCCTTCAAATTCTTAACGATTTCCGATACGCTCCATTTCGGAGGCGCTGAAACCTGGAGATGGACATGGTCTCCCCGGCCGTTAGCGATATGCACAATCAGGCCCAGGTTTCCGGCCTTATCTGCTAAAACGGCCCTGAGCCCTTTCATCAAAGTTGGTGTTATGACATCCTCTCTGTTCTTCGTTGAAAAAACGATATGAAAGACGATATCCCGGTATGTATGTTCGTTCATGACATTCCTCCATGATAGGTATATCATGGGTACGAACGGGATCGGCGATTGTATAAATATTTTTCTGGTGTGGTGAAACGGTATCCCTCTGATAGCCACGGTTTTAAACCCGTGGCTATCAGAGGGCGTTACCCTATCCCCTTATGGTATTCCTGCAGCGATTTCACCTCGCTCTTCCCCTGCTTGATGGCCTGTATCCCCTTCACGGTTGCCAGGGCCGCGGCCATGGTCGTGAGATAGGGAAGCTTGTAATGGACCGCGGCCTTGCGGATGTACGAATCGTCATACTCGCTCTGCCGGCCGCTCGGGGTGTTAATGATAAGGTGGATCTCGTTGTTCTTTATCCGGTCGATGATATGGGGGCGTCCCTGGTAAATCTTGAAAACAGGCTCCGTCACGATGCCTTTCTCCGCGAAATAGCGGCTGCAGCCTTCCGTTGAAAGGACCTTGAAGCCCAGCTCGATGAATTGCTTCGCCGCTTCCGCGGCCTGGGGCCGGTCGTTCTTGTTGACCGTGATGAGCACCGTCCCTGAAACCGGCAGCTTCATGTTGGCCGCTTCTTCGGCCTTGGAAAACGCCAGGCCGAAGGAATCCGCCATGCCCAGCACCTCCCCGGTGGAACGCATCTCGGGACCAAGCACGGGGTCGACCTCGGGGAACATGTTGAAGGGGAAGACCGCTTCCTTGACGCCGAAGTGCTTGACCTCTTTCCGTTTAACCTTCAGGTCCTTGAGTTTTTTCCCGAGCATAACCTGCGTCGCGATGCGCGCCATGGAAATATTGCAGACCTTGGAGACCAGGGGCACCGTGCGGGACGCCCGCGGGTTGGCCTCGAGGATGTAGACCGTGTCGTTTGCTATGGCGTACTGGATGTTCATCAGTCCGACGACCCTGAGCTCCATGGCGATTTTCTTCGTGTATTCCTCGATGGTGGCGATGTGCTTTTTCTGGATGGTGACCGGCGGTATCACGCAGGCGGAGTCGCCGGAATGGATGCCGGCCAGCTCGATATGCTCCATGACGGAGGGGACGATGACCTCGGCGCCGTCGCAGATGGCGTCGGCCTCGCACTCGACCGCGTTTTCCAGGAACTTGTCTATGAGGATCGGGCGCTCCGGCGAAACGTCGACCGCGGCGGCCATGTACTGCTTTAACATGTCTTCGTAATAAATGACCTGCATGGCGCGTCCGCCCAGCACGTAGCTGGGGCGCACCATCAGCGGGTAGCCGATCCGCCCCGCAATGGCAATGGCTTCTTCGACGGTGCTGGCCATGCCCGATTCAGGCTGCGGTATGCCGAGCTTCTTCATGACCTGGCGGAACCGGTCGCGGTCCTCGGCGAGGTCGATTGATTCGGGCGAGGTGCCGATGATGGGCACGCCGGCCTGCATGAGCTGGTTCGCGAGGTTGAGGGGGGTCTGGCCGCCGAATTGGACGATGACGCCGTCCGGCTTTTCCTTGCCGTAGATCGAAAGCACGTCTTCGGCCGTCAGCGGCTCGAAGTAGAGCTTGTCCGAAGTGTCGTAGTCGGTGGAGACGGTCTCCGGGTTGCAGTTGATCATGATCGACTCGAGGCCCTCGTCGCGGATGGCGAAGGCGGCGTGGACGCAGCAATAGTCGAACTCGATCCCCTGGCCGATGCGGTTGGGGCCGCCGCCGAGGACCATGATTTTCTTTCTTGTCGAAACCGGTACCGTGTCCGTGCCGTTGTAGGTCGAATAATAATAGGCCTTGTTTTCGACGCCGCTCACGGGGACCGCGTCCCAGCGCTCCACAACGCCCATGGCCGTGCGCTGGCCGCGGATATCCTCCTCCTTCATATCGAGGATTTTTGCCAGGTATTTGTCGGAGAAGCCGTCCTGCTTGGCCTTCTTGAGAAGATCATCGGGCAGCTTCTTCCCCTTGTGTTTCAGCATTTCCTCTTCGAGGTCGACCAGCTCCTTCATCTGCTGGATGAACCAGGCTTTAATACTGGTACGCGCGTTCAACTGGGCGATATCGGCCCCTTTGCGGAGCGCCTCGTACATGATGAACTGTCGCTCGCTGGTCGCCACGGAAACGAGGCGCATCAGCTCGTCGAGGGGAAGGGAATTGAAGTTCTTGGCGAAGCCGAGGCCGTGGCGCCCGGTTTCCATGGACCGTATCGCCTTCTGAAAGGCCTCCTTGTAAGTCTTGCCGATGCTCATGGCCTCGCCCACGGCGCGCATCTGGGTTCCCAGCTCGTCCTTCACGCCCTCGAACTTCTCGAAGCCCCACCGGGCGAACTTGACGACAACGTAGTCTCCGGAGGGGGTGTATTTTTCCAGGGTGCCGTCGCGCCAGTAGGGTATCTCGTCCAGAGTGAGGCCTCCCGCGAGCATGGAGGACACCATGGCTATGGGGAACCCCGTGGCCTTGGACGCGAGGGCCGACGAGCGGGAGGTGCGGGGGTTGATCTCGATGACGACGACGCGGCCCGTCTTCGGGTCGTGGGCGAACTGGATGTTGGTGCCGCCGATGACCTGAATGGCCTCGACAATGGAATAGGAGTATTTCTGAAGTTTCTGCTGCAGTTCCGGGCTGATGGTGAGCATGGGGGCCGTGCAGTAGGAGTCGCCGGTGTGGATGCCCATGGCGTCCACGTTCTCGATGAAGCAGACGGTGATCATCTGGTTCTTGGCGTCGCGGACCACTTCGAGCTCCAGCTCTTCCCAGCCCAGGACCGATTCTTCCACCAGTATCTGGTGCACGATGCTGGCCGCCAGTCCACGCGCCGCAACGGTGCGCAGCTCCTCGACGTTGTACACCATACCGCCGCCGGTTCCTCCCATGGTGTAGGCCGGGCGTATTACCACGGGATAGCCGAGCTCGTCGGCGATCTTCTCCGCCTCTTCAATGGAGAAGGCAGGGTTGCTCCGCGGCATTTCAATGCCGAGGCGGGTCATCGTTTCCTTGAAGGCGATGCGGTCCTCGCCGCGCTCGATGGCGTCCGCTTCAACGCCGATTATCCTTACCCCGAACTTTTGCAGCACACCGCTTTTGTGAAGCTCGGAAGATAGATTCAGGCCGGTCTGGCCCCCCAGGTTCGGGAGGAGGGCGTCGGGTTTTTCTTTTTCTATGATCTTTGTGATTGTTTCTGCGTTGAGGGGTTCGATGTAGGTTGCGTCTGCCATGCCGGGGTCGGTCATGATGGTGGCGGGGTTCGAGTTGACCAGGACAACCTGGTATCCGAGCTTCCTCAGGGCCTTGCAGGCCTGGGTGCCGGAATAATCGAACTCGCACGCCTGGCCGATGATGATGGGACCTGATCCGATGATAAGGACTTTCTTGATATCGTCGCGTTTTGGCATATAATAACCTCGTTGCGTTTGTAGGAATGGATCGCTCACTGATGAGGCTGTCCTGAATCACACCCTCCCCGGAAGAGGGTTGTTGCGCGGCAGGCGCCGGTAGGCGCCCGGGTTTAAAAAAGTCCCCCCTTCGGGGGATTTTTGGGGAGTTGCCGGACAGCACCTATCTTTACCGCCCCCGCAGGGCATCCGCCCGCGGGAGGAACCATGGCTTTGGGCCGGATGGCCGTGGCCATTGGGTTGAGAAAAACTTAACAATCTGCCGGTAAATTAAGTAACACTAAAAAACGTGGCGGATTATGTCAAGTCTGGATTAATGTTGTGATGAAATAATTTAATTAATTAACGTATTTACCGCGCCCTGACCAGGTAGGTGAACGCCCAGGCATAATCTTTCGGCCGTTCAGCCGGGTTTACCCAGCCGATAAGATGATAATCCCCCGGCTTCTGAAATATCGCGTGGATAACAAGATCCTCTTTTTCCCTTGTGACGGTGGGCCGGAAAAGGGGTTTTCCCGATAAATCGCGCACGCTGACCATGAGGACCAGGTCCCCGGGAACGGCGAATCGAAGTTCCAGTTCGCCGGAACAGGATATGACGTTGGATTTGTTCCCGTCCAGCTGGCGGAGGCCGTACTGAAAGTATCCATGGCGATAGAAGGGGAGGCCCTCAAAGTCTTTTTTTGATAATTTTTCGGGGATAAGCTGCCACCGGCGCAGTTCCGGGAGGTTGGTATAGATGAATTCCGCCGGCGGCGTGAGGAAATAATGCTCTCGGTATTCTCGGACATAGCGGCTGCCGTTGAAATGCCCGGCGCCGTAGGTGCTGTCAAGGAGATACCACTTTCCATCGATCAATACCGCGTTCCATGCATGGTTGTTGGCCACCCGATCGCCTGGGTTGTAGGCTGAACCCCGGGTGTAGCCGGTGATCTCGATTGCTCTGACCCCCATCCGCCGTGCCAGCTCCACAAAGAGCTCCGAATAGCCCTGGCAGGTGCCCTTGCGGTCGCGAAGGGTCTCCCGGGCTGAATAGTTTTTCTTGTCGGTATCATAGGAGACAGTGGCGGTTATCCATCGCCATGCTGCTCTGACCCTCCCCAGTTCGTTAGGGGATGATTTTGACAGGTATAGCGCCAGGGTATCGATCGTTTCCATCGCTGAGGCCGGCGCCTGGAGAGCGTACCGGTCGATTTCATCGAATTGGGACGGATCAAAGCGCTGGTTGCCTGCCCGTGCGTTTAAATTGAGGATAACCTGATGCTGCTGCGCCATCAAACATGCGGTGAGGTGGAGTGAACATAGGGCAAGAATCAGCAGTGGTGAACGGCGTTTCATGACATGAAAATGTGGTCAAAACAAAAAACTGTCAAGAAAAATGGCCATGGGGTCAGAGTAAAATGGATTTTTCGTTTATAAGGACCGATTGTTATCGGTACTACGCCTGATAAAACTGGTGAAGGCGTAGATAGTTATCGGTAAGGCCGTTACTCTGACCCCTGCTGAACACCAATAGACAATATGAAGTGACCCTCTGCTTGCAATTTCGTGGATTTACCTGCCAATGGCAGGAGTTACCGCATACAAGTAACGCAAAAATCTTTGCCAGAGGGTCACAAATGGAAACTGCATATCATGTAGGGATGGATGTCCACAAGGAAACTGTCGAATTATCTGTTTTTAGGAATTGGGAGGAAGAGCCTCTGTTTGAGAAACGGATTCCCAATAGCATGGAAAAGATCATGCCTATTTTTGAGAGATTAGGTCGGGACGGAAGCATCAAGTCCTGTTACGAGGCCGGATGCCTGGGTTTCACTCTCCAGCGTCAGCTTGCCCGGGCAGGCATAACCTGCTTGGTTATAGCTCGGTAACAATCAGGGGTCAGAGCAGTATATATCAAAAAAAATCCCCGCTTGCGGCGGGGATAATGTTAAGGAGTAGACGCAAATAAATCATGCCTTACCAGTGGTTTTCCCAGTAATCGAAAGCGTCAATAATATCAAGATAGACCCCGTCAAACCCCGCATCCATGATCTTCTTTAAATACGATGAATCATCGCCGTATATGATGGCCTGCCATGCGGGGTCCCAGTAGCGCACCTTGTAGTTTCCCGGCCAGCTGGGGTTCCGGGCGCCGAGCCACGGGGGATTCCCCGGGAACCAGCCCGGCTGCCAGTAATAACGGTAGTTTTCCGCCTCGCCGATGCTCATGTAGCAGATGACCAGGCGGTCTCCACCGTTATTTTTTTTCTTGAGGGAATCCACGTCTGCCGAGCTCAGCTGGGAGCCGTCATTGAAAAACAGGTCGATTAGGACAACATCGTAATTGGTGTTCTGCATGGCCCCAAGGAAATTTGCCTTGGTGTCATAGGCCGATGGATTGATAAGGTAGAGAAAATTCTGCGCATCGGCAAGCATCGTAATGTTGCTGGCATTAACATTATAAGGGACAGCAGGATATGCCGGGATGTTGTCCAAGCCCCGGTGGTTTGCCGCGAAGGAGATGTAGCCGTTGGCGTTATTCTTTGAATAGGAATCATCCATAAATGATGTTGTCGAGCAGTAGTCGATGGCAAGGACCTTTTTTTCGTAGGTTCTGGTTATATCAAGAAACCCCTTCAGGTAGGCGGATGTATCGGAAGGAGTGGCCACGTTGTCCCCGTTGTACCCGTAATACAGGTCCTCCTGGCCCACGCCGCTGATGGCATCAAGGTAGTCTGCCACCGGCGTACCCGCCGTGTCGCCCGTGTCGGTCACCAGTTCTATCCCGTTTTGGGGAATGACGATGAAGCCTGCATCAAAGCCCCGGGCATAGGAGCTGATCCCCTGGACGAATTCCCGCATTGCCTGGCGGTATCCCTGATCGGGAGTGCCGTCTGTCCAGAGCAGCGTCAGGGGAAGGAGGTTTTTGCCGCTGCTTTTCACGCAGCCGACCGGTAGCACTATCAACACAGCGGCTATGACCAGCAATAACCGTGACCGGTATAACGGCGAGGAGGAATCGGCATTTGTATCCTGTTTTTCAAATGTCGTAATCATGTTTACAACCAATCTAATCTATAGTGAAAAAAGAAAAACGTCAAATTTATTGATGATTTTTCACGGCATTTTCATAAAAAAAAACAAGACCGGGTATCCGGTCTTGTCTGGTTCCTTTTATCTGGATCAGGGACGGCGGCTGAGAATCATGAAAGCTTTTTCGCCAGGCGGTCCCTGTCCTTGAGAAGAAGGTCGCGGTGGCTGTACTCCTGCCGGGCGATCTCCTCTATCTGTTCTGCGATCATGATGTTGTAATCAGCCACCTTCTTGAGAAGGCGCGCCATGCTTTCATATAGCTTGCCGAGGGACTCCTCGGAATCGGCCAGGAGCTCCAGGGCCTTGAGGATGTCCTTTTCCTCGGAGATTTTCGTGAACACGGCATCGAGGAGATTGTTCTGAAAATCGGTGACCATGGTTTCCCTCATGACCGGCTTTGGAAATTTTTCATTGAACTCTTCTATAATCTTCGCGTGCTCGAAGGAGTGGACCTCCATGAACTCCAGAACGTTCCGCGCGCCCTCCAGGCGGGCCACGTTTTTAATCTTCTGGTAAAAAGTCGCCAGGGTGTTTTCAAGAAAAATGATGAAGTTGATGTATTCATTGGCCATGGCGGCGCCTCGCGATAGGTGTTGAATGTCCGATATACCGGTTCGGCACTTGTTATAACCCCCCCCCGGGTTATTCGTCAACCGTAATCAGCTGCCGGTGTTACGGGAAGGATTCCCGGCCGGATTATTTCTGGCGCGCCTTCCTGCACCGGTACACGGCCATGAAGTTATCGCCGTAATCCGCCCGGTCGATGTCAAACCCGGCGCGGTAGAGCATCTCTTCCATGACCCAGTCGAAGGTCGAATACTCGTTCCTGACGTGGTTGGCAAACTTGTCCGCCATGTTGTCGCCGGACGCCTTCCTGAAATCTTCGATGACGTGGTTGACCGTGGCCTCGTACTTTTCCAGTTTCAGGGAGAACACCACGTCGCGGAGGTAAAGCCTTCCCCCCGGTTTCAGCAGGTCGCGCATCTTGACGAGGGCCACCTGCTTCCAGAAATCCGGAAGGTGGTGCAGGGCCAGCTGGGTCACGATCGCGTCGAGGGGGCCCCCGTCATGGCGGTAGTTCAGGAACCCCGCGTTGACGAAGCTGATGTTGGCAAGGCCCCGGGAACGGGCCTTTTTCTCCGCGTAGGCCAGCATGACCGGCGAAATGTCCACGGCGTAGACACGGCTGCACAGCTCGGACGCGGCGCATATGAACTCACCGGTGCCGGAACCGAACTCGAGGAGATCGCTCCCTTCTGCGAGTTCGAGAGACGAGATGATTTCCCGGATCTCGGCGGGGATGTCCCGTATGGTGGCCATGCGCCGGTCGTAATCTTCGACCTCCGCCTCGCTGTTGTAGTCCGTGCCGACGTGCCTCATCTCGTCGTACCGCCATGTCTGCGAAGGTGCCATGACCTACTCCTTGTGTAGCAGCTGCCTGAAAAATATTGCTTTGATAAAAATCATAAATACCGTTTGGTTTTACTATATCCCCGGCGTACGTGATCGTAAATAAAAAAATTTTTTATATAAATACAAACCGCCGCATAGAGCGGCGGTTTGTAGCTTCGGCATTAATAACTATAACAGTACTTCTAGCCTCCTGAAGTAGTACTGGAGCTGGAACTTGTACTTGTGCTGGAACTGCTCGATGATGATGAAGAACCTGCTGCGGATTCTGTTTTGTTGTCATCGGTAACTTTATATACAAGAGTCGCTGTATCTGAACAATATGTCGAGGTGCTGCTAGTATTGCATGATTGAAGTACAGCATAACCTTTTTCATCAACCTTTCCATTTTTGTAGACCATAATAATTAGGGTGTCGGTGCTGTCTGCCCTGGTGGCGGTTATAGTCGCTGCCGAAATCTTGCCAGCTGGATAAAAAGTGAAACCTGTTTGTAATGGATATGGCAATAGGGCCCTATCATCGACCATAAATGTCGAGGTGAATTGTTGAGAACCGGTTCCGCTGCATATGATCATGATGTTTATATCATAATTTTCCGTATCCTTGAACATGTCGCAGGACATGAAAACAGCGCTTGCAGCAAGGAAGATTATAACCAGGATTTTCCGGAGATATTTCAATGACATCATAATAGTACCCTGCTTGAACTAGCTATACATAAAATAATACCAAGACTGTTTTTTTCAACTATTAATTGAGGAAACAGGGATAAAATAATGTTACCCTTCCATAATAACAGCAAGTAAGAAAGGAATTATCAGGATTTTTTCATATTACGAAGCGCCGCCCTTCCAGGTGTTGTAATGGATACGGAGGGGATGGAACTCGTTTTTAGGGGGCTTTTTTTCAGCTGGATAGCCTATGGGGAGAAGGGCAAAGGGGACAATATGGTCGGGGAGGTTCAGGAGCCTGCGGAGCCCCTCGACGCGGTCCTGGCGGGGATACACGCCGAGCCAGACCGATCCGAGTCCCAGGGAGGCCGCGGCCAGGAGCATGTTTTCCGTGGCGGCGGAGCAGTCCAGAACCCAATATCCCTCGTGCTTTTCCATCAGCAGGTCGCCGCACACCAGTATCGCCACCGGCGCCTTCCTGACCATTTCTGCATGGGGATGGACTGACGGTATTTCCTCGAGGATTTTGCGCCGGTCGATGACGATGAAATGCCACGGCTGTTCATTACCCGCCGAGGGGGCGTTCATGCCGGCCCTGATAATGCTTTCGATGGTTTCCCTGGTGAGGGGTTTCGATGAGTATTTCCTGATGCTTCGCCTGGCGTATATGGCGTCCATGGGTGTTTTCCCAGGAAATTCTCCGCAGGTCACCGAGGGGAAACGGCCTGTTATTTATTCCCGGACTCCTGTCCCCTTGCGCGCTTCATGGCTATCACGTCGGCAATGAACGAAGCCGCCACGGCGGCGGTCGTAACGGCGCAGATGACGATCATCGCGCTGCGGCTCATATGGAACTTGTCGTAGAATTTCCCGATCAGGAAGCTGTATGAGAGAAAGCATAGGGCAAACGTCAGTGTCATTATGAGCTTGGTTTTTGCGAACATGGCATACCTCGTAAAATGATTACTTATGGTCATCGTATAACAGAATCATGGCCTTTCGTCATAAAGCCGACGTCCCCCGCCGGGGGATTTGGGGGGGCTCATCGGACGGCCCTGTTAATATAGTATACTGCTACCAGTGTAAGGTACCGATGTTTTTTGTCAATACAGTTGCGATTTTACCGGTGTCGGTCAGAACCGATCATCTTCCTCATGGTCAAGGCGGAGCATGTGGCCGAAACGCTCTTTTTTGGTCTCCATGTACCGCCGGGAATACCGGTCAGGGGCCAGTTCGTGGTGGACCCGCTCCGTGACACGGATCCCGTACTTTTCCAGCTGTTCAACCTTGTCCGGATTATTGGTCATCAGGCGCACGCTCTTCACGCCGATTTTCTTCAGCATTTCCGCCGGGATGCGGTAGTCCCGCTCGTCCGGCTTGAAGCCGAGGATCGTGTTGGCGTCCACGGTGTCCAGGCCGTGGTCCTGGAGGGCATAGGCCCGGAGCTTGTTCATGAGCCCGATGCCCCGGCCTTCCTCCATGTGGTAGAGGAGTATCCCCCTTCCTTCCTGTTCTATGATCCCGAGGGCCTCGTGGAGCTGGGGGCCGCAGTCGCACCGGCGGCTTCCCAGGGCGTCGCCGGTGAGGCAGGAGGAATGGATGCGGGTGGGCATCTCCTCGCCGTCGCCGATTTCCCCTTTCAGCACGATGGTGTGGTCCTTCGCGTCCTTGTTGTTGACGAAGCCGATGATCCTGAAATTGCCGTATTCCGAGGGGAAGTCCGCGACGGAAACGACTTTGACGCAGATGTCGTCCGGACAGCCGTCGCAGTCAAGCTCGTTGGGACATCGGCGCAGCGATTCGATGTCCTGCCGGATGATCTCTTCAAATGTCGGTGCCTTCATTGCTCGAATCCCCGCTGATAATAAGTGGGTATTAATCTGCAGCGGCGCCGATTATTTGCAATAACATTTTTTCGGCGGGACGGACGGGTTCCGGCCTACCGGCAGAGGCTCCTGACCTGCTGCACGCTCTTGCATTTCAGATCCGTCATTTCCACCGAACAGCCGATGTCGCTCCTCATGCAGCGCCTGAATTCGGCCATGGCAATCCGGTCCCTGGTTTTACTGTCATTGACGGAGGCATCGCTCTCAAGGACCTTGAAAAATTTGAAGCAGCAGTCGTTTTTAATGCTGTCGGCGGTGCAGAGGGCGAAGGCCGGCCTTCCGATATGGTACTCCGTGCTGACGCGGGAAAGCGACGCCAGTCCCAGCAGCGGCAGTAGGAGGGTTATGGTGGTGAATATTTTTTTCATGGTATGCTTCTGTAGTAGCAATCGGCGGGATTGATCCCGCGACCCAGGCTTATTTTATCGTGGATTTGAATAATTTTCCGGCACCGGTATTAATATTGACAGGTTCATGATGCGGATATATAGTTTTGTCCTGCCGTATCGGCTGCAACAGGCAGTATACGGTATAACTAGATAAAGGGGAATTGCCATGAAACGATCGGTCCGCTGTATTCTGACGCTCCTCCTGCTGGCCCCGGCGGCCCTTGGCGCCGCGGATTACAAGATCGTCGTACTGCCCTTCGACAAGATAAACAAGGAGAAAAACCCCGAGCTGGAGACACTTTCCGTCGGCATCGGGGAGACCCTGTCGGGGGCCCTCTCCAACGTGAACAATTTCATCATCATAGATTCATACCGCGTGAAAAAGTACCTCCTCGATAATTCGGAGTTCAGCCAGGCCATCGGCGCCGGCGACGAGAGGAACATGGACCGCCTGCGGAAGCTGACCCAGGAAAAGCTGAACGGCGATTACATCGTGTACGGCAGCTTTTACACCGTGGGAAAGCAGATCAACCTGGACGCCAAGTTCGTGAACGTGGACAGCGGGAAGATACTCAAGGCCGCGTCGGTCCACGGGCCGTACCCTGACCGGATCTTCGAGCTCCAGGAGGACCTGGCGAAAAAGCTGACCAGCGCCATCAACGGCAGGATCAACGAGAAACAGTCCGAAAACATGAACGAGTACATCTCGTCCACGAACGACTACATCGCGTACCAGTATTACATACAGGCCAGGATGGAGCACCTCAAGTTCAATCCGGCCGAGTACGCCAGGGCCATCGAGCTGTACCGGAAGGCGATTGCGCGGGACCCGAAGTTCGCCCTGGCCTATGCCGGCATGTCCGAAGTGAATTCCCTCTGGGGCTACCACATCAAGTACGGCGGCGGCAACTACCGGCCCAGGCTGGAGCAGTCAATACGGGACGGTAAGAAGGCCGTTGAACTGGGGGGGAACCTCTACCAGACGCACCGGGCGCTCAGCCTGGCCTACGTCAACAGCGATGATTTTACCAACGCGCGCCTGGTCATCGACCGGGCCTACGCCCTCAACGACAGGGACCCGGAGATCCTCTTCGTCAAGGCCACGGTCACCAACTATGAGTACAAGGAGATGGCCAGGCCGGGGAGCGAGTCGAACCGGTACATAACCCAGGCCCTCGGCATCAACCCGGAGCTCATCGTGGCGCGCTGGGCGCTGGCCTATTCGCTCTCGGTCCTGGGCAGGAAGGACGAATCGATGGCGGAGTACCGGAAGATCCTGACGGCCAATCCCCGTCACGCGGCGAGCCTCCATAACATCGCCCTGATCTATTACGAACGGCAGGATTTTCGGAACACGATTGAGTACGCGCGGCAGGCCATTGACTCGGCGCCGGAGGTCCCGCAGTACCATGTCACCATGGGCCTGGGATACTACGGCCTCAGGGACTGGAGCGGCGCGGAGAAGGCGTACCGGGCCGCATTGAAGCTGAAGCCCGATATGCCGCTGGCGTTTTTCAACCTGGGCGGGGCGCTCTACATGCAGCGGAAGTACCGGGAAGCGCGCGACGCCTATGCCGGCGCGCTGAAGTTCCAGCCGGACTATCCGGAAGCGGAAAAGTGGAGGAAGATCTGCGAAGATTACGTGAATAAAAAGTAAATACGCCCCTCTTTTCCGCCGAAGTCGGCGAAGGGGGAAACATCATCATAGTAACGAGGAAAACCATGGGAGACCGGAGATCGATAAACAGCAGCGCATCAGAGGACCGTCTTGAGAAGCTCATAGCGGAGCGCATGAAGCCGGGGGCCGACAAGGAAAAGATCGACGAGCGGATCTGGGACCTCTTCGGAGAGACCTGGTGCGTCATGTTCACCGACCTGTCGGGATTCTCCCGCGGCGTCGCCAAGTTCGGCATCATCCATTTTCTGCAAACCATCCATGAGTCCGAGCGCATCCTCATCCCTATCATCGAGAACAACGACGGCATCCTCCTCAAGGTGGAGGGGGACAGCTTCCTGGTCATATTCCGCAATGTCGCCAAGGCGATCCAGTGCGCGATCACCATGCAGCGGACCCTGAAGGCGTACAACGAGGACAAGTCCGACGAGGAAAAGGTGCTCCTCTGCGTGGGACTGGGATACGGGAAGATGCTCAGGATCGGTGATTCCGACGTCTTCGGCGCCGAGGTGAACGCGGCGAGCAAGCTCGGCGAGGACACGGCGGAAGCGTGGGATATCCTGGTCACCGACGCGGTGTACCAGCGGGCAAAGCAGAGCAGGGGCATCTCCTTCGAGGAGATCGATGACGCTCCGGCGGGGAGCAACGGGGCCTACAAGATAATTTACAGTCTGTAATCTGCGCTGATCACAGCTGAACCGGGAGGGAACTGCATGGCCGTGAATGACGGGACCGGACAGGATGCGGCACTAAGAAAGAAGCTACGCCTTTTGAAGATCGGCCTCTACGGTTTCGTCGCCAGCCTTATCCTCGCCGTCTTTTTCATGTTTTTCACGGGCGCTGTTTCACTCCTGGGCCTGGTCTGGACGGAAACGGAGATCATTGAAACCGCCGGGAGCATGATCGGCGGCGTCATACCGGTGTTATTTGCCGCGCCCTTTTTCTTCTTCGGCATCCTCTTCGCGTCCCTCATGATGAATCCCCGGGAAACGGACATGGCTCAGCACATGAAGCCTTCGGCAGGCGCCCTTGCGGTAATTATCGCCGCGGGCGTGGCCCTCTGCGCGCTGCCCATCCTTGCCGCGTTTGTTATCGCAATGGCTGCACTCTACCTCCGCGGCAGCGGCATTATCTTTTTAGCCATGGCATACTTCGGCCTGGCGTGCCTCGTATTTTTTCTTTCCGTCAGCTATGCCATGATACGGGACATCGCGGGGATGAAGGACCGGGGGCCTGCCTTCGGCTGGGTCAGGAAGGTGTTCCGGGTCCTCCGTGTCGACGGCGCGGACTCGGGTCCGATGATGGACGGGAAGTCGCACCGGGCCCTATCGCGCATCGAGCGGATTATCGGGTCTTCCATGGGCCTGGTCCTGTTTCTTATTTTTCAGCTGCAGAACATCTATGAGACCGCACGGAGCGTCGCCGGCCACGGGTCGGATAAATCATGGCTTGATGTTTTTGCCGCCATGGACACGCTGCTGGCTCTCTTCGCTCTCTTTATCATCATCTTCTCGACGCTCTTCATCATCAGATCGATAAAGACGGTGTTCAGGGTAAGGGGAGGCGTCGCGCAGGTTACGTAGCTTCGCCAGCCTTTTATCCATATGCATCACTACGATCGGGAGGCACCCATGAACTACCGGACAGAGGCAATCATCCTATCCTTATTACTGCCTGCACTGTTATCAGCGGCGTCGCTTCCCCGCGTCGATACTGAAGTGAGGCGCCATCTGCCCCATGGCAAGGAAGCGGTCATGGTCTCCAGAGGGGATTTCGGTACGGCCGAGAACGGCGCTGTTGTCATTTACCAGGAGGAGGGATGCGCCGAGTGCCGGTACGCGGGCATGGCCCTCGTGGCGGAGAAGGGCGGCGCGTACCGGGCTGTCGCGTTTCCCGATATACGCCAGTTCGACAATCTCACCGTGGACAACAGGGGCGTCGGCCAGGCGCTTTACGCTGACATTGATTTTGACGGGCAGAAGGAGGTCCTGATTCCTGTCAAGGGATACCGCAAGGGGCCGGAGGGATATCCCCTCATGGTGGTTGCCGTCATGGACTGGAACGGTAAGGCTTTCGTCCGCATCGAAAAGGCGGAGCTCTTTTTCGGAGACACCTGTTCGAACGCGGTCGAGGTGAAGGCAATGCTGCATCTCCTGGTGACGTGCTCAGGAACCTACGTGTCGGAAACACCCGGCATCTCCGCCGACCTGACGGTTGCCCTGGCAGCGAACGGGGAGCTCACCGGGATCTGGAACGCGGTCTACGGCCGGGCCCACATGTGCGACAGGCTCACCGTTGCCCTCAGGCAGGGGAACGGAAGGATAGAGCTTGTGAAGACCGGGATCGCTTCCGGCGCGGACGAGGTCATCGCCGCGATGCAGGTCACAGGGAAAAAGGCGGTCATCAGGTTTTTGAAAGACCCCGGGGAGTTCGACTGCGGAGCGGGCCATCCGCCGGTGGTGAAGCTCAGGCGGAAATAGGTGCTATCCCGCCTTTTTCCCTTTCACGGCGTCAATGGCGACCTTGATGATGCAGGTCCGCTCAAAGGAATTTTCTCGGTATTCCCACGCAGCCTGACGCGAATAGTGTCCCATGATGATGTCGAGGGCCTTTCTCTTTTCATCGGGATCCGCCACGAATTCGGCTTTGCCGGTGCCCACCACGCTCCGGTATTTCATGCCGTAGCCGCAGGCCGTGTCGGAGCGGACCAGCTCCGCGTCCACGTCGACCACGAAGCAGACGACGTTGTTCTTCTTTAATATGTCGATCTTCTTTCCGGCCAGACCCGTGTGGAAGTAGAGGGCCCGGTCGCGGTACCCGAAATTGAGGGGCACCATATACGGAACGTCGCCGTCCGTCATGGCCAGGCGGCAGATGTCGGCCTTGAGCAAAATGGCCTCGATCTCGGCGAGGTCGGTGATCTCGTATTCTTTCTTGCGCATTTAACTTATCCTTATATGAAAATTTGGGCGACCTCACCCCGCCTCCGGCGCGTCCTCTCCCGCAGGGAGAGGGCTTCTTATAAAATACAGTGTTTTGTGCCTCCCCCTTCCCCGCAGGGAGAGGGGGACTGAGGGGGTGAGGTAGTTATCCGACAAGGTCCTTCTCTTCCGGGATGTCGTCAGGCGCGATGGTGCAGAGTATCTCGTCCGTGAGGGGCGATAGGGCGGCGATGCGGTTCGCCTGGCGCTCCACGATGCGCTCGAAGATGTTGCGCACCGCACGGCCGTTGCCGAAGGTGCGGTCCCGCTTCTCGTAGAGGGCCGTGAACAGGGCCAGGGCCCTGTCGCGGGCGTCATCGGGCACCCTGAACTCGGCGTTCTTGCAGAAGGAGTCGAAGATCTGGATGAGCTCCTCCGGTTTGTAATGATCGAAATAGAAGTAGCGGCTGAAGCGGGACTTGAGGCCCGGGTTCGAATGGATGAAGCGGTCCATCTCCTCGGTGTAGCCCGCCACGATCACCACAAGCCGGTCGCGGTAATCCTCCATCCTTTTAAGGATGGTGTTGACCGCTTCCTGGCCGAAGTCCCTGCCGCCTATGTCGTCCGGGATGAGGGCGTAGGCCTCGTCTATGAAGAGGACGCCGTCCAGGGCCTTCTGCACCACGTTGTCGACGTTGATGGCGGTCTGTCCCACGTAGCCGGCAACGAGGCCGGCCCGGTCGGTCTCCACGAGCTGGCCGCGCTTGAGCAGGCCCAGGGACTTGTACACCTTGCCGAGGAGGCGGGCGATGGTGGTCTTGCCGGTCCCCGGCGGGCCGTAGAACACGGCGTGGAGCGACAGGGGCGTTGCCGGGAGCCTCCGCTCCTCGCGCTCCTTCTGGACCTTGATGAGGTTGACCAGCGTCGCTATCTGTTCCTTGATCTTGTCCATGCCCACCAGGGCGTTTATCTTCTCCATGACCTTTTCCAGTGTCTCTTCCTCTTCGGCCTCCTTGATGGCGACCGCCGTGGCCGACACCGCGGTACCGCGGTTGATGAGCCTGTAGATCTGCTTGAGTCGCTCCTCTTCCTCCGGTGAGAGGGAGCCGTCGGCCTTCATGAGGCACTGGGCGAAGGTGTAGAGGGCGGTGCCGGCGCGGTCCGCGTTCCTGGTCCCCTGCCCGCGGTCGAGGTTCTCCAGCAGGTTCATGGTTTTCAGGGAGTAGCCTTCAAGGTCCACGCCCGGCTTGGTTTTCTTGATGTAGCCGGATATGGTGTTCCAGTAGGAGATGAGGTCGCTTTTCCGGTCCGGGGGGAAGGCATCGCCTTTGAATATCTCACCGGCAATAGCGGCGGTGCTGTCGGACCCGTCGGGATTGATGGCCATGAGCACCAGCGAGATGAAGATGAGCTCCCCGGCGGACAGCGTGCCGTCAGGCATGCCGCAGAGAGAAGAAAGAAGAATGATGTCATTGGCCAGGGCGCTTTTAAAATCCTTATCGTCAACCTGGCCGATAAGCTCCGCCAGGGTCCTGTTGATCTTTTTCGCTTCTGTAAAGAGAAAGTCGAGGCTTTTTTCATCAATGGAAAATTCCTCAACGCCCTGCTTCTTCGCCTCTGCCGTACCGGTAATGATGGACCGGTTCATCTCCTCCAGGTTCTTCATGGTGCTGTTGATCTCGTCGAGGAGGCGGAGCGTGGTGTCTTCCCGGGGAGCGGCGATGACGCCGCCCCGGCCGGTGATGATGTCGATGAATTTCGTCACCGCGGACCTGTTGTCGAAGGTCTTGAAGGTAACCTGGGTCGACTTGAGCTTAAGGGTGACGATGATGGATGAGAAGGCCCGCTCGAAGGCGATCCCCCTGATGTCGCCAAAGGCCAGCTCTTCGTACTGCGGGCTCGAAAGCTCGCTCGTGACGAACAGGAGGCGCCGGTCGGTTGCCAGGAGGACCCCTGCCAGGTCCCGGTCGCCGGAGATCTTGATGCCGCGGTAGAGGCCGTCCAGGATATCGATGACATTCTCGCCCTTGGACAGGAGCTTCTCCAGTCCCCTGAGGACGTTTTTCTTGTTGGATACGAGCACCCAGTTCTGGATCCCGTCGATCTGCTTTTCTATGTCTCTGGATGATGCCATGATTGTTATCCGGTTTTAGGGTTGTTGCTCTGACCCCAGAGTAGCTTTAATGGAGGGTTTTTCACAAGCATTATTTTAGTAAATAGGGGGGCAGGGCGATAGTTATCGGTGCTTTTGCCCATGGCGGGGTCAGAGCAGATGATCAATTCGATATTGATCACCGATAGTTATCGGTAAACAGGCGGTAAGATTCTGCCAGGGGCCGATAGTTATCGGTTCTGAACCGATAACTATCGGGACAATAATCATTGGCTTCTATTTAAGAAAATCAATAATAGCCTTATTCAGCTCATCCGGCTTTTCCATTCCCACGAAATGGGACGCCCCCTTGATGATGAGGAGCCGTGATCCGCGGATAAGGCGCTGCATTTCCTCGCCATGGGCTTTCTTGATCGAATCCTTTTCCCCGAGAATGATAAGGGTCGGCGCCCCGATATTTTTCAGGTCCGCCGGCGTGTAATTCGGCTGGGTGAGCCACATGGTCCTGACTTTTTCAAAGAACACCGGCCAGCGGCCGGGATCGGGGGCCACCCTCTCGTAAAAGTCCCTGGCCGGTTTAAGCTCGGCTGTGCCAGGGGTCATTTTTTTTGTTTCTTCGACTCCTTTCGGATCCAGGCCGGCTGTGTTGAAGTTTGTGCCGATGACCACGAGCTTGTTCACCAGGTCCGGCCGGTTCATGGCCAGGTCGAGGCCGATGATGCCGCCGTCGCTCCAGCCGACAATGTCAGCCTTTTTTATTTTCAGTTTATCAAGGAGGCCGGCCATGTCTTTCGACATCTGCCTGTAGCTCAGTGGCCGGTCCGTATCCGTGCTCCGGCCATGGGCACGGCTGTCCGGCGCGATGACCCTGAACTCTTTCGCCAGGGCCGGTATCTGGTTGTAGAAGCTTTCTATGAAGACCAGGCCGCCGTGCATCAGGAGTACCGGCTTCCCGCTTCCATGGATTTCGTAATAGAGGGTAATGTCGTTGATGGGGACCCGGTGTCCCTTACCGCTGTCCCTGCTGAAGGTTTTCCATGCATAGTAATTGATGATGCCTCTGGTTTCGCGGCCTGCGGCAAAATAACCGATGATGAGCGCGGAAACGATAAAAGCCGCTGCGGTGAATAGTATTTTCCTTTTGGTTGTTATAGCCATCTGCTCCCCCCATTATGTATTTGACGATAGTATAGCTTATTGACTATTGCTGACTAGATTCCCTGCTTCGTTTTCGGTCCTCGTCACCCGGTAGTTATCCGCCGAGCGTTTCCACAGTGCCGCGAGGAGGCTCGCTATCAGCGAGTGAAACAGGCTCGATATGGCGCTCGGGATGGCGGTGACCGGGTTGGCGAAGTTGCTCCGGGCCAGCACCACCCCCAGGCCCGAGTTCTGCATCCCCACTTCGATGGATATGGTGCGGGCCGTTATCACGTCGCGGGTGATGATGAATGCCAGGACATAACCCATGAGGAACCCCCCGGCGTGAAGCGAGAACACGGCTGCGATGAGCTTCCACCCCGCTTCCAGTATATGGTCTCTCCCGGCGCCGATAATGGAAGCCACGATCAGGGTGATGAAGATGACGGCCACCAGGGGCATGGCGGGCTTGACCGCCTTCGTGAAGCGGGGCAGGTACCGGTTCATGAGCACCCCGACGGTCACGGGAAGCAGGATCACCTGCACCGTGGAGATGAAAAGGCCGAAGGCCGGCACGTCGACGCGGCTTCCCGCCAGGAGCGCGGTAAAGAAGGGCGTGGCTGCGATGGCCAGCATGGTGGTGATGCTCGTCATGGTCACCGACAGGGGAACATCGGCCTTCGCCAGGTACGATATAACGTTGGAGGCGGTGCCCCCGGGACAGGAGGCCACCAGGATAAGCCCCACCGCCAGCGGCGTCGGCAGGTCGTAGGCATATGCCAAAGACCAGCCTATGAAGGGCATGACGCCGAACTGGAGGCATACGCCCGCCAGCACGCGTCCCGGGAACTTCACGACGCGGCGGAAGTCGTCCACGGTCAGGGTGACCCCCATGCCGAGCATGATGATCCCCAGGCCGATGGTTATCAGGTTTCCCGAAAACCAGGTGAATGACGGGGGATACGCAAGGGATATGATGCTGGCGATGAGGACCCACGCGGGGAATCCCCTGGTGATGTAATCGAGTAACTTCATTATTGTTAAAAAAGAGTAGAAAAAAATCAGATCAAATAGTATTTATACTTTTTATCCCGCTGTCTCAGGCGGCGAGAGAAAAAATCAATAAATAAGAACCACTACTCATAATTATTGTCACTAGTATATTTGCAAGCACATTAATCCAGCAACATTTTTACCGGGGTGGAAATATGATAAAGAAAAGAATTTTCGCGATGATAATGGCCGTGATAATCCTTATGGGAATCGCCTGTAAAAAGGAGAAATCAGAAACGGACCCCGCGGTTAACGTTGTCCTGTTATTTACAGCCATGGCGCCTCCCTGCGACAACAGCGGGGACTTATACCATGCGATTACACTTGATTATGGAACTTCTGGAAGAACACACTATCAGATGGGAGAATATTTCGGCCTGCAGACTATTGGCCTGAACGATGATTTCGAACGGATCTTTGACTGGTACATATACATGGCATCCGCCATTGTTCCCTACGGGACCATGATACAACGGGCCCTGGCAATTAAGCCCCAAATCCCCGCCGCGTATCAGGAGGAGATTAACGGCCTGGCCAGCGTATGCACCGGGACAGAAGACAAGCTTTTAGACGGCAAGCTTTCTCTTAACGAAGTGTATCTGCTCCAGACCCTTCCGGACGTGTGGATATCGGCATCATGTTCCTCCGTTGCCGTTTTTGGAACAACGTCGGCCACGGGTAAAACCATAATCGGGAGGAACCTGGAATGGTTCGGCGGTATCCCGTTCAATTACCTCTCAAAGCTCCAGGCCGTGGTGACCGTGAAGAACACAAGCGGTAATGATGTATGCCTGATTGGCTACCTGGGGTTTCTGGGCTGCATCACCGGTTTCAATGACCAGGGTCTTTTCGGCGCCATACAGGTTTCAAATGGAGATACCAGCTTGTATGATGCGGCCGGCAAGGGGTCCTATAATATGAATCTCCGCTATGTCCTTGAAACGCAGGATTCTGTTGCCGATGCTGGA
>CALMRZ010000048.1 GCA_937872225.1 uncultured Spirochaetota bacterium
ATAATTACATTACCCATGAAAAGGTGGCATAACCCCTAAAATTAAACTGCTACCTAGAGGTTCCCTTAATACTATGAAAGTAAATGTAATCAGCCGGTAATGCCCCGAGCAGTAAGCAAAAAACCTGGTCTGGTTAAAAAATACTTGATCAAATGCAGGATGTAAAAAATAGTATGACCGCTTTCATCATATCATGATATAACATTCGCAAATCGAACAAAACAAACGATACCTATGGTTTTTAATTCTTTTGAATATATATTCATCTTTCTCCCGGTGGCATGGGGAGTTTATTTTGTTTTCAACCGCTACCTGGGAGCGACAGTGGCGCGGGTTGCGCTGATACTCTTCAGTCTTTTTTTCTACAGCTACTGGAATCCGCTGTACCTGCCGCTGCTAATCATCTCGGTTGTCATTAATTACGGTATAGGATTTTCCCTTCAGGGCGGGATTGCTGCCGATGCAGGCGGCATGCGCCGGAAGATCATGCTGCTGCTCGGGCTGCTTTTCAATATCGGGCTCCTGGGATATTATAAATATTCTGATTTCCTGATAGTGAATATCAATGCCGCAGCCGGGTCGAATATCGACCTCCTGAATCTCCTGCTTCCGCTGGGTATCAGCTTCTTTACGTTCATGCAGATATCTTTCCTGGTTGACTCATACCGCGGCAATATTAAGGAAACGGGCATTCTGCCCTATGTCCAGTATGTCACGTTTTTCCCGTATATCGTATCGGGCCCCATTTCACGGTATAATGAAATAGCGCCCCAATTTGCCGATAAAGAAAAATGGACCCTGAACCACCAGAACATATCGGCCGGAATACTCCTGTTTGCCCTTGGCCTTTTTAAGAAAACCTTCATCGCCGACACACTAGCGCTCTGGGCAAACCAGGGATTTGATACATCGTCAACGCTGAAATTTTTCGAGGCCTGGCTGACATCGCTCTCCTACACGTTCCAGCTCTATTTTGATTTCAGCGGCTACACAGACATGGCTCTCGGGACAGCGCTCTTTTTCAATGTAAGGCTCCCCGTGAACTTTGATTCACCGTACCGCTCGCTGTCTATACAGGATTTCTGGCGCCGGTGGCACATATCGCTTTCGCGCTTCCTCAGGGATTATATTTATATCCCGCTGGGCGGCAACCGGGCCGGCGAATTCAGGACCAGCCTCAATGTCTTCATCACCTTCCTGGTGGGTGGCATATGGCATGGCGCCGGCTGGACCTTCATTTTATGGGGTATGGCGCACGGTCTGGGCCTGATTGTGCAGCGGCTCTGGCGCAGGACCGGCATCAGGATCAACAGGTATGTGAGCTGGTTCATCACGTTTAATTTTGTCAACGCAGCCTGGGTCCTGTTCCGGGCGAAAGACCTTACCGGCGCGCTGAAGGTCTACAAGGGGATGCTCGGCCTTAACGGTGTTATGATCTCGGCCAGTCTCGGGAAAATATCCTTCCTGAAATCACTGAGCTTCGAGTTCGGCGAATGGCCGGCCGCCATCAGCAAAAATATAACCTACGTAATGTATTATATTGCAGCTGCGGCGGTGATCGCCATATTCTGGAAAAATTCCAACGAGCTGTCCGCCAAATACGAGCCGGGCTGGAGATGGCTTGTGTTTATCGCGATCATTCTCGGGATCGGGCTTATACACGTGACCCGTATATCGAATTTTGTGTATGCGAATTTTTAACGGCCATGAAAAGCACTAAAAAATGGAACATTGCCATCCTGCTGGCTTCGCTGATCATACCGCTCCTTACCGTTGGGGCCAATTATTTCATGGATCCACTCTGGTGCTTTTCCATTTCTAATAAATAGAACCAGTTCCAGGAGCCATTTAACGAGCGGATCCAAAAGACCAATTATTTCACGTACCGTGGCGGTAAATACCAGGGTGTTCTTATCGGGACGAGCAGGTCAACCTGCATCAATCAGTATTCTTTCAAGGGCATATCTGTTTTTAACTATTCCTGCAACGGTCTCAGCCTGGCGGAATATAAGGATTACATTAACTATGCTAGGAAAAGAATGGGAAAAGAACTGCGGCATGTCTTCATCGGCCTTGATTTTACCCAGACTATGCAGGGCGGGGAACAGCGGCTGCCCTTGCTGGCCATGGAAAACGCGGATTCCATGGATCCAGGCAGGATCATCAGGGAGGTCAGCAGTCCCCTCCACCGGGTGAAATCGCTGCTCAGTATCGACACCCTGAAATATTCCCGACGTTTTTCAATCATTACCCCAGGGGCTGCCGTTTTTATTATACGCGGGATAATGTAAAGGTTTACCGGAAATTCACGAGGGAGGAGCTTGACGGCATTCTCTCCCTGTACCTGGATTATTTTGAAAAATCCATTTATCCGTCTTACAAGTTCGATCGGTCCTATCTGCATGAGCTGAAAAAGATAAAAGATGAAAATCCCGATGTCAACATTGTCGTGTATATTACGCCTGAAAGCGCGCCCCTGATGAAACTTTTCATGAAGCATGGCCTGTCGGAATATTATTTCCGCTGGCTGTCGGATATTGTATCCGTTTTCGGCGGCTGTTACGACTTCATGTATCCCCACAAAGTGACGAGAAATTATTATGATTATTTCCATGACGCAGTTCATTCGAACCCAAATGTAGGCGATATGATTGCTGATGCTATTTACAATAAAAAAGTGCGTTCAGAACAGGAATTCGGAATCTATATCGATAAGAATAACTATGAATCAAGGAAAAGGTATCTCGAGGAGCTTTTCAGAAGATTGTAACGTTCCCGCAGCCGGTACACTCGCCCACTTATATTAATTGTATATCTAGAGCATTTCACGAATGCATTAATACATAGCCGCACGATTCAAACCATCC
>CALMRZ010000049.1 GCA_937872225.1 uncultured Spirochaetota bacterium
GACTTCCCTCGCTGAAGCGCGCGGCGTACAAGATGGCCCGCAAGATGGTCGGATAGAACAGAATTTCATTTGACACAGGAGCCCCGCGGAAGGGATTATCCTTCAGCGGGGCTTTTTTATCGCCATTCGCAAGTCAGACAGCGAGCTTATGCATCAGAATGATATATCAGCCTTTATCATAGCAGGCGGTCAAAGCCGAAGATTCGGCGATGACAAGTCCCTATTCATGTTCCGCGGAAGGCCCCTCATCGAATACGTGGTGGATGCCATACAGCCGGCAATTGACCGTATCGCCATCATCGGCGACAACTCGGGGAAATTCGCCTATCTTGGCCTTCCCGCCCATGATGATATCATAAGCGGCATCGGCCCCCTGGGGGGCCTTTATACCGCCCTGGAGATAGCGGAAACAGAAAAAATTTTTGTTTTTGCCTGCGACATGCCCGGTCTCAATACCGGACTCATACGCTACATGTCCGCGCTCGAGATCGGGAACAATGACGCAATCGTCCCGTTGATAGACGGGTTTTACGAGCCGCTCCATGCGGTGTACTCAAAGAAATGTATTGATAGAGTCGAAAAACGAATCAGCGAAGGCATTCGACAGGTCGTAAGCCTCATTAAAGAATTCACAATACGAGAAGTCGCCGAAAAGGAAATCACCACCTATGCCGATCCAAAAATGATTTTCAGGAACATCAATTTTAAAAAGGATATACATGATTTACAGCCCAGCAGAACCGGAGACACCGCCATGCATGACCATCTCAAGTACTTCAACGATAACGCTGAAAAAATAAGTTCTGCCGGCATACTGTCCGATGAACTAGTGGAATTCTACCGCAACCTGTTCGATTATATTGACAAATACAGCGACATGCACCTTAACAATCCACAGTTGCCCCTTTTCAGGGCAGAAGACCTTCCGATCAATAATAACGATCATGCCAGAAGTGCCCTGTCAGACGAATCCGTTGCCGTGATGCTCATCCCCGGTTTGGCACCGCTCATCGATATGGTAACCGCATTCAATCCAGGTCATAATCTCAAGGATATCCACCATGCCCTAGAGACTGATACCGCCAGGATGCAGGATGCAATGTACGCGATTCTAGACATGGATATGGAGCGGCTTGAACGGATCGCACGCGCCCATAAAACCGGCACCGATGAAGCACTATTCATAATCATAAACTGGCTCAAACCCTTATTTATCAGCCTCAGGGAGAAAAATACAACCCTAATTGAAGATAATGATGAAAGCAATCTCTGCCCTTTCTGCGGGAACAGACCCGACATGGCAGCAATCGTCATGGAAAAAGGAGGAAAACGCTACCTTAACTGCTCATTGTGCGGCCACCGATGGCCTTTCAAGCGCATCGCCTGTGCAGTATGCGGCATTGAGGACGCGTCTCAACTGGAATATTTTTCATCAGAAGGCGATACCCGCTATCGCCTGGACGTGTGCGGCTCATGCGGCGGCTACATGAAGACAGTCAGCCTCCAGAAATTCGAGGAGATCGATGATTTCAACCTTACCGTTGAAAACATTCTTACGGCGCATCTGGACAGCGCGGCGATAAAGAAGGGATATAAAAAACCCTGATCGTCCTGAAAATAATTTATCATTTCCCGTTTCCATTCGTTCGACTTATAACAGGAATTCCACAGGAGAGGACCCATGGAAACCACGCTGTATATTCATTCCGATATCCTTGAAAAAATCAACTACGCCGCGCGTTGCAGCGGGATTTCACGATCGGACATGATTTCCCTGTTGCTGAAAAAAGTCATGGCCCAAATGCCTGATCCTGCCTGCGCCGGGAAAATGGTGCGGTACCAGAAGAAGGACAAAGCCGAAAATTGGTGCAGATTTCATTTAAGCATGCAGATGGACGAATATGAGTATTTTTTGGATCTAAGGAGGCTTTTAAAGATGTCTGTTTCCTTGATCCTTGCCTATGCGGTAAAAAGATATATTAAACTGTTAATAAGAAAAAATGATACCGATAACTATCAGTATAAAAATTATGTTCTGGCAAAGACTGTTATTGGTAACATAATATGCTGGAAACTCATCTGGGGATATCCGCCCAACCTTGAAAATTTCATAACCCTGTGACCCAAACAAAGGGAGCTGCCCTTGCGGAGCAGCCCCCTTAATAATCAAATTCTAACTAACGTACCGGGTCATCAACTGCAGACCCTGTCTTTAATTACATCTGATAACCGACCTGCCGAGTAACATAGTTTTCAAAATTAAACATATCCTGACCACTAAACCTATAGCTCACGGAAACATCATTCCTGCCAACGGTACCGGCAACATCCATGGATATTGATCCGGAAATATTCAAGAGAGACAATCTGAAGTTAAATTCTTCAGACACAGCCAGGTCAATATTTTCAACAAGAGTTCCACCGATTGTCAGATCACTTGTTATATTAACTCCGCTGGAATTCCTTACCACCAGTTTCAGGCTGGGAGGAAGAACTGAATAATCAAAGGAAATATTCGTGGAAAAATTATTCAGGGTAATATCGACAGTGCCATCAACAACGACATCCTTAAAAACGAAGGTTCCATTTGCAATAAAATTCTCAACATCAAGCACCTGAACGGTCATATTGGTGAAAATTGCCTTAATAGTGCCGGTAGCCCTTATTGACAGATCAAAGGAGCCGGACATAGCATCGGAACTATGGCAAGTAAAGGTACCGGTGACATCCACATCAGGTTGTATTGAATAAGTACCGCCAGGGCCATCAGTTATTTCAGAAGATAAATGAGCACTTGCTGATTGAGAGCCAGTACATCCCCCATAGACATCATTCATTTTTTCCACTGCCTTTGCATTAACCGCGTTAAGGATGGATTGCCGCAGCTGACCTTTTACATAGGGGGTGTTAGGGTCAACCATAACGCTCTGCATCATGGTAGTCCCATTGGGATTTGCGGCTATTCGTACTTGAGACATTGCCGAAGCAGCAGCCATGGCCGCGCTGCCCGCATCAGAAATGTCCTGTGAGCTGCCCGTAACCTCGGCGTACGGCAACGAATACGCCACAGCCATCAACGCCGTCATCTCTTTCTTATTATCCTTCTGATCCTCGCAGCCAACGGCCATCAGAGCCGCAGCGATAAAAACAATAGATAAAGCTACCAATTTTTTCATGTGTGCCCTCAAAAAGATTAATATGTATAATCACGAATCATGTAAACAAACAACCCGTTGGTATGTTTTTTTCTCAAAAAAATGATTCCTGATTATATGCAAAGATATTCACTCAATTTCTATAATTCAAATAACTCTTTCAGCATGTATGGCAAAATCACCGTCTTTGTGCATAAAACTGAAAAAAATAGCCATTTGTAACTTACATTATTTTATCGGATACTCGTGTTGCGGCAGCTTTGAGAATCAAAGCCATATTGCAACTTTTTCAGTACGATCAAAATATCATCAATGATCACATTTACTAATTAAGTGTGGTTAATGCGGGAAAACGCACAAAATTTTCATGATTTTTTCCGTCTGCCGTGCGGTTATTATTCCATTATCATTTTTACTTCCAGCCCCTTCACCATCTTCGTCACCGCGTCATTATAGGGACAGGCCAGCCCAAAGGCCCTCCCCTCCCGCACGATGGCGCCGTTGATAAAATCGATCTCGGTCCTGCGGCCGTGCTTGATGTCGATGCACATGGAAGAGTAATTGTCTTCGGTTCGCCGGCATACTTCCTCGACCCTGGACACGGGATCAGTATCTGAAAGCGCAACACCCTTGCGGGCAATCACCTCGCAGGCTTCCAGAACCAGGTCTTTCATGAGGGTCCGGGCAGTCTCGATTTCCAGGAGCTGCCCGTTCCTCACCTGGAGGATTGCCGTGAGGGCGTTGATGCCGGCGTTCACCAGCACCTTTCCCCAGACCAGGGCCTGCGGATCGGCCGAAAGCTCGGCGTCAAGGCCCGCCTTTTTCATGAGTGAGACCAGCTCCTTCATGAATCCGCTGTCGGGCATCCCCGGCACAACGGGGCCGAAGATCGTTTTCCCTTTGCCGGCATGGCGCACGTGGTTGTCCGCCGCCAGGTTCGCCCCTTCAGACGTGATCCCCGCGATGACCGGGGAGCCGGGGCAGCCGGTCATGATTGTCTCTGCATTGCCAACGCCGTTCTGCAGGGTCATGACGGGCCCCCGGTACCCCGCATCGTAGACCTGGCGCGACGCGGCCTCGGTATGATACGCCTTCACGCAGAGGATGACCAGGTCGGCGCCTGCCACGCCCTTCAGGCCCAGCGTCACGGGCACGGTAAACCTGAAATCCTCATCAATGCCCTCCCAGCGTATTCCCTCTCGGCCGAAAAGGTCCGCCCGTTCCGGCAGTTCATCAGCCAGCGTTACCGCCGCGCCGCCCCTGTGCAGATATCCGGCGAGGAGAAGACCCACCGCCCCGGGACCGACTATGGTGATGTTCATCGCCCGCCTCCTTCCCGTTCCGACAGTACCGCGTCAACGCCGCATTGGAACGCCCTCTCCAGGCCGGCGGCATCTTTCGCGATATCGCCCCTGTGCTCCGCCTTGTAGAAAGACCCGCCCCCGTACGACTTGCCGAGGGCGTCGAAAAAGTATTTCATCGTGAACTCGCTCCCGGTGAAGAGATTCAGCCCGGACGCGGCCCCGGTCATCATGAGGTAGCCGGTGCCGCCGTCATGGCGCTTCCGCTCCCCCGCGGTTGCGGCGATCCTCCGCCTGTTCCAGAGGGCCTGGCACCGGTCTATGAAGGCCTTGACCTGGGCGCTCGGGCCATAGAAGAACACCGGCGACGCCACGATCACGATCCGCGCCTCCAGCAGGATATCATAATACCTCTGCATGTCGTCCCGCACCACGCATTCCCCCGTGCTGTCGCACCCGCCGCATTCAATGCAGCCGGAAAAGACCATGTCACGGACGTAGATCCGCTCCAAGTCCGCGCCGGCGGACGCGGCCCCTGCGAGGGCCCTGTCAAGTATATGGTCGCTATTCCCGCCCTTCCGGGGGCTGCCGTATATGCCGAGGACTTTCATGAATAATACTGCGTATGCCGGCGCAATAAAATCAAGTATTATTATTACCGCCATGACCTGCAATTTTTTGTAAAAATCTTGACATCCAGCTTCTATTAAGGTAATATGGTACTTAAATACATTATACAAGGATCTCAATCATGTCACACGGCATACGGATCTCCGACGCGGCGTCCCTGGCAATGCACGCCATGGCAGTTCTTGCCTCCCGGAACGTACGTGCCAGCGCCCGGGATATTTCGGTCCGTCTCAACGTATCCGAGAACCACCTTGCCAAGGTGCTCCAGCGGCTTGCCAAGAGCGGACTCATCACATCGACCCGTGGTCCGCGGGGGGGGTTCTCCATCGCTAAAAAAAGCGGGACCATCACGCTCCTGGATGTGTATGAAGCGATTGAAGGCCCCCTGAAAGACAAGGCCTGCCTGATGCGCAAAAAGACCTGCAATAAAAAACGCTGCATCCTGGGCGATTCAATGGAAACGATGTGGGACATTTTCCGGAAGCACCTGAACTCCACGAGAATTTCCGACATATCCGAAGCCTACGGCACGGAGGCGGCAAGATGAAAACCATGTGCCCCGGCCAGGATACCCGGTACTGGCGGCCTGGAGACATATTCAATGTCTCCTGCGCCTCCTGCGGGAGCGAAGTTGAATTCTTCAAGGATGACGCGAAGCGGCGCTGCAGGAAATGCGGCGCCGAGGTCCAGAACCCGCGCCTGTCCGTGGGATGCGCGCAGTGGTGCGAACACGCGAAAGAATGCCTCGGATACGATCCCGCAGCCATAAAAAAATCCCGGTAAATCCTAGCCTGTATCATTATTGAACCAGCCTGGAGGCGGGGTCACGTAACCCCGCGTTCAGGCGATTTATCCAACAACCGCGCCGATATTCACATAGTCCCTGACAATCTGCTCCAGGAACTTCATCTTCTCGTCGCTGTCATGGGTAAGGAGCGCGTCGAAGTTGTCCATCTGCCGCGTCACATCATAGGTGTCGTAGGGCACGAGGAGCAGGGGTATGTTCTTCTCGGAGGCCTTGCTGATGATCGCCGGGGGCGGTACGATGTTGTTCGTCAGGATAACTCCCACGGTGTCGCTTTCCAGGGCGGCGATGATCATATCGCTCCGGTCTCCGCTCGTGATGAGGAGCTTCTGATCCTTGTTAAAGAGGGGGTTGCGCATCGATTCGTCGGTTGACATGGCCCCCACGAAAATGTGCTTCACCACGTTGTTCAGGCCGCCTTCGCCGGCGATGATCCGGGCAAGGAAGCGGTCCGCGAGAAAACTCATGGTAAAAAAAGTGAGTTGCGCCTTGTAGGGTATGATACCGAGGACCTTCACCCCCAGTGCGTCGATCGCGGGGAGATAGCTGTTCTTGAAATCGTCAACGTCCTGCACCTTGTTGACGATGACCCCGCCGAAATCCACCGACGCCGTGTCTATGTACCGCCTAATAAAGCAGATATCGTCCGACACGCGGTCGCCGTCGCCGCTGACCACCAGGACGAAACGCGCCGAAAGCCCCCTGGCCACCGACAGGGAATCGAGGTCAACCGACGAGCCCCAGGCAAGATCGCGCCCGCCTTCAATGAAGAGAACATCGCGACCCGCGCCGATGGTATCGGCCATGGCGACCAGCGCCTCCCGCATACCCTTCTCGTCGTATTTGTATTTGAGCTTTGAATGGGCGAAACCCAGGGAGATGCAGTCCGGTTCGCAATCAATGCCCAGGAGTTTCAGCAGCACCATGGCGTCATGGTCCACGTTCTTTTTACGCTTGTACTCCAGGCGGTCTCCCAGCGGCTTAATATATCCGATTTTCTTTCCCGCCGCAGCGGCAATGCCGGCTATGATGCTCGTCTTGCCGGCGCCTTCGCGCATTGATGCGATAACTATCTTTTTCATCGTCGTTCCTCCTCAGCCTGTTATCAAGATGCGGCTGTCCACCGCCTTGTGTCCCCGCGCCTGCTCGTACACGACGACGGGGTTTATCTCTATATCGGTCACCCTCGGGCATTTCCGGATTATGGTGCCCACTTTTATCATCGCGTCTATGAGCCCCTCGATGTCCTTCCGCGCCTCGCCGCGCACGCCCAGGAGCAGCGGGAACGACCTGAGCTCCTTGAGCATCTTCATCGCCTCCGCGCGGTTGAAGGGGTATCCCCTGAAGGCGACGTCCTTCATCACCTCCACGTAGATGCCGCCGAAACCGCACATCACGATGGGGCCGAAGGAGGCGTCCCGCCGCGCCCCCACGATGATCTCGGTGCCCTTCGACACCATTTCGCACACTTCGATGCCGTCTATGACCGCCCCGGGATCATAGGCGCGGCAGTTATGGATGATCGCCTCGTAGGCGTCCATGACCTCCTCTTTATTGACAATGTCCAGCGCCACGCCGCCGGCGTCGCTCTTGTGCAAAATGTCCCGGGACACGACCTTGAGCACCAGGGGATACCCGATCTCCTCCGCGAACTGCACCGCCTCCTCGATCGTATGGGCGACCTTCGTCTGCGGGATGCTGACGCCGGCCGCGCGCATCACCGCGGACCCCTCGCTGGCGAGGAGGAAGTTCCTTTTATCCGCGAGGGCCCCGTCGATAATCCGGTTTATGGCCGCGATATCTATAGGCGCTTCATCGGTAATCGCCGACTTCTCGGTCCGGGAACGCTCGAACCGGTACATCATGCCGAGACACGAAACGGCCTGGTACACGTCGCCGTACACCGGCACGTTTTCATGGCGGAGCGTGTTGATGGCCTCGTTGACCGACGTTCCGCCCACGATGGCGTAGCACACCGGCTTCCCGGCCCTGACGTGCTTCTCGTGGGTCGCGCGGATCATCGGGACCAGGTCGGCGGAATCAAAGGTCGCCGTTTCGCAGTAAAGAGCGATGGTGGCGTCCATGCCCGGCGTTGCCGTCGGCACGGTAAGGGCCAGATCATAGTCCTTCCCCGTGGCGCCGCCGGTCAGGTCGACCGGGTTCTTGGTGGACCCGAAGGACGGCACGACCTTCTCGAAGGACTTCGCCAGCGCCGCCTGGTCGTCGTACAGGTCGATACCGTAGCGCTCGCACGCGTCCGTGGCCATGACGCCGACGCCGCCGCCGTTGGTGATGATGACGCTCTTGTTCCCCTTCGGCTTCGGCGAAAAGGCGAGGAACTTGCACCAGTCGAAGGCCTCGTCTATGCTGTCGGCGCGGATAACGCCGCACTGTTTCATGATGGCGTCGAAGATTTCATCCGACCCCGCAAGCGACCCGGTGTGGGAGGCGGCCGCCATGGCGCCCCGCTTGGACCGCCCCGACTTGATGACCACGACCGGCTTCCGGTCCGTGGTGCTCATCAGGGCCCGGATAAGCCGGTCCCCGTTCTTGACGCCCTCGATGTACATCAGTATGACATTCGTATCGTCGTTGCCCATGAGGTACTCGAGCAGGTCGGCTTCGTCGATGTCGCACTTGTTGCCGATGGACACGATCGTGGAAAGCCCGATGTTGTCGACCGCCGTCTTGCCGATGAGGGCGATCCCCAGGGCGCCGCTCTGGGTAAGTATCGCCACCCGGCCCGGCTGCACCGCCGTCGCCGAAAAGGTCGAATTCAGCGAAGCAGCGGAGGAATAGAGACCGAAGATGTTGGGCCCCAGGACCCTCATGCCGTGCTCGCGGGCGATCGCGACGATTTTCCGCTCCTCCTCGACGTTGCCGGTTTCGGCGAAGCCGGAGGTTATGATCTGGGCGATTTTCACGCCCTTCCGCGCGCAGGCCGCCACCGAGTCCACCACGAACTTCGCGGGAATCACGATGGACACCATGTCGACATCTCCCGGGATGTCCTCCACGCTTTTATACACCGGGCGGCCCAGGATCTCTCCTCCCTGGGGATTGACGGGGTAGACATGCCCCCGGTAACCGCCCGATACGATGTTGTTGGTTATCTTGTACCCGATCTTGTCGGTATCGCGAGACGCGCCGATAACGGCAATGCTGCGGGGCTCAAACAGGTACTGGATGCCGCTGCTATGTGTTTCCATTTCCTGCCTCAAACGTAATGGTATATTCGTAAACGCCGTCCTCGATCTTTTTTTCGACATGGTAACGCATCTTGTCAAAAAGGTGGAGCATCGGTTTGTTCTCCCCCAGGACGTCCGCCGTGAAGCCCTGCAGCCCCTCGTTCTTGGCAAGCAGCGTGATATAGTCGAGAAGTTCCGTCCCGATCCCCTTTTTCTGGTAATCGTCGCGCACCGCGAAGGCCACGTCGGCGTAGTTCTTGTCATGCCACTTCACGTACTGGCCGATGCCGACGATGATCTCCATGTCGTTCTTGAATATGCACGCCAGTATCACCATTTCCTTCGTGTAATCTATCACCACGAACTTCTGCCGCATCTTGTGGGGGATGTCCTTGTGGACCGTCATGAAGCGCCGCTGCAGGCTCTTGTCTGACATCGAATAAAAGAAATCCTTCACCAGGTCCTCGTCGCTTATCTTGACCGGCCGCAGGAAAAGCTTCACCCCGGACCTGGTGCGCCGGGTGGTTTCAAGGTGTTCGGGATACTCGCCTTTCTCGCCGGGAATAAAAGCCTGGTCGTGGTAGATGAGATTGAGCCGCTTCGCCTCTTCGATGAGCCAGGGCCTGAACCGGGGATGCGCGATGCCGATGAGGTCCATGGCCCTCTCCCTGATGTTCTTGCCGTGGATGTAGCAGCTGCCGAACTCGGTCACTATGTAATGGATGTCGCCGCGGTTCAGCGTGACGCCGGTGCCGGTTTCCAGGAAGGGAACGATGCGCGAGACCTCGCCGTCGCGCGCCGTGGACTGCACCACCAGGATGCTCTTGCCACCCCGCGAAAGCACGGATCCGCGCATGAAATCGGCGCTGCCGCCGATGCCGCTGTAAAAGGTGCTCCCGATCGATTCCGCCGTCGCCTGCCCCGTCAGGTCCACCTGGAGCGCGCTGTTTATGGCCACCATGTTGTCAATCCCGGCGATAATCGTCGGGTTGTTGGTGAAATCTATCGAGCGGAAGTCTATGAGGGGATTGTCATGTATGAATTCGTAGGTCGGCCTGGTGCCCATGCAGAAGGACGCCACCGTCTTCCCGCGGTCGATGCTCTTCCGGGAATTGTCGATAATCCCTTCCTTCATGAACTCCACCATCGAATCGGTGAGGAGCTCGGTGTGCACGCCCAGGTGGCGCTTCTCCTTGAGGTTGTACAGGATCGCGTTGGGAAGGCTCCCGTAGCCGAGCTGTATCGTGTCCCCGTCGCTCACGATCCGCGACACGTATTTGCCGATCTCCTGCCCGGTATTGCCCGGCACCTTGGGGGAGTATTCGAGGAGGTCCTCGTCATGGTGGATGATAAAATCGATGTCCTTTATATTGATAAAGCTGTCGCCGTGGACCCGGGGCATCTTTTCATTGATCTGTGCTATGATGATCGAGGCTTTCTCGATGGCGGCCTTGGAGATGTCGACGCTCACGCCCAGGCTCACGAAGCCGTTCAGGTCTGGAAGGGAGGTCTGGATGAGGGCCACGTCGATATGGATGCGGCCGCTCCGCATGAGGCCGGGAACATTGGAAAGAAAGATCGGGGTATAATCCGCCAGGCCCGTGTTTACCGAGTTCCGCGTGTTATCGCCGATGAAAAAGGAATTGTGCCTGAAGTTATAGTCGAATTGCTGGTCGGCATAGGGGGCCACCCCGAGGGTCCACACGTGCATTACCTGGGCTTCCGCGAAGGCCCGGGGGTTGGAGCCGACGTAACGGGTCAGGGCCTGCACCAGGTACTGCGGCTCGCCGCATCCGGTGCTGATGAAGATCCGGTCGCCCCGCTGGATGCGACTGAATATGTCTTCTTCCGGGGCGAACTTCTTCGGGTACTTTTTTTTCCATTCTTCTACGGGACCCGCCATGGTGACGCCTCCCTTTATTTACTAATATACAAAACTTCCAGTCCTTCAGCCATCCTTTATTTTTAGTAAAATTATGCCATGGGAACTGTTACAGCAGAGCCCAGTATCGGTGAGATTGCAATACAATTTTATTACACACAATAGTGATTATGCAGTTAACTTTTACCCCTGTGACACCTGTAGCATTCAATGATCAGAACTCACCCCCTCGATCCCCCTCTCCCTGTGGGAGAGGGCGCGCCGGAGGCGGGGTGAGGTCGTTCCCTCAGAATGGTATATCGATAAACGGTTATGGGGGGAGGTGAATTAAACCCTAAACCCTATTTTCCGAAGTTCTGCCGCACCACGCGCAGCAGCTCTTCCGGGTCAAAGGGCTTCTGGAACGTGCCGTTGCAACCGAGCTCGAAAATATCAATATTAGTGGCCGTGAGCCTGCCGATGTCGCTCAGGAGATAGATGGGGACCTTTTTATTTTTATCGCGTATCTCCCGGACAAGGCGTATCCCGGTGTCTATTTTTTCCATCATGATATCACAGATGACCAGGTCCGGCGTCTGTTCCATGAAGAGCTTGATCCCCTCGGCGCCGTTCCCGGCCGCCCTGACCGCGTATCCTGCCGATTCGAGGGTCACTTTCAGCGACGACAGAAAATCAGGATCATCATCGATAATCTGTATAACCTTCTTGCTCTGCATCAACATCCTCCTTGAGATATGCCCTTCATGCCGCGTTATTTGCCGATGGTGAAGCAGAAGGTGGCGTATTCGCCCACTTTCGATTCCACCCATATCCGGCCATGGTGCTTTTCGACGATCTTCTTGCAGATATAAAGCCCGAGGCCGGACCCCTTGACGCCCTCGGTGCCTTTCTGCTTCAGGCGGCTGAACTTTTTGAACAGGCGCTGCTCGATGTCCTCCTTGGATATACCCACGCCCTCGTTCCGTATCGACACTTGGTACTGGCCGTCCGCCTCGGCGACCCTGACACGCACGGGCGTCTCGGGCGTCCCGTACTTGATGGCATTGTTGATGAGGTTGGTCACGACGATCTTCAACAAATTGGGGTCTCCGTTGACCCGGGGCCTTACCGCGTAGTCGGTAACGATCGGCATCTTTTTAAGATTATCCGCATATTCGGGGATCTCGATAACCGGCTGTATGACATCATTCACGAGGTCGATATTCTGGGAAAAGGATTCCAGGTTATCTATGTCCATCTTCGAAAGGTCGATGTAGCTCCGGATAATGTCCTCCAGGTACTGGCAGTTCCGCAGTATTTTCTCCACGGTTTTCTGCTGTTCCGGATCGAGGTTCCCCAGGTAGCCGCGGTAGAGCGTCTCGGCGGTCGTGTGCACGGCCGAAACCGGGCTTTTCATTTCATGGGACACGATCGCCATGAGGTCCAGCATGCCGGCATCGGAATTCTTCTCGCGGGCCTTGACGGCATTGTCCACCACGGTCCGGAGCTCCTCGTTGGTGAACGGCTTCGGAATGTAGTCAAAGGCCCCGTTCTTCAGCGCATCCCGGGCGTTTTCAACGGTGGCATAGCCGGTAAATATGATAACGGTCACTTCAGGCTTGTTCTTCCGCAGGGCCGCCAGCACCTCCATCCCTCCCAGGCCCGGCATTTTCAGGTCCGTTATAACGATGTCATATTCCTTTTCGTCTGTCTTCTTGAGGCCCTCCTCGCCTGAATACGCCGTGTCTATCTCATACTCTTCATTCTTTAAAATCCTGAGGCAGCTTTTCAGCACTATATCCTCGTCATCGATGATGAGTATTCTTGTTTTTGTATCCATGCCGTCCCTCAAACCGTAATCATTGATTTACTGCCCGTGGTATTGTCGCCCGTGTCAACGGGGAACTCGATCGTGAACGTCGTTCCCTTCCCTTCAACGCTGTCAACCCTGATCGTGCCGTTGTGGCGCTGCACAATGCTGTAGGTGACCGACAGGCCAAGCCCGGTGCCCTTTCCCGTTTCCTTCGTGGTAAAAAAAGGATCGTATATTTTCGACAGATTTTCCTTTTTTATGCCGGTGCCGGTATCCGAGACCGTCACGACTATCTTCCGTTCCGACTCGTCGTATCTCGTCCGTATGGCAAGGTCCCCCCCGTTGTGCATGGCGTCCGCGGCATTTACCGCGAGATTGTTGAAAACCGATTTGATCTGGTTGACATCTATATTAATTTCCGGAAGATTTTCTGCCAAATCTTTTTTAATGCGGATGTTCTGAAAATTGACATGTTTTTCCAGTATCGTCAGCAATTCGTTTATGATCCTGTTCAGGTTCCCCGGCCTCTTGTCGATCCTGGTCTCCCGGGCGAAATCAAGGATACCCTTGACGATGTCCCTGCACCGTATCGTTTCATCTATGATAACCTTGAGGTCAGCCCGGTATCCCGGGTCCTTGATCTCTTCGTAGAGAACGGTGCTGTAGGAGAGGACGCCCGTTAAAGGATTATTGATCTCATGGGCGATCCCTGACGCGAGACGCCCCAGGGACGCCAGCTTTTCGGATTGGGCCATCTGCATTTCGGTCTGCTCCTTCAGTTTCCGGTCGCGCTCGGATATGGCATCAACCATCCTGTTGAATGTCGTGCACAGGTATCCCATTTCATCGGAGCTGGTGATGCTGATCTTTTGAATGTAATTTCCCTCGGCCAGCTGCTGCGAGGCTGAAACGAGCCGCTTGATCGGGGTGATGATCCCACGGATCAGGTATATCGACAGGACCGCGGCGACACAGCCGGTGATGAGTATGACCAGCAGGGTGAACATGGTGGCGTTCCGCTGGATCTGGTTGTACTTTTCCTCAAGGATGCCCACGTACAGGATGCCGACGACCCTTCGGTTGATGTCATAGATGGGGCTGTAACCGGAAAGGTACCAGCTGTCGACGACGAAGGCCTTGTCGAGCCATACCTTCCCCAACTCAAAAACCTTGCTGTACACCTCCTCGGAAATCTGGGTGCCCACCGCCCGCTTACCGGAGCTGTCCTTAACGTTCGTGGAAATCCGCAGATCATCCATGAACAACGTAACCGTCCCTATTTCATGGCTCCCGATGCGCTCGTCTTTGAAAAGGAGATTTTTCAGCGAGTTCACCATGTCAAAATTATTATTGAGCAGTTTCGCGCCGTATATGACGCCTATGAGCCTGTCACCGCTGAAAATCGGAGCTGCGGCCTTTTTGCACATGCCCTTTGTTTCGTAGATTCTGTCCTTGGGACGGGCCCGCAGGGTCGGGACGACCCTGATATACGCCCGGTCAGCGAGATCCTTGCTTTCCCGCAGCAGCTGTTCGCGGGTAACAATATCGGTGCCGGAGCATGGTTTTCTTTTCTCGAGGACATATTTCACAAAGGCGTCCCCGCTTTCATCATCGCCGAAGCTCTGGGGATTGTTCGCCCGCGCTATGACCCTTCCGCTTGCGTCGGTTATGGTCATGATATCGACATTCAGCTCCTTTTTCACCTTGAGGAGCTTCTCGATAAGGAGCGGCCGGTCATTATAGAGTATCGCGTTCTGGAGATATTCAAGCGAAGAGAGGTGGTTGATGAACAGGTAAATGATCTTAATGCGTTCGTTATAGAAATAGCGGGCGGTATTGAGGTGGCTTCGCACCTCCTCATACGCCTGCCCCACCACGTTGTTGTTGATGACATTAAGACCGAGGAATACCGAGCTGAAACCGCTGATGGCTACAACTGACATAAGGCTGATAACAAGCTTGGTGCTGATTTTCGCCCTGAATCGTGCCTTCATCAGTTGTAAACCTCAGAGAGGGAGGATTAGATGTATTTCGCCACCTTCTCCAGCAGTAAATCAAAGTTGACCGGCTTTGTCAAGAAATCATTAACTCCCGGCAAAAAACTGTTTTTATCGTCCAGGGAAAACCTCGAATTAGTGACCTGGTTGATGGCGGTAAGAACGATTATCGGCACATTCTTGACTTCTTTGTATTTTGACGTCGGGCGGTCGCTCCGTATCATGTTTGCCACTTCAAAGCCGGCAGTGTCCTTTTCCATCATGATGTCAAGGATGATCAGGTCAGGCTTGACCGCCAGGACCTTCTTGAGGGCCTCAGCTCCCGAATAGGCCTCCGTCACTTCATAGCCCTTCGATGAGAGGACTTTTGTTAAATTGGAACAGGTGTCTATATCATCATCGACCATTAATATTTTTTTAGCCATTGAACTACTCCATAATAAAAAAGTAATAATTGCGATTCCCCCGCCTGCAGGGGCGCGGCGTGCCGCGCCCCTGCAGGCGGGGACCAGGCGCTCCCCTACTGGTTCAGCACCTGGTATATAACGTTCCTTTCTTCAAAGGCCTTGTTCTTCAGATACGTGTCGATCGGGAATTCGACCTGCTTCAGCTCGACCGGCGACGCCTTCTTGTCCACGAGGCCAAGGGCAAGGGCCACGCCGTAAATGATCGCCTCCGGCTTGGGAGGACAGCCCGGGATGATGTAATTTACCGGGACCGCCTTGTCGGCGCCGCCGGTAACATGGTAGCAGTCAAACCAGCTTCCGCCGCCGGACGCGCATGATCCGATGCCGAACACCAGCTTCGGCTCCGGCATGGCCGCGTAGGCCTTTTTGACCAGGGGCAGGGTCGGCCGGGTCACGGCGCCGGATATCAGCATGACATCGGCGTGCCGCGGCGAGGCCACCAGCTTCATCCCGAACCGTTCGATATCATAATACGGCGTGAGGACGTTCAGTATCTCAATGTCACAGCCGTTGCAGGCGCCCGAGTTGCAGTGATAAACCCAAAGAGACTTGGGGAAAGCTTTTTTACATAATTTGGCCAGCATATCTATTCTCCTTACTTCTGGGGTCTCTTGAAGCGGTCCGATTCTTCCAGCATCTTCGGGTCGAATTGCTCCGTCGTCAGCTTCGATATAACGGCGCGCGTCTCAAGGTTATCGTACTTGAAGCCCCTGAGCCCCATCTTGTCTATCATATTGGTGGTTTCCATGTTAAAGCATCTGCCGCAGCGCTGACAGGTCAGCATGAAGAGCTCCATGTTGACGCCGATATCGTTCTTGTCGTTGGTCGCCAGCTCGTACTGCTCCGTCATGGTGATGGCGTCCTCGGGACAGACATCGGCGCAGCGGCCGCAGTAGGTACAGCGCGACCCGTCGTAGTACATCACGCGCAGGTCCTGGCACACGTCGCGGATCAGGATCGTCCGCGCCGGACAGTGGGCGGCGCAGCCGCCGCAGCCCACGCATTTATGGTGATCCCAGGAAGGCTGTCCCCGGAAATCCTTCGCAACCGGATGCGGCTCAAAGGGATACTTCAGGGTGACGACACCCGGCTTTAATACCAACAGAACCTGTTTTATTTTACTCATCAAATACACAGCAGTTCTCCTTAAATTGAATTATATCCCGTAAACTGACAGCCCGATGGCAACCAGGGAAGCGGCTATCAGCACCGCATAAAACTTCTGCGCCTGGTCAATCCGCATCCGCGGGTGGGTTGAACCCAGGACCGCTATCAGGACATACACCAGTGAAACAAAGGCAAGCTGTATCAGAACATCAAAACCGTAGTACCCGGTCTTGATTGCCGGTATGAAAACGACCACGAAGAGCGCCGCGTAGAACATCTGCTTCATCAGCATGTAATACTTGAACAACGCCAAGTTGGGGCCGCTGAACTCGATGAAGGGCCCTTCCAGGATCTCGACTTCCGCTTCAGCTATGTCAAAGGGCTGGCGACCCACGAAGGCCTGCAGGGCGGCGAGGTAGACCACCAGCATGATGATGACCGAAGCGCCGTAGCCGCCGCCCGCCACGCTGGCCACCGAGGCGCCGATGCCCAGGCTCTTGATCTTGACGGCGCCGAGGATGAAGGTCATGGCCAGGACCGGTTCGACCATGATCATGGTTATCATTTCACGGCTTGACCCGAGGGAGGCATAGGTGTTCTTGCTGGACAGCGCGCCCAGGAGAACGGCGACGCCGCCGAGGGTCAGCAGGTATATGACGGTGATGATATCGGCATACCCGGCAAGGACGTTCACTTCATGCCCCAGCGGGAAGAAGACGATGACGCTGATGATAGAAGCAAGGGCGACCAGGGGCGCGATCTTGAATCCGACATTGCCGGGAGTCAGGTTCTGCTTTCCCAGGAGCTTGAATATATCGTAGTAGGTCTGCATCAGGGGGGGGCCCTGCCGCGACTGCACTACCCGTGCCGTTATCCGCCGCACCACGCCGTCAAAGAACGGCGCCAGCAGTAAAAATACCAATATATTGACCGCGACGTACAGAATGTCCATGTTCTCACCTTCCCGCGAATTTTTTAGCCCGAGATATCTTTTCCAGGTCCATCTTGGTGAGACGGCTCTTCTCACCGGTCCTGATGTCAACTTTCACGACCCTGTCAGTGCAGGAGAAGCAGGGGTCGATGCTGCCGATGATGATCGGCAGGTCCGCGAACTGGTCGTTGAGGAGCATCGCCGGGACGCCCTGCAGGTTCGGATACGTCGGGGCGCGGACGCGCCACCGTTCCGGCCTGTTCTCCTCGCCGGTGATCAGGTAATGCACCACTTCGCCCCGGGGGGCCTCGACCGCGGCAATGGCGTGCTGCAGCGGCTTGACGTCCTCGGCGAATTCGGTCATGATCGGGCCCGCCGGCATCTTGTCTAGGGCCTGACGGATGATCTTGATCGCTTCAAAGGTCTCGAGGATACGGACGACCACGGTGCCCCACACGTCGCAGGAATCCACGACCGGAACGTCGAACTGCATTTCGTCGTAGGCCGCGTAGGGGTGGTCGCGGCGGACGTCGATGTCGACCCCGCGCGCCCGGGCCACCGGGCCGACCAGGCTCCAGAGCTCCGTCTCCTGCTTGGTGATGCATCCGACGCCCTTGGTGCGGCGGTGTATGGAACCGTCGCCGACAATGGCCTTGTGTATGGTAATGAGCTCCTTTTCAATCGTCTTGAGAATGCCCAGGAGCTCGTCCCCGAGTTCGGGGGTGATGTCCCGGCGTACCCCGCCGGCGACGATCATGCCGTAGGTCTTCCGGTTTCCGGTCAGTTTCTCGCCATACCACATGATGGCCTCGCGGACCCGCCATGCCTGCATGAAGACCGTGTCAAAGCCGATCAGGTGCCCCGCTATCCCCAGCCAGAGGAGGTGGGAGTGGATGCGCTCGATCTCCAGCATGATGGTGCGGATATATTCCGCGCGGCGGGAGATCTTCAAGCCCGCGGCAAGTTCCAGCGCCTGGGAATAAGACGTTGCGTGCACGGAGCCGCAGATACCGCAGATCCGCTCGGCGATAAAGGGTATTTCGTTGTAGGTTACCTGGGTCTGGCAGAGCTTTTCCAGGCCGCGGTGCACCATGAAGCCGCGATAGTCACAGCCCTTGATGGTCTCTCCGTCGACGAAGACCGCGAAGTGCGCCGGCTCGTGCAGGGTCGGATGGAACGGACCCACCGGAATGGTGGTGCAGCCCTCGGGGGCCTCGTCAAGCTGATAGGCCACGTTTTCCGCCGCAGGGGGCATCAGGTTATAGGGCACCTCCTTCCGGAGGGGATACACGCCCTCGGGCCAGTCATCGGCGAGGATCAGCCGCTTCGGCTTCGGGTGTCCCTTGAATTTCATCCCCAGCAGGTCCATGTATTCCCGCTCGGACCAGCCGGCGTTGGGAATGTCGGGCGTGATGGAGTCGAACTCTGGATTGTCCACCGGTGCGGAAGTGCGGATGCAGACAAAGAGGTCGTCCCGGTCAAGGCTGAAGTTGTGGATGAGTCCCAGCGTTTTGTCCCGGGCAATGTTGTCGTACCCTACGCTCACCAGGTAGCGGCCGCCCATCTTGATTATCTCGTTGGATATTTCCCTGACCTTGCTCTTGTCGATGTCCACGAACAGCCGCGTGCTGTAGGGAGCCTCGAAGTTTTTGACTGCGGCCTGGTATTTATCTTTTAACTGTTTTTTTACATCATCAATCGTAAGCATGATTTACCTCTTGTAAATAATGTGCCTTATTTTTTAACGTTGCCCCCGGTCCACTTGACCGCCTTCTTGAATGCGGAGTACATATTGTGGGCCACGTACCTGTTATTATTATTGAGATCCTGATATCCGCACAGCCAGGTGGGGACTTCCTTCTCTTCCGCTCCGCCCGATTTCTTCAGGAGCCACGCGAAGAGGTAAGCCGCCGCCAGGATGATCAGCACCACCAGCGGAACGGCCACCGAGGATACCGCGCCTTCAAGGCCGGGGACGGTCACCGACACGCCCATGGCTGAATTGACAATGTAATTGTCGAGGCTGACGTCCCCGAACACGGCCTGCAGGCTTGATCCTGCCGAGTTCTTGAATATCCCTATGAACGTCTCGAAATAGAGGATGGGGAGCAGGCCCTGCGCCAGGCAGAGCATGGCGAGGATGACCTTCGGGAGCAGCATGGTCCAGGGGACTTCCTTGATCTCCTTCTTCACGGTCCATTCAACGCCGGAGGAAGTGAAGGTCATGCCGAAGAACTTGACGTACGACGCCAGGGTGACGGCGCTCGTGAAGAGGGCGATGATGCCGAAGATGGCCAGCATCAGTGACTGGTTTCCCGCCAGGATATCGGAGGAGATGATCGTCCACTTGCTGGCGAAGCCGCTGAAGGACGGCATACCGGCGATCGAGAGTGAGGCGATGCCGGCCACCAGCGCGGTCACCGGCATGATCTTGATAAGGCCGCCCAGCTTGTTCAGGTCCTTGGTGCCGGTGGCGTAGAGAACGCTGCCGGTGGAAAGAAAGAGGAGGCCCTTGAACACGGTGTGGTTCAGGGTGTGGTACATGGCGCCTATGATGGCCAGCACCGACAGGGCCTTCACGAACACGCTCGGGCTGTTCAGCATGACCAGGGCCGAGCCGATGCCGAGTATGATATATCCCATCTGTCCGATGGAGTGGTACGCATGGAGGCGTTTCGCGTCATGCTGTTTCAGCGCCTGGGTCGTACCGACGAAGAGGGTGACGGCGCCGAAGCTCGCTATGATGATGCCCCAGACCATGCCGTTGAATCCCTCCTTGGGGACCATCCAGAAAAAGGTCCGGATGATGCCGTACACGCCGGTCTTGATCATGACGCCGGAAAGGAGGGCGCTGATCGGGGACGGCGCAATGGAGTGCGCGTCGGGCAGCCAGAGCTGTCCGAAGGGGAACATACCGGCCTTGAAGCCGAACCCTATGAGGATCAGGCCGTAGACGATGAAGAGGGACGCGCCCGAAGTGGCGCCCAGTTTCTCGACCAGTGAGTGGAGCGAATCGCCCCAGGAGAACCCGCTTATGAAGAAGGTGCCGGCCAGGATCAGGACCCATGCCAGCTCCATCAGGATGAGGTACTTGTTGGCGTTCCGGATATTCCCTTTTTCCTTGTATTCAAACCGGATCAGGAAATAGGAGGCGACGGTCATGATCTGCCAGGCTATGGTGAAGCCGGTGGACAGGTCGTCGACGGTCACGATGCCGATCATCCCCAGTATGAAGAGGGGGAAGCAGAGGTAATAGCTCCAGAGCTTGTAGTCGGCATAGTGTTCCATGTACTGGATCGAATAGAAGGAACTCATGATCGCCAGGAACGAAATGATGCCGATGAAGAACCCGGAGAAGCCGTCTATGAGCATGTATACGCCCAGAACCTTCTGCGTCGCGGCCCCCCCCTGGAAAATGGATACAAAACTAATATTCAAGAGCACAACAGCGGCGGCGGTGACCAGAATGAAATTCAGCCAGCCCGCCAGCTTCCGTTTGCCCGACAATAGCGGCACGATGACGGCTGAGCCGAGCAGTATTGCCATTGCTATTTGCAAGCTAGAATAGAGATCAATGTTCATAAACGAGCTCCTTTTGATCGCAGTTAATATACGATAGTAATAGATCGCGGATTATATCAGCGCTTTTCTTAACGTCCTCGGAAAGACCCGTGCCGTAATCGACATCCCCGACTTCAATGCCGAGGAACCAGGTCTTCTTGTTATATTGCTCCAGCACCTTCCCGGACAGAAACAGGGAAAGCTTGTGGGTCGAATAATTATTGTTGAACGTCTCCTCAAACTCATGCAGCCGGCCGAAATAGACGGAGCCTTTTTCCGCGCCGGACTGCATCGCGTCGATGACGACCACGTTGTCGCAGTCGCTGTCGGCTATTTTGTACACATAGTTTTCTATCACGTCCTCGACATTCAAAACCGAGACCGTGGGCGAATCGATCTGTTCCCTGATCCCGTCAACGACGTACACGCCGGCCGCGTCGTCGCCCATGAGGGGGTTCCCCATGCCGACGAAGCAGGTCTTCTCGCGGGCCAGCCGCTCTATGACGGGGAGGAATTCCATCAAAACTGCTCTCCCAGGGTCTTGAGCTGCTTGTAGTTGTACACCGGTCCGTCGGTGCACACCAGGGTACGGCCGACGGCGCAGTGCTGGCACTTGCCGATGCCGCACTTCATGTGCCGCTCGAGGGTGGAGATGATGTTCTCCTCCTTGATACCGAGCTCGGTGAGCTCCTTGATGACGGCGTTGAACATCATCGGGGGGCCGCACACGAAGGCCACCGTGTTCTCCACGGGAATGTTCTTTTTCTTCAGAAGCGTGTGAACGAACCCCGTGTCGCCGTCCCAGCCGGGAACCGGATTGTCGATGGTAAGGTTCATCTCAAAACCCGGGGTGTTCTTCCACTCCTTGATGTTATATGCGTACATGTGCTCCTGCGGGGTCCTGGCGCCCAGGAATATAAGGACGCGGCCGAACTGGTCTTTGTTCTGCATGACCCGCATGATGGACGAACGCAGCGGAATGAACCCGATGCCGCCCGCCACGTATATGACGTTCTTGCCCTTGATCTCCTCGAAGGGGAACCCGTTGCCGAAGGGGCCGCGGATCCCGACCTTGTCGCCGACCTTCAGCGAGTGCAGCGCGTTGGTGACCTTGCCGACCCGGCGCACCGTCAGGTGGAACCTGTCGTTCTCGGGGCTGGGCGGAAGCGAGACCGCGAACTCACCGGACCCGAAGACCGTGCACATGACGAACTGGCCCGACGTGAATTTCGGAGGCTGCCCCCCCTGTCTTTCATCAAAGGAAAGATAGAAGGTCTTGACTTCAATGATCTCATCCTTGATTTCGGTGATCGTTGCTATTTCAGGTATTGTTATGTTGTTTAATTCGCTCATGTCACCCACCTACTTTTGAATGTCTCGTCTGATATACGTGACAACATTGGGCAGGCCGATATCGCCCGGGCATACCCACTGACACCGCCCGCAGCCGACGCAGCCGGGACGAAGATACTTCTTGGATTGCGAATACGAAAGCTTGCAGAAGAACCGCTTGCTCCGCCGGTCCTCGACCGGTTTCCGCGGATTATGGCCGCCCGCCATCCGGGAATAGCCCTCGTAGGAGCAGGAATCCCAGGTGCGCATCCGGTCGGCCGTTTCAGGGCCCGTCACCGGGTCGACGATATTGAAGCAGGTGCAGCTGGGGCACACGAAGGAGCAGGCGCCGCATTCGATGCACTGGTTGCCGATGTATTCCCAGACCTTTTCGTCGATGAGGCCGGTCGTTACCCGGTTCACCACCCGCGATATCCAGGCCTTGTTGTCCTTCGCTATCGCGTCGAACGCATTGATCGATTTATCAATAACTTCTGATTTAGCCTTCTTGTGGGAATCGTCCGAATTTTTAAGCCCGAGTTTCTCAGCCAGCGCTTTGCCCTTGTCGCTGCCGGCCTCGACCAGGTACTGGTCGCCGAGGTCGGTAAGGTTAAGGTCGTATCCCTCCTGGGCGCTGGGGCCGCTGTCGGTGCACACACAGAAGCACTGCTTGAAAGGCACGTTGCAGGTGTTGGTCACGATGAACATGTTCTTGCGATGGTTCTTGTACACGTCATCGACGAACTCCTGGCCCAGGAAGAAGCGGTCCATGCAGAGCACGCCGGTGAGGTCGCATGACCGGAGGCCGAAGAGGGCCTTTTTCGAACTGTCGAAGTCCGGCTTGATCTCTACCTTCTGGTTCTTCTTGTCATACTGGTACGACATGATCCGTTCGAACTGGGGGAACAGCGCGTGCTTCGGCGGCTTCGCGGGTATGGGCGCGTTCAGGTCAAGTTCGGCAATGTCATCGACCTTGACGAACATGCACTGCTTCGCTTCCTTCTCCATTACCGGGCCGTACACCTGGTATTCCTTCTGCAGTTCCTTGGCAATATCCAATACTTGGCTTTTGTTTATCAAATACATGGTTATACCTTCACAATTCTTACTGGGATTGTTGTGTCTTCGCCTCTCTTCAGGACATCCTTGTGTTCCATGAAGAACTTGGTGACCATTTCATCGACAAAGTAAGCAACGTAGGCCGTGTTCGGCTTCACCTTGTCGGTCACCTGCGCCAGCGTCTCCATCGAGCCGTAGGGCGATACGATCTTGACCGGGAACCGGTCTCGGACGTTCAGCTCCTTGGCCTTCTGCGGAGATATGGCGACATAACCCTGCGGATAGAGGAGCAGCGTCGCGTTGTATTCGCGCAGGGGTATGTGGGTCTTTTTCATCAGATTGTTCTGGTGCCAGTAATGCTGGGATTCGCCTATGAGCAGAAGGACCGGGTATTCCTCGCTCGCCAGGGGAACGGCGAAATTGGCGTCAACGGGGGCGAAGGCCGCCTTGTTCGCGGCTTTTTCCGCGTCATAGCGGTCAAGGCCGTAGGTTTTGACGCCGCCGATCCCCAGCTTGTCGTGGGAAACGGCCGAATAGCTCGGCGTGAGCTTGGCGATCTCCTTCATGACGTCCGCCGGTGATCCATAGCTCCACGTGGCGCCGGCCTTTTCCGCTATCTTCGAAAAGACCTGCCAGCAGGCCAGGATGTTCTTCGGGGGCTCAACCTTCTTCTTCGCCAGCTGGACGCGCCGCTCGGTGTTGGTGAAGGTGCCGTCGGTCTCGGCATAGGTGGCTACGGGAAGCACCACGTGGGCGTAATCCATGAAACCGTTCTGGTATGAGCCTATGTAGGCGACGAAATCCGTCTTCTTGATATCGTCCACGTTGCGGATGATGGTTTCGTCATGATCGACGGCGACAAAGGCCCTCAGCTTGCTTCCCATCTCGTTGGGCGACTTGCCCGCCTGCGTGTTCAGCTTCACCCCCCACTCCTTGTTGAACTTGTCAACAGCGGCGCTGTCGGACAGCTTCTGGAACCCGGTGAGGAGATCAGGGGCGATGCCCATATCCTTGCTCCCCTGCAGGTTGTTGATACCGGTGATGGGATTGACGCCGCATCCTTCCTTGCCGATCTTGCCGGCCATCAGGTAGAGGTTGTAGATGTAGCTGACGGTTTCCCTGTCGAATCCGGAGATGCCGGAGGAGTAGAACACCATGGCCGACCTGGAAAGGGCCAGGTCCCGCGCCAGGGTCTTCAGTACTTCTATATCGACGCCGGTCTTCTCGACGACTTCGCTTTCCTTCAGGGAGGAAAGGACCTTGGTGAAGGAATCGTATCCTTCGGTGTGCTTCTTTATGAAATCGACATCGGCGAGGTTCTCGTCCAGGAGCACCTTCGCCATGTAGGCTATGGCAATCTTGTAGGCCCCGGGCTGTATCTGGAGGAAACCGTTGGACAGCCGGGCTATCTGGGTGACCCGGGTATCGATGGTGAACACGCGCGACCCCTTGCGGGCGGCCATGTGAATCTCGCTGCCGATGATCGGGTTCTGCTTGGTGATATCGATGCCCACGACGAGCATGAAGTCGGCCCTGGATATCTCCTCAAGGGACCCGAGCATGCCCGCCATGCCGGTGCCCTTGTGCAGGACGTCAAGGCTGATCCGGTGGCCGGGATCGCAGTCAAGGCTGATGTTATTGGTATTGAACACGGACCGGGCCAGCCTCATGAGAAGGTAATTGTCCTCGTTGGAGGAACGGGGCGAGGCAAGGAATCCGATCTCATCCGGGGAAACCTTTTTGAGTTTTTCCACCAGATAGGAAACCGCTTCGTCATAGGACGCCTCGACCAGTTTGCCGTCCTTCCTGATGAGCGGGGTCGTTATTTTTTCAGGTGTGTTTAACAGCTCATGCACATTCCATCCCCGAACACAGAGCCGACCCTTGCTGACCGGGTGGTTTTGCATCGGGAAGACGCCGCACACCTTATCATCCCTGACATCCAGGAGATGACCGCATCCCGTACCACAAAATGTGCAAATACCGGATTTATAATTCATACGAAAAGCTCCTCATCCTAAAAGTATTTTTATCCGCAGTACACTCAAGTCATAGTCAATGCTTGCTAATAATGCACCCGAGCGAGCTGCCGTGTCCGTTTCAACAACGATTTAACCGCCTGGATCGAATTCTGCAGCGGAGACTTCACAATAGCTTTTTCAGGCCCACCTACAACCTATCATATCTATTGGCCGCAGGTCAACTCCCGATAATTGCTAATTCCATATAACAAAATTTGGTGATTGTCTGCTGTTTCAAGATTATTCCCGGATGGGGGAGTGTTTGAAATAGGCGCCTCCTGGATAATTTGACCCGTTGGCCCCAGATATACCCGGGTGTGAATAATTCTATACCCGGCGATTATTTTTCCACCACTTTTTACCTGAGCCGCTGATTAATGGTGAAAATACTCCACTCAATAAGGCTTTCCTTGACTGGTGCGGGAAAAAAAGTGTTTTACCCTGAACAAAGGAGCTTGTATTGATTATTCGGTTTTACACATGCAAGGATTGACATGGCGGGACTGAGGCCCGCCATGCCGCTACTTGTTCTGCATGATGACCCACTGGATGGCGTACTTGGAAAGGTCGGAGGAATTCTTGAGCTTCAGCTTCTCTTTGATGTTCTTTTTGTGACTTTCAACGGTATAGATGCTGAGATTCAGCTTTTTCGCCATTTCCTTGGTGCTGAAGCCGTTGCCGATGAGCTGGAATATCTCGAATTCCCGGTTGCTCAGGTTCTCAACGGAAATGCCGATGGTGTCCGCCGACCCGCGGACCAGCTTGTCGATTATCTTTTTCGATATGTTCTCGCTTAAATAGAGCTCGTCATTGATGATGGTCCGGATGGCATTGATGATGTTTTTCGAGGCAACCTCTTTCATGATGTAGCCCCGGGCGCCCGCCCGGATGGCCCGCTCGGCGTAAAGGGACTCGTCGTGCATGGTCAGCACCAGGGCCTTGATGTCGGGGAACCGCTCGTTGATCGACTTGACCAGCTCGATGCCGCTCACGTTACCCGCCAGGGTGATGTCCACGATGGCAATGTCCGGCTTGTCGCGGTTGATCATGTCTATGGCCTCGTTGGCGCTCGAGGCCTCGCCGGTGACCTTCAGGTCCTCTTCCAGCTCTATGACCTGCTTGATGCCCTGCCGGAGCAGCGGATGATCATCGACAATCAGGATTTTCTTGTGTTCAATCGCTTTTTCTGACATATTCGGTACTGCGTTTTTGTCTGAAACTGTCTGGTGCTGCACTGAATGGACCGCCCGATACCCATGATCCCCGGGCCACCGCCTGTGACCCTAACCGAAAATATGCATTACATATCTTCATGGGTATAATACTACCGGGCTTCCGTAAAGTCAATCCCAAGTTTTTGCTATTTTTATTCCATTATTCCAAGGTTATGGTTACCGGCAGCGGTGTCATTTTATACAATGGGACATGGCGCGGGCAAATCCAGCGCAACCGGACACGCCGCCTTAATTTTCGGCGAGAACGGCCCCCGAAGCGGGGTGTAACGGCTGAAGCCGGACGTACCCGGCCGCCTGATAAGCTACAGGGCGCGGATGAAAACCTCGCCCATTTCGAATTCCCTGAGATCACGTTGTTTAAAGGCGGGGCCACGCGACCCCGGCTTCAAGCATGCTACACTAGTCGCGGAACGCTACTTCATCCTGAATTCCCTGCTTATCTCCTCGTAGAGGTCGAGCTTCTTCACCTTGCCGACAGGCGTCAGCGGCAGATTGTTCCGGAAGATGATGTCTTCCGGTATTTTATACCGGGCGAGCTTGTCGGAGAGGAAGGCCTTGATCTCGTCGGGGGTGATGGCCGCGCCCGGCTTGGGTATGATATAGGCGCGCCCCACCTCGCCCATGACCGGGTCGGGCCGCCCCACCACGGCGGACATCATCACGTTGGGATGCCGGGCGATGGCCTCCTCCACCTCGGGCGGATACACGTTCTCGCCGCCGCGGATGTACATCTCCTTTTTCCTGCCGCTCAGGACCAGGAACCCGGCCTCGTCGATCATCCCCATGTCGCCGGTGCGGAAGTACCCCCGTTCGTCAAAGGCCTTTTTATTTTCATCCGGCCGGTTCCAGTATCCCTTCATGACCGTGTCGCCCGCCACCGCAATCTCACCTATGCTATTGGGCGGCAGGATGTTGTTCTTCTCGTCCATGACGGCGATGGTGGTCCCCTCCATGGGCCTGCCCACGCTGTTGCGGACCCTGTCTTCGCCGTCCTCGGGCCGCGTGAAGGTAATGGCGCCGCTTGACTCGGTGAGACCGTAGGCGTTGCGCGGCAGAACCCCCATGCGGTCCCTGATCTTAGCGATAAGGTCCGCCGGGCACGACTGCCCGGAGACAAGGGCTATTTTCACTGAGCCGAGATTGTATTTTCCCACGTTGGGATTGAGGAGCTCGATGGCGTACTGCGCCGGGACCTGGCCGATGATGGCGATTTTTTCCCGCTCGATCACCTTCAGCGTCTCCTCCGGCACGAAGGCGTCCATCAGGACGAGCTTGTTCCCGAGGAAGAGGCAGCACATCAGGGCCATGACCGCGCCCCCGACGTGGTTCATGGGCACGTTGAGGAGCAGGGAGTCGCCCTGTTCCGCCCCCGACGAGGAGAGCATCCCCCGGGCGTAGGCTACCAGGTTGCCGTGGGTGAGCATCGCCGCCTTGGGGACCCCCGTGGTCCCCGATGTGTAGAGGAGCAGCACCGTGTCGTCGGGTGTAACCGCGGCGGCAGCCTTCCTGAGGGAATGGTCGGGTTCCCGCAACAGGTGAACGTAGGGGACCATGTCGTTCCCCGCGGGGCCCCCGTCAAGGAGCACCACATGCTTCAGGCAGGGAACCTCCTGCCGTATCTGGTCGAGGTTCCCGATGAAATCCATGCCGGAAAAGCCCGGCATGGTGCAGAGGAGCGATATGCCGGCGTCGTTGATGACGAACCTGATCTCCGGGGGGGTGAAGCGCCAGCTCACGGGCACCGCGATGGCGCCGATCTTCGCCGCCGCAAGGTATATGAAGAGGAACTCGGGCCTGCTGGAAAGATATATTCCGATCCGGTCCCCCTTGGCGACCCCCATTTTCAGGAGTCCCGCGGCTATGCGGTCGGTTTCGCGGTTAAAGGTGCCGTAGTTCAGCCTGACTTCCCTGAAGACAATGGCCTCAGCGGCGGGATTCTCCTTCGCGTGTTTCGTCAATAGATCGCCCAGGACCATGGCCGTCCCCCTTGCCCACACCTCGCGTCCCGGCCGGCCGCGGTCACCCGGGCGCGGATGCACCGGTGCCGGCACTGTCCGTATTGACGAATAAACCATCGCCGGTACAGAATCAATCATTTTTTGATTTCATGGTGACCATAAACGGAAGATACTATTGGTTTTTTGACAAACGGCACGGGGGCCGTCAACGCGAGGCGGACAAGGGGACAGCTCCATGCCGCCACGTACCATTAATCGTGAGGCCGCTGCCCCTGGCGGCTCACTGCTTCATCTGGACGCGCACCTCGAAGCCTCCGCCCTCGCGGTTGCCCGCCTGGAACTCGGCGCCGATGATTCCCGCGCGGTACCGCATGATGCGCAGCCCGAGGCCGGTGTTCTTCTTCTCCTGGGCGCCGACGCCGTCGTCCTGGATCACGATCCTGAGGAACTCGCTGTTGGCGACCAGGTGGATGTGGATGCTCGCCGCCCTGCCGTGCTTGATGGAGTTGGTGACCGCCTCGCGGGCGATGTAAAAGAGGTGGGTCGCGGCCTGGTTGTCGCTGACGAAGAAATTCCCGTCCTGGTAGATCTTGCACGACACGTGGAAAATCTTCTCCGTCGAGGAGGCCATCTCGTCCAGGGCGGACCTGAGTCCGTTCTTTTCCATCTCGACGGGGCTCAGCATCCGCGACAGGCTCCGCGTCTGCACGATGGCGTCCCGGATCATGGACTCGATGTTTTCGATGTCCGGGATGCCGACCTTGAAGCGCTCCGCGGTCTTCTCCTTGAGGGCCTCGATGAGGAAGGTGACCGCCGTCAGGTTCTGTCCCAGGCCGTCATGGAGGTCCTGGCCGATGCGCTGGCGCTCGATCTCGGCGATGCGCATGATGCCGTTTTGAAGGCTCCGCATCTCGGTTATATTGGTGAAGTTCTCGATCACGCCGATGACGTTCCCGTCCTTCGAAAAATAGGGGGACGCGTGGACGATGAACACGGCCTCGTCCTCGTTGACGGCGGTCCGCAGCTCGTACTCGACATAGCGCTCGCCGGCAAGGATCCGCTTCATGAGCACCCGGTCGGCCTGGATGATCTCCCGGTCCCAGTCCGCCTGGCCGCTCCGGGCGAAGTGGCGCGAATCCAGGTCGAACATCTCCATGAAGCGGCGGTTCAGGTGGAGGATGGCATAGTTCCGGTCGATAACGCGCATCCCCACCGGGGTGGAATTGAAAATCTGCTCGAGTTCCGTGTAGGCCCTGATCTTTTCGTCCTCGGCCCTCTTGCGCTCGGTGACGTCCTGGAGGGTCTCGATGGCGCCGCTGATGTTCCCCTCCGCGTCGCGGAGGAGCGCGGCGGTGAAGGAGAGCCACTTGCCCCGCGAACCCAGGGCCGCGAAGAACCTCTCGCCCTCGGCGGCCTCCTCCAGCACCGGGGACTTGCGGTATTCGCCCCCGTACTGACCGGCCGTTTCCGGCTCCAGGACCGTGCTGATGATGATGTCCGCCAGGGTCGGGCGCTCCCCTCGGTAGAAGGGCTCCCACTGCCGCCGCGTGCCGATCATGTCGTCGGAGGAGTAGCCGGTGAGGATCTCGCAGGCCCTGTTCCAGTGGGTTATGCGGTGCTCCTCGTCGATGACGAAGGTGGGGATGGGGCTCCCCTCGACGATCTGCGACAGGAGCCGCCGGCTCCTCCGGAGCGCCATCTCGGCGCTCTTACGCTCGGTGATGTCGTTGAGAAAGCCTTCCGCCCCGACGATCTCGCCGCGGTGATACAGCGGCTGGCTGTAATAGGTCTGGTACACCATCATGCCGTCCTTGCGGCGCATGCCGAACTCGCCCCGGACCGTCTCGCCCGCCAGCACCCTGCCGATCTGGTCCTCGGTCTGTTTTCTTCCCTCCCCCGACTGGGTTATGGAAAAATGCCTTCCGATGACGTCGTCGCGGGAAAGGCCGAACATCCGCTCCCACTCCGTGTTGATGTATTCAAAAAGCCCGCGCAGGTCGACGCGGTAATACCCGAAGGGGGCGTTCTCGATGATGGAGCGGAAGCGCTCCTCGCTCTCCTTCAGCTCCTCCAGGGTGACCTCGTGCTCGCCCCGGAGTTCGATGCCGCTCAGGGCGTATTCGATATCGTCGGCGATCTCCTCAAAGAGGACCTGCTCGTCGCGGTCCGTGATCAGGTCCTCCGGGACCGAAACCGAAAGGATGCCCCGGAGGCGGCCGCTGGGGTTGACGCGGATGGTCATCTTCCCCTGGTCTGCGTGCAGTGACGACAGGGGACACCCGGCGCAGTCGATGGACGGGTCCTTGGTGACGATAACGCCCCGCTGGTACACCGACCGATGGGCGCACAGGGGCATGGTGCCGTTGACGAGCATGTCAGCCATGGGATGGAATTTTTCCGCCAGGCCCGCTTCGGCCGCCCAGAGGAGGCGGGAATTCTCGTCCACCAGGGCTATCCAGGCGTAATTATAACTGCGGTTCTTGATAAGGTTGTCGCAGATCCCCTTGAGAAGCCGGTACAGGTCCTTCTCCTTGGTAATGAGATGGTTGATGTCGCGGATCGACCGGAGCACCAGGTTGAAATGCCTCATGCGCTCACGGGCCCTGGTGATGCGCTCGCTCAAAATGGCAACCACCACGGATATGATGATAAACATGAGGGCCCTGATATAATCGTCGACCGTTGACAGTTCAGGCTTCAGGATCAGGTGGGCCGCAATAAGCGACATGGAAAGGACGACCGCAACAAATATCCCCCTCCTTCCCCACCAGAGGGAGGCAATGATGATCGGGATATAGAAAAAATGGGAAAAAACGGTGCCGGTCTGGAGTATGCCGTAGAAAACAATGATTGAGGAAAGGCACATCAGAGTCAGGATGGTGACAATTGCCATTTTATAACGATCCAGAATCCTTCCCATCAGTCCGGCACTCCTGATCTAAACAAAAATCTCAATGTGGCTACTATTTATCAGGGAAGGAATACGTCAAGATATAAACTTTTCTGCAAACGGTATAAAAAAAGAAAGCTCTGTTTGGAGACCGCACCATCATGGTAAACACGCCCCCCGCAGGGGATCGTGGGATTTTCACCGTTTGCCCCCATAAAAAATGGTCCGCTCCCTGCCGATTGGAGGCGCGGCCTGGGGCGGACCGATCACACATGCAGAACCTATTAAGGAAGGATGTCAGTTATGCTCTTCGCCGCCGGCTCTCACATGGCAACGATAACTCCTTTTCTACTTTAAAATATCGCTCTATCTTATAGCCATCTTATGCCGCCGGGCATAAGACCGATACGGGCTGGGAGACTCCATTCACATAGGGGGGAAAGAGGCGTCCGTCATCCCCCAGCCCGGGTCTTTTCAATTTTAACAGCAACCGCCCTGGGGCCTTCAAAATGAACAGATCCGCCAAAGCGTTTAATCAAAATAAACGTTTCCTTTTTAATGTATGCAATTGATGTCAGAAACAGTATCATCATCATCTCTCGTTACCTATTCAATAAACATAATTAATTTCCAACGGTCAATCACCGATACGGACTAAAACATAATAACAAAAAGCAGGGTTGCCGGGTATCACGGTTTCAATGGCGAGGGTAACAGGATAACCATTCTTCCGGCGGTCAGTAAGACAAATTGTACTCCCCTGTCCACCCGACGGGGCACAAACAATTGCCCTTGATTTTTATAAATTTTTTAGGTACAAATTAGTTCCCGTCTTCTATTTTGATTATTATCCTTAACGCCCCTATAGGGGATGGGGAAACCAAAAAACAAAAAAATGTTACCTGACTGTAACATGAAATATTAGTGCCGCTAAATATTTGTCCTTGACAGCATTTTTCTTCATTTATAATCAAAAACCATGAATACAATACTGGAAAAAGAATTTCTCTCTCCCCAGGTCTTCCGCATGAAAGTGGAAGCGCCGGAAATAGCGAAAAAACGCAAAGCGGGGCAGTTCATCATCCTGCGCGTCAACGAATCCGGGGAGCGGATACCCCTGACCATAGCCGACGCGGACCCTGCCGCCGGGTGGATAGAGCTGGTCGTGCAGGCGGTGGGCGCCACCACGAAAGCGCTCTCCGAGAAGAAGGCCGGAGATTCCATCATCGACATGGCCGGCCCCCTGGGAAGGCCCACCCACATAGAGAAGCACGGGACCGTGGTCATGGTGGGCGGCGGCATCGGCATCGCGCCGGCGCACCCCATCGCCCAGGCCATGAAAGCGGCCGGGAACACCGTCATATCCATCCTGGGCGGCCGCTCGAAAGAACTCGTGATCATGGAAGACAAGATGCGGGCCGCCAGCGACGAGGTGATCATCACCACCGATGACGGCTCCTACGGCACCAAAGGCCTGGTGACCGACGCCATCCAGAAGCTCATCGACGGGGGAAGGAAGATCGACATGGTCATCGCCATCGGCCCGCCCGTCATGATGAAATTCGTGAGCCTCCTCACGAAGAAGTACAACATCCCCACCCAGGTGAGCCTGAACACCATCATGATCGACGGGACCGGGATGTGCGGCGGCTGCCGCGTCACCGTGGGGAACGAATCAAAATTCGTCTGCGTCGACGGCCCGGAGTTCGACGGCCACCTGGTGAATTTCGATGAGATGATCCAGCGGCTGGGCATGTACCGTGATCTGGAGAAGGAATCCCTCGACCACGCCTGCAAGATCGGGCTGGACCGGTAGGGACGCCCCCTAAATCCCCCGGAGGGGGACTTTAGCATTACAGTTTTAAAAACATACCTGTTACAACATAAGCCCCCCTCCGGGGGGTTGGGGGGCCAAAGAGGACATGAGTACATTATGGAAAACACGAAATTAACCAACAAGGAGCGGCTGGCCATACCGCCGCAGAAAATGCCGGAGCAGGAGCCCTCCGAGCGGATCCATAACGTGAACGAAGTGCCCCTCGGCTTCACCGAGGAGATGGCCGTCGCCGAGGCGGAGCGCTGCCTCCAGTGCAAGAACGCCCCCTGCGTCAAGGGGTGCCCCGTGGAAGTCAACATCCCGGTTTTCATACAGTTCATCGCCGAGCGGAAGTTCCGCGAAGCCGTGGACGCCATCAAGGTCACCAACGTCCTCCCCGCCGTGTGCGGCCGCGTGTGCCCGCAGGAGGAGCAGTGCCAGAAGCCGTGCACCGTTGGCAAGAGCCTCAAGTCAGTGGACAGGGCCGTCCAGATCGGCAAATTGGAGCGCTTCGTGGCTGACTGGGAAATGGCGCAGAACACCGCCGTGACGCCGGAGATAAAGACCGAGACCGGAAAGAAAATAGCCATCATCGGGTGCGGACCGGCGGGCATCACCGTCGCCGCCGACTGCCGCCGCGAGGGCCACACGGTCACCATCTTCGAAGCCCTGCACAAGCCGGGCGGCGTGCTGGCCTACGGAATACCCGAGTTCCGCCTCCCCAAGAAGATCGTGGGCCGCGAGGTGGACAACCTGGTGCGCATGGGCGTCGAGCTGCGCGCCAACATGGTCATCGGCAAGATATACACCATCGACGAGCTCATGGAAAACGGCTATGACGCCGTGTTCGTGGGCACCGGCGCCGGGCTCCCGGTGTTCCTGAACATCCCCGGGGAAAACCTGAACGGCGTCTACTCGGCCAACGAGTACCTGACCAGGGCCAACCTGATGCAGGCCTACTCGTTCCCGAATACGGCCACGCCCATCGCGCGGTCGAAAAACGTGGCGGTCTTCGGCGGCGGCAACGTCGCCATGGACGCGGCGCGCACCGCCCTGCGCCTTGGCGCGAAGAACGTGTACCTGGTCTACCGCCGCTCCCGCGACGAGATGCCGGCCCGGAAAGAGGAGATACACCACGCCGAGGAGGAAGGGGTGCAGATGAACTACCTGCAGAACCCGGTGCGCTTCATCGGCGACGACAAGGGCTGGGTCAGCGGCGTGGAATGCCTCCTCATGGAGCTGGGCGAGCCTGACGATTCGGGACGGCGCCGGCCGGTGCCGGTCAAGGGAAGCGAATTCGTCATACCCGTGGACACCTGCATCGTGGCCATAGGGAACGCTTCCAATCCCCTCATCCCGCACACTTCGCCGGACATCAAGGTGACCAGGTGGGGCAACATCATTGCCGATGAGGAGACCCTGAAGACGAGCAAGAAGGGCGTCTTTGCCGGCGGCGATATCGTCCTCGGCGCGGCCACGGTCATCCTGGCCATGGGCCAGGGGCGCAGGGCCGCCCGGGCCATCAACGAGTACCTGGCCACGGGGCAGTGGTAATCATATCTGGAATTATCACCCGCACACTCAAGGCCAGACATTGAAAAACTCCCGATTATTCCGGGAGTTTTTTACAATCAGCGCCAGTAGTATTTCCCCGTAATACAGGAACGATGATAGTCATCAGCATTCAACCGACAGGTTCCCTGTTATCATGGATTGCCGCAAAAAAACCCGCCCTGAAAAGAATTCTTTTTGACAGACGGCACCGGGTAACATTTCTTGGTATCTACAGACCCACGCTGCACTGGCATCAATGAATAGCTTACAATTCTTAACACCGAGGTGATTATATGCTGACAAAAAGCGGAAAAACACTGGAACAGGTAATAAAGAAGGCCATCGAAGATCATCAGATAACCAACGCCGAGTACGAGGAAATTATACATCTAGCCCACGATGATGGTCACATCGACAAGCATGAAAAGATACTTCTTCAAGAGCTGAAAAACATGATAGCCGATAAATCGGTGAAACGCGTTCCGTAAGACATAAAAAAAAGCGTCAAAGCCGGGCGTTCAATCATCACCCGGCTTTTTTATTGCCCCGCCGTCTCAGCAATCCGCCGATCATCTTCTCCATCCCCACCAGGGCATAGATCGCAAAGGCGCATACCATGATATAGCCCCACCGCGCAAGAGTAATCGGGGCGCTGTTAAAAAGAGTATTCATCGCGGGGACATAGGTAAATCCAAGCTGGAGAAGCGCCATGGCGGCAACGCCGGCGAAAAGGAGCGGGTTGGAGAAAAACCCCACTCTGAATATCGACTCGGTGAGGGACCGGCAGTTGAAAAGATACAGAAGCTCACCCATGACGAAGACATTCACCGCCGCCGTCCGGGCGACCGCCAGGTTCCCCGTCGCCGACATTTCAAGCTCGAAAAGGCCGAAGGCCCCCGCGAGCAGAAGCGCGCCCACCAGCATGATACGGAATATCAGCGCGCCGGTTATGATCGGCGAAGCGGGATCGCGGGGCGGCCGCGTCATAAGCCCCGGCTCCTTCGGCTCGAAGGCGAGCATGAGCCCGAGCAGGACGGCGGTGGTCATGTTGATCCAGAGGATCTGCACCGGCAGGACCGGCATGGCGACGCCGGCGAAAATGGCCGCGAGTATCACCAGGCCCTCCCCCAGGTTCGTGGGGATGGTCCAGACGATGAATTTCGTGATATTATCGAAGACGCCGCGGCCCTCCTCCACGGCGGCCTCTATGGTGGCGAAATTGTCGTCCGTGAGGAGCATGTCCGCGGCCTCGCGGGCCACCTCGGTGCCGGCGACCCCCATGGCGATGCCGATGTCGGCGGTCTTGAGCGCCGGCGCGTCATTCACGCCGTCGCCGGTCATGGCGACCACGTGCCCCCGGTCCTGGAGCGCGTCCACCAGGCGCAGCTTCTGTTCCGGAGTAACGCGGGCGAACACCGCAATGTCCTCGATCCGGCCGGACAGGGCTTCATCGCTCAGGGCTTCGATCTCCGCCCCGGCCATTGCCCCCGCCGGAGCCGCCGGGTTGGTGTCCCCCGCCAGGATGCCCAGTCGCCCGGCAATGGACCGGGCCGTGGACAGGTGGTCGCCGGTGATCATCTTCACGGCGATACCCGCCCGCTGGCAGGCCTTTACCGCCGCAAGGGCCTCGGGACGCGGCGGGTCTATCATGCCCTGGAGCCCGAGGAGCGTCATGCCGGCAAGGGCATCCCGGGCGAGGCCCTCGCCGCCGTTCAATTTCTTCCCGGCGAAAGCTATGACCCTGAGTCCCTGTCCGGCCATCAATTCGGCCTCCGCCGTCACGGCGCCGGCGTCGAGGGACGTCCCGGACCCGTCGGAGGCCATGGCGGTGCCGCAGAAACCGAGGACGACCTCGATGGCCCCCTTGACATAGATCTGAGGCCCGCCGCCGGCTTCATGGAGGGTCGCCATGAACTGGTTCTGCGATTCGAAGGGTATGACGTCTTTCCGCGGCATCGACTTCTTCAAGGCGCCGGTATCGACGCCGCCCTTGACTGCCGCCGTGATAAGAGCTATCTCCGTCGGATCGCCGTGGACCGTCCACGAGCCTTCGGTATTTCTCAGGTCGCTGTCGTTGCACAGGAGCCCGGCGACAAGGCATTCCCGGAGCGCCTGCTCCCGGTCGACATCAGCGGCAGAACCGCCGCGGAGTATGGAACCCTCGGGGACATAGCCGATGCCGGTCACCTCGTACCGCGCGCCGCCGGCGTACAACGCCTGCACCGTCATCTGGTTCTGCGTGAGGGTGCCGGTCTTGTCGGAGCAGATCACGGTGGTGCTTCCCAGGGTCTCGACCGCGGGAAGGCGCCGGATCACGGCCCTGCGGCGCGCCATGCGGGACACGCCGATGGCAAGGCTGATGGTCAGGGCGGCGGGCAGTCCCTCGGGAATGGCGCCCACGGCAAGGGCCACGGCGGACATGAACATGTCGATGGCCGGCTCCCCCCGCCACACGCCGACGGCAAAGGTCGCGCCGGCCAGCACCAGGATCAGGAAAAGGAGCAGCCTGCTGAAGCGCGCCATTTTCTTCGTCAGCGGCGTCTGCAGGTCCGGGGCTGCGGCGATGAGTCCCGATATGGCGCCCACCTCGGTGCGGTCGCCGGTGGCCGTGACGATCCCTTCGGCCTGGCCGTAAGTGACCAGGGACGACGCGAAGGCCATGTTGCGGCGGTCCGCCAGGGTCGTGTCCTTCGGCAGGGCCTCCGCTATTTTGTCGACGGGGAGGGACTCGCCGGTCAGGGCGGATTCATCGGCGCGGAACTCTTTCACGGAAAAGAGGCGCATGTCCGCGGGCACCTTGTCGCCCGACTGGAGAAAAACGATGTCACCGGGGACGACGTCCGAAGCGTCCACCCGCTCGCGCACGCCCGCGCGCAGCACCGTGGCCACGGTCCTGACGGTTCCCGCCAGGGCCTCAATGGCTGAAACCGCCTTCGCCTCCTGTAAAAACCCGATTATGGCATTGACCAGGACCACACCGAAGATGACGCTTGAGTCGACCCATTCTCCAAGGACCCCGGTAACGATGCCGGCGGCAATGAGGATGTAGACCAGGGGCTGATGGAACTGCAGGAGGAAACGGACCAGGGGCCCCTTCCCTTTTTTCGGGGTGAGGACGTTCGGCCCGAAATGCTCAAGCCGGCGCTTGTGCTCATGCACATCGAGGCCGCGGACGGTGTCGGTCCCCAGGAGGCCGGCCGCCTCCGCAGGGTCAATATGATGCCAGTGTTTGCCTATGATTGTTTCCATTACGTTACCCTTAGTATTATTTCTTCGACGAGTAGAACCTTCGGCCTCTCCTGCTACTTTGATTGTTTTTTTAAATAGGACCCGATCGCCTTCCGCTGCGCCGGCTCGATCCTGTCAAAGGCCATGCCCTGAACGTCAAAAATCTTGTTACCCTCTTCACTGATGCCGATCGACATGAAGGAAAAAACCGCCAGTTTCTTCGCTACGGTGTTTTTCTTTTTGTCCCTGTATTTTACCTCGATTTCAAAGGCGTCCTTGCCCATTTGGTAGGCGATATCGGCAAGCTGCTTCATCTTCCGCGGGTCCTTGCCGGATATGTTCAGGGCCACATCGATGCTGTACTCGCTCTCCCTGACCTCCGGCCTGGTCCAGCCGGTCACCGGCATCCGCAGCTCGATGCTTTTCGCGTCGATGCCGCTGATATCGATGCTCGTTGACGGTATCGAAAAGGACATGCTGAGCTCAATATAATTGTTCGCGCCGCCCCGGTAGGTGCCCATGGTCAGCACCACGGTGCCGCTCATGCCGATCAGCCGTTTCTCGTATTCGAGGAGCACGGCGGCCTTCTTGAGGGCCGCCGCCGAATCGGCAAGCTCGCGGTCGGTCACCTCCTTTATCTCCTTGTTCAGGATGCTTATCGAGGGGCCGCCCCCCAGGGAGGCCGTCATGGTCAGCTTTTCCAGGGCGAGGGACCTGATCTCCTCCTTCCCGTTGCCGGGGTTCTTGAATTTGATCTCCACCGGCGCGGCACGGTGCTCGAGGAAATAGACAATGTCGTCGACATAGTGCGGGGACGCCATGTTCTTGGGATCGATGGTTTCGCCCATCATGATCAGGTTCGCCAGGCCCGACTTGGTTATACGGGGCTTTATCCATCCCTTTTTGGGGAGCTTCATCTGGATCGAATCTATCTCGATGGTGGGATCATTGATCATGATCATGATGGTGGTCGTGAGGTTATAGAACCGGTTGCCGCTGGTCATGGCGGAGGCGATGATCGTGAAGGTGCTGAACAGGTTCTTCTCCACGAATTTCGAAAGGCGCCGGCTGAAGGCGTCATCAAGCTTTTCGCTCGACACCTCGGCCTCGATCTCCACGGAATAGACGCCATCCTCGGTCTTTTCCTTGAGTATCTTGTAATTTTTCACGAACCCTGACGATTCGCTCAGGATCTTATTATAGGTCATCTCAAAGTTCTCGACCTTGGATTTTGCCTTTATGTACACACCCACGGCCTTCTGCAGCGTATTCTTGAAAGCTTCGGTAAGGGCGTCGCTCTTGGCCTTGGGCAGGTCGTTGTTCACGATGAGGGCCTCGCCCCGCCCCTTGTATTTCGGGGCGTCCTCTCCCCCTGAAACGGCGGAAAACACAAGCGCGGATACAATAACAGCCATCATTACAGACACGGTTTTTTTCATATGGATATCCTTGAATTCTTACATCGCATTGTATTAACACGAGTATCAGGATGATTGCAGTTTATCAAGTTAAAAAATATCCCCTTCCCTCATCCTGGGCACAAATTATATTTCAATCCATTTTTCCCGTACCCCCCCTGTCCCTAAAGGGGGCACGACTGCATGTAATTATTACATCTGTCATCGCGAGGAGTGAAACGACTGACCGATCTGGCAATTGAACCCACTAACGGGATATGGGCTCAATTGCATTCTTAAGAAAGACACGATTGCTTCGCTGCGTCCACAATGACATGCCAGCTTCATCAATCGCGTCCATTGTCCGTATTAATATTGACAAAACCGGACGGCCCCCCCATCCTTATTATGATTATGCGTTCACCATGCCGGCGCATGAAGGTACGCCGTCGCACCATATAAATAAAGATACAATCCAAGACCGGGACTGCATCCATAAACAAGAAGGTTACCATGAACTACAACAATGCCGCATACCGGAAGCTGGCGAAAAAATTCAGCCTCGAGGCCATGATAGGACCCGACGAAAGCGAATCGCTCCTGCTGGAACTCCTCGTCCACTGCTTCACCATCGAGGAAGCCGAGCTGGCCGCCCATCTTCCCTTTTTTTATAAGACCCATACGCTGGAAAAGGTCGCCCGCACGGCGGGCAAAGATCCGTCAGACATCAGGCCGCTCCTTGACGCCATGGTTTCCCGGGGCGTGATCCGCGGCCGCGGCAGGGGCTACGCCCTCCTCCCCATCCTGCCCGGCATGTTCGAGAACGTGCTCATGGACAACCACGATACGCCGTGGCACCGGGAGTTCGCCCGCATCGCCAACCGGCTCTATGAAACGGGATATGTCAGGAAATACCTGGAGCACCCGACACGGGTCGTGCGGAGCGTCCCCCTGAACCTGGAGCAGGGCCCAGCCGGGACGGCCATTGACCCGGACCGGGTCGAGCAGATGATCCGCTCCCACGACCTGATGGCGGTGCTCAACAACTGCCAGTGCCGCCATGCCCGTCACCTGGAGGGACATGAGTGCAGGCGCGCCGATCGACTCGACGGGTGCTTTGCCTTCGGGAATATCGCGACACTGTACATAGACCGCGGCGCGGCCAAAGCGTTCGACCGCGACTCCATGCGCTCCATCGTGAAGGACCGCATCAGCAAGAACCTGACCTTTTTCGCCGGCAATGTCGCGGCCGGGAGCGCGAACCAGATCTGCACCTGCTGCGACTGCTGCTGTCACATGCTGGGGCAGATCATCGGCGTTGATCCGGGCCTGATCGTCACCACGCCCAAGTTCCGCGCCGTCGTGGACGAAGCGCGGTGCACCGACTGCGCCAGGTGCCTGGCGTCGTGCAACCTCCGGGCCCATACCATGGAGGGAAAGCGTCACCGCTACGACCCGGCCCGCTGCGTCGGCTGCGGCCTCTGCGTGAGGGCCTGCCCGGCCGCTGCCATCGACATGGTCGAGGCGGACGGATACCGGAAGCCGGCGGCGGACCTAAAGCGACTGGCCATCAGGCTCGCCCCGGCGAAGATGCTGGCCGTGATAAAGGGAAAGCTCGTCCGAAAATAAAAGGACACGGCTGTCACCTCCGTGTCCCTGTTCCGCCGGAAAATTGTTGCCGGCCCCGGCCTACCGCCGCGTACGCCTCCGGCGCCCCAGCTGAATTACGCCTAAGACAGCCGCGCCCATGATGGCCAGCTCAAGCCATGAAGAGGCCGAAACCGTCCCGCCCGTCGTCGAGGCGTTGGCCGCGCTGCCGCATCCGGCGCCGGAAGCGGCAATGCTTGACAACAGGGGGGCCAGATAATTCCCAGTATCATTTCCACTGTTGTCTGCCGCAGTGCCGCCGCTGCCGGTGGAATTATCCTCGACCTCATCAGCACCGGCATCTTCAGGCTTCTGGGCGTTAAGCGCCGCCAGCCATTTCCCGATGAGGGGATAGGCGACACATGATGTCGCGTAGCCGCACACCACGTCCGCATGGGCCGTGCCGGGTATCTGGTGCCATTCGTCGAGGCGGTGGGGCGTCTTCTTCCCGTAGACGTCCCTGATGATTTCCCGCGCGTCCACCAGTGCACCCCGGTCAGAGAATATGGAAAAGGCCGGCGAGGTGATCCTCGCCATGTTCGCATCGTCGTCGTAATAATAATATCCGTCATTGCCGCGGTCAGGCTCCGGTCCCTCGACCAGGTACCTGTTTTCCGGGCCGTTCCTCCAGTCCTCCCGCATCGCGTTGTGGAGAGAATTATCGCCGAACTCGGTGAGGGCCCGCAGGTAGGTGCTGGAAACACAGTAGCGCGCGAAATAATCAGCCACATGGACATCCGTGTTTTCAGGTACCCATATATCAAGGAACCCGAATAGATCCAGTTCCTTCGAATAAAGCCAGTCAGGGTATGAGGCGTATATCAGATGCAGATAATCAACAATCCCGAAGATTGCCTCAATGGCCTCTCCGCCCAGAAGGGTATGCCCCAGAAGGGGATTGACGATGTTTACCATGATCCCGTCAAAATCGAGATATATGGGGTATCCCGTGATTTTCCAGATTGCGTAATAGTCAATCATTTTCGGAAGCGGCGGGATTCCGCCCGGATCAAGGAGCAGGAGTCCCCTGACGTCGCGGTTCCGCTGCTTCGCAATTTCCGGATCAGCCTTGACATGGGGAATATAATCCCCGCCCATCTCTGATGCGTCAATGTAAATCCCCTGCATGAAATTGTGACAGACCCTGCCGCCGGTGCTATGGCCCCCGATAACCAGGGCCTTACCTGTCGCAGATCGCACGAGACGGACACAGGCCGGGACATCCAGCGCAGCCCACACGTCAAGGTTCGTGTACACCGAGCCTTTCTCGCTTTTACAGTCACCACGGCCGACACCGCGATAATTGGCGAACCAGGGGTCATATCCCTGGAGCCAGAGGTAATGGGCTATGCTGTAGTAGAGCATGGGGTCTTCGGCAATATAGGGATCGCCCTTGGCCCACTCCGCCAGGGGCTCCGGCAGCTTCATATTCTTGTAATCAGATTTCCGGCCCTCCGGCGTGTACATCATGAACTGGTTCATGTTGGCAACGATCCCGGGGAACAGCAGGACCGGCTGCCCGTTCGAATTGAATTGTGCGCTGGTTGACGGCCTGTACCGCTTTACTTTAAGATTGATGCCGTCGTCGGTAACCGCTGTAAACACTCCGTCCTCAGCGCCTGCATTCATTGGGAAAAACAGAGATAGGATGAAACAGATGCTTGCCAGAATTAAAAACAGTTTACCCATTATTATCTTTCCTCCATGTCATCGGCATCTATTTTTACACATGTAACAATGTTTAGCTCCTCTATTTATTTATGTCAATATAAATACCGTCTGGACGGTCGCCAAATTATTGAACACAAAACGGTGCGTTCAAAAAGAAATATCAGTTATCGGTCAAGATAGGTGTCAGAGTAACCGCAGGGCCGATTGTTATCGGTAAAAATTCCTCCACTTGACACTACTCTGCACCGGAAAGGCAGAATGAATAATAAATCGCTTGAAAAATCCAAATCCCACGGAGAAAAGTATCCAATTCGGAATAAACATCACACATACTGGAATCATACATGAAAGCAATCATAACCGTCGTCGGAAAGGACCGTGTCGGCATCATCGCCGCGGTAAGCGCCAAACTGGCCGCCAACAGCGTCAACATCCTCGACATCAGCCAGACCATCATGCATGACAACTTCACCATGATGATGTCCGTCGACCTGGCCGGCAGTTCCGTGTCCCTGAAGGAGCTCAAGCTACAGCTGGCGGAAATCGGGAACGCCATGGGACTGGTCATCAACATGTACAACGAAGAGCTCTTCAATTCAATGCACCGGGTGTAGCCATGAACCAGCATGAAGTCATTGAGACCCTGAAGATGATCCAGGAGGAAAAGCTGGACATCCGCACCATCACCATGGGGATATCGCTCCGGGACTGCGCGGACGAGAGCGTGAAGAAATCGTGCGGCAGGATCCGCGATAAGATCGGCCGTCTCGCCGGCAGGCTCGCCGCCGTGGGCGACGAGATAGAGGAGAGCTACGGCGTGCCCATCATCAACAAGCGGATCTCGGTGACCCCGATCTCCATCGTCGCCGAAAGCTCGGCCACCGAAGACTACTTCCCCTTCGCCCGGGCTCTGGAGGAAGCGGCCCGCGACGCGGACGTGAACTTCATCGGCGGCTTCTCAGCCCTGGTCCAGAAGGGGATGACCCCCGGCGACCGGAAGCTCATGAACGCGATCCCCCGGGCCCTTTCAGAAACCGAGCGCGTCTGCTCGTCGGTCAACGTGGCCACGTCCCGGTCCGGCATCAACATGGACGGCATCAGGCTCATGGGGTCGATCATAAAAGATATAGCAGCCGCCACGAAGGACCGCGAGAGCGTGGGCTGCGCCAAGCTCGTGGTCTTCGCCAACGCGCCGGACGACAACCCCTTCATGGCCGGCGCCTTTCACGGCATCGGCGAGGCCGAGGCGGTGATCAACGTGGGCATCAGCGGCCCCGGCGTCATCAAGAGCGCGCTCGAAAAAATAAAGGGCAGCGACCTGGAGACCGTGGCCGAGACCATCAAGAGAACATCCTTCAAGATCACCCGCGTGGGGCAGCTGGTGGCCCGCGAGGCCGCCCGTCGCCTGGGAATTCCCTTCGGCATCGTGGACGTGTCCCTGGCGCCGACGCCCTTCGTCGGGGACAGCGTCGCCTACATACTCGAGGAGATGGGGTTGGAGCGCTGCGGCGCGCCGGGGTCCACGGCCGCACTCATGCTCCTGAATGACGCGGTCAAGAAGGGCGGCCTCATGGCGTCCTCTTTCGTGGGAGGGCTCTCCGGCGCCTTCATCCCCGTGAGCGAGGACCTGGGCATGATCGAGGCGGCCGAACAGGGCGCCCTCTCCATCGAGAAGCTCGAGGCCATGACCGCGGTCTGCTCCGTGGGCCTGGACATGATCGCCGTGCCCGGGGACACCGATGCCGACACCATCGCGGCCATTATCGCCGACGAGGCTGCCATCGGCGTGGCGAACAACAAGACCACGGCGGTGCGGATCATCCCCGTCTTCGGGAAAAAGGCGGGCGATTTCGTGGAATTCGGCGGGCTCCTCGGCAGGGCCCCGGTCATGCCGGTGAGCCGCTTCGGATCGTCGGTCTTCATAGGCCGCGGCGGCAGGATACCGGCGCCGCTCCAGAGCTACCGGAACTGACGGGACCGATAACGACTCGTTCATGACAGCCTGTACATCTCAGGACGGATACCAACCATGATAAACCGGAATGCGTTCATATCGAAGCTGACCAGGCGCTTTTCCCTGCGCCTCCACATGACGCTGATACTCATGGCCACGGCGATGGCCGGGGCCACCGCGTCCAAGCTGCTGCTCATGGCCGGGCTGGGCAATCCGGCGATACGGTATCCCCTCACGGTTCTCCTCGCCTATGGCGTGTTCTTTATCGCGATCAAGTTCTGGCTCCGGATAGTCGTGGGTGCCGCCGCGGTTCATGCTAAAACATCGGGCTCTTCTCTCCCCGACCTTTCCTCGCTGTCACCGTCCGACGTATCCGCGGGCGGGGGACCATCGGGGACGGGCGGCACATTCAGCGGCGGGGGAGGAAAATTTTCCGGCGCGGGGGCTTCCGGATCATACGGGGACGCTGTCCCGGCGTCCCCGTCATCCGGCGGTTCATCATCGGGCGGAGGTTCCGGGTCCTTTGACCTTGACCTGGACGAAGGCATCGGCGTGGTCATCGTCCTGATCGCCCTGGCCCTCTTTCTGGCGGCGGTGTTTGGCGCCGGCGCATACCTCATCTACCAGGCGCCGTCGATACTCTCCGAAGTGGCCTTTGACTCGGTCCTTGCCATGACCCTCACGGGGAAGTCAAAATCAATGATGGGCCCCGAGTGGATCGGCAGCGTATTCAAGGCCACTTGGAAGCAGTTCGCCATCATATTTGCCGTGGCGGCCGCAGCCGGAATAACGATGCATCTTATTTTTCCGCAGGTGACGAGAATAGCCGAGTTCGCGCAAATCCTGATGAAGCACCTGTGATGTCCCGCATCACGGGGCCGGCGGTCATCAGGTAACGCGCCGTTCCACTTTCCGCAGATCGACCTCGCCGCCGCAGGCCCGGTCGAATTTCATGGCGGTGAGCACCGCCCGCCGGGCGATCGTCTCCGCGTCGGGCTCCCGGTCATAGAGCGCGTCAAGGGCGCCCAGGCTGTAGCTCGACCCGGAGCCGATGGCGTAATACTTTTCAAACTTCCTTACGCTCAGGTTGTTGCCCACGTGGAAGATGCCGGACGGGTTGGCGATCAGAAACTTCGCGTCAAGGTCGCCGAAGGGGGATTCCTTGCCGCCGCTTTGGTCGTTCACGAAGGGGTACCGCCTGTGCAGCTCCTGCCAGAAATCGAGGAAAAAATTAAAGATGGAGGAGACGTCGTCCAGCGCGACATCCTCCCGGCGGCTGACGTAATCGGTCATGATGTTGTCGTACAGCCCCCATCCGGAAGAACCGATAAAGGACGAGCCAGCCCTGATGATTTTTTCCACGCGCAGGTTGTCCCCGGGTATTATCTCGCCTCCGAAAGATATCCGCGTGTCCGCGGCTATGACGGTCTCATCGTCCTTGTGCACCGCCAGAATTATCGTCATGCGTTGGCCTCCGGGAGCGCCCGCGGACCTATTTCATCCTGCCGAGGAGCTCCTTCTTTAATTTCATGATCTCCCCGAAGCGCTGCTGGTCATACCGCTCCATCAGCGAAAGGCCTTCCTGCAGGGAGATGATCTTCTTCATAACATCGGGCCGTTCCTGCTGGTAACGCCCCCTGCGCCTGTCCAGCTTTTCGGTAAGGACCGCGTTGCTCGAGCGCAGGGCCTTCATCTCGCTGTCGCCGACCACGGCCAGGAGGAACACCAGCGGCTGTTTTTCCTTCATCCACTGGAGCAGAAAATAGGTCCTGTTGATGACCATGATTTTCTCAGGCGATTTTTTATACAGGGCGGTCAGCTCGGGTTTCTCCTGGGCGCTGAACTCGCCGGAGGCGGGCATGCGCACCCCGCTGACGAGCATCAGACGGCCCGTCGCGACATCGATGGCCTTCAATTCGATCCTGACCGTCCCCATGTCCTGCATCAGGGTCCCGATGACGATGACATCGACCGGCAGTTCTCTCCGCGTAATGCGCATGGCGTCAATGTCGAAAATCCTGGCCTGTTCAATAGCCTGGGTCTTCATTTTCGCGTCAGCCTCGATACGCGGAATAATGGTCAGTTCGCGCTTGGAAGTGAGGTAATCGATCAGCTTGCCTGATATGCGCTTTCCGGCGTCTATTATCTGCCAGTCCAAAGTTGTAAAATAAAAAATACCGATTTTTTTATCCTTAAGAACCAGCCTGATCGAACGGATATCGTCGCCAAGCTTTTCCACAGCCGCGTCCTCCGTCCCTATGACGCCGACGGCCGGCCGGTAAACGGTGGTGACGCAGCCCGCAAGGGCCATCGCCAGCATTATTGACAGGGAAACAAGCACTTTTCCTGACTTCATGGAATTCTCACCTCGTAATGGACATATCGATTATTATGACACGAAACCCGCCAGGCACGTTAAACCAGCATACCGCGGGTCCCCTTCATGAGAAAAACCGCCTTACCTGAAGCCGGCGGATAAACCGTCAATTTTTCCCACCCCCCTGGGCCCTCTGAACATTCATTGGAAACATCCTTCACCCTGAAAGTTACAATTTATATACCACCGAATAATTTTAACAAACACAATTCAGGCCGGATGATATTTTTTCAAACACGCAAAAGCCGGCCGGCGTGGACAGGCCGGATCGCGTCATGAAGGCAGGGAGTTCCCGTATCACATGGCATACGCCGGTCTTTTCCAACGATACACGCAAAATAATAATGTAATTGACGTCACGCCCCCCCCTGATTTTTATTTCATTGTTTCAGGAAACCGCCGGGCCCCCTATTCCGTCCTTGCAAGGAGCCCGGCCATCAAGGAATAACCCCATGGAGCCATATCGCATAACACGCACAATCCGCGCCCTCCTGGCGGCCCTTCTCGTCGCCGCCGGATGCGCCGCCCCGCAGCAGAAACCGGGCCACGAGATAAAATTCGTGGTACTGGGAAACACGAGCCCCGCGTCGCCCTTTACCGGCTATGCCGAGAAGCTCGAGTTCGTGTTCCAGGCCATCAACCAGGAAAACCCGATGATGGTCATACACACCGGCAACATCATCCAGGGGGGCACCGAATGGATGGGCGTAACGAGGAATGACATCGACCGCCAATACGAGACGTTCCTCGGGCAGAAGAAACTGCTGAGGCCCCTCATCCACATCCTTGCCGGGGAGAAGGACCTGTACAACAATTCCCTGGAGCTGTTCACGCGCTATACCGGGGAGCGTCTCTACTACTCCTTCAACTACGGCAATATCCATTTCATACTGCTCCACGTTCTCTCCCGGGACCACCGCATCGACCGGGACCAGATCAAATGGCTGAAGCGCGACCTTGAAACGAACCGGTACGCGGCGGCCATCTTCGTCTTCACCCACTACCCGGTCCTCTCCTCCCCGCAGAGCGGGATACGCCACAAGGACGGTGACGAACTGCACAGGCTCTTCGTCCAGTACCCCGTCAAGGCGGTCATATCCGGGAGCGTCAAAAACACCTACGAGTACGACAAGGACGGCATCCGCTACGCCGCCGCGGGGTGCTACGGCTACAACTACGAGGACTGGCACTGGAGCTACACCCAGTATTATGTCGCGGCATATGACGGAACGAAGCTTAACCTGAAGGGCGTGCGGGTCAATTTCCCCGGTAACGCCTACCGGCCCAAGGTGTTTAAGGACGAGACGGAGAAAAAAAATTGACACGCCGCGAAATCTGATAAACCATGGGGTCATGCGGCGGACGACGTCCCGCGCCCGCATACATCCAGACCTGCAGGGAGAACGCCATGGCCTCCAAACTGAGCCTCACCGAAATCCACGATACCATCCGGGAACTGACCCAGATCGAGTCCGAGCTCGAGCGCAACATCAACACCACCATGTGGATCAGCGATACCCACGGCGCGGGCGAGCGCTTCACCACGATCCTGAAAGGGCGCTTCGGGCTCATCTGGAGGACGGCGCAGGAGGCCCTTTCAAAAAACTTTTCCAATGAAAAGCTCGACTACCTCGACAAGGTCATCCAGCGCGAGCGGTATCTTACCAGAAGCGACGACGACGAGTACTCCCTGGAACGGCAGGACGTCATTTCGGCCCTGGTGAAAATAATCCGCTACAAGGTCGAAGACATCACCGATTTCGACCTGATCAGGTCCGACATCAACATGGACCTGAAGACCGTCATCGAAAACCTGATACTGGGATTCCATGTCCCCAATCTTGTGTACGAGGACGAGTTCATCGCCGACAAGGTCATCACCGCCCTGGCGAAAATCGTGAAGCAGGTCATCCTGGGGCAGCTGGTGGTCCTGGGCGACGTGTTCGACCGCGGCGACGAGCCGGACAAGATCCTCCGCATCCTCATGAGCCCGTCGATACGGCCCTACGTGCAGTTCGTCTGGGGAAACCACGACATCCTCTGGATGGGGGCGGCGGCCGGCAACAGGTCCCTCATCGCCGAGGCGCTCCGCATCAGCGTGCGCTACGACAACCTGGCCTTCCTCGAGCGCCTGGGGATCAACCTGGACAAGCTGAAGGCCTTCGCGGAGAAGCTCTATCCCGGGGCGATAACCGGCCTCTTCAAGGCGAAGATGGAAATCTCCCGGAAGATGGAAAAGACCCTGGCCATGATACAGTTCAAGCTGGAAGAGAAGACCATCAAGCAGTTCCCTGAGCTCCAGATGGAGTCGCGCCTGAACCTGGAAAAATTCGCGGAGATGCTGAAGAAAAAAGAAACCGAGGGCCTTACCGACACCGATTTCCCGACCCTGGACCTTGACAACCCCCTGGAGCTCACGCAGGAGGAGGAGGACGTGATCAACGACCTCGTGCGCCAGTTCACATCAAGCCCCAAGATCAGGGACCTCATGAAATACCTCTTCGAGGACGGCAAGCTGTACCACATCAACAACTACATCCTGAACATACACGCCCTTATCCCCAGCACCGAGGACGGCAAGTTCGACAAGCTCTTCGGCAAAAAGGGGCGCGAGCTTCTGAAGCACATCGAGACGATGGTGAAGAACGTGGGACGCCGCTACCTCGAGGGCACGGAGCAGGACCCCTTCGAGCTCGCGGTCATGTTCTACCTCTGGTGCGGGCCCAAGTCGCCCTTCTTCGGCAAGCACGCCATGAAGACCTTCGAGCGCTATTTCTTCAAGGACAAGGTGACCCACAAGGAGAAGACCCTCCACTGGGGCGAGAATTTAAAGAAGAAAGAGTTCATGGACCTCATCATGGAGGAGTTCGGCGCGGAGCGGATCGTGTACGGCCACACGCCGGTGGACATCCTGAAAGGCGAAAAGATCGCCTCCCCCGACGGCCGCTCGATCAACATCGACGGCGGATTTTCCGAAGCGTACCTGGGACGGGGCCATTCCCTGATCCACACCCCCTACTCCCTCTACGCCATCATCCTGCCTTCCCTTGATGAAATCAAAGAGGCCAAGTACGCGAGCCTCAAGTTCGAGGAGATAGCCCGGTTTGAAAGGCCCATCAAGGTCAGGGACGTGTATAAGGGGACCGAGCTTCAGAAGAGGCGCGACGAGCTTCAGAAGAAACTCCGGGAGTATATCAAAAAGTCAAAATAAATCAGTGACCTCCCCGGGCTGATGATGACTCATCTTTATCTTTGGAATATTGTATACTGACATGGTCAGGTGCGAAAAATGTTTCCGCATTATTCCACCTTGATATTATTAAATATTTACTTTCGTTAAAAATTTTATTCTTGAAATTAATTAAACAGCGTTCACAGTAGACAGCACGGGGTTAGGCTTCATGGCACAGATGATTACCGTCCGGATAAAATTCTTCTCCGGCATCGACAAGGAACTCAAGCTCGAAAACTACGATCCGTCAAAAGGGATGTCCCTGAGCATTCCCTCGGGGAAGCGTCTCAAGTGGGCCCTGAAGCACGCCGGCCTTACCGATTTTTCCAGTTATGCTTATTTCCGCAGCGGCGAACGCATCAGCACCTGGTCCAAGCTGAAACAGGGTGATGAAGTGAGCTGCCTCAAGCCATCCGGAGGCGGCTGATTCTTCCCGGTACCGCTGCTGCGTTTCTTTCTAATTGATTATAGCTCCTCAAACAGATATGCGTATATCGTATCTGTAACACTATAAACATCATTTCAGGAGAAGAAACATGCAGGAAGTCATCGGCACCAATAATCGAATGCTTGAAATCGATCTCACCGCGAAGAAATTCCAGGTAACAGAAGTGGATAAAAAAGACCGCGACCTCTATCTCGGCGGCAAGGGCCTGGGGCTCAAGCTCCTCTATGACCGGATGGAACCGGGCCTTGATCCCCTGGGACCCGACAACATGATCGCCTTCACCATGGGCATTTTGATGGGAACCGGCGCTCCCTGCTCCGGGCGCTTCGAGGCCATCACCAAATCGCCCCTCACCGGGGCCATGGTCACCGGCACATGCGGCGGCCCCTTCGGCATGGCCGTCAAGACCTCAGGCTGGGACGCCATTATCGTCAAGGGAAAATGCAGCGCCCCCACGTACCTGTACATCGATTCCAAGGGAGTCCAGTTCAAGCCGGCCAAGGGCATATGGGGGAAGGATACCGAGGCGGCCCAGGCCGCGCTTCTCAAAGAGGGCGCCGGCGCCATTGTAATCGGCCCTGCCGGGGAAAACCTTGTCAAATACGCGAACATAGCCTCGGGCCACCGTTTCCTGGGAAGGGGCGGCATCGGCGCCGTGATGGGATCGAAGAACCTGAAGGGGATCGTCGCCAGGGGGAACGAATTCAAAATAGTACCCGCGAACAAGAAGAAGTTCGCCAAGGCCAACAAGCGGTTCTTCAAGTTCATCAACAAGAACCCCATCACGTCCGGCTCCTACCGTTCCTTCGGCACCAACGCCAACGTGAACCTCTCCAACGCGTCGGGCATCCTCCCGGTGCGCAACTTCACCGGCGGCTCTCACGGCGAAGCCCACAAGATCTCCGGCGAAACCATGGCCGAGCGGTTCCATACCAAGTATGACACCTGCAAGCCCTGCGCCATACTCTGCGGCCATCGCGGCACGATCAACGGCAAGGAACATCATATCCCCGAATACGAAACCATCGGCCTCATGGGGTCCAACCTGGAGATCTTCGACCCGGCGCAGATCGTGGAATGGAACGAGCTCTGCTCGAAGTACGGCATGGACACCATCTCCACCGGCGGCACCCTGGCATGGGCCATGGAAGCGACCGAAAAGGGTCTCATCAAGACGAACCTGAAATTCGGGTCGCCGTCGGGCGTATCGGAAATGATCAGGGACATAGCGTACCGCAAGGGGATGGGAAACGACCTGGCGGAAGGATCAAGAGCTGCTTCGAAAAAATACGGCGGCGAGGACTTCGCCATCCACGTCAAGGGCCTGGAAATGGCCGCCTATGACCCGCGGGGATGCGTCGGCCACGGACTCTCCTACGCCACAGCGAACCGGGGCGCCTGCCACCTGTCATCGGTCCTCTTCTCCCTCGAGGCCTACCTGGGCATGGCCAGTCCCTACGCGACCCGGTGGAAGCCCTTCATGGTCAAGTTCATGGAAAACGTGCTCTCTGCGGTGAACTCCCTCCACATTTGTCTCTTTACCGCATACGCCGTATTCCTGGAGCCGCCTCTCATTAAACTGACGCCGGTGCCGCTGATCAAGCAGCTGAACCAGAACCTGTCGCTGGTGGCGCTGAACCTCATGGACGTGAGTCTCTGGCCCGAACTCTGGCACGCGGTGCTGGGCAAGACCTACATCCCCTACCTGGGGATGCTGAAGTTCATCAAGGCGGGAGAGCGGGTCCACGTCCTGGAGCGGTACATGAATACGAGGGAGGGCATATCCAGAAAGGACGACACCCTTCCCCGGCGCTTCCTCACCGAAGGACGCAAGTGCGACCAGAAGGAGCACACGGTGCCGCTGGAAAAAATGCTCGGAAAATACTACCGGCTGAGGGGATACGATGCCAACGGCATCCCAAAGAAGCGGACCCTGAAGCGTCTCAACATAGCAATACAATAACAACTGCCGCCACGGCCCGCCGGTTTCACACGCGCCGGCGGGCCTGTACAAAAAACATCAGCGAGGAGCGATTATGCAGATACCAGATTATTACGAATTCCTTAATCAGGCTAAAATAATCTCCGGCAAAAAAGCCATGGAGCACATCCCCTTCGAACTGAGGGGCTATGACGCCCAGAAACCCCTGGTGGTAACCAGCAGGGCGCTGTCCGAAAGCGGTTTAATAAAGAAGTTCATCGGCGCCTTCAAGGACTCGGCGGTAACGCTGGGGGGAATTTTCAATGACGTGCGCGACTACGCCGGCATCGGCCTTGCCCGGGACGCGGCGTTCCTGTACAGGGAGCGCGGGTGCGATTCGATCATAGCCGTGGGAAACGGCCCGGAGGTGGACGTTGCCAAGGCGGTGAACATTCTGGTCGCGGAAAAGACCGACGACCTCTTCAAGTACTTTGAAGGGACCCCGCTGAAGCGACACCTGAAGCCGCTCATCGTGGTGCCGGCATGCTGCTCGTCCGGCATGGAATTCACGAACACCGTGACCGTGGACAACCGTTCCCTCACGTCGAACTTCCTCTACCCGGACCTTGCCGTCCTCGACCCGCGCATGACGCCGGCCAAAAGCAGGGATTGCGTGGCCGAGTCGACCGTCATCGCCATGGCCCACGCCGTCGGCGCGGCCCTCACGGACATCCACAGCCCCATGATCGAGGCCTACGCCCATTCGGCCCTGCGCTACCTCGGCCTGCACATGACGAAGGGCCTGAAGAAGCCCGGCCATGTCGAAACGAGCCTGGCACTGCACAACGCCTACGCCCTGGCGGCCCTCGCCTTTTCCAACGCCCCTGCCGGCATGGTGCACCTGCTGGCCGTGGAGCTGGCCCGGGCCACCGACATATCCGCGGGCAAGTTTATGAGGATTCTCCTTCCGTACAAAATGGCCCACATGATGCACAAAAAAATGAAGATACGGGACGAGCTGTTCCTTGCCCTGGCGGGCTACGATGAATACGCGGCAACACCCGCGAAGGACAGGAGCAGAGCCGGCGTGGAGCGGGTCCTGGCCCTCCTGGCCGGCCTGAAGGGAATGATGCCGGAGACCATGAAGGACCTGAAGGTCCCGAAGTACAAGCTGGGCGACATCGCGAAGGCGGCGTCGGCCCGGAGCGGAAAGCGCTATTCGGAAGCCGACTGCAAGACGGTGCTCGAGCACGCCTGGGAAGGCAGGGCGTTTTAATCCATCACACACTGAAAAGGAGCAGACCATGAACATAAACAACTATCCCGAGATAAAGGCGGGCAAGGATTTCATCAGTAAAATCTACGTGGCCATAATGCTGTGGATCGTGGGACGGGCCATACAGGCGGCGTCGCGGGTCGACAAAGAAGTCAAGAAGGAATTCGCCGAGTTCCCCGCCGACTTCATGATGTGCATGAGCATACTTCCCTTCGGCCCCCACATGGTGGTCGGTAAGGACAAGAACGGCAAGGTCAAATACATGGGATGGAATCCCCAGGGCAAGAAAATCACCCTCACCATGAACATCAAGAGCATGGCCGCGGCGATGCAGGTCTTCACCTTCCAGGAGTCGACCACCACGGCCTTCGCCCATGACCGGTTCACGGTGGACGGGGACATCGTCCAGGGCCTGGCCGTGGTGCGGGTGCTCAACATCGTCGAGGTGTACCTGCTGCCGAAGATCATCACGAAACTGGCCGTGAAGCGGTATCCCAAGTGGTCCGAGATGTCGCCGCTGCGCAAATGGGTCGGGCGGATCATCATCTACGTCCGGGCCTTCACCTTTTAACAGGGTCACGACAATGACCATGAACCACACTATTACACGATAAGGGGAAACACCATGATACTGCCAAGCTATTATGAATACTGCTGCCGCGTTAAGACCATATCGGGGTACAAGGCCCTGGAACAGATACCGGCCATGCTGGAGTCAATGCATGTCAAGAAGCCGATGATCATAACCGACAAGGGGGTCGTCGGGGCCGGGCTCATAGGCATCGTGAAGAAAGCCATGGGCGCCAAGGTCAAGATCGGCGTGACATACGACAGCGTTCCCGTCGATTCAGAGTACAAGGTCGTCAACGAGGCGGCCGAGATATACCGTAAAAAGGGATGCGACTCCCTCATAGCCGTCGGCGGCGGTTCCGCCATCGACACCGCCAAGGGCGTGAACATCCTCGTGTCCCTGGGCGGCAACAACCTGCTCAACTATGCCGGGGCCCACAACATCAAACAGAAGCTCAACCCGTTCATCATCATCCCCACCACCTCGGGCACCGGGTCGGAGATGACCAACGCCGCGGTCATCGCCAACCATGACAAGAACATCAAAATGCTCTTCGCGTCCTATTTCCTTCTGCCGGACATAGGGATCCTGGACCCGCGCATGACCAAGACCCTGCCGCCGTTCCTGACGGCCCTGACCGGGATGGACGCCCTGACCCACGCCTGCGAGGCCTATTTCTGCCTCGGCAAGAACCCGGTCAGCGATTCCCACGCCTACCTGGCCATCAAGGGTATCAGCGAGAACCTTCTCCACGCGGTCAAGAACCCGGGAGACATGAAGGCGCGCCTGGCCATGGCCAACGCGGCCACCATGGCGGGCGCGGCGTTCTCCAATTCGACCTGCGGCATGGTCCACGGCCTGGGCCACTCCGTGGGCGGCGTGTGCCGCGTTCCCCACGGGAACTGCATGGCCATCTTCCTCCCCTACGGCCTCGAGTACAACCTGCACAAGTGCGCCGACATCATCGGGGAGATCCTCTTCCCCCTGGCGGGGCCGGAAGTGTACAACTCGACGCCGAAAAAGGAACGCCCGGAGCGCGTCATCGAGCTGGTGCGCAAGATGAACCAGGACCTCCATGACGCCACCGGCGGAAGGCACCCGCGCTTCCTGAAGGAGATCCTCGACCGGAACGGCGCCCAGCAGGTTCCGAAGTCGGCGCTGCCGGCCATAGCGAAGACCACCATAGGGGACGGCACCCTGGTGTACAACCCCGAGGAGCTCACCTATGACGACGCCATGCTGGTACTGGAACACGCCTGGGAAGGAACGCCCCTTAACCGGAAAAAGATCAAGAAGGGAAGAAAAAAGGTGAAATGGTAGGATGAAACTGCATAGACGCAACAAGCGCGGTCCCCGGACCGCGCTTGTTGCAGACGGGACAGCCGGTACGGCTACATCTTCTGGAGCGGCTTGAGGTAGCGCTCGACCCTTCCTTTCAACTCGCCGGCCCTGGTTTCGTTTTTCACCAGCATGTCCACCTGTTTCTTCCCGGTCGGGACCTTTTCGAACACGTCGTCCCTGTCGAGGCGCGCGATCGCGTTTTCGTAGTTGGGCATGGAGAGCGATTCCGTGAGCTTCACCTCTCCCAGGTGGAACAGCTTAATGCCGTTTTTTCTCACCTCGAAAATGAGCTCCTTGCGGCTCATTCTCTTTTTCACCTGGAGAACGCAGTCGCACACGACCAGGTACGACTCGAGGAAGTCCTGCACGGCCTTGGCGAAAAGGACCAGTTCATCGCGCTTATCCGGCTGGATCCGCACCCTGCCGCCGCCCCGGGACACGGCCGACCGCTTCTCGAGGTATTCAAGCCCCTTCTGCACCGTGGCTGCCGTGTCGAGGAAGCTCTCGGGATAGATGAATTCCAGGCTGAACAGGTCCGTGAGATCGGAAAAGGCCTCGGACAGCTTCGCCTCATCCATTTCATCGTTTTCGGCCCGGCAGAGGAGCGCCAGGGATATGAAGATGACGGGCAGGAAATAATGGATCGTGTTGTTCTTGTAGAAATTTATCCTCGCCCGTTCGTTCTCATTGAGGGTATAGAGCCCCTCCAGGACCTCGCGGGACCCCTTGCCCACGCCGGCGGTCGGCTCGCCCACGATGTTGTCCTGGAGATAGGACTCGAGGACGTAATCGATGATCTCGTCGTAGTTGGCCGCGGCGGCAAGGTGGTCGCTCATCCTGACGCCGGCAAAGGCGCAGTAATCGAGGAGCAGGGTGATGCGCTTCTTCAGGATCTCCCGGGTGAAGCCGTGGGCCGACGACTGGAGCATCGCCGCAGACGTGACCGAGAAGGGCGTGGCCATCACGATCTCGTTGATCCGCCGGGTTATGAAGTGCCCCAGGGAATCGGCGATGTCCTCGCCCTCCTTCAGGCTGTCCCGGTATTCCCTGTAGCTGAAGGGCTGGTTGAAGGAGAGGTAGACCTTGCCGTACTTGCGCTTCAGGAGCTTGCGGCTCTTGACGAAGGCGGAGGTGGTCTCGGTCTCCTTTTCCTTTCCCTTCAATTCCATGTGGTATGACGACTCCTCCAGGATGCGGTCATAGGTGATGGTGATGGGGACAAAGATCATGTCGCTGCTATATCCCTCGTCGACGGCATCGATGAGATAGCTCAGGATGCCCATCTTCGGCGTCGAGAGCTTGCCGGTGCGGGTGCGGGTCCCCTCGATGAAGAACTCGATCGGATACCCTTCGCTTATGAGGGTCTTGATGTACTGCTTGAAGACCGTGGGATAGAGCTTCAGCCCCCTGAAGGAACGGCGCATGAAAAAGGCGCCCGACTTCCTGAAGATGGTCCCCATGGGAAAAAAGGACAGGTTCTGCCCTGCCACGATGTGGGGCGGTATGATCTTGTTCTCGTAAAATATGCTGGAGATGAGCAGGTAATCGATGTGGCTCTTATGGCTCGGCACCAGGATGATGGGCGCCTTCTGGGCCGCCTCGCGCACGAGCTTCAGGTCGTCGATATTGAAATAGATGCCGTCGAAGATCTTGGTGAACATGTACTGGACAGACCAGTTGAACCACCGGATGTTGATGATGGAAAAATCCGCCGCGATCTCGCGGAAATACTTGTACGCCTTCTTCCGCAGCTTGTTCTCGGACTGGTGCTCGGTCTCCTTCAGCGTCCTGATCTCGTCCAGGACGTTCTTGTGGTAGAGGACCTTTTCCATCATCTCCTGCTGTGACTTGATGGTGGGGCCCAGCACGGTCCGCTTCTCGTTGTTGTACGTCTCCAGGAGCTTGTTCCGGATCTTCCGGGCGATCTGCCGGGGGTCGTCTGCGGGAGACTGGGCGATTTCCTCCTTTAAATTGAGGGGGGGAGGGATGCGCATGAAGGCGGGGGTCCCGCTCTTCATCACGGTGAAAAGGCCCGAGAAGAAGCCGCGGTCGCCGGTCGCCCGTGACGTTATGAGGGCCCTGGTCCGCTCCGGGTTCCGGTTCCAGAACATGATCTGGGGGAACACGTAGATCGGCTCGTCGATGAGCTTCTGCGCCTCCACGAGATACTGGAGGGTGTCCGCCTTTATCTCAATGTACCGCCTGATGAACAGTTTCCGCGACAGGAGCGACACTATGATGGCCCTGTCGCCGCGCAGCTGGTCCAGGACATAATCAAAGTCGGAGATCTTTTCGATTCTCTTTTTCCCGGTCAGCCTGTTGAAATATATCGAAACGGCATTGAAAAAATTGACCGTCATCTGCAACAGGTTCGGGGTGAAATCCAGGGCCAGCACGGGGGTGCGGAACCCGTGCCGTTTCAGCAGGTTCACCAGGATCATGAGGGGGGTGTTGGCGCTCTGGTACGAGGCGTACACGACGCGGCCTTTGCCTTGGTATTCCTGCAGGGTTTTAAGGCTCTCGCTGTCGAATTCAATGTTTCTGAAAAAGACGGCGCTCGCCTTTTCGGCGAAGATGTTAACGTCCGTATCCAGCATTGAATTCTTGATATAGAGCGATCGTACAACCTGAGTCTTATCCATATCCTACCTCTTTAAAAGTTCATCCTCACTGCGGACCACGGTGAAAAACCGGTCCACGCCGGCCACGGTTATCAGTGAAGCCGCCCGAGGAGCGCAATTGCTCAGGGCAGGTTCGATTCTACGGTCAACCAGCCTGTCTTTCACCTTAACCATTTCCCCCGGGCCGACACTGTTAAGGAATTCCTGCCGTGAAAGAACACAAGCAATCGTCGTTGTCGAAGGCTTTGCGGCTCCAAAGATCCCCTGGATGAAGGCATCACCGTCAAGGTACGCAAGCCGCCCCGTTCCTTCCGGCACATCCACGACAAGCACGCTGCCAGCGGTATGATAGTTCCATCCATTTTCACCTCTCCAATGAACAAAGAGAGCCCCTTGTTACCGGATTATGCCGTATTAGAACAATTTGTAAGCCCCATTAAGCGCGGGACGAACTGTACAAAAACTCATCTCACCCTGCAAGTATTTTTTTCTAAACTGGACAGTTAACCACATTAAAACAGCCGGCCTTGATATTAACATTCACGGCAACATGTAACATTACAATCTGCAGGAAAAAAGTGAACTCCCACTCATTACCGAGCATGTATCCCCTGTGCCATATAGTCTTTAATCATACCTGAAACTATTGCATCTTATAACAATAATAATAAGTTCCTCGAATATTAAAAAATTTTTATTGCAAATATAATTATACTGTACATAGAATGTCCAATAGTCATTTTTGACTGACGGGATGTAGCGCAGCCCGGTTAGCGCGCTTCGTTCGGGACGAAGAAGTCGGGAGTTCAAATCTCCCCATCCCGACATATAAACAATAGAATAGATATGTTTAATTATTCTAGATTTTTTCTCAACCTTCAGCTCTTTTTGAAAAACGAAAAACGTTATCTTTCACACGGGATATGTCCATGTAGTGTAATGATATGGCGCAACATGAAAAAACATCTATTATTTTGAACGAATCATTTCCATCGGACCAGAGCAAAAGAAAGGAAATAATCGATTCATTGTGCCATAAAATCATCAAAAGTCCCGTACCCATGGCCATAACGCCGGAGGAACTCTACCTGTCCCTTGATGAAGCAATCACCAACGCCATGGAACATGGCAACAGGTGGGACCCCCGCAAGACCATCAATGTCACCGTTCTGGCTGAGGATGACGAAATCCACATCCTGATCACGGACCAGGGCAAGGGATTCGACACCAGCGAGATCGAGGCCCAGCTTAACAACAGGGACATCCTGAGAAACCGGGGCCGCGGGATATACATCATCAACCAGTTCTGCAGGATTTCCTGGAACAAGAAGGGAAACCAGATCGACCTCCACATAAAACGAAGAGCCTGAGATACCCGGCATGACAGGACGGCACCGCGCAGACATACTAACGATAGTACTCGCAGCGGCCGTCCCGCCGATGACTGGTCAACGTCCAACTGCCGGAAATCCGGGCCTGGCCGCCCTTGCCGACATGACCGACATCACCGGGTCATTGAAGGAACTGTCGAACGTAATCCAGGGGATCAATTCCTTTCTTTCCGGTGTAACCATCATTTCCCAGACAATCGGCTTCGGCACGATACTTCTCTTCGTCGCGGTCCTCCTGTTCTCCGCCGGATATTCTGCCATGGGCATGCCGAAGGGAAAGGCGGCCTTCCTGTCCTCGCTGGTCACGGCGGACGCCCTCTGGGCGGCATGGAACGTGAGCCTCAACACGGCGCTGTCAGACTACCTGGCGCCGATGATCAAGTCGAACCTGATAGTCCTGTGCCCCCTTATCATCGTTGCGGTCATGTCCCGCGCGTTTCCCGCGGCGGGCAGGATGATCGGCTCGGCGCTGTCGTCCCTCATCGGCAGGAAACAGAAAATCAGCGCCGGCACGGCCGCCGACCTCTTCGGCGAATACCGCGAACGCTGCGCGCGCCTTGACCGGGCCGTCCTGGAAGACATTATCGCGGCAGGCGGGGGCGGAAAACCGGTGAACCTCTCGCCGGAAACAAGGAAAAGAGCCGAAGAGCTGAGGGAAACGCTGGCAAAAATGGAAGCGGCCCGGGCCGAAGACTGAATAATTACTTCAAATGTTCCTGATCAAGGGAGATGAAGAATGAGTTCACTGCAGACCGAATCATTGATCAACAAGACGCGGTTCGTGTTCACCCTCATGTTCGTGTTCACCGCCGTGACGTCATATTTCCAAGGCTCCTCCGCCTCGACATGGATGGGCGTTCTCGCCACCAGCTTCGTCTATGTCGCCCTCGCCTTAGTCAACCAGGTCTTCATAGCCAGAAAAATAGTATCCGTGCCGCTGATTTACGTATCGGTAACGATCGAGTTTATCCTCGTTGCCGTCCTCAAGTATGTCATGCATTTCGATGAACGCGTCGGCTTCGGCATGACGATCAAGGAACAGGCGTCCTTCCTGGTATACTTCCTCTTCTTCATCCTGGTGGCGCTGCGCTACAGCAAGCGCCTGAACTACTATGCCGGCGCGCTGGCCATCGTCACCTACGTGACCCTCCTGGTCCTCGCGATTACCCAGGGAGGCATGTACGTGACCCAGGATGTCTCCAAGGCGTTTGACAAAGATACGCTGCGCCTGGGCAGCGAGATACCGAAGATAATTTTCCTCGGCGCGTTCTCGTTTTTCATGTCGAAGATGGCCGAATTCACCACCGGCAACATGCGGCAGCTGGCCGAGGCGGAAACGAACGCCAAGGCGAACTATTACGAGCTCAAGGGCATGCTCGCCACCATCGACCGGACGGCGAAGGACCTCCTTGACGGAAGCAACGAGCTGGCGGAATCGTCCGGCAGCATCGACGACGTCCTTGCCGAACACGGCGAGCTCATGGGCCAGGTCGAGAAGATCACCAGGGACTTCACCGCGAGCATCGATGACATCCGGGGCAAGGCCAGCTTCCAGTACCGGACCGTTGAGGACAACTCCGCCCGGATCAAGGCCATATCGTCGCTCATGGACACGATAAACTCCGACAGTTCCTCCCAGCGGACGAAGGCCGAGAACGCGCTCCGCCTTGCCGACGCGAACGAGCAGCATATTAGCCGCACCATCGCCGCCATCACCGCCATGAAGGACAATTCGGAGAAGATAGAGGAAATCTCAAAAACCATCAGCGAGATAGCGGACAAGACCAACCTCCTGTCACTGAACGCGGCCATCGAATCGGCCCGCGCCGGGGAGCACGGCCGGGGCTTCGCCGTGGTCGCCGACGAGATCTCGAAGCTGGCGACCATGAGCATCGATTCATCGAAGGAGATAGCGGCCATCATCAAGGACACTGTCGGCACCATAGAGAACTCGTCCGTCATGATCGGCACCCTGGCGCAGAACCTGGGGCAGATCATATCCTTCGTGAAGGAGAACTCGACCTTCATGAAGGCCCTGAACGACAAGACACTGAACGAATCGAGCGAGACCCGGGTCCTGCACGAGTCTTTCGTCGAGGTGGAAAAGGCCGCGAAGGGCGTCTTCGACCTGGCCGACCGGCAGACCGAATTCATCCGGGAACTGCAGGACTGGTTCACCAACATGAACCGGCTGGGGGGCGTCGTCTCAGAGAGCCTCCGCGGCCTCCAGTCCCTCTCCTCGCGGCTCAGGGAGCGGTCGGAGGAGATGAAAACCACGCTGGAGCAGAAATAAAAGCCGCCCGGCAGGCCGGCGGCAGTATTTAATTGACAATATCGTCCCCTGCTGCGATTATGAGCACAGGACCGGGAGAGTGCCGGTTACTACTACCGAAAATCATCCGAACCATGAACATTGAACGAAAAGACAGTGAATACGAGAGCACCTTCCTGATCATGGACGAGCTGGTATCCCAGAATGTCACGTCCCTGACCGATGAACTGGCCCAGTTCATCAGGAACGACACCCGGGACGCCATCATCGACCTGTCCTACGTGCGGAAGATCGATTCCGTTTCCATCGCCACCCTGATCCGCATAAAGAACTCCCTTGCAGAGAAAGGGAGGTCCATGCACCTGGTCAATCCCAACGAAACGGTGCTCAGGGTCCTGGAGCTTTCAGGCCTGGAAAAATTCCTGCTGGAATAAAGGAGCGCCCATGGAACCACTTGCCCGGAACGACAGGATCAGGCGGAACGGTCCCCTTACCCTTATCATCATGGACGGCATGGGGATCGGCAGGGAAAACGAGGGCAACGCCTTCCACCTCGCCCGGACGCCGGTCTTGGACCGGCTCATGCGCGACTGCCCCTACACCACCCTCAGGGCGCACGGCACCGCCGTGGGCCTTCCCAGCGACGACGACATGGGCAACAGCGAGGTGGGCCACAACGCCCTGGGCGCCGGGCGCATCTTCGACCAGGGGGCCAAGCTGGTATCGCGCGCCATTGAATCGGGCGCGATATTCGCCACGGACATCTGGAAGAAGCTGACGGCCGGGCCGGAGCGGACAGGGGCCGCCATCCACTTCATCGGCCTCCTCTCGGACGGGAACGTCCATTCCCATATAGACCACCTTTTCAGGATGATAGACGCCTGCGCGGCCGCAGGCATTAAAAAATTACGGGTCCACATTCTCCTCGACGGCAGGGACGTGCCGGAGACATCGGCGCTCCAGTACGTCGACGCCCTGGAGAAGCACCTGGCGGTCCGCCGGGACGGGGGCCTCGACTACCGCATCGCATCGGGCGGCGGCAGGATGGTCACCACCATGGACCGGTACGAGGCCGACTGGAACATCGTCAGGCGCGGGTGGGAGGCCCATGTCCTCGGCTCGGCGCGGCCCTTCGCGTCCGCGCGGGAGGCCATCGAGACCTTCCGGAAGGAAAACCCCAGCGTCACCGACCAGTACCTTCCCTCCTTTACCATTGTCGACGGCAAAGAGCCGGTGGGCAGGATCATGGACGGCGATTCGGTCGTCTACTTCAACTTCCGCGGGGACCGCGCCATCGAGATCTCCCGCGCCTTTGACGAGGACGATTTCAGCAAGTTCGACCGAGGCCGCCGTCCCGACGTGGTGTACGCCGGCATGATGGAATACGACGGCGACCTGAAGATACCGAAGAACTACCTGGTGATGCCGCCGGCCATCGACCGGACCATGAGCGAGTATCTGGCCCACTCCGGAATAAAACAGTACGCCATATCCGAAACGCAGAAGTTCGGCCACGTGACCTATTTCTGGAACGGCAACCGCAGCGGCAAGTTCGACGAGAAGAGTGAAACCTACGAAGAGATCCCCTCCGACAGGGTCGAGTTCAACCAGCGTCCCTGGATGAAGGCCGCAGAGATCGCTGACGCGGTCATCAAAGCGGTGGAGAGCGGGAAGTACGATTTCATCCGCCTCAACCTGGCCAACGGCGACATGGTGGGCCACACGGGGGACCTCAACGCCGCCGTGATCGCCGCCGAGACGGTCGACCTGTGCGTGCGCCGCATCCTGGAAGCGGTGGACCGCGCCGGCGGCATCGCCGTGCTCACCGCGGACCACGGGAACCTGGACGAGATGTTCGAGGTGAACAAGAAGAGCGGCGAGATCGAGCGGGACAAGAAAACGGGCCTTCCGAAGAACAAGACATCCCACACCCTGAACCCGGTGCCCTTCATCATATACGACCCCAATTTCAATAAGGAATACCGCCTATCGGAGGTGGTGAACGATCCGGGACTCGCCAACGTCGCGGCGACCCTCCTGCTCCTCATGGGCTTCACCCCGCCCGGCGACTACCAGCCGCCGGTCATTGAGCTGGCGTAATCACCCCCGGGGCCGGATCTTCCACGTGAAAGCAAGGAGCGCGATGGCGATGACCGTGGCCGCGTACATGGACTGCAACACCGCGTCCCAACCGTAGGCCGGGTTCCCGGCGAGGAGGCCGAGTCCCTTGGCCTGGATGGTCCGTCCCGCGTACCCGAAGAGCCCCACGAAGCCGGCGGCGATGCCGACGGCCTTCTTTGACGACATGTCCAGGGCCGCCACGCCCAGGAGCATCACCGGCGGGTACACGAAGAACCCTATGACGCCGAGGAAGACCATGTCGAGCCAGAGGCGGCCCGGCGGGTTCAGGTGGAGGCCGACGAAGGCGAAGAGGATGGGGACCATGCACAGCAGGCTCACCATGCCGCGGCGCCCGCCGGCCCGGTCGGAGAGCCACCCCATCAGGACCGTGCTGGGGATCCCGGCGAACTCCAGGACGAAGACCCCGAGGCCGCCCCCGGCCAGGGTCGCGTGCTTGACCTCCTTCAGGTAGGTGGGGCCCCAATCGAGCATGCTGTAGCGGACGATGTAGACGAAAAGGTTCGCGAAGGCGAAGAGCCAGAGGCGCCGGTTGTTCAGGACATGGTCTACGAAAAGCTCCCTCGTCGAGAGCTCCCGCTCATGGTCCTCGTTGACCTCGGAAGGATAATCGTTCCGGTACTCCTCAACCGGGGGAAGCCCCACGGACTGTGGCGTGTCATGGAGGCGCGTAAAAATATACGCCGCGCCGATGCAGGCCATGATCCCGGGCACGATGAAGGCGCCGCTCCATCCCCACTGACCGGCCGCCCAGGCGGCAACGACCCCGGCGACGCCTCCCCCGACGTTATGGGCGATGTTCCAGATCGAGAAGATGGCGCCCCGCTCCCGCACGCTGAACCAATGCCCGAGGCTTCTCCCGCAGGGCGGCCACCCCATGCCCTGGACGAAGCCGTTCAGTCCCCAGAGGGCGACGTGGAGCGGATAGCTTTCCACGCTGCCGAAGATGAAATTAATCAAGGCGGTAAGGACAAGGCCGAAGGGCATGAAGCGCTGCGGGTTGCACCGGTCCGACACCGCGCCCATGAGGAACTTGCCGAGGCCGTAGGAGATGGCGGCGACCGAGAGGATGTCGCCGATCATGGCGTGGTCGTAGTGAAGGGCCGTCCCCATCTCCCGGGCCACGACGGAAAGATTGTTCCGCACCACGTAGAATACGGCATACCCGATGAAGGTGGACTCCAGGATGCTCCAGCGGTAACGCGGATAGAGCTTGTTCACCGCGTCGGCCGGAAGGCGCTCCCGGTGGGGAGCCGGCCTGAAGAATTGCGCCGCCGCCCTGAACACGAACATCCCTCCTTACCGGTTGGTCTTGTTGACCCTGATGCCGAATCTCTTCGACGACACGGCGGGAAAACCCGCCGGTGGCTCGTCCCTGATCCGCTCCACGAGCCACCCGTTGCGGCGCGCGTACGAGGCAATGCTCTCCGTCTCGCCCTTCTCCACGTGCTCGTCGGGATTGATGATCATCCGCATGCCCCTGCTCGACTCGATCATCTCCCGGTCGCCGCGGCTGTTCCCCGCGGCGAAGAGGGGCGATTCTTGGATGAAGGTCTCCACCGCCTCCTTCTTTCCCTGGTCCTGGGGCACCGGCAGCACCATGGTCCCGGTGATCCTGCCGCCGTGAACGACGGATTTCACGCCGATGACATTGGTCGCCGGGATGCCGAATTCCCGGGACAGGAAGGGGCGGTACATGGCCTCGGGGCTTGCCGACACGATCCACACCTCGAAACCGTTCTTTTTGAGGAGCGCGATGAGGTCCCGCATCGGCGCGAAGATCTTATCCTTATAGTATTTCCGGAAGCATTCATCGCCAAGGCCCTCCACGTGACGCACCGTGTCGCCCTCGAAGAAGAGCACCCGGAGCTGCACGTATTCAACCGAGACATTGGAAAGGGGCCGCATCCTCCTGATGATATCGGGCTTTTTCAGCGGGTTGTCGAGGGCCGCCCGGTAGAGGCATTCGTCGGCGAGGTAATGTGGCGCCTGGCCGATGACGGTCCCGTCGCCGTCAAAAACGGCGACCCGGCGTCCTTTCTCCGACGCCGACCTTTCGAGAAAACGCGCGATTTCGCGGTTGGTCCTGTCGCTGAAACCAGCCACCGGCTCGAACACCGCGGATGGGCCGCAGGAAATAATCAGCAATACGAAACAAAGTGCAATGATTGCGGCGTGGCGGAAGGAATTATTACGAACATGTAACATTTAAATAGTAAATAGAAAAAAACATTGTATGTCAAGATATTATTTCCGTACCCTGGCATCGTAACAAATCAGGGAAAATCCTGTTATATACCCCGGATTTGATTATATTATAGCCGGGACAGCAAGGGAGTATGCCAGTGATAGATGGTTTTAACCTGGGTCCCGATCAAATCCATACTGCTAACAATGATCGATGAACCATCACCCATGCCCGGCATTACATTGATCTTTAAAAATACTTTACATAAACCGCTTTTTCAGGTATCAGGTAAGCGGACATTCCCGAGGGTCCCATGACCAGACAGCCACGCTGCAACCGGCCGCACGACGGCAAACCGAAAGATGAATGCGGTATATTCGGAATTTACGGCAACGAGAGGGCGGCCAACCTCACCTATCTCGGGCTGTACGCCCTCCAGCACCGCGGACAGGAATCATCCGGCATAGCGTCATCGGACGGACACCATATCTACCGCTACGCCGGGATGGGCAAGGTGGTCGACATCTTCACGGCCGAGCACCTGGAACATCTCCAGGGCCACATGGCCATCGGCCACAACCGCTATTCCACCACCGGGTCGTCCTTTCTCCGGAACGCCCAGCCGTTCCGGTCCGAGTCGATCCTGGGGCCCATCGTCCTCGCCCACAACGGCAACCTGACCAATGCCGGCTCCCTGCGCTACGACCTGGAGCGGAAGGGTCACATCTTCCAGACCACCATCGACTCCGAGGTCATCGTGCACCTCATGGCGAAATCGGGCATCGATGATTTCATGGACGCCCTGGTCTACGCCCTGAAGCAGGTCCGCGGCGCCTACTCCCTCCTGGTGATGAACCGCGACAGGATGTACGCCGTGCGCGACCCCTACGGGTTCCGGCCCCTGGTGCTGGGAAAGCTCGGCAGCGCCCATGTGGTCGCCTCCGAGACCTGCGCCTTCGACATCATCGACGCGCGCTACGAGCGCGAGGTGGAGCCGGGCGAAGTCCTCGAAATATCCGATGCCGGCATCCGCTCCTTCCGTCCCTTTGAAAAGCGGGACCAGTCGCTCTGCGTCTTCGAATACATCTACTTCTCGCGGCCCGACAGCACCATATTCGGCAGGTCGGTGTATGATATGCGGATACGCCTGGGCCGTATGCTGGCGCGCCAGGCGCCGGTGAAGGCCGAGGTGGTGGTGCCGATACCCGACTCGTCGGTGTGCGCCGCCGTCGGCTACTCCCGCGAATCCGGCATCCCCTACGAGCTGGGCCTCATCCGCAGCCACTATATCGGACGCACTTTCATCGAGCCGTCGCAGAAAATCCGGGACTTCGGCGCCAAGATCAAGTACAACGTGGTAAAGGAAGCCGTGGCGGGGAAGAAGATCATCGTGGTGGACGACTCCATCATGCGGGGCACCACCATGCGGAAGATCATCAAGATGTTCCGCAACGCCGGCGCAACCGAGATCCACGTGCGGATATCGGCGCCGCCCACGCTGTTTCCCTGCTTCTACGGCATCGACATCCCCACCCGCAAGGAGCTCATCGCAGCGACGCACAGCATCGAGGAGATACGCAAGTACCTCCGCGTCGACTCGATCCAGTACCTGACCGTGGAAACCCTCCTCGCGGCGCTGAACGAGCCGGACATGCATTTCTGCACCGCCTGCTTTGACGGGAGTTACCCGTGCGAGCTGGACGAAAACGGCGAGGACAACCAGAAGTATCTCTTCGAGGATTCGGAGATCAGCGAGTATTATTGATGTGTTGTAAAACCCGCCGAGAAACGGCACATCACTTTTCCTGTTTTACCTTCTCAATAAGTATGGCGACAGGCTCGGTATAATGGACAACCACCTCGTCGCCCTTATTCACGGTTTCAAAACCTTCAATGGTTTTCCCGACTTTAAAGGACAGGATGGTGCCCCTGCTCCCCCGTACCGAGATATACCTCTTATGGTGATTGATCGAGTCCACCACCGCCGTGAGCTCCACCACCCTGGCGGTCACCCGGTAGGGCCTGTCTCCCTTAAGACCTATTTCGACAGTGAGTTCTCTCTTGTCCTTGACGCTGGAGCTTTCGCTGCCCGGAGCCGCGACACGGATCCCTATCGATTCCATGTATGTGGCAATGACCCGGTTTCCCTTCTGTATGCCGGCGAGACTTTTCACTTCACGGTCCACCCTGAAAGTGGCATAGGAGCCGGACCCGTCCTTGATGGTCACCATCCGGCTATTTTGATCAACGGCGATAACGGCGCCGGTGATGACAGAGGTGTCCGTAATTATCTCATCGAGCTTTTTCCCACCCAGCTTCTTCTCCTCCGATGCGCAGGATGACAGCACTGCCAGGAAAGACAATAACAGGACTATGAATTGTTTCATGGGGATATACACCATAATCTCAATAACTAGTGCGCGGTCAGAAGGACTTCAATCTGACTAATTCACGGGTTATACAGTAGCGGTTGTTTATTATAAATCAAGCGCAAAATATACTTCAACAAAGTTGTCCCAAAGCCATTTTCCCGGCAGATACAGGGAAACTCTTCGAAATGCCGCTTTTTATGCAAAAATACTTGACGAACTGGCGGGTAAAATCTTTCATACTCTCACCCAATAGGTGACTAGCTCAACTAGGCAGAGCAGCGGTCTCCAAAACCGCAGGTTGGGGGTTCGATTCCCTCGTCACCTGCAGAACGGGACTTAAACTTTTCAGGAGGCGGGATTTCCCGCCTCTTGTTATTTTCAGGCAGATTGTTGACCTGTTCCATGACTTTGGGATCGAGAAGGAAGGAAAAGGGCTTGATCCAGTCGATTCTTACCTTAAGCATTCCATCAAAATAGATGCCCGATGCCATTGTCCTTAATAGCTCAATCCGGCCTTCATTTGTGTCTTTGGCATAAGTGTCCGAGAAATACCGTAAATAGTCGATGACCTCAATAACCTTATATTCATACTTGCCCAGGTCATCATCCAGTATTTCCAGCTCGTCTTTTAACCTGCCTATATCGATTTCTACTTCATTGATCTTTCTGTATAGATCCTCTTTCTTTATCTGACCATCCCCATAAAGATCAAGAAGCCGTTCTTTCTTAGTTTCATTCTGGGCAATAGTTCTATTTATATCTTTCTTCCGTTTCTTGGTGTTCTGAATCCGTGAACCGATCGAATTGCTGAATACCCGTTTCAGATAATCATCGAACTGGCCGAAATAAACCACCTGTTCAACCTCTTTATCAACCAAGCCCATTAACTCTGTTTCCCTGATCCTTCCCTTCTGGTTATTATGAGCGGCACATTTATGGTCATAGTAGATGTAGCTATTTTTTATTTTATAACCAGTATACATTTTGCCACAGATGGAACATTTCACGAATTTGGATAACAAGAAGTCAGTTGATTGTTTTCGATGTCCCTTGAAGTTATCCTCTATGAATTTGATTCTGTCAGCAAGCCGTTCTTCTGACACAAAAGTCGGATGTGACCCTTTATATGGCGCTCCCTTGAATTTATAAATCCCCGCATAGAATTCATTCCGTAAAATACGAGTTATTGTCTGGGCATTGAACTTATATCCCTTCTGGGTTTTATATCCCTTAGCGTTAAGAATCCGCGCTACTTCCATCATGGAATATTGCTGGCTATCATAAAGGTCAAACATCTCCTTTATGATGGGTGCTTCAACAGGGTGAAACACAAAGTTTTTGATTGTGTCATCCCACTTATACCCAAATGGAGCTTTGAGGGCGACTCCTTTCTTCTCGGCTTTGTTCTTACAGGCACGTTTGACCGATTGGGATATTTTATTAGACAAAAATATTGCAAATACCGCACCCAAATCGCCCATGATAAATTCTTCGGCAGTGGACTCTTTTTGGAGTGTTACTGTTTGCTCATAAAAATGAATTTGAAGTCCTTCATGTCTTATCAACTCCGTAACTTTTCCCCAATCCAGATAGTTTCTGGAAAGACGGTCGAAATTTTTAAAAATCAGGTTTTTAACTTTATATTCGAGGGCAAGTTCGAGCATTCGGTTAAATACTTCCCGGTTATTATGCCATGCTGATTCAGTAGTTTCAAAGATATGAATCAATTGTAATCCATGCCTTTGGGCGTATTCGGTTGCTTCAAGGACCTGATCATCACGGCTGTTGCCCTTCTCCTGCTTTTCTGACGAGACGCGGGCATAGGAGAACGCGAATGTATTGGCATTACATCCTTGAGCTTTTAATTCAGCGATCTTGGCTGATATTGATTTTTCTAACTCATTTGCCATAAATGATCTTTCTTCGTTTTTCCGATACCCTGCAAAATTCCATAAGACGATCCTTATACAATTCTATTGTTTCGGGATCGTCAGTTAAAAATGGGTCGTCTTTATCATTGTTCAGGTCCTTTTGAACCAAAAAACCTTGAGCGCTCTTTCGCTGCTCCATAAGCTGCCCTCATACGTTAAGATCTCTCCATGAAGGCAAAAAATAAAATTTTTACCTATATAGAGAGTACCCTATATTGTATTCGGGCGACGTTCAAAACGTTTAGAAAAAGTTCATAAATCACTCGTTAAACTTGCATTTTTTTCTTCATCGAAACTGCCAATAATAATGCCAGATTTGCCATCATTCATAGCGGCTTTTAACACCAGTTTTTGAATGATACCTTTGTGATCATGATACTCAATGGTGATGACGATATTCCTTGATACCGACTCATTGATCTTGGTGCTGAGATTATTCATCACATCATGCAACAACCCATATTCAACATGAGGTCTTCCGCCTCTTCCCTTCCGACATAGATATGATTCCCATGTACTTCTTTGAATAAATACTGGTTTGGTTATCTCAAAATCCCTGGCAATATCAGATACATCAATCATGTCCTGTTGGATTGTTGAATTATTGTCTGTTATCAATACATTCATTGATATTTATTCCTATTTCACATAACGTCTTGTTAGTTGTATATAATTACTTTATCAACCCTACGGTAAACCACTTTCCAGAAATAACGAGGGATTTATATTTGAGGATATTGACAGGTTAATTGGAAGTGTCAAAGTAGAGGATGGGAAGATTGACACGAGGGTATCCCTGTCAATTTTAATTGGCATGGCGTATAACTTTTGCTGTGTTTCATAGTTAAAGGTATTTACACGAGGGTTTTTCAGTATTATTATTGCCATGATAATTGCAATGATACACATATGGCAATAGAACAGAAAAACATAAACGCAAGTGAACAATTCCTGTATGATTACTCGCTTGAAGAACACCCATTATTACGGCAGGAATTAACCTACGCAATCAACCTTGTTTCCAAGTATCAATTCACTGATGAATTACTCCTTTATGCCTTATCGCTCATGAGCTTTGACTCACAACTTGAGTTCATCGACTTAATTCACGCTTATGGTGGGTTGTCCGATTCAAATGATTATGAACAAGTGAAAAACACTCTTGATGAATTCAGAACATGGGGACGCGCGATATACAAAGCTTTGATGCATGGTGAGATTACCATTTCACAAAGGGAATTGCGGCAATTCATTGCCACATTGCTCACCAAGGAACGTGGATCAGCCATCAGCAAAAATGAGATTGAATATACCAATCGGACTGATACTCTCAAATCACTCTTCCATTTGTCCTCTGAGGAAATTCAGGTACTCAATTTCATCTATTGCCTCGTGTCAATAAACAGCTATCGGCTTACCTCACTTACCAGTGACATCAGCTTCTTTGAGTTTTTAAGGATTGTATCCATTGCGGTTTCATTGCCGGTAATGGTGGTCAAGCAAGCACTTCGGTATGATGGGAAGCTCTATCAAAACGGAATCATCAGGGAAATCAACGTCAATTCAAAAGCATGCGCCAGTGTTTACCTCGATAGCACCATTGAGGAATACCTCTGTGGTATGTCGGATATTACCCTCTTGGACAACTACATTTCTCGTGATAATGAGAGCACCTTAGACCTTTACTCCTTTACCATTGAATCCACCAGCAAGGAAATTATTCAAACGCTCCTTTCATCTCCCTCACCATGCAACATTTTACTGTATGGGATTGCGGGAACAGGAAAGACCGAATTTGCCCGTTCAATTGTCGCAAACATGAGCAAGCAAATCCTATTCCTTAAATATGGGTCATCCAAAGATGAATTACGGAGTCAGTCATTTGTCCATCCATTGGAACGACTGAGGGCATTGGGCATTGTTAACACTCTCCTTGCTGGTGATGAAAATATTCTGATTGTCGATGAAGCTGATTTTCTGCTCAACACCAAAGAAGACCGGAATTCTTATCGCGTAACAGCCGACAAAGGCTATCTCAATCAATTTCTGGATAACTCACACATTAAGACCATTTGGATCAGCAATGAAGTTGGCTCAATGGAAGAATCAACACTTAGGAGATTTTCCTATAGTCTTCACTTCAAAGCATTTACCGAAAAAGAACGACTGAACATTTGGAACAACATCTTGAAAGAGCATCCCACGAAACAACTCTTTTCTGATTCATTGATTACCAGCCTTGCCAAAGAGTATAAGGTCAATGCTGGCGGTATTGCCTCAGCCTTATCAACCATATCAGCATATTTGAGTGCGAATGACAGCAATCGCAAGAATTTTGAAGTGTCTCTCAGAGATGTTTTGAAGCATCATGAAGAGTTGATAAATGGTATTGCGGTTAAGGATGAAACCAACCCCAATGTTTTTATAAATGATTTCTATGACCCATCGGCATTAAATCTTGATTGTGACGTCTCTCAATTTATGAAAACCATAAACTCATTTATTCCCTACATGAAAGATGGGCATAAAAATCAGAATTATAGCTTTAATGCCCTCTTTTATGGTCCCTCAGGAACGGGTAAATCAGAATTTGTTAAGTATATCGCTTCCGCAACTTCATTACCCTTAATCATAAAACGATATTCCGATCTTGAAAGTCCCTATGTTGGTGAAGCTGAAAAGAATATCAAGAATTCCTTCGAGGAAGCCCAACGCAAACCAAGCATATTATTCATCGATGAGGCTGATTCATTTTTTACGAAACGGGAAACAGCGCTTCGATCTTGGGAGATTAGTAGGACCAATGAATTCCTGACCCAGATGGAAAATCATAATGGGCTACTCATATGCTGTACCAACCTTCTTCCCAACCTTGACAAAGCTGTCATGAGGCGGTTCAGTTGGAAGATAGAATTCAAGCCATTAACATCAGAAGCGAAGATACTTTTATACAATAAGTACTTCACGCTTAAGAATGGGACCTTAACTGAACATCAGATATATAGAATTAAAACTATTCCTGATTTAACTCCTGGCGACATCAAAGCCGTATGGCAACGATACCGGTTTGCGGATACTGGAACAATTACAAATGATAAAATTATAGGAGAGCTTGAGATAGAGGTTGCGTATAAGAAAGACAAGGAGATGAAAACGATAGGATTCTAAGTCAAGTCTCGGATCTTTTCTTTCAGCGTCTTTGAGAAGGTTTTAATATGTTCATCAATATTCTTTTCAATAAGGGCTATCTGATCATCATCCAGCTTCTTATATGCGCTGGTATAAAACAACGCCGCTGGAGAGGCTTCCAGTATGCGTGATATTTTCTCCAACAAATCAGAGGTTACGAACTTCTTCCCGACCTCAATGTTTGATAAATGTTTGGGAGATATATCGAGCTTTTCAGCTAATTCATCCTGGGTGAGTCCTGCAATCTTTCGATATTTCCTGATATTCTTGCCAAGAACCTTTTTTATATCCATTCAAAACCTCAATTGTTATGGGGATTATATTCAATTGAGGCGCATTAAGAACATTCCAATAGGTTGATTTATACAAATAACTCTATCTTTGAGGTTGATTTTTTATTGACAACACCAGGATAACTATTGTTTAATTATGCTTACAGGTGGAGTTTATTAGATTTATCATTCTTTGGGATGTATTTCATTACAAGAAGGAGTGAGTATGAAAAAGCTCATTGGGGAATGGTCACGCTTAATCATAGGGACAGTCATTGTTGCATTGGCTATTATCACAATCGGTTGTAATTCAAGCAAGGGCAATAATAATAGCGCTTTGTTGCTATTGCTCGGGTTGGGATCACCACCTGCTACTACGTACACAGTAACCTATGATAACAATACAAGTACAAGCGGAAGTGTCCCCACTGATTCTAATACATACACAGCAGGGGCCACTGTTATCATTCTTGGTAACACAGGCACCTTGGCAAAAACAGGATTTACCTTCGCCGGGTGGAATACTGTGGCTGATGGGAGTGGGACAACCTATTCCCAAGGTCAACACTGCACAATGGGCGCGGCAAATTTGACTCTCTATGCCCGATGGACAAATCAACCCACCTATACAGTTACCTATAGCGGGAATGGCAGTACGGGCGGAAGCGCTCTTATCGATACTACCAATTATACTACCGGACAAATAGTTACCGTGTTTGATCCCGGCACATTAGTCAGGGCAGGATACTCTTTTAATGGTTGGAACACCGCTTCAAATGGAAGTGGAACATCATATACCGCAACCCAGACGTTCTCAATGGGTTCTACTAATGTAACGCTCTATGCTCAATGGACCGCTCTTCCCACCTATACTGTGACCTACAATGACAATGCCAGTTCAAGCGGGGCTGTTCCCACTGACCCGGCAAGTTATTACACCGGTCAAACGGTAACTGTCCTAAGTAACAGTGGCAATTTGAAAAAGACAGGATATTCATTCGGGGGATGGAACACAGCGGCTAATGGGAGTGGAACAACTTATGCCGTTGGACAAACATTCTCAATGGGTTCTGGAAATATGACCCTCTTTGCATATTGGAAACAGAACTACACACAAGATAAAAAGGATTATAACCCATCTGCAACCCAAACTGGTGAAACAGTAACGGTCTTTATCACCGAAGCTGATTTTTCCGCCACATACGCGCAGAACAATTTCAATGGGTTGATACAAACCATAATACCCCCTTTCTTCCCTGATAGTATTGTTAAATCATCATGTACTGTATCAGTTAAAAGCAGTACCGGTGCTGGAGGAGACACACTATGGATGACCAATGATGATACGGGTAAATCCTATGCTGTGAACACCTTCGATGCCAGTAGCAAAATAACCCGAACTGATATATATTCTGATTTTACTGGAACCACTCGCACAGGTTATTCTGTGTACACCTTGAATGGCGATGGGACATACCAGAAAGTTCTCACCTATAATGATAGTGATGTATTACAGAACTCGGTATATTTCACCTACTCAAGCGGGTTAGTGACTCAAATCGACCAATGGTCAGGAGATAGGACAGGAACTCATCTAAGATCACTTTCCATATCTTATGACACATCCAATCGTGGGACAAGTATGATTTATCAAAACAATTCTGTTAACAGTCTGCGATTGGTCTTTGGATTTACCGGTACCAATGTGACAAACTCCTCTCAAGAAATTTACTCATGGAGCGGTAGTGATTGGACACTTCAATCAACAATGACTGCCACATTAAATGGATCAGGAACGCGGACGACACACGTATCACTTTCTCCGCCATTTGGTGGTTTGGGAGCGGCTGATTATACCTATACTTCATCAGATTATAATCAGCAAACAACAGTATATAGCGATACGGCGGGAACTACGGAAACGGGGCATTCCGTGTATACATATAACTGACAGAGTAATTTGATACTGGCAGGGAGTGAGTTCCCTGCCGGTACAACAAAATCAAAAACAGGAGGATATTCATGAGTATCAAAAAGATGGTTTCACGTATTCTTATGGTAACGGTTGTGATCTTATTTTTCGCAACATCGGTATTTGCCCTTTTTGGTAGCAAGCAGACAGGAAAAGTTGGACAAACCATTGTCACAAAAAAATACAATATTATCGTTCAAAGCGTGAAAGGATATGGAAAAATCGGAAACACGAGTCCAAGTGGTGGCGGCGTCTTTGTTGTTGTCCGTATGAGTTTTAAAAATATTTCAAATAAACCTATCGGTGCGTATAACCAACCTGTTGTTTACCTCATGGATGGGAAAACAAAGTATAAAAAAGACGAGAATGGCACATTTGCCTATAATCTTGAATTTCCCGAACATGATAATTCAAAAATAATCAGTAATCTGAATCCCGGACTAACGGTTAATAGGGTAGCAGCATTTGAGGTTCTGAAAAGTAAATGGGAAAAAGGGAAATGGTCACTTCTAATTCAGGCGGATAAAGATATTGTAGTTACTGGATTTTAATTGATTACTATGCAAATATTCAACCGGAGGCGAGAACCCCTTGAAATGGAAAGGGGTTTTTTGCCTTCTGTTGATCATTACGTGAACAACATTCAAATTATATTTCTGGGAGCCAGTCACGCGCTCCATGAACAATACCGGTGATCCATACCTCATCACCCTCAATTCGATACATGATGCGATACGCCCCATACAGGATCTCTCGGCAGGAATCATCGCCAATTTCCGGGATCACTCGCCCAATATCAGGGAACTGCTCTAATTTGTCTGTCATGGATACAAGGCGGCTTATGAACAATGCGGCATTATCAGCGGAATCACGCGCAATAAATTCAGCGATTGCGTCAACATCTTTAAGCGCGACAGGGGACCAGATTATCGTAGCCATTTTTGAAATGATTGCTTCGCCTGATCGTGGGAAACACCTTGACCCTGACGGATCTGGGCTTCCCCATGCTCAAACTTAGCCCTGATATAGAGGGCATGGATAATATCATCGAGGGACGACTCATCGGGAAGTTTATCAATGACCTGTTTTGCGATTTCTTTCACTTGCATGGTAATACCTTCTGATATTTCAAAATACTAACAATAATAGCCCCCTGTCAATACTTATTCCGTAGAATATGGTTAAACAGGGTCTTTCGAAAAAACCACTATTGTTTCTTTGTTACTTTTACCCCGTTTAACTTGAAAAGATCAGCCAGTTGTTCCAGATACCATTGTTTATAAGCCGGATTATCGGTCTCAATGGCCTCAAGGAGAAACTTCTTCTGACGGACCAATTCATCAG
>CALMRZ010000050.1 GCA_937872225.1 uncultured Spirochaetota bacterium
CGGAGGATACCGGATTATATTTGAAATTTCAAGATGGGGTTAATTTGACGCTTACCCTGTGTCTGCGTTGGCATCAACCTTATCGTGAGAACGCGGGTTGGGGGGTATCCTACAGCTTCTCTTTCTTATACCACTCGATCGTCTCAAGTATGATGTCAATGTTGCCGCGCTTCGGCTGCCACGCCAGCTCGTGCTTGGCAAGGGAGCAGTCCAGGATAAGGTCCGTGAGGAGATACATCACGTGGCCCTTATTCAGGTAGTCGATCTTGAAGGGCTTCAGGAAAAAGGACCGGAATTTCGCCTTCGACGTCGCCATGTGCATGATGGTCGCGTCCAGGCCGGCCATCTTCTTCACCTCTTCGATCTGCGCCATCTGCGTCGGCACGTCGTCGGAGCCGAGGTTGTATATCTTGCCGTAGGCGCTCCCCCTGTGGGCGGCGAGGAAGGCCGCGGCGGCATCATCCGGGTGAAGGAGCTGGAAGCGGTTCTCGCCGTGGCCGGCGACATAGATGCGGTTCGCCTCCTCCATGCCCATGGCCATGAGGAGCGTGATCAGCACGATGGGGTTATGGGTACCGGCGCCGATGATAGGGGCCGGCCGGAAGATGGTGATACCCATCTTCTTCAGCTTGATCTGTTCCTGGCACAGCTTCTCGGCCTTGAGCTTGTCCTTGCCGTACCGCGTCAACGGCTTCAGCACCTTGAGGTCGCTTTCGCCGACGGGCAGGTTCTTGACGGCGCCGTACACCTCGTATGACGAAAGGAATATGAACTTCTTGACCGAGGCGATCTGGGCGGCCTTTAAAAGGATCCCGGTGCCCTTGATGTTGATCCTTCTCATGAAGCGCCTGCCGCGGTGCTTGGAGCTCTTCACGTCCATCAGGTGGAACACCGTGTCGATGCCCGTGCACGCCTTGCCGAGGAGCAGGGCGTCGAGGTTGTCGCCCTCGATGAACTCGACGCCGGACGGCACGTCCCGGGGCTTTTCCAGGTCAAGACATCGCACCTGTTCGCCGCTCTCGAGGAGCTTCTTCACCAGATTTGTGCCCAGCAGACTGTTGCTGCCCGTAACCAGAACCATATCATACCCCCGGGAAATGATTGTCCCCCGCCCGAAGCGGGGCGCGCCAGTCGGGTGTAATTCCACGCGCGGCGCCGCCGGCACCCTCACCCTGGAGCGGAAGGCACCCGCCATGCCGCTTGTTACCCGTATATATCAAAATTTATTGGATCGGCGGTTTTCGTCAAGAACAATACACCCGCGTCAGGGCGCCGTTTCAGAATTGTTTTTCTCCACCATCGCGTCAAAGGAGAGCTTTTTCGGTATCGACGCCCTGATCTCGGGCGGCACCGGCCCCTCCCCCATGCCGCGGTACTTGCGCAGGCCCCGTATCAGGATCGTGTACTCAGACAGGTCGTTCCAGAAAATGTAGTCCGCGACGCCGCTGTCCTTCAGGCCGTCGAGCTCCCACCCGATGTAATCCACGCAGTACTTGTCCGCGTTGTCCCTGTAGTAGAAGGCCTGGATGTAGGGCCGCAGGATCACGCCCCCGGCGAGCTCCTTCGCGCGCTTGCAGCTCAGGTAGATGGTGTAGTAGATGCGCCGGTCGCCGTAACTTGCCGCGTACCCGCCCGTGTAGTGGGACGGGTAGAACATGGGGCTGATGGCGTCGACGTAGCGGGAGAGCTCGCTTACGTCATGGCCGATCCACTCGCCCCACTGGTAGATGGCGTTGTAGCCGAAGAGGTCGATGGAAATGGGCACCGTGAGTGCCGCCCGGGCCTTTATCAGGTACGAGGCCAGGGCCTCCCGCATGGTCTGGTGCTCCTTCTTGAAATCGAACCGACGGTTGTCGACCTCGCCCCGCACGTCGGGGAAGCGGATGTAATCGAACTGTATCTCGTCGACGCCGGCCTTCTGTAGCTCTTTTGCCACGGCGATGTTGTAGTCCCACACGAACTCGCTGTAGCCGTCGACCCACTTTTCCGGCCCCTTGTGAAAGGGTAACCCGCCGGGGTTCTTCACCGCGTATTTGTTGCCCAAGTACTGGAACACCTTTTCGTCCTTGAAGCAGACCTGACGGGCAATGACATAGATGCCGTCGGACCGGAGCCGCTTGATGGTCTGCAGCACGTTTTTATAAGGATTCACCGAACCGGGCACCTGCCTGATAAGGGGATCGGACACAGGCACGCGGATCGAGCCGTAATCGTCCTTGAGGTTCATGACAACGGCGTTGAATGTAAGATAGCGCAGGAGCTTCAGGAGCTTTGCATAGTTTTCACCCTGGGTGAAGGAATAGCTGATGTACATGGCGTGCTTCCCCAGGGCCCGCCTGTCCGGGTCGAATGAGCGGCCGGGCCGGTAGTCGCCCGGGAAGAAGAGGTTCCGGCCGCCAACGCGGGCCCCTATGACGGACTCATCGTTGAGGAAGAGGTCGCGCGTCTGCCCGTCCGGGGCGATGCCCCTGGCCGTTCCGTCCCTGACGACCTTCCTCCAGTTCCGGTTGGTGCCGATGAAAAGCTCGCCGCCGGTCCAGTTCACCGAGGTGACGCGGTAGAAGTCGCCGTCAGGATAGGTGAAGAGCGGCGCCATGTCGATCTTTTCCATCATCCCCCGTGATACGCTGCCGCGGTACACGCCGCCGCCGTTGCCGAAGCCGGCGTAGAAGGTGTCGCCGTCGCCGCCGAAGCAGAGGGAGCGTATCTCCTCGAGGAAATTGGGCGTCCGCGTCGGCTCGCCGGGGACCCCGCCCCTGATGCGCCGGGCGGTGGCGCCGCCGTCGCGCGACACGTATACGCCGTTGGACGAGGTGCCGATAAGAATCGGGCCGTCCCGGTCCGGGCCGATGGCCACGGAAAGATACTCGGTGTAGCGCTTCACCCCCGCCAGGGGAAGGCGCTCGAAGGTGCTCCCGCCGTCGCGGGAAAGGTACAGGTCGCTGGGAACGATGATGGCGACCCGCTTCGCGTCCGATGACACGGCAAAGCTGAAGACCGGCTTGGTCACATTTTTTTTCTTAAAAGGATAGACGACTTCCGGCGGCAGGCCGCGGTCGATCCTCGTGAAGGATTTTCCAAGGCCCGATATCCGGTACAGGCCGTGCTTCCTGGTGACCGCCACCAGGACCTCCGGGCCGGCCGGGAACACGCCGACTATTTCCAGGGGCTCTTCGGTATCAACGCCCTTCAGGGCCCTGACGGCATGGAACCGCGGCTTTTCGCCGCTGCCGAAGGAGGCGTAGCGTATAACCGCGCCGTCGGCCTTGAAGACCGTGGTGCCGTTGAGATCGATGGTGTCTTTCCCGCAGGCGGCGAATAGCGCCGCGGCTGTTGTCATTATCAGGAAAAGGGATGTGCGATGCATTGATGTATCCTCGCTGTATCGGTTGGCCGAGCCGTTCCATGATACATCACCGGAGGAAGGTGTCTTTGTCAAGATTTTAGCGGCGCGGGATTATCTTTTTAAAAGCAATTCATTGGATAATGACCTGTTTTGCCATTATCCAGAGGAGCTTCTAAAACTGCTTGCTTTTTTCATATCCTTCGATATCTTGATAGAAAACAGTTTCAGTCCTTTATCGGCGTCACCACCATACCCTGGAGGCCACAATGAAACTCGGATTGCGAACCAGGTTCTCCCTCTTCATCGGCTTATCCATCATCGTCATCGCCCTGTTTTCCAGCTCCGTCTACTATTTCCGCTATGCCGGCGAGATCCAGAACGGCATTGACGCGCGCCTCACCTTCGCGGTGCTGACCATCGAAAAAAGCATCGACTTCACCATGATCGACGATCTTTTCAAGCCGGGTGCCGATACAACCGACTACTTCAACCGGATCCATGAGAAGCTGTACGAGCTGAAGCAGGTCTTCGGCTTGAAATACCTGTACGCGTCAGTGCCGAAGGACGGCAAATACATTTTCGTCATGGACACCGCCAACTACGCCGCGGCAAAGGATTACAAGCCGGAAGACGCGACATTCATGAAGGAATACAAGGACTATCCTCCGGCGATGGAGCAGGCCTACCGGACCGGGACGCTGAAGATCACCACTGAACCGTACACCGACCAGTGGGGCACCTACCTCAGCGCCTTTTACCCGGTCAAGGTCGGGGGCGCCGTCGCCGCCATCGTGGGCGCCGATTTCGACATCAGCGACGTCATCAAGCTCAAGCGCAAGGCATGGCTCATGTTCATCTTCATCATCGCCGGGGTCATCGCCCTCACCATGGTCGATATCATCATCCTCCAGGGGACCATCCTCAGGCCCCTCCTTTCGATCATTGGCGGCATCAGCGGGACGGCGGACAACCTTGACCTGACCGAGAAGCCCCGCCTGCGGCGCGACGACGAGATCGGGATGCTGTCGGAGAGCTTCAGCCAGTTCATAATCGTGCTGCGCCGCCTCCTGCAGCAGGTGGTCAACGCCGCCGGCGCCCTGACGTCTGAGATACATGAAATAGCCGCCGGCAACGAGAACCTCTCGCAGCGCACCAGCCAGCAGGCGTCGTCCCTCGAGGAGATCGCCGCGACCATAGAGGAGACGTCCGCGACGGTTAAGCAGAACGCCCGGAACGCACAGAACGCCCGCGACGTATCGGACAACATGGCGCGGCTCACGGAGGAAGGAAGCAGCGTCATCAACCAGTCCATCACCGCCATTAGCGTCATAAACGAGTCCAGCACCAAAATCGCGGACATCATCGCCGTCATCAACGACATCGCCTTCCAGACCAACCTCCTGGCCCTGAACGCGGCCGTGGAGGCCGCCCGGGCCGGCGAGCACGGCCGCGGCTTCGCCGTAGTGGCCGGCGAGGTGCGCAACCTCGCCCAGCGGTCAGCCAGCGCCGCCAACGAGATCGGCCGCATCATCAAGGACTCCGTGGAAAAGATGAAGAGCGGCACCGAGCTGGCCCAGAAAAGCGGCGAGGCGCTGGCGCGGATACTCGCCGCCACCGGCGATGTGCGCCGCCTCATATCGGAAATAGCCGCCGCCAGCAGCGAGCAGAGCCGCGGGATCGAGCAGGTCAGCACCGCCATCATGGAGCTGGAATCCTTGACCCAGCAGAACTCGGCCCTCGTGGAGGAGAACGCTTCCGCCAGCGCGTCCATGGCCCGGCAGTCGCAGGACCTGCTGGAGATGGTAAAGAGGTTCAGGCTGTAACGAGACGGGGTGACGCGCGCCCATTGATTTTAATATAATGGTATACACGGTCATAGGAATCCGCATCAACTGAAAATACCCCGTACCCATTTTGCCACCTCAATTGCAATCCGATACGAAGAATAACCTTTAAGATTTTTCACAATTATTGAAATGACCAGCCGCGGCGGCATAGATGCCGTCTTGATCTCGGGGACTTCTTTTTCGAGAAACCCGTCACAGTCGCAGG
>CALMRZ010000051.1 GCA_937872225.1 uncultured Spirochaetota bacterium
AAACCCTTGTAAAGATAAACCCCAGGTTTTTCCGGCCCGGCGAAGTCGACCAGCTCCTGGGGGATTATTCCCTGGCTAAAAAAGAGCTCGGCTGGGAACCAAAGGTGAAATTCAAGGAACTTGTGGAGATAATGGTCCAGCGCGACCTTGAACGGGTGAAGCAATCCTGACGGTGGAAATGCCTCGAATAATCCACAGACCCGCAAGCAGGTAGAGAAACGATGAACATAGTTATTACCGGCATCAATGGTTTTGTTGGCACGATCCTGCGGCGCCTGCTGGAGGAAAAGGGACACCCTGTGTCCGGCATTGACATACGGAGCAGCGACAGCAATGTCCATGCCGTTGACATCACCGACCAGGCGGCGGTAATGCGCACCATGGACGAACTGCAGCCTGATTTTATTTTTCACCTGGCCGCCATATCCCGGGTCGATTACACGAACCCGTCATTATTATACTCCATAAACGTCACGGGGACCCTGAACATTCTTACTGCCACGACACATCTTGCCAAAAAGCCCGGCTTTCTCCTGGCCAGCTCTTCCCAGGTATATGGCATCGTTGACGACGCATCGCAGCCCATTACAGAGCAGGCGCCGATACGGCCGGTCAACCATTACGGAGCGAGCAAGGCGTCCGCTGAACACCTGGTGCAGGTATTCCACCATGAACACGGACTCCCCTTTGCGATTGTCAGGCCTTTTAACCATATCGGCCGCGGCCAGGATCCCCATTTCGTGATACCGAAAATTGTGAAATCAATCAGGGAAAAAAACACCTCCATACAGCTCGGAAACCTGAACGTTATGCGCGATTTTCTCGACGTCCGCGACGTGGGCGATGCCTATATACGCATAATGGAAAATTTTAAGGATGGCGGCGTTTTCAATATTGCCAGCGGGACCGCATACAGGCTCTCGGACATGGTTGGGTTAATCCAGGAGATTGCCAGGGTCAAACTTGACATACATCATTCCGATTCATTAATCAGGAAAAATGAAATTCTGAAAGCCATTGGCGACAGTTCGGCCTTTATGAAGCAGTACAACTGGCATCCGATGTACAGCATCAGAGACAGCCTTGAGTGGATGCTCTCGGAATAATTTCGTTGATTGAGGGCCAATCTCCCCGGTCGCATCATATCAAAACAACCCCATAGCCCAACGCTGAAATATTTTTTGTCTTGACTATATTTTTAATGCGGATATAGGGTGCTCGCCAGCGAAAAGTTGTATATACATTAATATTCTTGACGTCGCATCAAAGCCATGACAACGATGCATTGGCAATGCATAAAGAACGATACCTGATATGCTTTTCAGCTCGATTGATTTTTTAATATTTCTTCCCACGGTAGTACTGGTCTATTTTCTGATTCCCCATGCCTGGCGGTGGATATGGCTCCTTGCATCCAGCTGCTTTTTCTTCGGATATTTCTATTATTCATCCTATGTAACCGGCACAACACCCGTCCATTATTACATCATTATCATCCTTTCCGTGCTGTCTGTCATTATCGTTGATTATATCATTGCGATCATGATCGAGAGGAGCGCATCCGGGGCTTCAAATAAAACAACAATATACCTGCTCATCGGTATATTGTTCCCCCTTGTTTTGCTCTTCATTTTCAAATATTTCAATTTTTTCAACCAGACCATATCTCAAATAGCCAGCTTTTTCATGCTGAACTATCCGGCCCGGATATTGAATATCATCGTTCCCGTGGGTATTTCATATTATACCTTTCACAGCATCAGCTATATCATCGACGTTTACCGGGGCCAGAAAGCAGAACGGCACCTGGGCATTTTTTCCCTCTACATACTTTTTTTCCCCAAGATAGTGGCGGGTCCGATAGAGCGTTCGGGAATGCTCATTCCCCAGTTCAGGGAAGAACATACCTTTGACTATCAGCGCTTCACCGACGGGCTAAAGCTCATGGCGTGGGGATTTTTCAAAAAAATCGTCATTGCCGACAGGGCGGCCATTATTGCCAATGAAGTGTTCAACAACCCCCATGGTTACCAGGGAATTTATCTTATCATAGCCTGTTTCAGCTTCATATTCCAGGTCTATTGCGATTTTTCAGGATACTCCGATATAGCCGTGGGCACGGCCCAGCTCATGGGCTTCAAGCTGACGGACAACTTCAGGCGCCCGTATCTGTCCACGTCCATTTCGGATCTGTGGCGGCGGTGGCATATCACCCTGATATCCTGGCTGAGAGATTACATATACATTCCCTTGGGGGGGAAGCGGGTCGCCCGGTGGCGCTGGCAGTACAACATCATGGTTATCTTTTTAGTGAGCGGCATCTGGCACGGCGCGAACTGGACCTTCATCATATGGGCCAGCCTGAACGGCTTCTACCAGCTCTTCTCGATATGGACTGAGAAAATCCGGGAACGCTTCAATACCCTGATAGGGCTGACAAGGGTCCCGCGTTTTCATAAAGCCCTGAAGATCCTTACAACCTTTCTTCTGTTTACCTTTGCAGGGATATTCTTCAGGGCCAACACCGCGTCCGACGGTTTTTATATTATATCCCATCTGCATACCGGATTCGGCGATCTTTTTAAAATAATTGCTGCGCTGGATTATGAAAAGCTTAAATTCTTCCTGGTCATTCAGAACAAGGTCACCTTCCTAGGATTTGCCAAGCCGGCATTCCTGCCCGAAATGGCGACCCTTGCGCTGATGCTCATTGTCTGGTACGGAGTGGAAATCATTCAGGAAAACAGCAAACAGCCATTGCGCACACTGATATCCGCCAAACCCTGGTACGTACGATGGGCTTTGTATTACGGGATACTTTTTGCCCTCGTGTTTCTCGGCGTTTTCGCCAATCAGCAGTTCATATATTTTAAATTTTAGGCCTCCTGTCCCATGATAAAACTGGTCATTAAAATAATAGCATGCGCCATTCTCATGGCGGCGACCATGGCCCTGATCTGGACCATACCCGGCACGCACCCCCATGACCTGGCGGCCCTCCTGAACAAAAAAGAAATGCTGA